>NZ_JBAKFM010000001.1:583277-685706 GCF_040838495.1 Spiribacter pallidus | reverse complement strand
AAAACCGCTCATCTCAGACCGTCAAGGAGGCCGCTATAGAGGAACCCGGGGAAGACGAGACCTTGATGTGATGATCGGGGGACATCTCACTCCGGTGAAAAGGGCCCTTCTGGATCCGGTGTTTACAGAGGCCCAGCACATCCGCCGAGCGCAAGCCGCCATAGAACCCCAGCATGACCGCGGCGGCCGCTTGCGCGCCCCATACACCGCCGTGGTGCAGGCAATGATTCCAGATAAGGCCCGCCTCGTAGGGGGTGAGGATGTGGATGCGCTTCGCGGTATGCACGTGGGCCTGCCCGCCGGGCAGATGCTCCACCTCCGGCAGGTGCCCGATGCGCTTGGCATAACGCAGGCAATCCCCCCAGGTCTGGCGAAAATGCCCCACGGTTGTGTGCTGCCAGTCGCGCGAGGCGATGATCCGGGTTTCCATTCCATACACGATGTCGTCATCCCAGAGCGGGAGATTCATGGCTGGCTCGAGGGCGAGGGTGGAAACGGCCAAGAGGCGGCTTACGTAGGTGCGCAGGGTCGAGATCTTGGCCCGCTTGAGGGCGAGCTCGCAGAGCCAGCCAAGGCCGATATGGGCAAGGGTCGGCCCTGCCCAGAGGGCATTGAGCTCCCCGAGGCGCTTGTCGCGCTGGTCTTTGAGTTTTTGGTGATTGGCCTCGGTGACGTAATGGTTCTTGCCCTGTAGCGCCTCGGCGTCCTGGCAGAAGCGCTGCAGAATGCGATTGGCCTTCGTCGCCCAGTCCTCGGGCAGGGCCTCGGTATCAAACCACTCACCGCCCGCCGGCGCGGTCAGGTTGGCCAAATCCGCCGTGGGCGGTTTGATGGGCGCGCTCGCGAGTGTGTTCCCCGATAGACGCACCGATTGACGGGCGTCCGGTGCCGTAAGCGCATGCAGATCCGTGCAGGCGGGCAGCGGAAAGCCCTTGCCCAGTTCGATCAACGCCGGCGGCATCCCCCGGCCCTGGGGAATGAACCGCCCCACTAGGCAGAAGGTCGTCCAGCTTTTAAGCGGCACACCGCCGCGGTGGCCGGTATCCCGGCGAAAGTCCTGCGCAAACGCCTGAAAGGCCTTTTGCAGGGCATCCGTGACAGCCTTTTGCTTCTCGGCCGCGGCATCGATGAGCGCATCCTCGTGCAAGGTCGGATCGATGGGCTCGCCGAGGGCCTCGGCTAACAGCAGGACCTCGTCGCGGGTGTCCTTGTGGCTGCCCGGTGGCAGAAGCCGCGCGCAGCCCGGGGGCAGGGGCCAGTGGTAGTAAGCGCGGCTGAAGTTGGCGATATCGATGGGCAGGCGCAGGTTCCCGTCAGTGGTCACGCACGCCGGGGTAAGCCGCGCGAGGCTGCCGCTCACCAGATCCGCGCCCATGCCCGTGCGCGTGGTGAGCCGCAGGGCAAGGGCCAGGGCCCGGTCCATGGGTTCTAAGGCCGCGCGCTCGGCAAGCCAGCGATCGAGGTACTGGTCCATCGCATAGGCGATGGCCTGCTGGTGGAACTGCAACGCGCTGCTCGCGGTGGTCTGTGGGCGCGTGGGGTGATGGGTCTGGCCCGGCATGGCACAGGTGGCAGCCTCGGTGAGATTAATGGCCTCCAGCACCTCGGTGACAAGCTTGAATGCCCGGCGCTTGCGACCGTCCGGAAGCGCCTGGCGCGTAGCCCTGACCAGTTGATTCGCCTGAGCGCGAGGCAGCCGGTGGTTCTCATCAATGAGCGCGGCGGTATGGGCGATCAGGCTCGTCACGACTTCGGCATCGGGGCCCTTGAACCGCTTTGGGCAGAGGCGCTTCACCTGGTCGTAGAGCTTTTCTGGGTCGATGGACATGGGAGGGCCTCCTCAGGCTAGATCAATCGAAAGCCCGCGCGATGCAGCACATCGGCGAGCGCGTTTTTCACCGCGCCCATATCGAGGCTCGCGAGGGATTCCGGCTGGAAATACGTCCCGCCGGCGCCGGTATGGCTCATGACCGCATGCACGGCCGCCTCATCAAGCACCGGATCGAGCGCGGTGCACACGGTATGGCGGGTGGCGTTGGGGCTCGGGCGCGGGTCGTCGATGTTGTAGTCCGCGAGCACCCGGGCGAAATCGGTGTTGCTGAATACCTGCATGACGGCCTGCTGCCCGCGCTCGAGCTCGATCCAGGTGGGCAGGTCCTCACGACCCGGGCCGCGCGCGTCCGTGATCCGCCAGCCGGCGGTTTTAAGCATTTTCGTGCAGCCATTCACGGCCGCATTGAGCTGATCCAACGCCTTGCCAAGCGCATTGGCCACCGGCAGGACGCGCGCCTCGCGGTAGGCCTGGCTGTCCTTATCGCGGATTAAAAGCAGGGCGTGCTGGGGGCTTTGCACTCCCTTACCCACCCGCGTGGCGAGGGCGCGATCGGCGATTGGGCGGGCCCCGGTGCCGAGCTCAAAGGCGAGATAGGTCTGCGCGGCGAGCAGGCGCAGGTACTCAATCTGCGCCTGCGCTTCGGCGCTCGAGCCCTTCGGTTCGCGCCTGATTGCCTTGCGCGCCTGGATGAGTGCCGACCGCAGGGCCTCGAAAACACCGCGGTAGTCCTCAGGCGCCAGCGCTCGGGCCGAGCCGGTGGGACGCGCCAGGTTATCGCGCGGCGTCTTAAGACCGTCCAACCAGGGCCTAAGGCCATTGCGGGGTGCAGAGCGCTTGAGCAGTTCGGCGGCGAGCGTTTCATTGTGCTCGGCGAAAAGCGCCTGCAGCGTACCGGCGCGCTCGCGGCGATAGGTGCCGGGTACGATATGCCCGAAGTTAAAGCCGCCGGAGAGGATCTGCGCGGTGTTGCGCGTCTCGGCGAGGCGCTCGAGGGCATAGGCCCCGGTCTTTCGCAGCCGCTTTAAGCTGGGCGTCGCGCCCGGGGTATTGCCCAGGCGGTAAGCGAGCTGACGGTCAATCGGGTCGCGCCGGCCGGCCAAGGGCCGCTCCCCGCCCCAGGTGCGCAGGTAGTGCGCGATGCGAGGCGGCAGGACCAGCTCCACCATCAGGTTATCGTCGTCATCGTCGCCGGCGGTCGGGCCGTTTTTAAGCCGATAGATGAGTTGCTCCCCATCAAAATGCGGCGTCTCATCCGGCGGTTTCGCCGCGGACTGGGTTAAACGCATCAGCCGCTCGGGGTCGATGGTGGTGGTGAGTGCGAGCCAGGCGGTGAGAAAATCCAGCGGTTCGTTGGCAAGGACCTCTAGGGCATCCCGCACCCGCCCCAGCGGGAGGAGCGAGGCGCCGGCCGGGCTCTGCACGGCACTTGTCGCTGCCCGATCGGCGATGAGTCGTGCCATTCGTCGGCCGTCTTTCGGCGCGGTGGTGCTTGTCTCGCTGAGCGCGATGGAGAGCGCGGCCTCGAAATCGCTGGACGCCGCTTTGACCTCGGCCCGAGTCCCGCCGAGGTTCACCGTCAGGGTGTCCGTCCCGGGCGCCGTCAGCGTTGGGTCGGCGCGATCAGGCTGAGGTGTCTGGTCGCGGCACTTGCCCGATCGGCGGGGGATTGAGCGGCCAAAATCCGGGGCGTGGAGGTCTTTGTCATCCAGGCGCTCCATCGCCCGGCGGGGACCGGGCGTGCCGCCGCCCCCGTCACGAAGCCGCTCACCGACTTCCCGCGTGCCATCCAGGAGTTTGCCGAAGTTCTCAAGCCACTCGTCGAGCTCAGCCGGGGCGACCGCTTCACTCGCCTTTTTGGCTGCAAGGGCGTTATGGGCTGCCCACGCGGTGGCCCGCCAGTCTCCAAGCGGCGTGGGCATGTCGGTGCCAAGCCAGGTCAGACACCGGCGGATCTTCAGGAACTGGTCATAGTAAATCGTAACCTCGTGGCCATCGAAGCCACCGAAAAGCCCCACAAGGATCTGGCGCCGCGCCCGCTCGCCGGCCGCCTCATCTGGCGCTGACTTGGCCGTCCGCAGCGATTCCTGCAGTGTCCCGAACAGCGGATACTCCTGCTTAAGCCTCGATGGCTTGGTGTCGTTGAGCTCCAATGACCGAAGATCGACATCCAGGGTGACGTCGAGCTCATCGGCGATGGTCTCGATCACATCGACTGCCCCGTTCCACGGCGGGGCCATGGTGCATTCGACGAGCGTACCGAGCGCGCTTGTCTCGAGCGCAAGCGCCCTGGTGGGGTCGGCGCGCCATTCGCTGAGAATCGCTGAGAGGCGCTTCGGGCCGGCGTTAGAACGGGTCATCGAGGTACCATTCATCGGAGCGGTCAGCATCAATGGCATCGTTGTCGGAGGGATCGCGCCGGTGGTGATGCCGGAAGCCTTTTGCTGCCCGATAGGCGTTTTGATGATCGATACCCGGGTCGTCATCGGTGTCGGGGCCGTCCGGCGCTTCAGCCGGCGTGTGGGGGTCGGGCTCAACCGCCGCGACAGTCGGGCCATCAACACCGCTCTCATCGGAGGGCTCGGTCGGCTCGGCCGGCTCAGACGGATTGCTGACCGCCGGCGCTGGCTCCGGCTCCGGCTCCGGCTCGGGGTCGTCGGGCGTATCATCGGCAGCCTTGGGCTTCGCCGCCTCCTTCGCCGCCCGCTCGTAGGGCTTGAGCGCGCGCTGGACTGAGTCCAGGCTCACCGCATCCGCGAGCAGGGCGCGGATCTGCCTGGCTGAGAGCACTTCGGCGGGCTGGTTGAACAACACCTCCGCGAAAACTCGTTGCTTGCGGGGGTGATCGACGAACCAGTTCAACACATCGCGCCAGTTGTGGTCGGGCACTCCCTCCGCGGCCGGTTTGATGACCTGGTAGAGGTCCTTGACCACCTCCTGGTGGGTGGGCGTGGCAAGGTCATCGGCATCGATGAGCAACACGAAAACCGGACGATCCGGATGAAAGCGCTGAGTGAATGGCTCAGCGCGATCGGTTTGCGCGCCTTTCTCACCGTGGTTGATCCACGGCCGGTGTATAAGCTCGACGTTGGACGAGATATGGATATCGAGGACCCCGCTGCCTTGAGTGATCGCGGAGCGGGTAGCGAACCCAGCTTCGATTGCAGGCGTTGGTTCGCCGCGAGGCGCGCGGGCAGCGGCCAATTTCATCCCGATCCGACGCGGCCTGGGTTGGGTCACAATTGTGGTAACGGTGCTCCCGGGTAGACTGATTGTAGTGACCGATTTGCCATCAACAATCCAGCGCAGTTATCGCATTCGGATCTATCCGAATGCCGATCAACGCGCCGTGCTTAACCGCTGGTTCGGCACGGCGCGCTGGGCGTGGAATCATGCGCTGGAGCGTCGGAGCAAAGCCTATCGCCGGCGCGGGGAGTCGGTGAGCGGCGTTGATGTCTCGCGCGCGATCACGGCGCTCAAAAAGACGACACGCTACAACTGGCTCACCGAGGTGCCGGCAGGGGTCATCGTCCAAAAGCTCCGCGATCAGGATCGGGCGTTTACCAACTTCTTCTCAGGCCGGGCGAGCTACCCCCGCTTTCGTAAGCGATCGAGCGCCCAGTCGGTGCGCGTGCAGATCGACCAGCGCCAGCATCGAGCGCTTTCGCGTTGGGCGAACGAGGACGTTTTCGTCCCCGGGCTCGGGGCGATGCGCTGGCGCAATGGTGCTCACCCGGCGCAAGCGCCGAAGATGGTGACGATCCGGCGTGACGCCGCCGGGCGGTATTTCGTCACCGCGATGGTCGAAGAGGCGCCAGCCAAGCGGCCCGCGCCGACGAACAAGAGCGTTGGCATCGACCTGGGACTCAAGTCGCTCGCGGTGCTCTCGACCGGCGAGGTACTGGCGAACCCCCGGCACTTGCGGGCAAAAGAGCGGCGGCTGCGGCGCGCACAGCGTGCGCTGTCACGAAAGCGGCGCGGCTCAGGGCGCTGGCATCGTACCCGGCGTTCGGTGGCGCGCCTTCATGCACGGGTTGCCGACACCCGGGCCAATCACCTGCACCAACTCACCCGGCGGCTCGTTGACGAGAACCAAGTCATCGCCGTTGAGGATCTATCGGTGAAGGGCCTCGCCCGCACACGGCTAGCAAAGTCGGTGCATGACGCGGGCTGGGGCGAGTTCGGCCGGCAACTCGCCTACAAGGCCGAATGGGCCGGGCGGCAATTGGTGGCCATCGACCGCTTCGCCCCGAGCACCCGGCAGTGCTCAGGGTGCGGGCATGTGCGCGCCGCCGTGCCGCTTAGCACCCGCCGGTGGCAATGCCCCGAGTGCGGGGCCGAGCATGATCGCGACATCAACGCCGCGGTCAACATCGAGCGCATTGCGCTCGAACAACTACCCGGGGGAACCGGGGAAGTAAAGCGCGTGGAGAGTGGACGACCCCGGGGTGAGGCAGCGTAATCCGATGTCTGCACCTCGGCACTCAGCGAAGCGCGAACCGGGCAACCGCCGAACGGATCAGCCGGCAGGGGGTTAGCGTCGGATTTCAACGACTACGGGGCGTGGTTTCCCGAAAGCCTCAAGAAGGATGAGGCGATGCGCTGGATTCATGACCGGGATCCGCGCGAGCCGGCGAGCAGCTTCACCCGCTATGCCCGGCAGTGGTGGGCGCTGCACCGGGAGGGCTGGAAGCCGAGTTACGCAAAGCGTATCGAGCAGGTGATCGAGCGCTACCTCATCCCGGTGTTTGGTGAGCAACCGGTGCGCCAGATCGACGAGCGCGCGATTCTCGCCTTTCGGGAGTCGCTCGCTGCCGAGACGCAGACCGACGGCACCCGGGCGATCAGCAATACTCGGATCAACACGATCATGTCGCCGCTCTCCGGGATCCTGCAGTTCGCCGAACGTGAGCTTGGGATCAATAACCCCATGCGGCATGTTCGGACCCTTCGCGAGGAGCGCCCGGACGTCCAGCCCCTGACCGCCGAGGAGGTCTGGGCGTTTCTCGATGCCGTCGACCCGGCCTTTAGGCTGTACTTCGAGGTGCGCTTTCACACCGGGCTTCGCACCGGCGAGATCAATGGGCTGAAGGTGAAGCACGTCGATGTCGAGCGCGCTCGGCTGCGCATTCGTGAGGCGGTGGTGGATGGCGTGCCAACGAGCCTTAAACGCGCCACCGCCCGGCGGGACGTGCCGGTGTCATCGGGGCTCGCCGAGGCGCTCGCCGCGCATATCGCCCGTCGTGACCCCGATGACTATGTGTTCCTGGACGAGGATGGCCGGGCGCTCGATCCCTCCAAGGTCTCGCGCCGGGTCTGGCATCCGACGCTAAAGGCGCTCGGCCTGCGGCCGCGCCGGGTCTACGAGACCCGGCATACCGCAGCCGTCCTGCATCTCGCCGCTGGGGAGAACCCGATCTTCATCTCCCGGCTCCTTGGGCACAGCTCCGGCGAGCTGCTGTTCCGCCGCTACGCGCCGTTCGTCCCTAACGCCGTGGGCGGCGACGGGGCGGCGTTTGAAGGGATGATGGCGCGGGTGCGGGCGAGGCGGGCGGCGTGAGGGTCGTGGCAGTCTGCGAGATCGCAGGAGGGGTCAGTCATAGGTTGACAATAAGCGGTCGTAAATTGACAATAATTTGACGTTAGATTGTCAATCAAGGCGCGATATGAACAAAGTGCGGGCACGCGGAGAATCGATTCGGCAGTTCATCTTCGAACAAATTGGAGACCACCACCACGACATTGCTGCGGTCACGGCAGAACACTTTGGCATTAGTCGCCAGGCCGTAAACAAGCATTTGCAGCGACTGGTGGAGGAAAAGGCGCTGGTTGCGCACGGTGAGACGAAGGCTCGGCGATATGCCCTGCGGCCGCTAGACATCTGGCACAAGACTTACCCCATCGAGGGTAAGCTTACCGAAGATGGCGTCTGGCGGTCGGATATCGGGCCAGCCTTCGAGCATCTGCCGGAGAACATTCGCGATATTTGGCACTATGGATTCACCGAGATGTTCAATAATGTCATCGATCATGCGCAGGCGAGCAGCGTGACGGTGCATTTCAAACGAACGGCGATGGCCAGTGAGTTGATGATCATCGATGATGGAATGGGTATCTTTCGAAAAATTCAAGACGCGCTGGGTTTGCTCGATGAGCGCCATGCGGTTTTAGAACTCGCCAAGGGAAAATTCACCACTGATCCTTTTAATCACAGCGGCGAGGGGATCTTTTTTACCTCACGGATGTTCGATTGCTTCGACATTATTTCAGGTGATGTCTATTTCACGCACCACTTTGAAGCGGACGAAGACTGGATTCTGGAGGCCGGAAATGTATCAGGGACGCAGGTGTGGATGAAGATTAACAACCACACCGCGCGTAATGTTAAAAAGGTTTTTGATCAATATACCGCTGGCGATGATTTTGGCTTTGATAAGACGGTAGTCCCGGTCCAACTCGCTCAGTACGGGGACGACAAGTTGGTGTCGAGGTCGCAGGCTAAGCGTCTGCTGGCGCGCGTTGACCGATTCAAAGTGGTGATTTTGGACTTTGAAGGTGTAGAAACAATTGGGCAGGCATTTGCTGATGAAGTTTTCCGCGTTTTCACCCACAAACATCCGCAGATAGATTTGGTTCACATTCACACAACCGATGCAGTGATGCGAATGATTAAACGAGCGACAGCCGGTGGTTACCCCCCGGAGAATTGATTAAGATGATTTTTTGACCTAGAACAAGGCTGCGAAGTGCATCCGCGGGTCATCGCCCTACGCGAAGCAGGCCGCGGTCGTGCCGATCAATGGTCGAGACTCCGCGAAGCCATCGACTTTGCTGAGACCCATTGCGGCGGTGATTTACTCAATTGTGTCCTGGATCTGAAGGGCCCGGGGCGTATCACCCTGCATCCGATTCCAGAGAAGTGATCCATGAGTGGCACACGCCCGGCTCCAGGCAGAGAATAATTCAACGCAACAGCTCGCATAAATATCCGTTAACACGCTATCCCCTTCCGAAACCACCAGTCGGTCTAGCGCGCCAAGTAGACAATAAAGCGATTCTCAAATAATATTTCTGTCTACTTAATGGCTGCGGCGGCGATGCAACAGATTGACGCGCTGAAGATTCTAACCGAGCAGGCGGCAAGCGGGCGTGCGGTGTTCACCCGCCGCGACCTCGAGCGCATGTTTCGCGCCGATCGTCCCGCGGCACGGGCGGCGACGCTCAAGCGTCTTGTCCAGTCCGACTGGCTGCGGCCCGCCGCCCGCGGCGTGTACGTGTATCCGGCAGGGCTGCGCAACGACGGCTATGATCTCGAGCGGATCGCCCGGGCCATCCGCCGCGGTGACTACAACTATGTGAGCCTCGAGTCGGCACTCTCGGAGTGGGGAGCGATCTCGCAGGTTCCGATGGGCTATCTCACGCTTATGACCACCGGCCGCAAGGGAGTCTTCAAAACCCCTTTGGGAACGATCGAGTTCACGCACACGGCAAGACCGCTCGAGGCTATTCTGGCCGCGACGGTAAGTCCGTCGGACCGGCCGCTTCGATTGGCTACACCGGAGGCGGCGTGGCGTGACCTGAAGCGCGTGGGACGCAATTGCAACATGGTCGATCAGCAAGCGCTTGAGGAGATCATCGACGAGCGGGGCGTGGGATGAAGCTCGATGCCCTGGTGGATGCTGCCATCAGCGAGGCACCGGATCTGGCACCCTTGCGGCCGGTGGTGGAAAAAGAGCTCCTCCACTACGAGATCCTAAGGGCACTTGATCAGGCCGGCCTGCTCGATCAGCTTACCTTCCAGGGCGGGACCAGTTTGCGGCTCTGCCACGGAGCGCCACGATTCAGTGAAGATCTGGACTTCGCGGGCGGACCCGCTTTTGCTGCCGGCGATGTCGAGGGTATGGCGCGGGCGATTGAATCCTTGATCGAGCGTGATTTCGGGCTTGATGTGCGGGTTAAGGCGCCCACCGGTAAACAAGAGTCCGAGCGCACTGCAGATGTTGCTGTGAGTCGCTGGCAAGTCATTGTCACGACCGCGCCGGCGAGGCCGGATCTGCCGCGCCAGCGAATCCGGCTCGAAATCGCTAACGTACCCGCGTACTCGAGCGAACTGCGTCCATTGCGTCGCAACTACGCCGCGCTGCCCGATGGCTATGAGGATATCCTCGTGCCTGTAGAGAGCCTCTCTGAAGTGCTTTGTGACAAGCTTATCGCCGTGGTGGCGTCGAGATTGACCCGTCATCGGGATCTCTGGGATCTACCCTGGCTGCAGCAGCAGGGCGCGACGATCGACCCAGAGTGGCTGAGAGCCAAAGTCGCCGATTACGGCCTGATTGATTATCAGGGCGCACTCGGACGCCGCCTCGCGGTCTTGCCCGATGATATTAATGCTGAAGCGTTCAGCGCCCAGATGGCTCGCTTTCTGCCGCCTGCGGTCATTGAGCGGACAATCGCGCGACGCGGCTTCCTCGATTACCTTGTCTCCGCGAATCAATCTCTACTCGAGCAGGCTCGCGCGGCGGTCGTGGACTGAGGCGAGTTCGAAGACTTGGCCATGCTGCGCGGGGTCCTTTAACTCATGATTCATGATTGCATGATTACTGATAGACTAGTCGATAGACTGGTTGGGTAAATGGTATGAGGACGCGTCATGACATCTGAAATTGGTTCCTACGAAGCAAAAACAAAACTCCCGGCGTTGCTCAGGGCAGTCCAGGGCGGACATCGATACACCATTACCTCGCGCGGGGTGCCCGTGGCGGCCCTCGTACCAATTAAGACCGACGACGAGGTCGCAAGGCGTGAAGCCGTTGCCGCCATGCGAGCGTTACCTCAGGTGGTTGGTGTCCCTGATGCTGAGCTGCCGGATTGGATTAGCGAAGGCCGCCGGTGATGCTCGTGCTGGATGCCTCCGCGGCACTGGCGTGGCTATTTCGGCGCCAGACCTCTCGCGAAGCAATGGTCGCTGACCATCTCCTTGACGAACTGGAGGCCGCAACGGTCAGGGTGCCGACGTTGTGGCACATCGAAGTGGCCAATGCCGTGCTGGTTGCCGAGCGTCGCGGCGCGGTGACTGAAACCCAAGTGAGCACGTATCTGCAGCGCCTTTCTCAGCTACCCATCGAGACCGACTCAACACCGCCCTCCGCTCGCCAGGAGGGGATTGTTTCCCTGGGACGGCGCTTCGGGCTGAGCGCTTACGATGCCAGTTACCTCGACCTCGCGATCCGCAGTGGTGCGTTGATGGCGACTTTCGACCAGAAACTGGCTGCCGCGACTCGGCAGGTGGGCATCGAGGTTTATGGCGACCGGTTCATCTGAGCGGTCAATCGTTAATTCCTGAAAACCTGGTCCGAGTGGATTTAGCCGGCCGGAGCCGATTGCGAGTTAACCGCCTACCCGCTCGAGAAACCCCACCGGGTCTGCCGAAAACATGCCGAAATGCTCCGGGGTGAGAATGACGGGGACGGCGTCGGGGGTTTGTTCGACAAAGGCGCTGAGGCCCTTGCGGGATTTTCGCCGCCCGGATTTGACTTCAATGGCATAGAGCGCGCCGCGGTATGCATAGACGAAGTCCACCTCGGCCTTGCCCTCGCGCCAGTAGTACAGAGCCCCGGGCTGCTGGGCGAGCTCAGCGCCGACGGCCAGTTCGAAGACCCGGCCGCGCTGCTCGGGGTCGTCCAGTATCCGAGCGCTTTGGTGCATGGTGTAGAGCGCTGGACACGCAGGCAACATTTTCGGGCTGGAGCTGCGGCTTCGCCAAGCTTTCGCTGAGTATTTGGCCAGCGCGTGAAACATGAACGCACTCTCGTAGAGGCTGATGTAGTGCTTGATGAGATCGGTATTGCCACGATCCTGGAGCTGGCCGAGCAGTTTGGTGTAGCTGATCTCCTGGGCGGGGTAGTGGCAGAGGATCTCAAAGGCCTGCCGGAAGAGCGCCGGCTTGCCGACGCGCTGGAACTGCAGAATGTCCTTGCCGATCACCGTCTCCACGATGGCGTCCTTTAGATAGGCATACCAGCGATCGTGATCTGCCTCGAAGGCGACGGCGCCGGGGTAGCCCCCGTAGGCGAGATAACGCTCGAGATCATAACCGAAGGCGGCTTGCAGCTCGCAAAAGCGCCAATGGCCGAGGCGCGTTAACTCAAAGCGCCCGGCAAGGGACTCGGTCACGCCGTCCTGTATTTGGACGGCGCTTGAGCCGAGCAGCACGACCCGCAGACGCTCCTCGGCTGCTCGGCGGGCCTCAGCGTCCCAAAGGGCTTTCATCGTCTCGGGCCAGTTGGGGATTTTCTGGACCTCATCGATGGCGAGCAGCGCGTTGGGGCCAAGGAGCCGCGCGTGCTGCCACTGCTCGCGCAGCCACTGGCTATCGCCTGCAAGCAGATCATCGGCACTGGCGTAGTGTGCCGGCGCCGTCCGTTGATCGATCAATTGCTGGATGCCCGTGGTTTTCCCCACCTGGCGCGGGCCTACGACAACCTGGATTAGGGGGGCGGCCTCATCGAGACGATTGGCCAGGTCGGTGACGAAGGGTCTTTGATAGCCGGTCGCCATCAGGGGTTGCCTCTTATATTTTGCTAGGTGCGTCTATCGAAATTACTAGTTCTGTCTAGCAAATTCAATCAATGAAAGCGGGTCGGCTGCGGGCGAGGCGGGCAGTAATGCAATTCGGCCCGCCGGCTTAGCGGCAGCCGGCTACGGCGCCGGTGAGCTGCTGCTGCGGTGCCAAGGGCGGAGATAGTCCTGTCACGTGGTCCTTGCACACGCCTGATACACACGGCGTGCACACACGCATCGGCCACCCATTGGGTGTGGTGTACGGATGTGTCGAAATCGTGTGCAAGGTGTCTGAAACACCGATGGCTTAGGACCGAGGTGCTGTCCGCAACGCGCCAGTCGACGGGCGTGTCAGCCCCACCAGCACCGCGGTCATAAACGCATAGCTCATCGCCCCGGCGTTGTGGTTGAAGTTGACCTGGGTGAACCCGGTCGCCATGAACCCCAGGCAAAAGATGAGCCCGGCGGTGCTGAGTGCCAGCGTCTCGGCGGACGCGCCCGCCGCCTGATGCCCGCTGCGCCAGAACCAGGCGGCGGGCACCAGATAAAGCCCCAGCAGGATCACCGCGCCCACCAGCCCCCGCTTCGCGAGCACATTTACCCAGTCGTTATGCGCATGGGTAAACCGCGACGCGGGCCGTTCGATGACGCCCGCGTCCCCCAGGGCCCGCAGCTTGGCAATGTAGCCATTCTCGCCGTGTCCGATCACTGGGCTTTGGCCAAATAGGATCAACCCACCCCGCCACATCTCAAGGCGATAGGCCACCGATCCGCGTCGGTCCGTCCCGTTGAAATAATCCTTGAGCTCCTGCGTCGCGGTATCCACCCGGTGGGCCACGCCGGTCTGTGGGGCCAGGTAGGCCGCCGTCGCCATCACGGCCAGCGCCAGCGGCGCCACGATCAGATAGACCCGCGCCCGGCCCAGCCGCCACGCCGTCCACAGCCCGACGCCCACCGCCACCACCGCCGCTAACCAGGCGCCGCGGGTCCCCGAGAGCAACGAGGCGGTGATCCCGCCAACCGCGGAGATGCCCATCGCCGTCATCCACCCCCCTCGGCGGTTTTGATGCCAGGCCCAGAGCAGCCCCGCCAAGCTCATCAGCCCTAGCAGCATGCTCAAGTTGCCGTAGAGGATCGTCTGCATGACCCCGCTGGCCCGGCCGGCGCCCTCGAAGATCTTCTGCCAGACCGCAAAGCCTCCGGTGCCAATGCCTCCCACGGCGATACCCGCCCACAGCGCCGTTACCCGTACCCGCGATCGCGCGAGCGCCACCAGGCAAAACGCGGCGAATAAGAACCGACTGGGCCGGTCAAATTCGCGCAAGCCCTCGCCACGCCAGGCCGCATCTCCCATCCAGACAAGCGCATAGGCGATCATCACCGCCACTAGCAGCCGCACCAGACCGGGTACTGGCGCGGCTGGTGCAGCGGTTCGCGCCTCGATCGCCCAGGCGATCGCCCCGATCAGCAGTACCACCGCGCCGTAGGAATAGCCGCTTGGCAGCAGCAGGGCGAGCGCGGGCAACAAGAACACCCCGGCAGTGAGCAGCGGCTGAGAGAACCGATAAGTGGCGTGGTTAGTGATGGACTTTTCCATAGATGCGTTGTGCCCGGTTGATTTGCGCGGGAGTATAGCGCGAGCGGCCCGGTCCTGGGGGCGTTGGCTTCGGTGGTGGGCGCTTTTTCGGTGGATTTGATGAGCCCCCACGGCGGTGATCCGGCCCGCGCTTTGCTAGGCTGCATGCGCAATGACTGGCTGCCAAAAGGAGTGGCTCCGCCCATGAAAATCCTCGTCACCGGTGCCACCGGGTACATCGGCTCCCATGCGGTGCTGGAACTGCTCAACGCCGGTTATGCCGTGGTGGGTGTGGATAACCTGGTGAATAGCTCGCGCGAGGCCCTGCACCGGGTGGAGGCATTGGCCGGCCAATCCGTGCCATTCATCGAGGCGGATATCCGCGACCGCGCGGCGATGAAGGCGGTATTGACGGGCGATGCGACGGACGGAGATACCAGCGGAACGACTGCGGATGACACCACCGGCGCGACTGCGGGTGACACCGTGGGAACGACTCCGGGCGATGCCGCTGGCGGGCCTGCGGGTAACACCGCCGATGCCCGTACCGAGTCGGCCGCCACCGCCTCAAGCCCCTTCGACGCCGTCATGCACTTCGCTGGCCTGAAAGCCGTGGGCGAGAGCACTGAAATGCCCGTGGCCTACTACCAGAACAACATCGCTGGCACTCTGAGCCTGCTGCAGGCCATGGACGGCGCCGGGGTGCGGCGCATCATCTTCAGCTCCTCGGCGACGGTCTACGGTGATCCCGCCCACGTCCCCATTCCCGAAACCGCCCCCACCGGTGAACCTGCCAACCCCTATGGCCGCTCAAAGCTGATGATCGAGCAGATCCTGCGCGACCTGGCCGCGGCGGATCCACGCTGGTCGGTGGCGCTGCTGCGCTATTTCAACCCGGTGGGCGCGCACTCGAGTGGCCGGATCGGTGAGGATCCCCAGGGGATTCCCAACAATCTTGTGCCCTACATCAGCCAGGTGGCGGTGGGCCGGCGCGAGGCGCTGTCGATATTCGGCGACGACTACCCGACACCGGATGGCACTGGCGTGCGCGATTACATCCATGTGGTCGATCTGGCCCGCGGGCATGTCCGGGCGCTGGAGTTTCTGGCGAACGCAGACGTGGGTCAGACTGACCCGTCAGGCCAGTCGCCACGGGGCGCGGGCGATCAGGCACCTGCCAACTGCCCTGTCTGGAACCTGGGCACCGGCAGAGGCTATTCCGTGCGCGAGGTTATCGCCGCCTTTGAAAAGGCCTCGGGCCAGTCCATTCCTGTCCAGGTCGCGCCACGCCGGCCCGGCGACATCGCCGAGTGCTACGCCGATCCGACCCTGGCCCGCGAGCAGCTCGGCTGGCAGGCCGAACACGATCTTGATGCGATGATGCGCGATGCCTGGCGCTGGCAGCGGCAGAATCCGCAGGGGTACGAGGGCTAAAGCCATCGCGCATCAAGGTATGGGCCGGCGCTGGAATCCGCGCACAGTCAGCTCATTGATGCGCTGGCCCTTGGCGAAGTCGAGTGAAAGACGGTAAGCCGGTTGCTGCTTTGGTGGATGCTCGGCTTTTCGACCGGATTCGTCGCATGCAGGGCCGCTTTGATGCGATTTGTGATCGGCTTGAGGCCGGTTTTTCCGATACGCTCGAGGCTGAAGGGCTGGCTGAAATCGATGCAGCGGTGGCTGAAACGCGAGCTGGCCACAGCAAACAGCCAACCGGCTAGAGATGTCGCCTGCCCTCCGCGTGGTGCTGGATACCAATGTCGTGGTGTCCGGCATCGCCTATCCTGGCAGTACGCCGGGTCAGATCATGACGGCCTGGCGGCATGGGGCCGTGGAGGTGGTTTTGTCTCGATTTATCCTGGATGAGCTGAGACGGGTGTTGCCAAGACTTTCGGCGCGCCATCAACTCAGCCGTCAGGAGATTGATGAATTTGTGGATATCCTCTCGTTTGAGGCGGAGATCCTCGACCCGATGGAAGCGGCCGAGGACGTGCTCCGAGATCCCATGGATTTGCTCGTTCTCGGCACATTGATCCGCGCCCTCGAGCGCGGTGGGGTTGATTATTTGATCACAGGCGATAAAGATCTTCTCGCTGCTTCCCAGGACTATCCCATCGTCATGCCCGCGGTTTTTTGGGCACGGCACGGCGGTCTGTAGGTTATGGCTTAAGAGGGCCCGGGTACACGCATCTATCTGTTCATCGGCCATCAAGGGATGAGTGATGATCTCCGAACGTGGCATCTCTGATAAAATATGGCATAGCTTTTACAGGTGGCACGGCGGTGGTAGTGATGGCTGAGCAAACAAAGGAAATCCAGATCGGACCCCAGGGGCGCTTGGTCGTGCCCGCCGAGTTGCGTCGCGAGCTTGGGCTCAATCCAGGGGGTCGACTGCTCATCCGTGTTGAGGATGGTGCGCTGATTCTCGAGCCGCGCCAGTCCGTCGAGCGCCGATTGCGGGCACGCTTTAGTCAGGTTGATCCAAAAGTTAGCCTTGCAGACGACCTTATCGCCGAGCGGCGGGCTGACGCAGCCATGGATGAGGCGACGGAGACGCCGGCCAGTTGAGTCCTGTGGCGACCGTCATTGACGCCTCCGCGTTGCTTGCCTACCTGCAGGATGAGCCTGGGGCGGTTGCGGTTGGCGATTGTCTGGAGGTCGCGTGCATATCAAGCGTGAATCTTGCCGAAGTCATTCAAAAGGCAGCGCAATTCGGTGTCGAAACCATCGGGCTCGCCTCTGAGCTTGAAGCGTTAGGGCTTGGTATCGAGCCATTCAGTGCTCAACAAGCTGAGATTGCTGCTTCGCTCTGGCCAGCGACGCGGCCATTCGGGCTATCGCTGGCCGATCGGGCATGTCTCGCGCTCGCTATTGACCGTGGATCGGCTGTGATGACGACCGATCGGGCTTGGGGGGAGCTGCGCCTTGATCTGGCGATCGACGTCATACGCTGAGGCGCAACGCGCACGTTGAGGAGAGCGCATGTGAAAATCCTCATCACCGGCGGCGCCGGGTTCATCGGCTCGGCCCTGATCCGTCATCTGCGCGCCCGGCAGCTCGCCGAGGTGGTCAACGTCGATGCGCTGACCTACGCCGGCAATCCGGAGTCCCTCCCGGGTCTCGACGCAGATCCCGGTTACCGGTTCGAGAAGGTCGACATCCGCGATCGCGAGGCCCTCGAGCGCGTCTTTCGCGAACATCGCCCCGACGCCGTCATGCATCTGGCCGCCGAGAGCCACGTCGACCGCTCGATCCTCGGCCCGGCGGTGTTCGTCGACACCAATGTGGTGGGCACTCAGAACCTGCTCGAGGTCGCCCGCGAGTACGCGGCATCACTCGATGACCGGCCGGACGGCCCGGGTACCTCACCCGGTGCCACAGGCCAGGCGGACCCGCTGTCGCCGGGCCCCGCCGGTGCTACCCCGCGCGAGCGCTTCCGGTTCCACCACATCTCCACCGACGAGGTCTTCGGCGATCTGCCCCCCGAGGCCGCTGCTTTCACCGAGGCGACGCCTTATGCGCCGAGCTCGCCCTACGCGGCGAGCAAGGCGGCGAGCGACCATCTGGTCCGTGCGTGGCACCGCACCTATGGGCTGCCGGTGGTCATCACTAACTGCTCCAACAACTACGGGCCGTATCAATTCCCGGAGAAGCTGATTCCGTTGATGATCCTCAATGCGCTCGCCGGCAAGCCGCTGCCGGTCTACGGCGATGGCGGCCAGATCCGCGACTGGCTGCATGTCGAAGACCACGCCGAGGCGCTATGGACGGTGTTGCAGCACGGCGAGATCGGTCGGACCTATAACATCGGTGGCGATGCCGAACGCACCAATCTCGAAGTGGTGGAGGCCATCTGCAGGACTCTGGCGGAATTGCGGCCGGCGGGGCCAGCACCGGACGATGCCGATGCCGCGGATCGGGCGCGGGCGTTCGCCAGCGAGGCGGTAAGCCACGATGATGCCGACCGCGCCAACCCCTATCGCGCCCTTATCCAATCGGTCACCGACCGTCCCGGCCATGACCGGCGCTATGCCATCGACAGCAGCCGCATCCAGCACGAGCTCGGCTGGCGGCCGGCCCACAGCTTCGAGCAGGGCCTGCGCGAGACCGTGCAGTGGTATCTCGACCACCCGGAATGGGTCGCCCGCGTCCAGTCCGGCGCCTACCGCGAGTGGATGGAGGTTAACTACGCTAGGCGTAGCAAGGCCACAGGGTCTCGTTAGACGGCATCTTCGCCGTCGTCATCGAGCCCGTCCAAAACAAGCGCCGCCAGTCCGATTTGAGTGGCAGCATTCAGCACGCGCTGGAACGCATCCGCTTTCGGAATGAAGGTCCTGTTTTCCGCAAATGCCTGGGAGGATTATCTTTTCTGGCAGCGGACGGATCGATCACGAACATCGCTTGGTCTACACGGTGTCTGACGGGATACTAATGATCGCCCAGCTCCGCTATCACGACTGAAGGGGAAGACCATGGGATTCGCACGCACGGTGAACTGCCTGATGACCATCGCTTTAGGAGCCATCCTTATGACATCCACCGCCCAGGCCTACGACTGGCTCGACCACGACCTGCGCCGGCTGCACTCAAGCGAAACCGTGAACGTGCGGGATTTGGCCGCCGACGCGCCGGCGGTCCTGCTGGTGAATACCGCCAGCCACTGCGGCTTCACCGGGCAGTTCGAGGGGCTCGAGGCATTGCATCAGGAATACGCTGGCAAGGGGTTGAAGCTCATCGGCTTTTCATCCGACTCCTTCAACCAGGAAGCCGATGAAGAAAAGGCCGCCGAGACCTGCTTTGTGAATTTTGGGGTGACCTTCGACATGATGGCCACCGTCCCGGTACGGGGCTCGAAGGCCCACCCCATCTTCGCCGAGGTCGCCCGCCAGACCCGCGCCCCGCGCTGGAATTTCAACAAGTACCTCGTCAACCGCGATGGCGAGGTGGTCGAGGTGTTTGGCGCGCTCACCGGCCCGGACTCCGGCAAGCTAAAGCGAGCGATCGAGCGGTTGTTGTCTTCGTAGTCTGCCCGACCCGCGATATCCTTAATCTATGAGTAAAAGCACGGACCAATCGAATCATCCGAGCGTCGCCTTTGGGCTGTGGCGCGAGCGCCGGGATGAAATCGGTGACGGCGTCGCGTATCAACGGCAGATGCGCGCAGAGTGGCGCAGGGAAAGCGTGTGTTCTTCTTCACCAAGCTCGCCGGCGCGCTCCTAAAGCCACTGAGCCTTGTTGTCCTTGGCCTGGTCGTAGGGCTGATCCTCGCCGCGTTCACGCGCTGGCGGCGCAGTGGTCTGGCGCTGATCGGCGTGACGACGCTGGCCCTTGCGTTGATCAGTTGGTGGCCGGTGTCGAACAGCCTGATGGCGCCGCTGGAACGCGTTTATGCGCCCATTGAGGTGGGCGCACCCGATGGAGCCCGCGGCCAGGTACTGCCCCGCGACGTCGCCGCCATCGTGGTGCTGGGTGGCGGCGCCGTGGATGACCCCTCGCTGCCGTTGAGCGCCCAGCTATCCGCGACCTCCCTGCAGCGGCTGATCGAGGGCATTCGGTTGTGGCGATTGCGGTCGGATGCGCTCCTGGTGACCAGCGGGGCGTTGCCGCGGGGCCGGTCCCAGGCGGCGATCGCCGCGGATCTGGCGGTGGCGCTGGGCGTGCCGCGTGCGCAGATCCGGATGTTGCCGGCGGCACGGAATACCGCGGAGGAGGCGGCGGCCTACGCCGAGCTTTTGGCGACCGTCGACGGTGATGGCGCCTCGGCCGGCCCAGTCGAAGCCGCCGCGCTTCGCAAGCCCGTGGTAGTCAGCTCGGCGAGCCACCTGCCGCGGGCCATCGCTGAATTCAAACGCCAGAACCTCGAGCCCTTACCAGCGCCAACCGCCCACCGAGCCATTCCCCAGCATTTCGCGCGCCCCGGCGATTTCGCCCCCGAAGCCGATGACCTGCGCACCACCGAGGCGGCCTCGCACGAATTCCTGGGCCGGCTTTGGGCGTGGCTGCGAGGAGGGAAGTAGACGGATCGGTGCGGGTGCGTGTATTCTGACCTAATAGGTCAGAAAGGGCGGATGGAATGAAAGATTGGCAGGTACAGGAAGCAAAGGCGCGCTTTGCCGATTTAATACGTGCGGCAGGCGACTCACCCCAGGAGATCACATACCACGGCAAACCGATCGCGGTGGTGATATCGCGGGACGCCTACGATCACCTCACCGCGCCTCGTGAATCGCTGGTTGATTTCATACGGCGATCGCCGCTTTATGGCGCAGAGGATATCGAGCTTGAGCGGGAGGACAGCTTGCCGCGTGAGGTCGATCTTTGAGTTATTTGATCGATACTAATGTTATCTCCGAGCTCCGGCGGCGCACCCCAGCGCCAGCGGTGCAGAGCTGGTTCGTCGAACGCGATAGCCGCAGCCTTTATCTAAGCGTTCTGACGATCGGCGAGATTCGTAAGGGCGCGGAAAAGATGGCCGATCGTCATCGCCAGCAGGAGATTCTCGATTGGCTCGAGAACGATCTACGACTGTTTTTTGCGGACCGTATCCTCTCGATTGACGAGGCCGTTGCAGAACGGTGGGGGCGGCTCGCAGCGGCTGCAAAGCGTCCCTTGCCTGTCATTGACAGCCTGCTGGCTGCCACTGCGCTCACGCACGACCTCTGCCTTGTCACCCGCAATGTGTCTGACTTTGAGCTACCCGGGCTTGATGTTTTCAATCCTTGGGATGCCGGCTGATGATAAGTTGCGGAGCCGCCTACCGCCGAAACCACCAGATGATGAGCGTGACCACGACGCTGACGATGATCGAGGTGGCGAGCGGGAAGTAGAACGTAAACCCCTCCCGGCGGATGAGGATGTCGCCGGGCAGCCGGCCGAGCCCCAGCTTGCTGACCACCGGCCAGAGCAGGCCAATGATCAGGATGACAAGGCCAATGGTGACGAGGAGCTTTTGCATAGCAAACCCTGAGATCGCCCGATGCGTTGTGTCTGACGCCCAGCCCGGCGCGACGTCAGGCCGCGGTGAACCGCTGCACGCCGGTGTCCGTTCCTACCAGCAGTTCATCCGCCGGGCGCAGGGCGAATAGGCCATTGGTGACCACGCCGGCCAGGTTGTTGAGCTCCTGCTCGCGGTGGAGCGGCTTCGAGAGATCAAGGCTTCGCACATCGAGGATGATGTTGCCGTTGTCGGTGGTGAATCCTTCGCGCAGTTCCGGACGGCCGCCGAGTTTAACCAGCTCCCGCGCCACGTAGGAGCGGGCCATGGGGATGACTTCCACCGGCAGCGGAAAATCCCCCAGCGCAGTCACCCGTTTGCTTTCATCGACAATGCAGATAAAGCGTTTGCTGAGCGCGGCGACGATTTTCTCGCGGGTCAGTGCGCCGCCGCCGCCTTTGATCATCTGCAGGTGGCGATTGATCTCGTCGGCGCCGTCGATATAAACGGCGAGTTCGGTCACCCGGTTGGCATCCACCACGTCGATGCCATGGCCGCGAAGCCGCTCGGCGCTGGCCTCGGAGGCGGCCACGGCGGCTTCGATGCGGGTGTCGCTCGCGGCGAGCGCGTCAATGAAAAGGTTGACGGTCGACCCGCTGCCCACGCCGATTACCGTGCCGGACTCGACCTTTGCCACCGCCACTTCTGCCGCCGCCTGCTTTTGTGCCTCTGCGCTCATGGTCGATTCCTTCTGTACACTGTGGGCTTTTGGGGCCATTACCCGTTCGGTTATGAAATCCTATCTGCAACGCATCCTCACCGCGAGCGTCTACGATGTCGCCGAACAGACGCCGCTGACGCCGGCGGCCAACCTCTCGAGACGCCTTGGCAACGATATCCTCTTAAAGCGAGAGGACATGCAGCCGGTTTTTTCGTTCAAAATCCGCGGTGCTTACAACAAGATCGCGAACCTCACCGACGCGCAGCGCGAGAAAGGGGTGATCTGC
Organism: Spiribacter pallidus; assembly: GCF_040838495.1. Lineage (NCBI taxonomy): Bacteria > Pseudomonadati > Pseudomonadota > Gammaproteobacteria > Chromatiales > Ectothiorhodospiraceae > Spiribacter > Spiribacter pallidus. Next base: position 663,801 of record NZ_JBAKFM010000001.1, on the reverse strand, counting down.
TCGTCCGCCGGCAACCATGCCCAGGGGGTGGCGCTGTCCGCCAAGCAGTTGGGGATTCGCGCGACCATTGTCATGCCGCGGACCACCCCGGCGATCAAGGTGGACGCGGTGCGCAACTTTGGTGGCCGTGTGGTTTTGCACGGCGACAATTACGATGCGGCCAAGGCCCATGCCGAAAAGCTCGTCGACGAGCGGGGGCTCACTTATATCCCGCCCTATGATGATCCGGCAGTGATCGCCGGCCAGGGGACGGTGGGTATGGAGATCTTGAGCCAGCATCCGCGGCCCATCGATGCGGTGTTCGTGCCGGTGGGCGGCGGCGGACTGATCGCCGGGATCGCGGCCTATATCAAGCAGTTGCGCCCGGATATCCGGGTGATCGCGGTGGAGCCCGAGGATGCACCGACGCTTGAGCGGGCGATGGCCACTGGCCGTCGGGTGACGCTGGAAGATGTGGGCATCTTCGCCGATGGCGTTGCGGTGCGGCAGATCGGCGAGGAGACCTTCCGCGTCTGCCGCGAGCTGGTGGATGAGTGCATGCTGGTGAGCACCGATGAGATCTGTGCTGGCATCAAGGACATCTTCGAGGATACCCGCACAGTGATGGAGCCGGCCGGGGCGCTGGCGGTGGCGGGGATCAAGAAATACGTCGAGCGCACCGGGGCTCGTGGCGAGACGCTGATCGGGATCAACTGCGGCGCCAACATGAACTTCTCGCGCCTCGCGCATGTGGCAGAGCGTGCCGAGCTGGGCGAGCACCGCGAGGCGGTCCTGGCGGTCACCATCCCCGAGCGGCCGGGGAGTTTTCGTGAGTTCTGCGAGACCATCGGCAACCGCTCGATTACCGAGTTCAACTACCGTTACGCCCATGCCGACGAGGCCCATGTTTTCGCCGGCATCGGGTTGAATGACGGCCTGGATGAGCGCGACGAAGTGGTCGCCGCCCTGGAGGCGAAGGGCTATCCGGTGCTGGATCTCACCGAGGATGAGATGTCCAAGGTGCATGTCCGCCACATGGTTGGCGGCCGCGGCCACAACGTCGACCACGAGGTGCTCTACCACGTGCGCTTCCCCGAGCGCCCGGGGGCGTTGCTGAACTTCTTAAAGCGCCTGGGCCGTCGCTGGAACATCTCGCTTTTCCACTACCGCAACCACGGCGCGGACTACGGCCGGGTGCTGGTGGGCATCCAGGTCCCACCCGACCAGCGCGCGCGCTTCGAAGAAAGCCTGGACAAGCTGGGCTATCCGTATCGGAATGAGTCGGATAATCCGGCATATGCGCTTTTTTTGAGCTAGTAGTCGGGTTTCGAGCTAGCGGTCAGGGAGGGTCGCTGGGGCGATCGGGGACGGTCGCTGAGGGCGATCGGTGAGGTGGTTGACGATCACCGCTCGGGCCAGGGTCATAGGGGCGGGTGTTGGGCAGAAGGCTTTAATCAGCCGGCTGCTCCGCGCACTGGATGCAAAGCGTCGCGGCAGGGTCAACTTCCAGGCGCCGTGGGTCGATCGGGGTCTCGCACCGCAGACAATCGCCGTAGCTGCCGTCGTCGCAGCGCTTGAGCGCCGATTCAATACGCAGCAGATGCGTCCGGGCCCGCTCGCTGGTGGCCTGAGCCATGGCTTGCTGCTGCATCGCATCCATCCGGGATAGCCGGCCAACCCGCGTCTGATCCAACTCAACGGTGGCCTGCGACTCCGAACGCGCCTGCTCGAGCTCGTCGATTTCCTCGCGCATTGCGATCAGCTTCGAGCGGAAATAGGGGATATCGACGGTGGGATCGCTTTCTTCGTCGCGACGATGGGGGTGATGCGTATTGGCCATGGCGCTATGATGTCGCATAAGCGCTGAAGCCGTCGAGCGGCCCCCGGCTTGCTGAAGTTTTAGCTCAGGTGGCGGCCGGTGCCCTGTACGCCCTGCCTTAGGCCCCGTGCCACTTACCCCGTGCCACTTACCCCGAGCCCCGAGCTCCGAGCTCCGAGCCCATCGAACGCCACACCCCTACCGGGCCACACGCCCGCGGGTGTTAACCCCTTTTTCACCGTAAAACCACGGCTGCCGTAACTCCGACTGACGTATTACGTCACTCGCTTCGTATGCTTTACGCATCGTGAACCCCTCGTATGGGGTGTCTTTGGCGAAGCCAGCTTTCCTCGCAAGCGCGAAGCCGCTCCATGCCGGGCCTGCAGCCAGCGATATTTCCTGCGTAGCGGTGATACCAGGGGATGTCGCGTTCCGTAAGTCAGCAGGCGCTATTGATGGATCGCGCACCGCATTAAACTGTATTACGGCAGACGCGAAAAAGCCGATAAAAGGGGGTGATCATCCTCTGCCGGCTCTCCGCAATCGCGATCGAGTCCAATGCATCAGTTCTTCGCGGTGCTACCGCACTGCCGCGCTGCGGACCTGGTGCCCTTCAATGCGCCGCGTTGTTGCCACCCTACCGCGCTGCCACCCTACCGCGCTGCCGCCCTCTACCGAGACGCCTCGCCCCCGCCTTCGCACCGCGCTTTCGCGCTGTCGCGTCGCCTCGCCTCGCCGCCTTGCCGCTTATCCGCTACAACCACCCGCCTGCCGGACGGGTCTCCTCGTCTGCAAATCTGTGGGGTATACCAAGAAGCCCTGGCATAGATAACGGCAGTGCGAAAATGCTCAAGACCTGTAAGTCACTGAGTCTCTCGGCCGCCTGGCGGGATCGTCGTCCAAAGGACATGCATCCAAAGCTTCTGGCGGCGGTGCGGCTGCATCTAGCCGTGTTGCATGCGGCGATTGATGAGCAGGATCTCAAGCAGGCCTTTGCAGACCGACTCTCTCCGCTTTATGACCCATCGGTGCCGTTCCCGGCGAAGGCGCCCGCTGAATCTCCAGCCGAAGCCCTCGAAGATGCCGGGACCGATCACCGCGGCACCCGGCTGCCCTGCGGCTGGCGGGTGGAGCTTGGATATGGCTGGCGGCTTGAGTTTGTCTTCAAGGACGGTCAGGCCTGGGGGGTGTCGCTCGAATCCGGGGAGCCGCTTCGATGATGGCGGATGGGTTCAGCAAGGTGACGGCATCGACGAATCACCTCGGGACGACTCACTCTGCCGTTAAAGGCTAAACCAAAGGAGGGCATTCCATGACGCAGTGGCGACGCCGTATCGATCAGCGCCTTGGCAATGAGTTGCCCGAGGTCCCAACGGTGACACCAGGGGAGGTGCTGACGCACCAATTCATCCTGCAGCGGCATCTCAAGTCCAGTTGGGTTGCGCGGGAGATCGGCGTCCCGGTCAATCGCATCACCGAGATACAGTGCGGGCGCCGGCGGATCACCGCCGAAACCGCGCTACTGCTTGCCCGGTATTTCAAGACCTCAGCGGAGTTCTGGATGCGGCTGCAAATGGAATATGACCTGCGCTTGGCTGCCAGGCGCAGCCCGACGACCCGGCACATGTTGTTCGAGACCGGTGGAAGCCATGAACTCTAGCCACGACACGCACCGAGCAATCGGCACCGTATCGTCCCGGCTTGTCGCGAGCCCGCCAGCCCGCCAGCCCGTCAGCCCGTCAGCCCGTCAGCAAGCCACCCCGCCAGCAAGTCACCCCGCCAGCAAGCCACTCCGCCAGCAAGCCACCCCATCCGCGTGGTCTTTCCCGCCTACATCGTCGGCATCACAAAGGCGCTGCCCTCGCGCACGCCCTTGGGCCAGCGCTGGGTGATCGTTTTCATCTGGGTGTAGAAGCGCACTGCGTCCGGGCCGTGGGCGTGGAGCACGCCGAAGCGGCTTTCTTTCCAGCCGCCGAAGCTGTGGAAGGCCATGGGTACCGGGATGGGGACATTGACGCCGACCATGCCCGCCTGGACTCGATCGCCGAAGCTGCGGGCGGCGTCGCCGTCGCGGGTGAAAATGGCCGTGCCGTTACCGAACGGATGCGCGTTCACAATGCCGAGCGCCGCCTCGAAGTCGGCCGCCCGGACCACGCTGAGCACCGGGCCGAAGATCTCCTCGCTGTGGATGCGCATGCCCGGGCGGACCCGGTCGAACAACGACCCGCCGATGAAAAACCCCTCACCCGGCAGCGACGCCTGGCGGCCATCCACCACCAGCTCGGCGCCCTCGGCGGTGCCGATATCCAGATAGCCGGCGACCTTGTCGCGATGCTCGGCGGTGACAAGCGGGCCCATTTCCGGCTCCGGATCGGCGAGCCCGTCGCCCACGGTCAGTGACTCGAGCCGCTGCTTGAGGCCCGCGACCAGCCGATCGGCCGTTTCCTCGCCCACCGGGACCGCTGCAGAAATCGCCATGCAGCGCTCGCCGGCCGACCCGTAGGCCGCGCCCATGAGCGCATCCACGGTCTGTTCCATGTCTGCATCGGGCATCACCACCGCGTGATTCTTGGCGCCGCCCAGCGCCTGGACCCGCTTGCCGTGATGGGCGCCGGTCTCATAGATATAGCGGGCGATGGGGGTCGAGCCAACAAAGCTGATCGCGCCCACCTGTGGATGGGTCAGCAGCGCGTCCACCGCCTCTTTATCGCCATTGACCACCTGGAAAACACCGTCCGGCAGGCCTGCTTCCTGCAGCAGCTCGGCCAGCAGCATCCCGGCGGATGGGTCCTTTTCGGAGGGCTTGAGGATAAAGCTATTGCCGCAGGCGAGGGCGACCGGCGCCATCCAGAGCGGCACCATGACCGGAAAGTTGAACGGCGTGATCCCAGCACAGACCCCCACCGGCTGCTGCATGGAATAGCTATCCACGCCGGTGCCGACACTGGGCGAGTATTCGCCTTTGATCAGATGGGGGATGCCGCAGGCGAATTCCACGACCTCCAGGCCCCGGACCACCTCACCTTTGGCATCCGAGAAGGTCTTGCCATGCTCGCGGGTGATGCACTCGGCGAGCCGGTCGTGGTTGGCCTCGATCAGCGCTTTGAAGCGGAACATGACCCGCGCCCGGCGGAGCGGCGGTGTCGCGCCCCAGGCGATCTGGGCCTGGGCGGCGGTCTCCACCGCGGCGTTCACCTCATCGGCGCTTGCCAGTGCGACCTCGCCGGTCTGCACGCCCAGCGCCGGGTTATAGATCGCCGCCGTGCGGGTGCCCTCGGCGCCCGGGACGGGCTGGCCGCCGACAAAATGGCCGATCGCGCGCTGATCGGTCTGGGATTGAATTGGGGTGGCCATGGTCTCTCCTCCTGGTAGTGCGACCGGGTAATGCGACCCGAACCTGTGCTGCTCCACGGCGATGGTCAGACCAAAAGCATACCGCGGACACACAGGCCCGGCCCAGACCCGCGCGCCAATTGCCCATGGGTTGGGTTTCTGTTAGAACTGCGCTACTACATCTTGTGGAGGTATTATGTCCGGCTCGTCCCCCTGCGTGAGCATCTGCGAAGTCGAATCCGGCCGCTGCATTGGTTGCGGGCGGACCGAGCAGGAGATTGCCGAGTGGCGCGACTACCCCGAAGAAAAGCGCCTGGCGATCATGGACCGGCTCGAACGCGAGGCGGCCGAGGGCGGCTGGCTAGATGATGCGCTATTCGACTCAGCCAGCCCGTCGGACGCCGCTCCGGCGGTGCGCGACGCGACTGCCGGCGCGTCGGCCCAAGCGACCGCTACCGGCTCGGCGACTGGATCCGCCACCAGCTCGGCGGCCGGGACCGCGTCCGGCTCCGCCATCTCGCCCGGAGGCCGCCGTGCCGGCCCATGAGCCCAAGCGTTGTCCGCGTTGCGGCAACGGTTTTGAATGCCGCCAGGGCAGCATCCATCGCTGCCAATGCGTGGATGTGGTGCTCACCGACGAGGTCCGCGAGGCCATCGCCCACCGCTACGATGACTGCCTCTGCCGGGATTGCCTGTTGGCGCTGGCCGGGCCCGACGGGCTGGCGGCCAATGCACCGGCCGGCCAGCGGCCGGCCCCCGGGGCGGTCCACGCCTCGCCCGCCGCGCTGGTGCGGCACTTCAATCCGCTTCGCTCTTAACTCGCGCTCGTGCTGACGCGGCGGCCATGCATCAGGCGGCGTGGCCCGTTATGATGCGCGCAGCCGAGGAGGGAGCGTCTTGGAAAAGCATTTCAGGCCCATCGAACCGCCCGAGGAAGGACGCCTCAGTGATGCGGTGGCAGAACACATCGAAGGACTGATCGTCGAGGGTCAGCTTCATGCCGGCGATACCCTGCCGGCTGAACGCGAGCTCGCGCGGCTGCTCGAGGTCTCGCGGGCATCGTTGCGCGAGGCACTGCTCATGCTGGTCTCGCGCGAGCTCCTCAGTGTCCGGCGCAATGCCGGTTATACCGTCGCCGAGGTCACCGCCCCCAGTCTGACCGATCCATTGTTGCGGCTAATGGAGGCCCAGCCCAAGGCGGTCGCCGATGTGCTGGAGCTGAGGCAAGGCATCGAGACCCTGACCGCCAGTCTGGCGGCGCGGCGGGCCACCGCCGATGATGTCGCCGATATCACCGAGGCGCTCGAGCGCATGGAAACCGCCCAGGGCGACGGCCGGGCTGGTGAGGCGGCGGACTGGGATGCCCGGCTGCATCTGGCGATCGCCGAGGCCAGTCACAATGTCGCGCTGGTGACCATGATGCGCGGGCTGTTCGAGGTGCTGCGCGAGCATGTCCGTCGGGCCCGGGCGGCGATGCTGATCAGTCCCCATGGCGAAGAGGATCTGCGTCAACAGCACCGCGACCTGGTCGAGGCCATCCGCCAGGGGGATGCCGATGCGGGCCTCGCCGCCGCCGAGCGCCATCTTCAATACCTGCGCGACGGCCTGGATCTCGGGGAGGGTCGGTAGCACCCTCGGTCGCCGACCTTGTTCGCAATCCGGGCGATCGATCGCAACCTGGGCTTGTGACCGACCCGGCGGCGGGGCAGCATGATCCACCAGGCAGCATCCACTTGGCATGAACCACCCACCGGAGGTAGCAGAGGAAGACCATGGCGATGGACAACCGTGCGGCGGCGTTGGCCCGGGTCGAGGGCCTGATCCGGGATATCCCGGACTTTCCCAAACCGGGCATCCTTTTCAAGGACATCACCCCGTTGCTGGGGGATGCCGAGGGGTTTCGGCTAAGTATCGAGTTGCTCGCCGATGCCATTGAGGGGCCCGGGCCCGAGTACATCGTCGGCACCGAATCCCGGGGCTTTATCTTTGGCGCGGCGCTGGCCTTTCATCTGGGGGCGGGCTTCATCCCGGTGCGCAAACCGGGCAAGCTGCCGGCGGATGTGCATAGTTGCGAGTACCAGCTCGAATACGGCACCGACGCCCTCGAGGTCCACCGCGATGCACTGCATCGTGGCGCGCGGACGCTGATCGTCGATGATCTGCTCGCCACCGGCGGCACCGCCCGGGCCACCGGTGATCTGCTTCGCCGCCTGGGTGCCGAGCTGCTCGGCTACAGCTTTGTCATCGAGCTCACCTTTCTCAACGCCCGCCAGCAGATGACCGACGCACCGGTAATGTCGCTGATCCGTTACTAGGCGCTCTAACGCACCAACCGCCGGCGGGCCAGCGCGGCGCTCAGCCAGTACGTGGCGATGATATAACCAACAATCACCGCCAGATGCAGGATCGGCGCATCGATGGCGCCGCCGGTCATCAGTGGCCGGACCAGCATCACCACATGGGCAAGGGGCAGGCACTGGGCGCCGATCTGCACCGCCCCCGGCAGGCTCTCCAGCGGAAAGAACACCCCCGAGAGCAGCAGCATGGGGGTCATCACCAGGGTGAAGTAGTAGAGGAAAAAGTCGTAGCTAGGCGAGATGGCGGTGACGATCATGGCGATGCCGGCAAAGGCAAAGCCAGCGAGCAGGATCACCGGCAGCACCAGCAGGGCCTGGGGGCCGGCCACCAGCCCCAGCAGGGCGGCAACGAGGACGATGGCGCTGGCGTTGATCAACGCCTTGGTGGCCGCCCAGGCGATCTCACCCAGCACCACATCGTCCACGTTCATGGGCGCGGCGAGCATCGCCGCCCAGGTCTGTTGCTGGGTAAGCCGAGTAAAGGCCGAGTAGAGGGCCTCGAAGGTGGCGCCGGTCATCGCCGCCGAGCAGACGATGCCGCTTGCCAGAAAGACCATGTAGCTCATGCCTTCGACTTCGCCGACGAACTGCCCCAGCCCGTAGCCGAGTGCCAGCAGATAAAGCACCGGCTCGCCAAAGTTGCCGAGCAGCGAGGGCAGCATGAGTTTGCGCCAGACGCGGAAGTTGCGCTGCCACACGGCAAAAAAGCGCAGACTGAGGATCGGTGGCCGGCGCAGTTCGGTGCCGAGCCGATCGCCGGCGGCCGAAGCGACCGAGCCCGGCGAGCTGTCTGACTGGGTGGAGATGCTCATCAATCGCGAAGATCCCGTCCGGTGAGTCGCAGAAAGACATCCTCCAGGCTGGCGGGCCGGTAGAGATAGCGCGGGCCGATCAGCCCTTCAACGGCATCCAGCAGCGGGCCGCGGTCATCGCCGTAGATAAGGATGGTCTCGCCCACCGGCTCGACTCGCAGCCCGGCATCGGTCAGCGGCGCCAGGGGAGCGGCATCCCCCTGGCCCAGCCAGTCCCGGGCCAGATCACCGCGCAGTTCCACCACATGGGGCTCGATGTGGCGGGCGATCAATTGCGCCGGGCTGTCGCAGGCGATGATCCGGCCGTGGTCGATGATCGCCGCCCGGTCGCAGAGCCGTTCGGCCTCTTCCATGTAATGGGTGGTGAGCAGCAGGGTCTTGCCGCGGCGACGCAGGGCGTGCATACGCTCCCAGATGTGCTGCCGGGCCTGGGGGTCCAGCCCGGTGCTTGGCTCATCCAGCGCCAGCAGCGCCGGGTCGTTGACAAGCGCCCGGGCCAGGGTGAGGCGGCGTTTCATGCCACCGGACAGGCCCTGGATGGGGGCATCGGCCCGGTCGGTGAGCTCGGCAAAGGCGAGCAGCTCGTCCATGCGCGCTTCGACCTGTCGGCGCGCCAGCCCGTAGTAGGCGCCGTAGGTGATGAGGTTTTCGCGCACGCTGAAATCCGGGTCCAGGTTGTCGAACTGCGGCACGATGCCGGCGCGCTCGCGCATGGCCCGGCCCCGGTGCGGGATGGGCTCGCCAAGGACATGCATCTCGCCACCGCTGGGGGGCGTAAGCCCCAGCAGCATGCGCAACGTCGTGGTTTTGCCGGCGCCGTTGGGGCCAAGCAGGGCAAAGCACTCGCCGGCGGGGATATCCAGATCGATGCCATCGACCACATTCACCCCGCCGTAGCGGCGGGTGAGCCCGCGGGCGGTGATGGCCGGCGCGTCGGCCGCACCCACCGCCGCGCCACCGCCGGCGGCGGCGGATCCGGTGATCGCCTCATCTACCGGCACGGCCATGGCCTAGGCCGCGGTCGCCGGCTGGGCGTTATGGTCCCGGGCGAGGATCAGATAGAACGCCGGCAGCACAAAGAGGGTGAACAGCGTACCGATGCCAAGCCCGGTGGCGATGGTCAAACCAATATGGAACCGGCTGACCGCGCCCGGCCCGGTGGCGATCAGCAGCGGCACCATGGCCATGATCAGCGCCAGCGAGGTCATGATGATCGGCCTCAGCCGAATGGCCGAGGCCTCTTCCACCGCCGCGCGTTTATCCATGCCCTTGTTGATCTGCAGGTTGTTGGCGAACTCGACAATCAGAATGCCGTTTTTGGCCACCACGCCGATCAGGGTGATCAGCCCCACCTGGGTGTAGATATTGACCGTGGCAAAGCCAAGGGTGATGAACGCCAGCGCCCCGGCGATGCTGAGCGGCACCGAGACCAGGATGATGGCCGGATCGCGCCAGCTCTCGAACTGCGCGGCCAGCACCAGATAGATCACCAGGATCGAGAGGAAGAACGTCACCACCAGCGCCGTGCCCTGGTTGGCGAGCTGCCGGGACTGGCCGGTGTAGTCGACGCCAAAGCTCGCCGGCAGGGTGCGCTCGGCGGTGCGCTCGAGAAAGCCAAGGGCGTCCCCCAGCGGCACCCCGGGGGTGGGGATGCCCTCGAGGGTCACTGAGTTGAGCTGCTGGAAGCGGTTGCGAGAACTGGGCACCACCGAGTCGCTCAGGCTCACCACACTGGCAAGCGGCACCTGCTCACCGCTGGCGGTGTCGATGTAGTAGTCCTGGAGCTGCTCGGCGGTCAGTCGGTAGGGCCGGTCCACCTGGGGAATGACCTTGTAGCTACGGCCATCCAGGTTGAAGCGGTTGACGTAGCCCCCACCGAGCATGCCCGAGAGGCTGTTGCCCAGATCGGCCATGGTGATGCCCAGATCCGCCGCCCGATCCCGGTCCACCTCGAGGGTGGTCATGGGCCGGTCAAACTCGGTGGATTTTTTAAGGAACATAAAGTTGCCGCTCGTCATGGCCTGGCCGATCAGCTCGTTGGCCCGGGCGTCCAGGGCCTCGTAGCCCGCCGAGGAGGTCAGCACGAACTGGACCGGCAGACCGCCGCCCGACCCCGGCAGGCTCGAGGGCGGGAACACCGCCGTATCGAGCCCCGGGTTGGCGCTGAACTTGCCGGTCATCTCGCCCTGTACGGCGGCCAGGTCGCGATCGCGCTCGGTCGGTGGTGGCAGCTTGAGCCCGCCAAAGATGGTATCCGGCGAGAAGCCCCCCAGGATCATGAAGGTGGCCTGGTACTCATCGATGCGCTCGGCGGCGGCCTGATAGCGCTTGCCGTAGTGGTCGAGATAGTCGTAGGTGGCGGTCCGCGGGGCCGAGCCCTGGAAGAAGATGATGCTCTGATCCTCAGTGGGGGCGAGCTCGTTCTGGCTGGTGACAAACATAAAGTAGTTCGACGCCAGCACCACCACGCCAAAGAAGATGAGCACGCTCTTGGTCTCGAGCAGTCCGTGGAGGACGCGCTTGTAGCCGGCGGCGAGGTTGTTGAAAAGCCGCTCCACGCCGGCCTCGAACCGGCCCGGGTTGCCGCCGGGCTTGAGCACCTTGGCCGAGACCATGGGCGAGAAGGTAAGTGCCACCACCCCCGAGATCAGCACCGCGCCGGCCAGGGTGAAGGCGAACTCGGTGAAAAGCGTCCCCACCAGGCCGCCCATGAATCCAATGGGCGCGTAGACGGCCAGCAGGGTGGTGGTCATGGCGATGATCGGCACGGCCAGCTCCCGGGCCCCCATGAGCGCGGCCTCGCGGTTGGTGTGGCCTTCTTCGATATGCCGGTGGATGTTCTCCACCACGATGATGGCGTCATCCACCACCAGCCCGATGGCAAGCACCATCGAGAGCAGCGTGAGCAGGTTGAGCGAGTAGCCCAGCGCCAGCATCAGCGTGGCGGCGCCGACCAGCGACAGGGGCACCGCCAGCGAGGGCACGATGGCCGCCCGCAGCGAGCCGATGGTCAGAAAGATCACCACCAGCACGATCAGTACCGCCTCGAGGATGGTCTTTAGCACCTCGTTGATGGAGTCCTCGATGAACTCGCTGGCGTCATAGGGCAGCGCCAGCTCGATGCCCTGGGGGAGCTGGCGGCGCAGGTCCGGGAGCTCTTCTCGTACGGCCCCGGCCACATCCAGCGGGTTGGCGCCGGGGGCCTGTTCCACGGCGATAAACACCGACGGCCGGCCTTTGTACCAGGCCGCCGACGAGTAGGTCTCGGCGGCAAACTCGGTGGCGGCCAGGTCCTCCAGCCGGATGACGGTGCCGTTTTCTTCGCGTACCACAAGCCGCGAGAACGCCGCGGGGTCGCTGATGTCGGTGGTCACCGACAGGTTGATCTGGGTGTAGGGGCCCTTGGTCGAGCCGATGCCCGCCTGGTAGTTGTTGGCCCGCAAAACGCGGCGGACCTCGCTGGCGGTGACATCCAGCGCGGCCATGCGCTGTGGATCGAGCCAGATGCGCATCGCCGGCGAGCGGCCGAACACCCGGGCCTTGGCCACACCCGGCAGGGCCTGGACCTGGGGCTGGAGGACCCGGTCGACAAAGTCGGTGATCTCGGGCACCGGTACCGACTCGCTCGAGATAGCCAGATACATCAGCGCGGTCTGATCGCCGGTGCTGGATTCGATGACCGGGTCGCGGGCCTCGGCGGGCAACACGTTGCGCTGGCTGGCGACCTTGGCCTGGATCTCGGCCACCGCGGCGTTGGCGTCGTAGTTGAGGACCATGTTGACCTCAATCGTCGACTGGCCCTGACGGCTTTCCGAGGTGATGTAGTCAATGCCATCGGCCTCGGCGATGGCCTGGGACAGGGGCTGGGTGATAAAGCCCTGCACCAGTTCGCTGTCCGCCCCGGGGAAGGCGGTGGTGACGGTGACCACGGTGTTTTCGGTGGACGGGTACTGGCGGACTTCGAGCAGCCCCAGCGAGCGGGCGCCGGCCAGCAGGATCAGCAGGCTGACCACCGTGGCCAGCACGGGGCGGTTGATGAAGGTATCGGTAAACTTCATCGCCCACTCACTGCCGCCGGATCCGGCGTCTCGCTGTCATCGATGGTCACCGGCTGGCCGGGGCGGACCTTGACCAGGCCGGCCCCCACCACCCGATCGCCTTCGGCGAGCCCCGAGACCACCTCGACCCGGCCGTCGCGAACGGCGCCGGTCTCGATCTGTACCCGCTCGCTGACCAGGCCGTCGTCGCCTTCGACGATGCGCATGGCGAAATCACCATAGGTGTTGTAGTTCACCGCCGTCCGCGGGATGGTCAGCACCGAGCGCTGGTCGGCCTGCAGCAGCCGGATGCGGGCGAACATGCCCGGCCGCAGCCGGCCGTCGGCATTCTCAAGGGTGGCACGCACCGACACCGATCGGGTCTGGTCGCTGACATCCGGCTCGACGGCGGTCACCGTGCCGGTGAACACCGACGCGTAGGCCGAGGTGCGGACCTCGACCCGCTGTCCGTTGCTGATATCGGGCAGAAACCGCTCGGGCAGGGTGAAATCGGCATAAATCGGATCGATCCGCCGCAGGGTGACGATATCGCTGCCCGGGGCGAGGTACTGCCCGGGGCTGACGCGCCGCAGCCCCAGCACCCCGTCAAAGGGGGCGGTGATGGTTTTCTGGCCGATCCGCGCGCGCTGGCTGCGGACCGCGGCTACGGCGCTGTCGAGCCGGGCCCGGGCTTCGTCGAACTGCGACTGCGAAATGGCGCGCTGCTCGAGCAAATCCTGGGCGCGACGAAACTCGATGCGGGCCAGTTCGGCCTCGGCCTTAAGGCCATCGAGCTCGGCCTGGTCGACGGTCTGATCGAGGGTCAGCAGGGTGTCGCCGGCCTCGACCGCCGCGCCGGATTCAAAGGCGATGGACTCGATGATGCCGGCCACCTCGGTGCTCACCGCCACGGTGTCCACGGCGGTCAGGCTGCCCACCGACTCGCGCTGCTGCTGCCAGTCCTCGCGCTGGACGGTCGCCTCGACCACATTGGCCGGCTGCGGGCCGCCAAATCCCGCCATCTGCTGGGGGATCTGGATGAGAAACTTATAGCCGAAAACGCCGCCGAAGAGCACACCCAGCAGCAGCAGGGCGATCAGAAATCGCTTGGTAAGTCGCATGACCAGGGCCTTATCGTTGATTCTCGCGCGGCATCCGTCCGCGGTTGGGATGACACTGTCGTCACCATAAAGTTGCGATCATATCAGCCGTGCCGGGGGTTTTTGCCAATCGCGCTGGCCGGCCCGGCGACGGCGGGCGTAGGCTTTGGGCAAGGCATGGCAACACCACGAGGTCAGGGGATGCGCGATATCCTGCTCTATCTCACCGATGATGGCCATGAGGCCGATCATATCGCCGCCACGGTGGCACTGGCCGAGGCCCAGGGGGCGCGGCTGACCGGGCTGGCGGTGGCCGAGCCCCTGGCCGCCCACGCCGAATATCTACCCCCCGAGGCGCTCAGCCGCTACCGCGAGGCCTGGCAGACCCGCAATGCCCGGCTGCAGCGCCGTTTTGACGCCGGTGTGGCCCATTCGGCGCTGACTACCGAGTGGCGGTCGGTGGAGGATCTACGGGTCGACCGGGCGGTGGTGGATGTGGTGGCCATGCAGGCCCGCTATGCCGATCTGCTGGTCATGGGCCAGGTGGACCCGGACCGGCCGGCGGATCTCATCGCCGCTGATCTGCCCGGCCAGGCGGCGGTGATCGCCGGCCGCCCGGTGCTGGCCCTGCCCTATGCCTGGACCCCTCGGCCCATCGGCCAACGGGTGATCATCGGCTGGGATGGCGAGCGCGAATCCGCCCGCGCCGTCGCTGATGCCCTGCCGCTGCTCCGCGCGGCCGACTGGGTGCAGGTCTTAAACATCGACACCGGCCCCGGCGGACGTCGGCTGGCCGCCGATCTGCCCGGCGCCGACATGGCCGCCCATCTGGCCCGTCACGGTGTGGCGGTCGAGGCGGCCCATTCCAGCGCCGACATCCCTCTGGCCGATGCGCTGCTCTCGGCGGTGGCGGACGCCGATGCCGATCTGCTGGTCATGGGCGCCTATGGCCGGTCGCGGTTTCGCGAGATGATCCTGGGCGGCACCACCCGGCGGATGCTCCGCGAGATGACAGTGCCGGTGCTGCTCTCGCACTGACGCTCAGCCGCCGGCGACACCCACAACGGTGGTGAGCGCGAGTCCCACCAGCACCACGCCGGTGAGCCGGTCCAGCCAGCGCTGATGGCGTCGCAGCCATCGGGCCGCCCCCGAGCGGGACAACACCGTGGCCACCAAGGCATACCAGCCGGCATCAACGATCATGGCGGTGGCGGCCAGCCCGAGCACCACCGGCCAGGGCGCGCCGGGGGTGACGAACTGGCTGAAAAGCGCCAGAAAGAACACGGCGATCTTGGGGTTGAACAAGGCAATGGCCAGGCCATCCCGACAGGCCCCGCCAAGCCCGGCGGACGGCCCGGGCCGGGCCGCGGTGGTCGAACCCTCGGCCGTCGCCCCGTCCCCGGCGCGCAGGGCGGAGGCCCCCAGCCAGAGCAGGTAGGCGGCGCCGGCGAGCGCCAGCAGGTTGTAGACCCCCGGGCTGCCGGCGATGAGCGCGGCCAGGCCCAGGGCGGTGGCAAGGGCATAGCCGCCCACCATCAGGCCGTGGCTGAGGGCGGTGGCGATGCCGGCGGCGGTGCCCTGCCGCAGGGTGTTGCCCATCACCACCGCCAGGCTGGGGCCCGGCGAGAGGGCGCCGAGCAGGCACACGGCGGCGAGCGATAGCCACTCCGCCGGGGTCAAGCTATCGGCTCGCCGCCATGGTCAGCGAGACCGAATCGGAAAAGCGCAGCGCGTGGGGCTTGTCCACCTCGACCTCGGTGGCCTTAGCCGCGTCATGGGCCATGACGATCTCGACCAGGTCATTGACCAGCTTTTCCAGCAGCAAAAAGCGGTTGTCCTCGACGTGGGCGATCACCTGCTTGGTGATGGTCTTGTAGTCCAGCGCCTCGTCCACCGCATCGCCCCGGGCGGCGGCCAGGGCGTCGTAGTCGATGCGGATGTTGACCACCACGTCCTGGCGCTTGCGCTGCTCTTCGTCGTTAAAGCCGATAAAGGTGCGAAGGCGCAGGTCCTTGATGTGGATCCGCGACAGGGGCCGGTTGAGGGGGTCGTCGCCGCTCATGTCGCCCGCCGCCGGATGAGCTGGAGGAATTCGTTGCGGGTGGACTCGGACTCGCGGAAGGTCCCGAGCATCACCGAGCAGCTCATCTCGGAGTTCTGCTTGCTCACCCCGCGCATCATCATGCAAAGGTGCCGGGCATCCATCTGCACCGCCACCCCCTTGGCATCGGTGGCCGACTGGATTGCGTTGGCCACATCCCGGGCGAGCTTTTCCTGGATCTGCAGCCGCCGGGCGTACATATCGACAATCCGGGCGATCTTCGACAGGCCGATCACCTTGCCATTGGGGATGTAGCCCACCTGGGCGTGGCCGATGAACGGCAGGACATGGTGTTCGCAGAGCGAGTAGAACTCGATATCCCGAACAATGACCATTTCATCGCTGTCCGATTCGAACAACGCATCATTGACTAAATCGTCTAGCGACTGGTTGTAGCCCTGGGTGAGGTACTCCATGGCGCGAGCGGCGCGATAGGGCGTTTTGAGTAGACCTTCGCGGGTGACGTCCTCGCCGACGCCGCGGATAATCTGCTCAAAGTGATGATCCAGATCGGGATTCATGTTCGATCTCCAGTCGCTGGGAATACGCCATGACAATGGCAAGAACCATCAATTCTTACATGGGCGTTGCAGGAATTCGACAAGGGGGCATGGATTGGGGCGATTGAGCGGGGCCATCCGCTGGCTGCCGTGGCGCTGGCTGCTGCGGCGGGCGGCGCGGTCGCAGGGGTTTCTCGACCCGCTGGCGGTGATGGCGCGTCTGCGCCGCTTTGGCCAGCCCGCCGAGGTGGCCGAGCCCATCGAGCTGCTGCGCGCCGGCATGATTTTCCACGCCCGGGGGCTGGTCAACACCCGGGTCATCCAGCACAACCTCGACTGGGTCTGGCCCTGGTGGATCGAACAGCAGTTCGACCCGGCAAGTCCGGCGTTTCTGCCCCGGGCGTTTAGCATCACCCACGTCAACCTCACCCACCGCAACTGGACCGCCGTGGGCCGGCCGGACTGCGCCGCGCTGCCCATCGTCGACCCCCGCGGCCTGGTGACACCGCTCGATGATGGCTGGTCGCTGGATGCCTGGGTGCTGGGCGAGGATGGCAGCGCGCTCTACCCGGCCCGCGCGGCCAGCGCCGATCAGCAGCTCAGACACGGTGACGATGACTTAAGCGTGGTCACCCGCCTCGCAGAGGCCGGGCTCGGGCTGACCAGCGAGGCCTGGCTGGCCCGCGAGGCGGACCGGCCGGTGCTCTACTGCCGCTATCAGGCCGATGCCGATCAGCCCGCGCGGCTCGCCATCTCGCTGCGGCCCTACAACCCTGAGGGCATTAGCTTTGTCCATGGCCTTGAACAAACGCCGGTGGACGGCGGGCTTCGCTGGCAGGTGGATCGCGGCGAGGGCCCGCCGGCAACCCTCGAACTGGACGAGCGGCCCCAGGGCACCCTCAGTTCGGATTATCACGGCGGCGATGTGGCGCTGGCGCTCGATCAGATGCCCCATGGCCAGTCGGCGGCGCCGGATGCCCCGCAACAGCAGGACTGCGAAACCGGGCTTGTGACCGCCGCGGCGCTCTACGCCATCGAACCGGGGGTGGCGCGGACGGTGACCCTGCGCATCCCTTTGAGCCGCGAGGCGGCCCAGTCCACCCCCCAGGGCTGGGCGGCGGTGGATGCCGCGGCGGCGCAGTTGCAACTGCCCGATGCCCGGTATCAGGCCCTGTACCGCAGTGCGGTGCGCACGCTTGCCATGCACTCGGTCGAAGATATCTACCCCGGGCCGTATACCTATCGACGGTTCTGGTTTCGTGATGCGGCGTTCATCATCAATAGCCTTTTGCAGGCCGGGCTGGTGGCCCGAGCCGAAAAGGCCCTGGCGGCGTTCCCCACCCGGCAGACCCGGGCGACGGGCTATTTTCACAGCCAGGAGGGCGAGTGGGATTCGAACGGCCAGGCGTTGTGGATCCTCGAGCGCTTCCATGCCCTGACCGGGCGCTGGCCGTCGACAAGCGCCGGCCGGGACTGGCACACGGTGGTCCGCCGCGGGGCGGAGTGGATCGCCCGCAAGCGGCTTGATGCCGACAGCGACCGCCCGGAGGCGGGGCTTCTGCCCGCCGGTTTCAGCGCCGAGCATCTGGGGCCCAATGATTATTACTACTGGGACGATGAATGGGCGGTGGCCGGGTTGCGGGCCGCCGCCCGGCTGATGGACGCCGAGGCCGACGCGCCGGCGGCGCGCTGGATGCGCGCCGAGGCCGAGAATCTCGCGCAGTGCATCGACCGGGCCCAGGCCAACGACGCCCGGCGACTGGGCGCGGCGCTGCTGCCCGCCTCGCCGCTGCGGCGCATGGATGCTGGGGCCATCGGCTCGGTGGTCGGGGGCTATCCGCTGCAGCAGCGCCCGGCCAATGACGCCGCGCTGCTTGCCACAGTGGATTATCTGCTCGCCGCCCACCGGGTGGGCGGTGGCTTTTTCCAGGAGATGATCCACGCCGGGATCAACGCCTATCTGACGTTGCATCTGGCGCAGATCCTGATGCGTGCCGGCGATGACCGGGGCCTGGCGCTGATCGAGGCGGTGGCCGATCTGGCAAGCCCCACCGGGCAGTGGCCCGAGGCCATCCATCCCCATACCCGCGGCGGCTGTATGGGCGATGGCCAGCATGTCTGGGCCGCCGCGGAGTGGGTGAGCGTCATGCGCAACGCCTTCTGCCGCGAGGAAGACCGCGGCCTGGTGCTGGGCGCCGGAGTGCTGCCCCGGTGGCTGGCGGCGGGCGAGACACTGTCGTTCGGGCCCACCCCCACGGTGTACGGGGCGGTGAGCGTGACGATCACCCCCGAGTCGGGCGGCTGTCAGGTGGAATGGCGGATTGACGGTGGTGATCCGGCGTGGATCACTGTGGCGCTGCCGGGCCACGCGCCGGTGGCGCTGGCCGGCGAGGCGCGGGCAACCCGGGTGGAGGCCGTGGCCTGAATGAACATCGTGATGATGACCAACACCTACACCCCCCATGTGGGCGGGGTGGCGAACTCGGTGGCGGCCTTTGCCGAAGGCTACCGTCGCCGTGGCCACCGGGTGCTGGTGGTCGCTCCGGTTTTCCCGGATATGCCCACCGACGAGCCGGATGTCATTCGCATCCCGGCCTGGCAGAACTTCAAC
This sequence comes from Spiribacter pallidus, assembly GCF_040838495.1. Classification (NCBI taxonomy): domain Bacteria; kingdom Pseudomonadati; phylum Pseudomonadota; class Gammaproteobacteria; order Chromatiales; family Ectothiorhodospiraceae; genus Spiribacter; species Spiribacter pallidus. The sequence continues at coordinate 645,152 of NZ_JBAKFM010000001.1, read as the reverse complement.
GGCAGCGATTTCTCGGTGGTCCTGCCGGTGCCCACCGGGCTGGACGAGGCGCTGGATGGCTTTGCCCCGGATATCATCCACGCCCATCACCCGTTTCTGATCGGCTCGACCGCCCTGCGGGTGGCCGCCGAGCGACGGGTGCCGCTGGTTTTCACCCACCACACCCTCTACGAATGCTACACCCACTACGTCCCGGGCGATTCGCCGGCGCTCAAGCGCTTTGTCATGGCGCTCTCCACCCATTTTGCCAATAGCTGTGACCGGGTGTTCGCCCCCAGCCAGAGCGTCGCCGAGCTGATCACCGACCGGGGCGTGACCACCCCCATCCGGGTTGTGCCCACCGGGGTGGATGTCAACGCCTTCGCCAGCGGCGATGGCGCTGCGTTTCGCCGTAAGGCCGGGATCCCCGCCGGGGCCCGGGTGATCGGCCATGTCGGCCGGCTGGCCGAAGAGAAAAACCTGGGCTATCTGGCCGATGCCATGATCGCCGCCTGCCGGCAGGATGAGACGGTGCACTGTCTGGTGGTGGGCGATGGCGCGGCGGCGGATGATTTTGACCGGCGCTTCGACAACGCCGGCCTCGCCGGGCGGCTGACCCGCCCCGGGGCGATGACCCTGCCCGGGCTGGCCGATGCCTATGCCGCCATGGACAGCTTTGCCTTTGCCTCGCTCACCGAAACCCAGGGGATGGTGGTGGCCGAGGCGATGGCCGCCGGCCTGCCGGTGGTGGCGCTGGATGCCCCGGGGGTGCGTGAGGTGGTCGACAACCGCAATGGCCGGCTGCTGCCCGCCGACAGCGAAGCCGAGGCGATGGGCGGGGCGCTTTTGGCCATTCTCCACCAATCGCCGGCCGAGTCCCGGGCCATGGCCTCGGCGGTGGCGGCAACCGCCGAGGCCTTTGCCATGGAGCGATCGGTGGCCACCGCCCTGGCCCACTACCAGGGGGTCATCGCCGAGCATGGCTCCTCCGCCGGCGCCCGGCAGGCGGCCCGTGATCGCTGGCAGGAGAGCCTGCGGGGCATCCAGGCCGAGTGGGCGGTCATCCGCGGCCTGGCCCGGGCGGCGGGCAAGGCCATCGCCTCGGACAAGACTCCGGATTACCCGAGCTAGCGGCTGTGCCAGACTGGCCAGTCACGTGATTCCCAACCACAAGGCAGGACAACCATGGGTTTACTTGTTGACGGTGTCTGGCACGATCAGTGGTACGACACCGAGTCCACCGGCGGGCGCTTCGAGCGGCCGGAGACTGTGTTCCGGCGCTGGATCGACCCGGCGGGCGATTTTCCACCGCAATCCGGGCGGTATCTGCTCTATGTCTCGCTGGCCTGTCCCTGGGCCCATCGCACCCTGATCTTGCGCGAGATCAAAGGCCTGGCGCCGCATATCGATGTGGCGGTGGTGCATCCCTACATGGGCAGCGGCGGCTGGCATTTCGACGGCAGCTATCCCGGGGCCACCGACGAGCCGCTCTATGGGCTTTCGCATCTCCATGCCCTCTACCAGCGCGCCGATCCCCACTACACCGGCCGGGTGACGGTGCCGGTGCTCTGGGACCGGGTGGGCGAGACCATCGTCAGCAACGAATCGGCCGATCTGGTGCGCATGTTCAACCGCGCCTTCGATGATCTGCCCGGCGTCGAGACCGGGGTCGATCTCTACCCCGCCGACCGGGCCGAGGCCATCGATGCGCTCAACGAGCGGATCTATCACACGGTGAATAACGGCGTGTACAAGGCCGGATTCGCCACCACCCAGGCCGCCTACGAAGAGGCGGTGGCGGCGCTATTTGACAGTCTGGACTGGCTGGAGGCGCAGCTTGGCGAGCGGCGTTATCTCACCGGTGATGCCATCACCGAGGCCGACTGGCGGCTTTTCACCACACTGGTGCGCTTTGACGCGGTCTATGTCGGCCATTTCAAGTGCAACCTGCGCCGGATCGACGACTACCCCCATCTGAGTGGCTATCTGCGTGACCTCTACCAGCAGCCGGGCATCGCATCGACCGTGGATCTGGATCATATCAAGCGCCATTACTACACCAGCCACCCGATGATTAACCCCACCGGGGTGATCCCGGCCGGGCCGGTGCTGGATCTCGATGCGCCGCACCATCGGGGCGCGTGATATCCTTGTAAGATGATGTCTGAGCAGGCTTTAACCGTTGAATCGGGCGTGCATCACACCGGTGAGGCGCGTCTGCCCACGCGCTGGGGCGAGTACCGCATCCACGGCTTCGAGGATGGGGCGGGCGCCGAGCATGTGGCGCTGGTCATGGGCGAGCCCGACGGGGCGGCCGCCCCGCTGGTGCGGGTGCATTCCGAGTGTCTGACCGGGGATGCGCTTTTCAGCCAGCGCTGTGACTGCGGCCCGCAGCTCGAGGCGGCCATGCAGCGGATCGGCGAGGCCGGCGAGGGCATCATTGTCTACCTGCGCCAGGAGGGCCGGGGAATCGGGCTTTTGAACAAAATCCGCGCCTATGGTGTGCAGGACCGGGAGGGAGCCGATACGGTCGAGGCCAACGAGGCCCTGGGCTTTGCCCCCGACGCCCGCGACTATGGCGTGGCCGCGGCGATGCTCGCCCATCTGGGCATCCAGCGCCTGCGACTTTTGACCAACAACCCGCAGAAGGTGGCCGGCCTCGAGGCCGCCGGGGTCCAGGTGGTAGAGCGGCTGTCGCTGCGCGCCGGGCGCAACCCGCACAATCATGCCTATCTCGAAACCAAGGCGGCCAAATTCGGTCACTGGTTCGAGGACTGAGCCACCGTCGGGAGCCGGGATGAACCTCAAATCCTATCTAATTGCCTTGGCTGTGGCGCTGGTGCTGGGGGCCTGGATGGTCAGTGGGCAATTCGCCGATGAGCCGGTCGCCCAGACCGAAGAGAGCGCTTCTGCGGCAGCGCCGATGACCGTCGAGGTGGTCGAGGTCAGCGCCCGGCCGGTGCAGCGGTTCATCGAAAGCGAGGGCGATACCGAGGCGGATCAGGATGTGCAACTGCGTGCCGAGACCGCCGGGCGGGTCAGCGCGGTGCGCGTCGAGCAGGGCGAGCGGGTGGCGGCCGGCGATACGCTTTTGACCCTTGCCATGGGCGATCGTCAGGCCCGGCTGGCCGAGGCCGAGGCCCGGGTTGCGCAGCGCCAGGCCGATCTGGATGCCGCCGAGCAGTTGCAGCGCGATGGCTACCAATCCGAGATTGCCGTGCGCGAGGCGCGGGCGGCGCTGGAATCGGCCCGGGCCCAGTTGGCAGCGATTCGCGAGGATATCGCCAATACCACGGTCACCGCGCCCATCGACGGGCTGTTGCAAAGCCGGGCGGTGGATGTGGGTGACTACGTGCGGGTGGGTGATGCGCTGGCGCGGTTGATGACCACCGATCCGCTGGTGGCGGTGGCCCATGTCGCGCAGCAGGACATCCGGCAGATCGAGCTGGGTCGGCCCGCTGAGCTGACCCTGGCCACGGGGGATCGCCTGACCGGCCGGGTCCGTTATATCAGCGCCGCCGCCGAGGCCGGGTCGAAGACCTTTCGGGTCGAGGTCCACGCCGACAACCCGCAGGGACTGCCTGTGGGGGTGAGTGCCACCATCCGCATCCCGCTGGGGGCGGCCCGCGGGCATTTCTTGAGTCCCGCCTGGCTGTCACTCAATGAGGCCGGCGAGATGGGGGTCAAGACCCTGGATGAGGACAACCGGGTCGTGTTTCGGGCGGTCGAGGTCATTCGCACCCAGCGGGACGGGGTCTGGGTCGCCGGGCTGCCCGATTCGATCCGGCTGATTACCGTCGGCCAGGGGTTTGTCCAGGCCGGCGAGCAGGTCGACCCGGTGATGGCCGAGCAGCCGGCCACGGAGCCTTAAGGCCGTGCGGGCGCTGATCGACGCCGCCTTCTCGCGCAGTCGCTCGGTGAGCTTTGTCCTGCTGCTGATCGTCGCCATGGGCGTGGTGGCCTACCAGGACATCCCCAAAGAGGCCGAGCCCGACGTCAACATCCCCATCATCTATGTCTCCATGGCCTACGAGGGCATCTCGCCGGAGGACGCCGAGCGATTGCTGGTCCGGCCTATGGAGCGCGAGCTCTCCACCATCGAGGGGCTCAACGAGATCAAGGGCACCTCCACCGAAGGCTTTGCCTCGGTGCTTCTGGAGTTTGACGCTGGCTTTGACGCCGACCGCGCTCTGGATGACGTCCGCGAAGGGGTGGACATTGCCCGCTCGGAGTTGCCCCAGGGCGTGGAGGAGCCCCGGGTCAACGAGGTCAATGTGGCGCTCTTCCCGGTGCTCACGGTGGCGTTGTCCGGTCCGGTGCCCGAGCGGGCGCTGATCGATGCCGCCGAGCAGCTCCAGGACCGGATCGAGGCGGTCCCCGGGGTGCTCGAGGCGGATATCGGCGGCAATCGCGAAGAGCTGCTCGAAGTGGCGGTGGATGACCGGGTCATGCAGACCTACGACGTCTCCTATGCCGATCTTTTCAATCTGGTCGACCGTAACAACCGCTTGATCGCCGCCGGGGCCCTGGATACCGGGGCCGGCCGGCTGTCGGTCAAGGTCCCCGGGGTCATCGAGAGCATGGACGATGTCCTCAACCTGCCGGTAAAGGTGGCCGACGACCGGGTGGTGACCTTTAGCGATGTGGCCGAGGTGCGGCGTACCTTCAAGGACCCGGACGAGTTTGCGCGCATCAATGGCGAGCCGGCGGTCACACTCGAGGTCTCCAAGCGGGTGGGGGCCAACATCATCCAGGTCAATGACCAGGTCCGGCGCATTGTCGGTGGCATGCAGCCGCAGTGGCCGGCGTCGCTGGAGGTTACCTATCTGCAGGATCGCTCCGAGGACATCCGCACCATGCTGCGGGATCTGCAGAACAACGTCATGACCGCGGTGGTGCTGGTGATGATCGTGGTGGTGGCGGCCATGGGCTGGCGCCCGGCGCTGCTGGTGGGGCTGGCCATCCCCGGGGCGTTCCTCGCCGGGATCCTGGTGGTCCACGCCCTGGGCTACACCATGAATATCGTGGTGCTTTTCAGTCTCATCCTGGTGGTGGGCATGCTGGTGGATGCCGCCATTGTGGTGGTCGAGCTTGCCGAGCGGCGCATGACCGAAGGCTGGAGCCCGCGGGATGCCTATCGCTATGGGGCCAGGCGCATGAGCTGGCCGATCATCGCGGCGACGGTGACGACACTGGCGGTGTTCGTGCCGCTGCTTTTCTGGGGCGGCATCGTCGGGCAGTTCATGAAATACCTGCCCATTACGGTGATCATCACCCTGGCGGCCTCGCTTGCCATGGCGCTGATTTTCATTCCCGTGCTGGGCGGCTGGCTGGCCCGGCCGCAGCAGGCCCAGGGGGCGCATCAACGCCGCGTGACCATCGCCGAGCGTGGTGATCTCAACCAGCTCGATGGCTTCAGCGGCCGCTACATCCGCCTGCTGCGGGGGGCGCTGCAGATGCCCGGGACGGTGTTTGTGCTGTTGCTTGCCTTTGTGGTGGCCACCTACATCGCCTACAGCCGGCTGGGTGCCGGGGTGGAGTTCTTCCCCTCCACCGAGCCGGATTATGCCCGCATCCAGATCCAGGCCCGGGGGGATATGTCGGTCCACGAAAAGGATGCCCTGGTCCGCGAGGTCGAGACCCGCGTCATGGCCTTTGACGAGGTGGACTTTGCCTACGCCCGCACCTTTGCCGACCCCACCCGCACCGGTGGCCAGTCCGTCGCCCGGGATGCCATCGGGGTGGTGCAGCTCGAGTTCGTGGACTGGTCGCAGCGGCGGCCGGCGGCGTCGATCATCCGCGATATCCGTGCGGCAGTGGCGGATGTGCCCGGGGTGCGGGTGCAGATCACCGAGCAGCAGGAGGGCCCCGGCCAGGCCAAGCCGGTGGAGCTGCAGGTCACCGGGCTGCCGGATCAACTGCCCGCCGGGGTGGCGCAGTTGCGCGAGCGCATGGGCAGTCTGGGCGGGTTCGCCGATGTCGAGGACAACCGGCCGTTGCCCGGCATCGAGTGGGCGCTGCAGGTGGATCGGCAAAAGGCGGCGCGCTACGGCGCCGATGTGCAGCTTGTCGGTAATGCCGTCCAGCTTGTCACCAACGGGGTGTTGATTGCCGACTACCGACCGGATGATGCCGATGACGAGCTCGATATCCGGGTGCGCTACCCGGTGGCCGAGCGCAACCTCGACAGCCTGGGCGAGCTGCGGGTGCCGACCCGGTTTGGCCAGGTGCCGGTGAGCAATTTCGTCGACTTTCAACCGGCGCCGCGGACCGGCACGCTCGAGCGCATCAACGGCCAGCGCGTGCTCACGGTCAATGCCGATGTCCAGGCGGGCCGGCTGGTGGACGAGCGGGTCCAGGCGCTGCGCCGGTCGCTGGCCGACGAGCCGCTCGCCGGTGACGTGCAGGTGCTTTTCAAAGGTGAGGACGAGGATCAGCGCGAGGCCCAGGCCTTTCTGAGCCGGGCCTTTGTGGTGGCCATCGCGTTGATGGCGATCATCCTGGTCACCCAGTTCAACAGCCTCTATCAGACGCTGCTGGTGCTCTCGGCCATTGTGCTGTCCACCGCCGGTGTGCTACTCGGGCTGATGCTCACCCAGCGGCCCTTCGGGATCGTCATGGGTGGGGTGGGGATGATCGCCCTGGCGGGCATTGTGGTGAACAACAACATCGTGCTCATCGATACCTACAACGGCCTGCGCGGCGAGGGCATGCCGGTGCAGGAGGCCATCCTGCGTACCGCGGCACAGCGTCTGCGGCCGGTGCTTTTGACCTCGGTGACCACTGTGCTGGGGCTCATGCCCATGGTGCTCAAGCTCAACGTCGACCTGCTGGGCCGCAGCATCGAGTTCAATGCCCCCTCGACCCAGTGGTGGGCCCAGCTTTCGGCGACCATCGCCGGGGGGTTGAGCTTTGCCACGGTGCTGACCCTGCTGCTCACGCCCTGTCTTTTGATGCTCGGCCACCGGGTCAGCCAACGCCTGGGTGGTTGGCGGCAGCGCTGGCAAAGCGCCGGGGCCTAGGCTTGTGCCGCCCCGCTGGAGGGGTATGCTGGCGCCACTAAAAAGGGAGGGGACCCATGCAGCTCTATACCTCGACGACATCGCCCTACGCCCGGCTGGTCCGGGTGGCGCTGGCCGAAAAGCAGCTCTCGGCGGGCATTGATTATCAATTTCTCGACCCCTGGCAGGATCCGGCGGCGCTGCAGTCGGTCAACGCCGTCTGCCGGGTGCCGACGCTGGTCACCGATGATGGCCAGGCGTTGACCGAGGCGGCGGTGATCCTGCTCTTTCTCGAGCGCCGGTATCCCGAGCCACGGCTGATGGGGCGGGACAATGTCGAGCAGGTCCATGCCCGGCTGGGCCAGGCACTGGGTTGCATCGATGCCGGCGTGGGGGTGATCACCGAGCGCCGCCACGGGGACCCCGAGACCGCGCTTACCCGTCGGCGGGCCGCCGCCCTCGAGCGCTCGGCCCATGCCATTGCCGAGGCGGTGGATGTGGACGGCGATGGCAAGCCGGATCTTGGCAGCCTGGCCCAGGCGGTGACCCTGGCCTGGCTGGACTTCCGCTTTGCCGCTGAGTTGCCCTGGCGCGAGCAGCATCCGGCCACCGCCGAGTGGCTTGATCGCATCAGTCAGCGCCCCTCGTTTGTCGAGACCCAGCCACCGGCTGTCTGATGACAACCGGCCGGGCCGCCTTTGTCGCCGGTTTGCAGGCGGTCGCCCCGATGGTGGCGGCGATCGTGCCGTTTGGCGTGACCGCCGGGGTGGCCGGGCTGGATGCCGGTCTGGGGCCGTGGGTCACCATGGGCATGTCGGTGGTGATCTTTGCCGGTGCCTCGCAGCTTGCCAGCATCCAGCTACTCGATGCCGGGGCGGCGGTCCCGCTGGTCATCGTCACCGCGCTGCTCATCAACCTGCGGATGGTGATGTACAGCGCCCACCTGGCGCCGCATTTCCAGCAGGCATCGGGACCGACCCGGTCGTTGATGGCCTATCTGCTCACCGATCAGGCCTATGCGCTGACCATCTCGCGGGTGATGGATGACCGGCCGCTGCTGGCGGGGCATTGCTTTTATCTGGGCGCGGCGCTGCCCCTGTGGGGGGTCTGGCAGATCGCCACGGCCTTTGGTTACTGGGCCGGGGCGGCGGTGCCGGCGGGCTGGGAGCTGGGGTTTTTTGTGCCGCTCATCTTTCTGGCGCTGCTGGTGATGTCGATTCGCAGTCTTCCGGGGCTACTGGCCGCGGCGGTGGCCGGCACCATTGCCGTGGCCGGGGCCGGCCTGCCGGCGGGGTTGGGGCTGACGCTGGGGGCCGTGGCCGGGATTGCCACCGGGGTCGTGGCCGAACGCTGGGGATCCCATGCCTGATCCGGTGTGGTGGGTGGTGCTGGCGATCGGGGCCGGGACGTTTTTCTGGCGGGGGTCGTTTCTGGTCTTTGGCCGGGGGTTGCACATGCCCGATCTGGTCCGGCGGGCGCTTAACTACGTGCCGCCGGCGGTCTTTGCCGCGTTGGTGCTGCCGGGGCTTGTCCAGTTCCAGGCCGAAGGGGGCATCGATGCCCCGCGGCTGGCGGCGGGCCTGCTGGCCGCCGCGGTGGCCTGGCGCACCCAGGGGACCATCGCCACGCTGGTGGCGGGCATGGTCACCCTGTGGGCGCTGCGGGCGTTGCTGGGGGGTTAGCGGCTGGCGAGGCCGTGGCCGGCGGCCGCGCGGTCGCCAAGCCCCTGGCGGACCCGGTGGACCAGCGATTTGCAGGCGCCGGCGATATAGGCGCTGCGAATCATCTCTGCCTGGCGCAGGGCGGCATCGATTTCTGAGTGACTGATCTTTTCGGCCTGCATGCTGTCATCTCCCTGGTGCGTCATTGCGAGCGTTAGGCTATCCTGTGCCCAGAAAAAGATAATCCGGCAAACTGGAACAGTATTCTTGAACGATAGGAACGAATAGACATGGATCGGGCCGCGGAAATGCACATGTTCGTCCGGGCCGTGGACAAGGGGAGTTTCTCCGCCGCGGCCCGCGACCTGGATCTCACCCCATCGGCGGTGAGCAAGCAGATACGCCGGCTCGAGGATCGCCTGGGGGTACGGCTTTTCAACCGCACCACCCGCCGGGTGAGCCTCACCGAGGTGGGCCATGCCTACTATGAGCGCTGCAGCCGCATCATCCAGGAAATCGAAGAGGCCGAAGAGGCGGTCACCGCGCTCAACGAAAACCCCCGCGGCACCCTGCGGGTGGCCGCCACGGTGGCCTTTGGCCGGGTCGAGGTCTTGCCGCGGATCAACGAATTCCTCGACCGCTATCCCGATTTGAACATCGAGTTCGAGCTCACCGACCGGCAGGTGGACTTGATCGAGGAAGGGATCGATGTGGCCATCCAGTGGCGGGAGCAGATGGAAGACCCCTCGCTGATTGCCCGGCGGCTTTGCGTCAACCGCCGCATTATCTGTGCCGCACCCAGCTATATTGAGCAGTTCGGCAAGCCGACCACGCCCGAGGCGTTACTCGATCACAACTGCCTGACCCTCTACGAGGTCTCGCAGTTCAACGACTGGGCCTTCGAGGATGCCAAGAAGGGCCACCGGGTTTTGCATGTCGGTGGCAACTTCCGGGCCAACACCGCCGATGCGCTCTACGAGGCCGCACTGGCCGGTGTGGGGCTGGCCCGGCTTTCGACCTGGTTGGTGATGCCGGCCATCCGCCGGGGCGAGCTGGTGCCGGTGCTGCCCCAATACCCCCACGAGAGCTCGGCGTATTTCCTGCTCTACCCCCATCGCCGGCATCTCTCGCGCAAGGTCCGGGCGTTTGTGGATTTTCTCGTCGAGGTGTTCACCCCGGTCCCGCCCTGGGAGCGGGAGGGGCTGGAATTCACCGAAGCGGAGTGGCAGGCCCGGATCGAGCGCGAATAACCCGCCGGGTTAGCCCGGCGGCGCCGGGCCGTTGAGGGCGATGATGCCGATATTGAGGTAGGCGGCGTAGCTCACCCACACCAGATAGGGGGCGAGCAGCCAGGCGGCCGGCGGGTGGATGCGCCGAAAGCGCAGCATGGTCAGTCCGATCAGCGTCCAAAGCACCACCAGATCCACCAGCGCCCAATCCGGTCGATGCCATTGGAAAAACAGCACACTCCAAAGCCCGTTGGCGCCGAGCTGGGCGACAAAGGGCAATAACGCCGCCAGCCCGCCGATCAGCCCGACGCGCCGCCAGACCTGCCAGGCGGCCGCGGTCATGAGGATATAAAGTACCGTCCAGGCCACCGGAAACAGCCAGTCCGGCGGCGTCAGCGGGGGCTTTTCGAGCGCGGCGTACCACTCGCCCGGTGGGCTCAAGATACCGCCCATGGCGGTGACCACCACCAGCGCGATCCAGACGGTAAGCCCGGTCAGGTCGCGTCGGCGATCGGTCATCGGGGGCGCCGATGGGTTCATGGCTACCAGCTCCCGGTGTTGGGCATGGACTGCCAGGGCTCCTGCGCCGGCAGGGCATCGCCCTTTTGCAACAGCTCGATGGAGATGCCATCGGGTGATTTAACAAAGGCCATGTGGCCATCCCGGGGTGGCCGGTTGATGGTCACGCCGTTGTCCATCAATCGCTGGCAAAGGCCATAGATGTCGGTGACCCGATAGGCCAGGTGGCCGAAGTTGCGGCCGCCGTCATAGACCTCGGGGTCCCAGTTGTAGGTGAGCTCGAGCATGGGCGCCCGATCGTCGGAGCGGGCCCGGTCCACGTCATCGGGGGCGGCGAGGAAGATCAGCGTAAAGCGGCCCTGTTCGCTGTCGCGCCGGCTGATTTCTTCCATGCCCAGCAGACCGCAGTAGAAATGCAGCGAGGCCTCGATATCGCTGATGCGCACCATGGTGTGGAGATACTGCATGAATCCTCCTCGCGGTGGCCGGCGCCAATTAGTGGGCACCGGTGGTTAATGTCCGCCGGACCGCATCATGCCAGCCCTCGACCACATGGTCGCGGTGGCTTTTGGCCAGTGCTGGCTCGAAACGCTCATCGAGCGACCATTGTGCCTTGAGATCGTCCAGCGAGTCATACAGTCCATGCCGAAGGCCGGCCAGATAGGCCGCCCCCAGCGCGGTGGTCTCGATGGTCTCGGGCCGTTCCACCGCCAGACCGGTGAGGTCGGCGAGCCGCTGGAGCAGCCAGTTATTGGCCACCATGCCGCCGTCCACCCGCAGGGTGGCCTGGGCGGTGCCCGAGTCGGCGGCCATGGCCTCGAGCAGGTCGCCGGTCTGCAGACAGACCGAGTCGAGGGCGGCGTGGACAAACTCTGCCACCCCGGTGTTGCGGGTCAGGCCAAAGATGGCGCCCCGGGCGTTGGGATCCCACCAGGGGGCGCCCAGCCCGGTAAAGGCCGGCACCAGGTAGAGCCCTTCGGCCTCGGCATCGTTGGCCAGCCCCTCACTCTGCGAGGCGTGGGCGATGATGCCGAGCTCGTCGCGCAGCCACTGAATCGCCGCCCCGGCGATGAAAATCGCCCCTTCCAGCGCATAGGTGGGCTTGCCATCGATGCGATAGGCGGTGGTGGTGAGCAGCCGGTTGTTCGACGGCACGGCCTGGTCGCCGGTATTCATCAGCGCAAAACAGCCGGTGCCGTAGGTGCTTTTGATCATCCCCGGGGCAAAACAGCACTGGCCCACCACCGCGGCATGCTGGTCGCCGGCGATGCCCTGGATGGGTAGGCTCATCCCCAGGGCATCGGCGTGGGTGGTGCCAAAATCATCGGCGCTGTCCATCACTGTGGGTAGCAGGCTTGCCGGGATGTCGAAAAGCGCCAGCAGCTCATCGTCCCAGCACTGCCGGTGGATGTCGAATATCAGCGTCCGGCTGGCGTTGGTGGCGTCGGTGGCGTGGGACTGGCCGCCGGTGAGATGCCAGAGCAGCCAGGTGTCGACGGTGCCAAAGGCGAGCTCGCCATTGCGGGCCCGCTCACGGGCGCCGGCGACGTTGTCCAGCAGCCAGGCGATTTTGGTGGCGGCAAAGTAGGGGTCGAGCAGCAGCCCGGTCCGCTCGGCCACCATCGCCTCGTGGCCGGCGGCCTTGAGGGCGGCGCAGCGCTCGGCGGTGCGCCGGTCCTGCCAGACGATGGCGTTGTGAATGGGGGTGCCGGTGTGGCGATCCCAGATGATGGTGGTCTCGCGCTGGTTGGTGATGCCAATGGTGCGGGCGTGGACACCGGCCGCCTTGGCCGAGCGCAGCGCCTTGCGGCAGGTCTCGAGGGTGCTGTCGAGCAGATCCTGCGGGTCATGTTCGACCCAGCCGCTTTGCGGGTAGTGTTGCGGGAATTCCTGCTGGGCGGTGGCAACGATCTGTCCGTCCAGATCGAAGACAATGGCCCGGGAACTGGTCGTGCCCTGGTCGATGGCCAGGATGCCGCTTCGCTCGGCCATGATGCTCCCCTCCTGTGGCGTGATTCGGCTGCCGGATTGCGCCGGTCCAACAACTCGGTATGATCAAATGCAACCATTAAATGTCAAGGATCATTTTCGAATCCGAAACATCGGGGGAGGGGTCGACCATGATGGCCGACGATGCAGGCGTTGAGCTTAATCGCCGACAACAGGCGATGCTCAAGCTCGTCGAGGAACAGGGATTCGTCTCCGTCGAGGAGCTCGCACAGCACTTCGCGGTGACCGCGCAGACCATTCGGCGCGATATCAATGCCCTTTGTGGTGCCGGGCTGCTGCGTCGCTACCACGGCGGCGCGGGGCTGCCGTCGAGTGTCGAGAACGTCGCCTATCAAGCCCGGCAGGTGTTGCATCTCGAGGCCAAAGAGCGCATCGCCGCGGCCATCGCTGCGCGCATCCCCAACCAGGCGTCGCTTTATATCACCCTCGGGACCACCACCGAGGCAGTGGCCCGGGCGCTGCGCGAGCATCGCGGGCTGCGGGTGATTACCAACAACCTCAATGTCGCCAGCACCCTGGCCGAAAACCCCGGTTGCGAGGTCATTGTCGCCGGCGGCGTGGTGCGCCACCGCGATCGGGGCATTACCGGCGAGGCCACCATCGATTTCATGCGTCAGTTCAAGGTCGACTACGCGGTGATGGGCATCTCGGGCATCGAATCCGATGGCACCTTGCTCGATTTCGACTACCGCGAGGTTCGGGTGTTGCAGGTCATCATGGGCAATGCCCGTTCGGTTCTGCTCGGAGCCGATCACAGCAAGTTCGGTCGCAACGCCCTGGTCCGCGTCGGCGATCTCACTGAAATCGCAGAGCTTTTTACCGACATTGAGCCGCCTGCGGCGGTGCGTCGCCTCCTCGCCGACCACGGCGGCCGGCTCGTGGTAGCCGGCGAGTAGGGCGCGGAAATGTTCGCTTGACACCCCTTTTCCGGCTGGTATGTTTGAAACCGAACATCAAGAGGCGGCAATATAGCGGCCCAATTACAGGCTGGAGGAGAGGCGCACGTGTCTTCCGATCATCAGCGGAACGATTCCTACGACCTGGTTGTGGTCGGCGGCGGCATCAACGGCGCGGGCATCGCTCGGGACGCGGCCGGCCGCGGGCTGCGCGTGTTGCTTTGCGAACAGGGCGATCTGGCCAATTACACCTCGTCGGCCAGCACCAAGCTCGTCCACGGCGGGCTGCGCTATCTCGAATATTACGAATTCCGTCTGGTGCAAAAAGCCCTCGCCGAGCGCGAGGTGCTCATGGGCATCGCCCCGCACATCATCTGGCCGCTGCGGTTTGTCATGCCCCATGTCAAAGAACTGCGCCCGGCCTGGATGATCCGCATGGGGCTTTTCCTCTACGACCACCTGGGCGGGCGCAAGAAGCTGCCCGGCTCCAGGGGGTTGAACCTGCAGACCCACTACACCGGCAAGCCGCTCAAGGACAGCCTCAAGAAAGGCTTTATGTACTCCGATTGCTGGGTCCAGGACTCGCGGCTGGTGGTGCTCAACTGCATGGATGTGGAGGCCCGCGGCGGCACCGTGCTGCCCCGGACCCGCTGCACCGACGCCCAGCGCAGTGACGAGCACTGGTCGGTGGAACTCACCGACACGGTCAGCGGCAAGACCACGCGGGTCAACACCCGGGCGGTGATCAACGCCGCCGGCCCCTGGGTGGCACGACTGCTCAGTGATGCCATGCATCGCAACGACGACAAGGACGTGCATCTGGTCAAGGGCAGCCATATCGTGGTGCCTCGGATGTTCGATCACGAGGCCTCGTATCTTTTCCAGAACGACGACGGCCGGGTGATCTTTGCCATCCCCTACGAGCAGCATTTCACCCTCATCGGCACCACCGATGTCGCCTACGAGGGCAACCCCGCCGAGGCCGAAGCCAGCGACGACGAAATCCAGTATCTTTGCGATGCGGTCAACCGCTATTTCAAGCAAGGCATCGAGCCGGCGGACGTGGTCTGGACCTACTCCGGCGTCCGGGCGCTCTATGACGAGTCCGACGAAGCGGACGTCTCGGCGGTGAGCCGCGACTACAGCCTCGATCTCGACAGCAGCGCTGCACCGCTTTTGTCGGTGTTTGGCGGCAAGATCACCACCTACCGCACCCTGGCCCGCCAGGCGGTGGATCAGGTCGCACCGCTGCTCGGCGCGCCGATCGACGACTGGACCGGCAAAGCGGCATTGCCGGGCGGGGATATCCCGGGGGGTGATTTCGAGCACTACCTCGAGCGGTTGTGCGCGGCCCGGCCGTGGCTGCCGCAGGACATGGCCTGGCGGCTGGCGCGCAACTACGGCACGCGTACCGAGCAGATCCTGGGGGAGGCGGCGTCACTGGATGATCTGGGAGAGCACTTCGGAGCCGATCTGTATGAGGCCGAGCTGCGCTATCTGGCCGAGGCCGAGTGGGCGATGACCGCCGAGGATGCAATCTGGCGGCGCAGCAAGCTGGGGTTGATGCTCACGCCGGCCGAGCGTGAGCGGGTGGCCGCCTGGTATGCCGGGCAGAACGACAAGAGGGCAACTGCATAATGGGGCTGGTCCTGGAGGGGGTGAACCGCACCGTCGATGGTGAGGTATTCCTCAGTGATATCAACCTGACCTTCGAGCGCGGCGAGTTCAACGTGCTGCTGGGCCTGACCGAGGCCGGCAAGACCACCTTGATGCGCATCATGGCCGGGCTCGAGCCCCCCAACTCGGGGCGGGTGATCGAAGACGGCACGGATGTGACTGCGGTGCCGGTGCGCAAGCGCTCGGTGGGCATGGTCTATCAGCAGTTCATCAACTACCCGTCGCTGAGCGTCTACGACAACATCGCCTCGCCGCTCAAGCTCGCCAAGCTGTCAAAAGCCGAGATCGACCGGCGGGTACGGACCGAAGCCGAGCGCCTGGGGATCGATCACCTCATCGACCGGCTGCCATCGGAGCTCTCCGGCGGTCAGCAGCAGCGCTGCGCCATGGCCCGGGCGCTGGTCCGCGACGCCAAGCTGGTGTTGCTGGATGAGCCGCTGGTCAACCTTGACTACAAGCTTCGCGAGGGGCTGCGCTCGGAGTTGCGCAACCTCTTTGCCGACCGGGACACCGTGGTGGTCTATGCCACCACCGAGCCCGAAGAAGCCCTGGTGCTGGGCGGCAAGACCACCGTGCTGCACGAAGGCCGGGTGGTCCAGCATGGCGTCACCGCCGAATGCTACCGCCACCCGGCCAACACCACCGTGACGCAGGTCTTCGCCGACCCGCCTATGAACCTCATGCCGGTCCGTGTCGACGACGGGCAGATCCATGCCGAGGGGCTTTTCAGCGCGCCGCTGCCGGCCCACATGCGGGATCTGGCGGCTGGTAGCTACACCCTTGGGATCCGGCCCCACCATCTGTATGCCCAGGCGACGGATGACCGGGTTGCCCTGGCCGGTGAGGTCGAGGTGGCGGAGATCGCCGGTTCGGTGACCTATGTCCATATCGAGATCAACGGCCGCGACTGGGTCGTGGAAGAGCGCGGCGTGCATCAGGTCCATCCGGGCGACGCCTTCTCGGCCCACATCGATCTGGCCCGCGCCTACGCCTTTGATGGATCAGACAACCTGGCGGCGGCGCCGGCCAGCGAACGCGGATAACACCATGGCCCGTATCGAACTCAACAACCTTGCCCATCAGTACGCCCCCGGCGGTGACTATGCGCTGCAGCCCATGCAGCATGTCTGGGAAGACGGCGGCGCCTACGCGCTGTTGGGCCCCTCGGGCTGCGGCAAGACCACGTTGCTCAACATCATCTCCGGGCTGCTCCAGCCCTCTCAGGGCCGGGTGATGTTCGGCGAGCGCGATGTCACCACCCTGCCGCCCGAGCAGCGCAACATCGGCCAGGTTTTCCAGTTTCCGGTCATCTACGACACCATGAGCGTGTTCGATAACCTGGCCTTCCCGCTGCGCAACCGCAAGCTGGGCGAGGACTACGTCGAGCGGCGCGTCACCCAGATCGCTGGCATGCTGGGGCTCGAGGATGTATTAAAGCGCCGCGCCAAAAATCTTACCGCCGATGCCAAGCAAAAGATCTCGCTGGGCCGGGGGCTGGTCCGCGAGGACGTGGCCGCGGTGCTCTTCGACGAGCCCCTCACGGTCATCGACCCGCATCTTAAATGGCAGCTCCGCCGCAAGCTCCGCGAGGTGCATGAGCAGCTCAATCTGACGCTCGTGTATGTCACCCATGACCAGACCGAGGCGCTGACCTTCGCCGATAAGGTGGTGGTCATGCTGGCCGGCCAGGTGCTGCAGGTGGGTACCCCCCAGGCGCTTTTCGAGCGCCCCGAGCACACCTTTGTCGGCTATTTCATCGGCAGCCCCGGGATGAACTTCTTTGACTGCCAGGTCGAGGGCGGCGAGGCGCTCATCGAAGGCCATCGGGTGGCGGTGGACCCGGCCATGGCGCAGGCCGCCGGTGAAGCCGGCGGACTGCTGCAACTGGGCATCCGCCCGGGGCTGATTCGCACCGCCGCCGCCGGCGAGAAGGGCCTGACCCTGCAGGTCGAGAACGTCGAAGACCTGGGCGATTACGAGCTGGTCACCGGTTATCTGGGCAGCCAGAAGCTCCATGTCCGCCTGGAAGAGTCCGAGAAGATTGGCAGCGATGGCCTCGAGGTGGTCTTCCCCCGGGAGCATGCGCTGCTCTATGCCGACGATCGACTGGTCGGTGGAGGGAAATAGCTGTGGATAAGCGCGAATACCAATGGGCGTGGCTGATGGTCCTGCCGGTGGTGCTGGTCGTGGCGTTCAGCGCCATCATGCCGCTGATGACCGTGGTCAACTACTCGGTGCAGGACATCTTCGGGCCGGACTCGCGGTTTTTCGTGGGCACCGAGTGGTTCAAGGAAGTCCTCCGCGACCCGGCCCTGCATGGGGCGCTGGTCCGGCAGATCATCTTCTCGGCGGCGGTGCTTTTCATCCAGATTCCGCTGGGCATCGGCCTGGCGCTATGCATGCCCAAAAAGGGCATCGGCGTGTCGTTTGCCCTGGTGCTGCTGGCGCTGCCGCTTCTGGTGCCGTGGAATGTGGTCGGCACCATCTGGCAGGTCTTCGCCCGCCCGGATGTGGGCCTGGCCGGTGTCACACTCAACAGCCTGGGGCTTGACTACAACTACACCGGCGACTCGCTGGATGCCTGGTTCACGGTGCTGGTGATGGATGTCTGGCACTGGACCTCGCTGGTGATCCTGCTTTGTTACGCCGGCCTGCAGGCCATCCCGGATGCCTTCTACCAGGCCGCGCGGATCGATGGCGCTTCGCGCTGGGCGGTGTTCCGCTATATCGAGCTGCCCAAGTTAAAGGGCGTGCTGCTCATTGCCATTTTGCTGCGGTTCATCTTCAGCTTCCGGATCTATGCCGAGCCGTTCGTGCTCACCGGCGGTGGCCCGGGCAACGCCACGACATTCCTCAGTCAGAGCCTGACGACCATGGCCGTGGGGCAGTTCGATCTGGGGCCAGCGGCGGCGTTCTCGCTGGTCTACTTTCTGATCATTCTGCTTTTTAGCTACGTCTTCTATCTGACCATTCTCAACATGGACCGGGAGGGCTGATCGATGGGCTCGAGGCGTCGTTACATCTTCCTGGGCCTGTGGCTGGTCTTTTTGATGCTGCCCATCTACTGGCTGGTCATGATGTCGCTGAAGACCAACCAGGAAATCCTCTCGACCTTTTCGCTGTGGCCGCAGAACCTGACGGTGGATAACTACATCAAGATATTCACCGACCCGACCTGGTATCCCGGCTATATCAACTCAACGCTTTATGTGTTGATGAACGTCATCATCTCGCTGACGGTGGCGTTGCCGGCGGCCTATGCCTTTTCGCGCTACAACTTTCTGGGCGACAAGCACCTGTTCTTCTGGCTGCTGACCAACATCATGGCGCCGCCGGCGGTGTTTTTGCTGCCGTTTTTCGAGCTCTACCAGAGCGTCGGGCTCTATGACACGCACATCGCGGTGGCGCTCGCGCATACGCTTTTCACCGTGCCGCTGGCGGTGTGGATCCTGGAAGGGTTCATGTCCGGCGTGCCCAAGGAGATCGACGAGACCGCCTATCTCGATGGCTATTCCTGGCCGCGGTTTTTCATCACGATCTTCCTGCCCTTGATCCGCTCCGGCGTGGGCGTCACGGCGTTTTTCTGCTTTATGTTCTCGTGGGTGGAGCTGCTGCTGGCGCGCACGCTCACCTCCACCGAAGCCAAGCCCATTGCCGTGACCATGACCCGGACGGTCAGTGCCTCGGGCCTGGACTGGGGGCTTCTGGCCACCGCCGGTGTGCTCACCCTGGTGCCCGGGGCGCTGGTGATCTGGTTCGTGCGCAAACACATCGCCCGCGGCTTCGCCCTGGGCCGGGTCTGATTGGAGTGACGGCATGAATGCGGAAGCAGGATTCAATCTGGCGTGGATGGCCTGGACGCAGCCGGTGGCCATCTTTTTTGCAGCCATTGTGGTGATGCTGGTGGTCTTTGGCGTGCTGCAGTTCGTCATCCCCACCTACGAGCGGCGCGGCTTTCTGCCGGTGCCCACGACCCGGGGCGATCGGCTTTTCATGAGCCTGCTGGGCTCGGCGTTCATCCATCTCATCTGGCTGGCGTTCTCGGACGCGAGCCTTTTGATTGCCTCGGCCATTTCCGTTGCCTATGCAGCGGTGATGATGCGCTGGGGCTGACCGGCTTGCGCCCGCCCCCCGGGCCGGGTGCATGGCATGAAACGGGCAAGTGCCGGATGGGCCGGTGCCGCTGCCCTTGGAAACCGGGATCACATGGATCCCCTCCAGGAGGAGAACGAAATGAAACAGCAGAAAAGCGCCATGCGGCCCTGGACGGCGCTTGCCGTTGCGGCCGCCCTGGGTGTGGGTGGAATGGGCAGTGTCCATGCCGCCACCGCCGAGCAAATGGCTGTTGCCGAGCAGTACCTGGACGAGTTCCAGCCATCCACGCTGACCCGCGAAGAGCAGCTCGAGCAGCTCGAGTGGTTCATCGACGCCGCGGAGCCGTTCCGCGGCATGGATATCTCGGTGGTCTCCGAGACCATCACCACCCACGAGTACGAGGCCAGTGTGCTGGCCGAGGCCTTCAGCGAGATCACGGGCATCAATCTCACCCATAACCTCATCGGTGAAGGGGATGTCATCGAGGCCCTGCAGACCGAGATGCAGTCCGGCGAGAGCATCTATGACGGCTACGTCAACGATGCCGACCTCATCGGCACGCATTACCGGTATGGTCAGGTCATCCCGCTGTCCGATTACATGGAAGGTGAGGGCGCGGAGGTGACTTCGCCCTATCTGGATCTGGATGACTTCATCGGCCTGGACGCGGTGACCGCGCCCGACGGCAAGATGTACCAGCTCCCGGACCAGCAGTTCGCCAACGTCTATTGGTTCCGCTACGACTGGTTCCAGCGCGAGGATCTGCAGGCGCAGTTCGAGGACATCTACGGCTATGAGCTGGGTGTGCCCACCAACTGGTCCGCCTACGAGGACATCGCCGAGTTCTTCACCGAGCATGCCGGTGAGCTGGACGGCCGCGAGGTCTACGGCCACATGGACTACGGCAAGAAGGACCCGTCGCTGGGCTGGCGTTTCACCGATGCGTGGCTTTCCATGGCCGGCGCCGGTGACAAGGGCCTGCCCAACGGCCTGCCCGTGGACGAGTGGGGCATCCGCGTCGAAGACTGCCATCCGGCGGGCTCTGACGTGACCCGGGGTGGTGCGGTCAACGGCCCGGCCGCGGTTTACGCCCTGACCAAGTACATCGACTGGCTCGATGCCTATGCGCCGCCGGAGGCCTCCGGCATGACCTTCTCCGAGGCGGGCCCGGTCCCGGCCCAGGGTCAGATCGCGCAGCAGATCTTCTGGTACACCGCCTTTACCGCCTCGATGGCCCAGGAGGGCACGCCGGTGGTGAACGACGACGGCACGCCGAAGTGGCGCATGGCCCCTTCGCCGTCCGGCCCGTACTGGGAAGAAGGCATGAAGGTGGGTTATCAGGACATCGGTTCCTGGACCTTCTTCGAGCACGCCGATCCCGAGCGTCGCAAGGCGGCCTGGCTGTATGCCCAGTTCGTTACCTCCAAGGTGGTCTCGCTGAAGAAGTTCCACGAGGGCCTCACCCCGATCCGCCAGTCCGACATCATGCATGAGTCGATGACCGAGCGGGCACCGCGTCTGGGTGGTCTGGTCGAGTTCTACCGCAGCCCCGACCGCGAGATGTGGACTGATACCGGCACCAACGTGCCCGACTATCCGCGTCTGGCCCAGCTCTGGTGGTCCAACGTGGCCGCGGCCGTCACCGGCGAGGTGACCCCGCAGCAGGCCATGGACAACCTGGCCGAAGAGCAGGACCGGGTCATGGAGCGTCTCGAGCGTGCGGGTGTCCAGGAGCGTTGCGGACCGCGCCTCAACGAAGAGCGGGATGCCGAGTACTGGTTTAACCAGCCCGGCGCACCCAAGCCACCGGTCGACAACGAGAAGCCACAGGGCCAGACCGTGCCCTACGACGAGCTCGTTGCGAGCTGGCGCGAGAGCATGTAATCCGGACCCATCTCCTCATCCGGAACCTTGGGGGCCTGCGGGCCCCCTTTTCTTTTGGGGTGCCGCTTTCTGCCGATTGACCGACCCCCCGGGGGGAGGGGTAGAATCAAAGCATCAGATGGCAGTTAGCGATGCATGACCATGAGCGAGCAAACCCTCACCCTGACCATTTCGGGGCTGAACTGCGCGAGTTGCGTGCGCCGTGCCGAGACGGCGATAAACGGTGTCGACGGGGTGCAGAGCGCAAGCGTCAACCTGGGCACCGGCAAGGCCCAGATCCAGCTGGACGGGTCGGTGGATCCGACCACCGCCGCCGATCAGGCGGTCGCCGCGGTGGAGGCGACGGGCTACGGAGCCGAACGGGCCGAGGCGCCGGGCGGCAAGGCCAACGACGAGAATCCGGCGGCCCGCGAACAGGCATTGCTTTTGCAGCGGTTGCGCCTGGCGGCGGTCTTTACCGTGCCTTTGGTGATCATCGCCATGGGTCGACACCTGCCCGGTGGGCAGGCGTTTTTCCACACGTTGCTGCCGGAACGCGCCTGGATTGGCATCGAGTGGCTGCTGGCCACCCCGGTGGTGTTCTGGGCCGGTCGCGAGTTCTTCGTCCGCGGCTTGGCCGAGATGCTCCACCGCGCGCCGGCCATGAGCAGCCTGGTGATGATCGGTGCCGGGGCCGCCTATCTCTACTCGCTGCTGGTGCTGCTGGTGCCGGGGCTTTTTCCCGCCGGCACCGCCGGCAGCTATTTTGAGGCCGCCGGCGTGATCGTCACCCTCATCCTCGCCGGTCGCTACCTCGAGCAGGTCGCCCGCGGCCGGACATCGCAGGCCATTCAGCGGCTGCTGCGGTTGCAGTCGCGGACCGCCCGGGTCATGCGCGATGACGAGCCGGTCGAAGTGGACGTCGACGCGGTCGCGGTGGGTGACCGGGTGCTGGTGCGGCCCGGTGAACGCATCCCCGTGGATGGCCATGTGCGCGAGGGCCAGTCACGGGTGGATGAGTCCATGCTCACCGGCGAGCCCGTGCCCGTGGCCAAGGCCGCGGGGGATGAGCTCAGTGCCGGGACGGTGAATGGCAGCGGTTCGCTGACCTTTGACGTGACCCGGGTGGGCGGCGAGACGGTGCTGGCGCGGATCATCGACATGGTCGAACGCGCCCAGGCCGAAAAGCCGCCCATCCAGCGCATGGCCGACCGGGTGGCCGGCGTGTTCGTCCCCATCGTGCTGGTGGTGGCACTGGCCACCGCTGCCGTGTGGCTGACCGTCGGGCCCGAGCCGGTCCTCTCGTATGCATTCGTCGCGACGGTGAGTGTTCTGCTCATCGCTTGCCCCTGTGCCATGGGGCTTGCCACCCCGACGGCGATCATGGTGGCCACCGGCAAGGGCGCCGAGCAGGGCATGCTCATGCGCCGCGGGGCGGCCCTCGAGTCGCTGGCCCGGGCGGATACGGTGGTGCTGGATAAAACCGGCACGCTCACCGTTGGTCAGCCCCGGATGACGGATCTGGTGGTCCCGAGCGGCGCCGAGGACGAGGCCCTTGCCATGATCGCCGCAGTGGAGCAGCACAGCGAACATCCGCTGGCCGAGGCCATTGTCAGCGCCGCCCGGGAGCGTGGTCTGTCTCTCTCCGCGGCCACGGACTTTGACGCGGTGAGTGGCTATGGCATTACCGCGCAGGTCGAGGGTCGCTACGTCCACGTGGGCGCGGCCCATTACATGGAATGGCTCGGGGTCGACACCACGGCGGTGGCCGACGCCGTGGCCAGACTCGCCCGGGACGCCCGCACGGTGGTCTATGCCGCAGTGGATGGCCAACTGCTGGGGGTGGTGGGCATCGCCGATCCGCCCCGACCCGAGAGCGCCGCGGTCATCCACGACCTCAAGGCCGCCGGCCTGCGGGTGGCCATGGTCACCGGTGACCAGCAGGCCACCGCCGATGCGCTGGCCCGGCAGCTGGGCATCGACGAGGTCATGGCCGGGGTCCTGCCCGATGGCAAGGCCCGCGAGGTCGGCCGGCTGCAGGCGGATGGCCAGCGGGTGATGTTTGTCGGGGATGGCATCAACGACGCGCCGGCCCTGGCCCGGGCCGATGTGGGCATCGCCATTGGCACCGGCACCGACGTGGCCATCGAATCCGGCGACGCGGTGCTGATGCGCGCCGATCTCAATGGCATCCGCGATGCCTTGAGCCTGGCCCGGCGCACCCATCGCACCATCATCGGCAACTTCGTCTGGGCCTATGGCTACAACGTCCTGCTCATCCCGGTGGCGGCGGGGCTGCTCTTCCCGTTTACCGGCTGGTTGCTCAACCCCATGGCCGCCGCGGCGGCGATGAGCCTGTCGAGCCTTTTTGTGCTCACCAACTCCCTGCGGCTGCGGCGGTTTTCGCCGGCGCCCTCCGCCGGGTCGACCACGCCACAGCCGGAGGTGGCCCATGGATGAGAAGACCCATTGCGAACTGACCCTTGATGCGAATGTTCGCGAAGACGCGCGCCGGCGACTGGCCTCGGTGCGTGGGCATGTCGAGGGGGTGGTGCGGATGCTCGAGCGCGACGATGTCTACTGCGTGGATGTGCTGCGCCAGTTAAAGGCGATCAACGCCGCCCTGGACCGGGTGGGTGACACGGTGCTGCGCAGTCATCTGCGCCACCATGTCACCAACGCCCAGGCCCGGGGGGATGACGAGCGCATCGTCGCCGAGCTCATGGAAATCCTCAAATACCGCCAGGGCTAGCCGGCGTCGTTCAACGGCAATTGGACCTCGATGATGTCCCGGTCGTCGGGGTCGGTCCGCTCGCTGAATCCCAGTTGCCGGCAGAGCGCGAGCATGGGCTGGTTCTCGCGCAGGACCTCGCCGGTGATCGCCCCGATGCCCCGCTGCCGGGCATAGTCGATGACATGCTCCATGAGAATCCGTCCCAACCCCTGACGGGTGAGCTCGTGGCGGACCACGATGGAGTATTCGGCCTGCTCGCCATCCGGGTCGGCGTGGATGTGCACCGCGCCATAGAGCTCGGCCTCGCCGGGCACCCGGTCCGGGTCGGTGATGATCAGCGCCATCTCGCGGTCATAGTCGATCTGGGTAAAACGCGCCGCCGCCATGTGGCTTAGCTGCTTCATGGGGGCAAAAAACCGCAGCCGGATCTGTTCCGGGGTCAGATGCGAAAACGCCCGGTGCAGCGCCGGTTCATCCTCCGGCAGGATGGGGCGGAGCAGATAGTCGCTGCCGTCATCGGCACGGACCCGTGTCTCGAGCTCACGCGGATAGGGCCGGATGGCCAGCCGGCCGGCGCCGTCGCCGGCCTCACCCACCCGGATGCGGGCGTCCAGCGCGATGGTGCCACCCGCCGAGGCCAGCAGCGGGTTGATGTCGAGCTCTTTGATCCGCGGCAGATCGGCGGCGATCTGCGCGATGCGGGTCAGGGTCAGCGCGATGGCCTCGAGGTCCGCCGCCGGGCGGTCGCGATAGCCCTGGAGCTGGCGGTAGATGCGGGTGCGCGAGACCATGTCCTTGGCCAGTTTGAGGTTGAGCGGCGGCAGCGCCAGGCTCTGGTCGCGGATCACCTCCACCGCCGTGCCCCCCTGGCCGAACAGCACCACCGGCCCGAACTGGGCATCCTCGGTGAACCCGGCGATCAGCTCCCAGGCGCCGGCGCGCTTGACCATGGGCTGGACGCTAAAGCCCTGCAGGTCCGCATCCGGATAGGTCTTGGCCACCCGCCGCTGCATGGCCTCGGCGGCGCTGCGCACGCCCTCGGCGGTCTCGAGATCCAGCACCACCCCACCGACGTCGCTTTTATGGGTGATATCCGCCGAGAGGATCTTGATGGCGGCGGGCAGCCCCAGCCGTTCCGCCGCCTCGCCCGCCGCCGCCGGTGTGGCAGCAACCTCGGTGGGCACCACATCGATGCCGTAGGCGGCGAGCAGGGATTTGGCCTCGGGCTCGCTTAGGATGGCCCGATCTTCATCCACTGCCCGGTCAATCAAACGCTTGGCCCGGTCATGGTCGGGCTGGAAGAGCTCGGGCACCGACGGCGGGGTCTCGAGCAGCTGCTCCTGACTGCGCCGATAGGCCACCATGTGCATGAACGCCCGCACCGCCGCCTCGGGGGTGGTGTAGCTGGGGATGCCCGCCTCGGCAAACCGCCGACGGGCGTCCTGGGCGGTGTGTTCGCCCACCCACGAGGTCAGCATGACCGGGCGCTGACCGCTGCCCGAGGCCTGCCAGCGTTGATGCTCGGCGATCACCGCCTCGGCCGCATCCATGCTGTCGGCCACCGCGGTGGGGCAGTTGAGCACCAGAATGGCATCGGTCTCGGCATTGTCGGCGAGCACCGCCAGGGCGTCGGCGTAGCGTTTGCCCGGGGCGTCGCCGATGATGTCCACCGGATTGCCCTTCGACCAGGTGGCCGGCAGCACCTCATCCAGCGCGGTGGTGATGTCGTCGTCGAGTTCGGCGAGGTGGCCGCCCTGGCCGACCAGTGCGTCGGTGGCCAGAACGCCGATGCCACCGCCGTTGGTCAGGATGGTCAATCGGTCGCCGGCCGGGGGTTCGGTCGAGGCCAGCGTCTCGACGGCGGCAAAGAGCTCGCCCAGGGTGTCCACCCGCAACATGCCGGCCCGCCGGAAGGCGGTGTCGTAGACCGCATCCGAGCCGGCCAACGCCCCGGTGTGCGAGGCGGCCGCCTGGGCGCTTGCCGCGTGGCGGCCGGATTTGACCACGATCACCGGTTTCATGCGGGCCGCTGCTCGGGCGGCGGACATGAACTTGCGTGCGTCGGTGATGGCCTCGACATACAGAAGGATCGCCCGGGTGTCCGGGTCATTGGCCAGGTAATCGATGGTATCGCCAAAGTCCACATCCGCCATGTCCCCCAGCGAGATCATGTGCGAAAAGCCGATGCCCCGGCGCTTGGCCCAGTCCAGCACCGAGGTGACGATGGCGCCGGACTGGGTGACAAAGGCAAGCCGTCCTCGGGGCGGTGCCAGGTGCGAGAAGCTGGCATTGAGCCCGATGCGCGGCACTAGGATGCCCAGGCAGTTGGGCCCGATGATGCGGGTTAGCTGCGGCCGTGCCGCATCCAGTACCGCCTGACGGCGCTGCTCGCCGGCCTCGTCGCCGCCCTCGCCAAAGCCGGCGGTAATCACCACCACCCCGCGGGTCCCCCGACGGGCCAGCGCCTCGACGATACCCGCCACGGTATCCGGCGGCGTGCAGATCACCGCCAGATCCGGGGTCATGGGCAGGGCATCGATATCGGGATAGCACAGAACCCCCTCGATGGCGTCATGCTTGGGGTTGACCGGCATGATCGGCCCGTCGAACCCGCCGCGAAAGAGGTTGCGTGCCAGCACCGCACCCACGGATCCGGGACGGCGGCTGGCCCCGATGACGGCGACCGACCGGGGCTTGAAAAGGGCGTTGAGGTTGCGAATGGTCATCGGATGCTCCTGGCATGCTGCATAGCAACATACCCAGTGTAACGAACATCAGCGCCTGCGTTGTGACAGCCGGGATCAGCCCAGGTGGCGGGCAAGCAAAGCCAGTACCAGCGGCAGCGTCAGCGCCGAGATGGCCGTCTGCAGCGTCAGCATGCCGGCGACCAGGCGAAAATTGCCACCCATCTGACGGGCCAGGATGTAGGCCGAGGTGGCGGTGGGCAGCGCGGCGAAAAGCACCAGGACCTGGGTCTCGAGCGTGCTCAGGCCGATGCCCACCGCCAGGGCCCAGGCGATGGCCGGCATGGCGATGAGCTTGACGGCGGCCGCTCCCACCATCGGCGCGCCGGTGCGCCGGAGTGCGCCCATGCGAAGACCGGCGCCGACGCTGATCAACCCCAGCGGGACGGCGGCGCTGCCGGCGATCTCGAGCAGGCTGCTAAGCCACGGATGCAGGCCGATGCCGCCGACGTTGAGCAGCAGCCCGAGCACACAGCCGATGATCAGGGGGTTTTTCACCAGGCTGCCGGCGATATAGGCGGCGGTGGTGGGGGTGTTGTTGAAGCGGCTCAGCACCAGCACACAGCCCAGGTTGATCAGCGGCACCATGATGGCGATCACCACCGCGGTCACCGCCATCGCCGGCTCGCCGTAGACCGCCAGCACCACCGCGATCCCCAGGTAGGTGTTAAAGCGGATGCCGCCCTGGTAGAGCGAGGTCAGATCGGGCCCGTTGAGTCGCAGCAGGGGCTGCAGGGCAAAGGTCAGCGCACTGCCCAGGGCGATGGTGCCGCCGGCGGCCAGGAACACCGGGACCAGCCGGGCCGGGTCGACATCGGCGGTGGCCAGACTCTCGATAAGCAGCGCGGGGAAGAGAAAGAAATAAATCAATCGACCCAGATCCGGCCAGAACCCTTCGCCGGGGAAATCCGCCCGGGCCAGGGCGGCGCCGATCACGATCAGACCAAAAAGCGGGACCAGGGCCCCGAGGATGGCGGCGAGGGTATTCATGGTCGGGCGGGTTCCGGGTGGCTGTCCTCAAGGCCGGCGAGCTGGACGCCCAGCAGGCGCACGGCCCGGTGCAGGCGATGGGCATAGAGGCAGGCGCGGGTGGTCTGTGCCAGCGTTGCAAAGTCATCGGTAGGGCCGGTCAGGCTCTGCGAGCGGGTATGGGTGGTGAAGTCGCGATAGCGGATCTTGACCGTCACCGTGCGGGCCAGCAGATGGCGTTGGCACAGCCGGGTGTGGACCTCGGTGAGCATCTGCTCGGCCTCCCAGGCCAGTCGGGCACTGCTGCGGCAGTCGGTCTGGAAGGTGCGCTCGCGGCCAATGGATTTGCGCACCCGCTGCGACTGGACCGGCCGTTCGTCGCGCCCGTGGGCGGCGTCATGCAAAGCCCGGGCGTGGCGCTCGCTGAACTCGCTACCCAGGGTCGTAAGCGGTGTCCGGGCCAGGTCTCCCACGGTCTCGATGCCCAGGCCGGCGAGACGCGCGCCGGTTTTGGGCCCCACACCGTGGAGCACCCGGGCGTTGAGCGGCCAGACCCGATCCTCAAGATCGTCCGGGCCCAGACAGGTCAGCCCGTCGGGCTTTTCCAGATCCGAGGCGATCTTGGCCAGCAGCCGGTTGGGGCCGATGCCCACCGAGGCCACCAGGCCGGTATCCTCGCGGATCGACTGCTTGAGCGCCCGGGCGAGCGCCACCGCATCACCGGTCCGGTCGCTGACATCGAGATAGGCCTCGTCCAGCCCCACCGCCTGGATCACCGGTGTGACCCGGTGGAGATGCCGGAACACCGCCTCCGAGGCCTCGCGGTAGGCGGCCATGTCCACGGGCAGAAAGACCGCATCGGGGCAGAGGCGCGCGGCGGTGCGAAGGGCCATGCCCGAGTGAATGCCATAGACTCGGGCCTCGTAGGTACAGGTCGAGACCACGCCCCGCCGGGACGGATCACCCCGGCCGCCCACGACCATGGGCTGGCCGCGCAGCTCGGGCCGCCGGCGCAGCTCCACAGCGGCAAAAAAGGCATCCATGTCCAGGTGCATGATCCGACGCCGGGCGGGCGTGGCCGGATCAAGCCCGGGCAACGCCAAGGTCGTCGAGGAAGCGCTGTTCCCAGGCACCAATGTCGTTCTCCCGCAGGGTGGTCATCATCGCCTCGTGCCGCCGGCGCCGCTCGGGCAGCGGCATGGCCAGCGCCTGGTTGACGCCGGCGGCGATGGCATCGATGTCGTAGGGGTTGACCCGGATGGCATCGGTGAGCTCGGCGGCGGCGCCGGCAAGCTCCGAGAGCACCAGCACGCCGGGGTTGTCCGGATCCTGGGTGGCGACAAACTCCTTGGCCACCAGGTTCATGCCATCGCGCAGCGGGGTGACCAGGCCCACCCGGGCAGCGCGGTAGAGCCCCATGATCGAGCCCCGGGCAAAGGTTCGGTTGAGATAATGCAGCGGTGCCCAGTCGAGGTCGGCGTAGGTGCCGTTGATATGCCCGGCCAGTCCCTCCAGGCGTTGGCGCAGATCGGCGTATTCGCTGATGCTGCTGCGCGAAGGGCTGGCGATCTGCATGAGCACGGTGTGACCGCGGCGGTGGGGGTAGTCTTCGAGCAGCGCCTCAAAGGCCCGGAACCGCTGCTCGAGGCCCTTGGAGTAGTCCAGCCGGTCGACACCAATCATCAGATCGCGCTCGCCCAGGCCGTTGAGCAGCCGGCGGACACGGTTGGTGGTCAGCGTGCGCGCCGCGGTGCGGGCCAGCTCGTCCACGGCGACGCCCACCGGATAGACCCCGGTGCCAAAGGGGTGATTGCGGTGCCGCAACGCCCCGGGGGCGTGGACCAGCGCGCCGATGGCCCGGCCGGCGGATTCCTCGAAAGCGTGCTGGTCGTTACGGGTCTGGAAACCCAGAAGATCAAACCGGCACAGATCCTCGAGCAGCTGGCGGTGGCCGGGCATCGCCCGCAGCACATCGTAGTCGGGAAAGGGGATATGCAGGAAAAAGCCGATGCGGTTGCCGATGCCGCGTTCGCGCAGCTCCCGCGCCAGGGGCATGAGGTGATAGTCGTGGACCCAGAGGATGTCGTCGGGCTCGATCAGCGGCGCCAGGGCATCGGCGAACAGCGCATTGACCCGGCGATAGGCTTCGCCGTAGCGGCGCTGGTAATCCATGGCCCCCAGGTTGAAATGAAACACCGGCCAGATCACCGCGTTGGCGTAGCCCAGGTAGAAGTCGTCGTAGTCGGGCTTGGCAAGGGGCAGGGTGGCGTAGTCGATGCCCTCGTGATGCGCCACCCGCGGGCGGGTCACCGCCGACTGGCTGAGCTGGCCGTTCCAGCCAAACCAAAGCCCACCCCGGCGTTTGAGGGCATCGGTCAACGCCACCGCCAGTCCACCGGCCTGGGGTTGGCCCGAGCCGGGATTGGGGACCCGGTTGGAGACCACCACTAGACGGCTCATAGCGCCTCCTCCCAGGGGCGGCTCAGGTGCATGGCCGAGTTGATCAACCCCACCATGCTGTAGGTCTGCGGGAAGTTGCCCCACAGCTCGCCGCTCTGGGTGTCGAGATCTTCCGAGAGCAGCCCCAGCCGGGTGCGGTGGCCGAGCATGTTCTCGAAAAGGGCCCGCGCCTCATCGCCCCGGCCGATGGCATCGAGGGCGTCGATGAACCAGAAGGTGCAGATGTTAAAGGCGTTCTCGGGCAGGCCGAAGTCATCCTCGGCGGCGTAGCGAAAGAGGTGATCGCCGCGTCGCAGGTGCCGCTCGATGGCCTCGACGGTGCCGACAAAGCGGGGGTCATCGGCGGCCATGAACCCCAGTTCGTGCATCAGCAGCAGACTGGCGTCCATGGTCTCGCCGCCGAAGGTCTCGGTGAAGGCGTTTTCAGTGGCATTCCAGGCCTGGCGGCAGATATCGGCGTGCATGCGATCGGCCTCATCGCGCCAGCGCCGGGCATCGGCGTCGAGCTCGAGCTGGCCGGCGATGCGGGCCAACCGATCGCAGGCCGCCCAGCACATCATCGCCGAGTAGGTATGCACCTGGGTCCGGCCGCGATACTCCCAGATGCCGGCGTCGGGCTGGTCATAGAGCCGGGCGGCCTCCTCGCCGAGGGCGCAGAGGCGATGATAGAGCGCCCGATCGCCGGGACGGTCGAGGCGCTGGTCAAAGAACGCCTGGGTGGCGGCGAGCACCACCGTGCCGTAGACATCGTGCTGGTTTTGCCGGTAAGCGGCATTGCCCACGCGCACCGGCTGCATGCCGCGGTAGCCACCCAGCGCATCGGCGGTGGTCTCTTCGATGCGGCGCTCGCCGCCGATGCCGTAGAGCGGCTGCAGGCGGCTGTCATCCGTGCCGGCCACCAGGTTGATGATATAGCGCAGAAAGCCCTCCATGGTGCGGGTGGCGCCCAGGCGGTTGAGGGCATGGACGGTAAAATAGGCATCCCGCAGCCAGCAGTAGCGATAGTCCCAGTTGCGCTGGGTGGCCGCCGCCTCGGGGATCGAAGTGGTGAACGCGGCGATCACCGCGCCGGTGTCTTCGTAGGCCGAGAGCTTGAGGGTGATCGCCGCCCGGATCACCGAGGCCTGCCACTCGAAGGGAATGGCCAGCGAGCGGGACCACTCGCGCCAGTGGTCCTCGGTCAGCTCGAGAAAGCGCCGGCCCATGGCATCCACCGACTCCTTGACGCTCTCGTCCGGGCCAAGGACGAAGGTCATGGTCCCATCCACCACAAAAGGGGTTTCATCGAGCACATGGGTGAGCGGGGCATCGGTGGTGACCCGCAACACCTGGTCGTTGCGCAGAAACCGGACATGGTTGCTGCCCCGGGTGGCGGCCGGCGCTTCGCCGTCCCAGCCCATCGACGGGCGCAGCCGGGCGCGGATCACGGGGTTGCCCCGCAGCACCTCGAGCCGGCGGATGATCATCACCGGCCGATAGAAACGGCCGTACTGACGAAAGCGGGGGCAGAAATCGGTGATGCGCAGCACCGCGCCGTGGCGGTCGGTGAGCTCGGTGCAGAGCACCGCGGTATTGCGTCGGTAGTACTGCTGGGTATGGCAGGGGTCGCAGAGCTCGATGGCAAACTGCCCCCGATCCTGGGTGTCCACCAGCCGCGAGAAGGCCGGTTCGGCGTCAAACCGGGGCAGGCAGGACCAGACGATGCTGCCCCGCTCGTCCACCAGTGCGGCCACCTGGCAGTTGCCGATGACCCCCAGCTCCAGATCTAGCGGTGGTCGGCCAGTTGTCTCGCCAGACGGTTCAGCCATTGCAGTGCCTCGTTAACAGAGTCGATGGTGTGGTGCGCGGCGGTGGCGCGATCGCCATCGCCCACCCGGATGGTATGGCCGCCCAGTTGATTGACCGCGGCGAAGGCGTACTCGTCGGTCACATCATCGCCCATGAACACCGGCACCCGGCCGGCGAAGGGGGGCTCGCGCATATAGGTCTGGACCACCGTGCCCTTGTGTTGATCCGCCGGCTTGAGCTCGAGGACCTGTTTGCCGTCCATGAGCACGAACTCATCGCCCATGGCGTGGCAATGCGCGCTCAGCATGGCCCGCGCGGCGTCGGCTGCCGCCGGGGCGCCGCGGAAGTGCAGCGTGATGGCATTGCCCTTGTCCTCCATCACCGTGCCCGGGTGGTCTTCGACGAAGGCCTGGACCGCCGCCCGGGCCTGGCGGAATGCCGGGGTGCGATCAAGCGGCGCGTAGGTCTGGCCGCGTCCATCCCGGCGCTCCAGCCCGTGGACCCCGGCCATGGCCGGCAGTGCCCCGTCAAGCAGGGCATCCAGGCCCGCCAGGCTGCGTCCCGAGACGATGGCGACTGCGCCGTCCAGGGTCGCGGCCAGTCGCTTTAAAAGCCCCGGCAGGGTCTCGGGCACCACCACCGCATCGGGGTGGTCGGCGATTTCCACCAGCGTGCCGTCAAAATCCAGAAAAAGCGCCCAGTCGCTGGCCGGCTGGGGCAGGGCGTTCATTCGTGCATCGCCGGAGTGCATCGTCGTGGTTATCGGCCTGTGGCCAGGAATCGGGCCAGTTCGTCGTCCAGCAGCTGCCCCAGGGCGCGGCTGAGGGCGGTGTTAATGGCATCGGCGTTGGCATCCGCTGTGGGGGGCAGGGGGCGTTGCCGGGTGAGGGTGGTCCCCGAGCGGGTGGTGTAGCGTTGACCGTCGGCGTAGCCGGTGGCGGTCAGCGCCACCTCGGTGGCCAGCTCATAGGGCACCCCGGCGGTGACCTGGTGGTCGAGGGTTTCGATGCGGATTTCAAGCCGGGGGGTGCGGGCCTCGTCCCAGAGGCTGGGTTCGAAGTCGTAGCCGCGCAGGGTCTCGGCGGCGGCCAGTTGCAGTGTGTAGGTGATCTGCTGGGCCGGCATCAACCGGGCGATGCTGCCATCGGGGTTTTCCAGCATGCCCAGGTCGCGATCGGTGCGCGCGTCCTCCACGCTCAGCCCCAGGCTCTGTCCCGAGCCGACCAGCGATTCCACCGCCGCCGGCGTGGGCGATAACCGCAGGGTCTGCGTGCCCTGGGCGCAGGCGGTGAGGATGACCGCGGTTGCGGCCAGAAGGATCAGTCTGGGTAGATATCTCATCGATGGCGTCCTCCGGCTGACCAGCACCAAGATTAACATCCTCGCGCCGGCGGCTGCCGGCACTTGACGCGCTCGGGGCCGCATCAGAGACTGCCGAGTCTTTTCGACGATGACCCGCTTCGGAAGCCATTATCCGTGAAAACCGTACTTGAAGCCGTTCCGCCGGAACGCCACCGGGGCCAGGCCGCGCTGGAGAAGGTGCTCAAGAAAGTCGCCGCGGTGCAGGCCGACACACCGGTGGATCTGGTCAATATCCCCGAGATCCACGAAGAGCCGGCGCGCAGCGACAAGGGCGAGCGCCGCCAGCCCTTCGCGCCGCGCATGGCACCCCGGGATCTGGCGCAGATCATCCGCGAGCGGCTGGGTATCGAGTGCATGATCAACCACGTGGTGGTCCACCATCACTCCGAGCAGGCCCTGGTGGATTGGGCCCGCGAGACCTGGGAGCGCTGCGGCGTCCGGCAGATGGTGTTGGTAGGCGGTGGCCGCCGATCGGTGCGCTACCCCGGCCCCGGGGTGGCCCGGGCCAACGCGCTGCTGCGCGACGCCGATGGGGTGCCGGGGCTTCGCATCGGCAATATCTGCATCCCCAGCCGGCGGGATGAGGCCGCACGCATGGCCGAGAAGGTCGGCGCCGGGGCCGATTTCTTTACCACGCAGATCCTCTACGAGTCGGATGGCTTCTCGCAGATGCTCGCGGCGCTGTCGGCGGCGGGCCAGGCACCGGCCGAGGTGCTGGTGGCTTTCTGTCCAATCCGCAGCGTGCGCAACCTGCGCTTTCTGCAGTGGCTGGGGGTGGGGGTGCCCGAGGACCTCGAGGCCTGGCTGGTTGCTGACGAGACCAAGATCACCGGGCGCTCGGTCGAGCAGATCCATCGGACCTGGCAGGCGATCCTTGATGAGGCCCGGACCATTGCCCCGCCGGTGCCCCGGCTGGGGGTCAACCTCGCGCCCATCGGGCCGATCCCGCCGGCGGTCACCGCTGGTCTGGCCCGCGATCTGGCCGCCGCGCACACCGACGGTGTCGCCGCGCTATGATGCGCGGGACAAGCCTTGGCGAGGAGACAAACCATGGGTGACCTGCCAAAGGTCTTTCGCATCCTGGGCTGGGTCTTTCTGGCGCTGGCGGTCAACATCGTCGGCATCAGCGTGGGCGCGCTGTGGATGAAGCTGGGCCCGGCGACAGTGGATCTGCTGCTCGACCCGGCCAACGCCACCATCTGGCTGACCACGGCGCTGACCTTTGCCCCGGCCATCGGCAGCTTCTACGCCGCCTACCTGCTGCGCCGACGCGAGGCCCGTCAGGCCGACTGATCCCGCAGCGGCACCACCTTGCCCGGGTTGAGCGTGTCGGCCGGGTCCAGTGCGGCTTTGAGATTGCGCATCAGCGCCAGTTCCACCGGGTCCTTGAGCCGTTGCACCTCGGCCGGCTTTAACTGGCCGATGCCATGCTCGGCGGCGAACGACCCGCCTAGCCGGACCGCCTCGTCGTGCACCACCGCGGTCAGATCGGCCCATCGAGCCAGAAATTCGTCGTCGTCGCTGGCTTCGGGGCGGGTGAGGTTGAAATGGATGTTGCCATCGCCCAGATGGCCAAACGCACAGATCCGCGTCCCGGGGCAGGCGGCGATGACCGCTTCGCCGGCGCGCTGGATGAACTCGCCCATGCCGCTGATGGGCACCGAGATATCGTTTTTGATGCTGGCCCCGGCCACTTTCTGGGCCGCCGGGATGGTGTTGCGCAGCCGCCAGAACGCCGCGGCGGTGGGGGCATCACCGGCGATGCGGTAGTCGCCGACGGCCGCAGCGGCCATGGCCTGTTCCAGCCGGCCGGCCAGGTCCACGTCCTCGGCGCTGCTGCTGGCTTCGACGAGCAGATACCAGGCATGGGGCGCCGGCAGCGGGTCGACACAATGCGCGTCATGGGCAAGGGCGTACTCGAGCGGCCGACGACCCATGAGTTCGCAACTGCTCAACGCATCGCCGCTTGCCTGGCGCAGCTGGCTGAACAGGGCGATGGCGCGCTCGACGCTGTCCAGTCCGACAATGGCCGTGGCCCTTTGCCGGATGGCCGGAAAGAGCTTGAGGCTGGCGGCGGTGATGATCCCCAGGCTGCCCTCGGCGCCGATGAAAAGATCCTTAAGGTCAAAGCCGCTGTTGTCCTTGCGCAGACGCTTGAGCCCATGCCAGATCCGGCCATCGGCGAGGACCACCTCAACGCCCAGGGTCAGGTCCCGGGCGTTGCCGTAGCGCAGCACGTTCATGCCGCCGGCGTTGGTGGCCAGGTTGCCGCCGATCTGACAATCCGCCTCGGCGGCGTAGCTCAGCGGAAACAGCCGATCGACGGCCGCGGCGGCGGCCTGGACGGCGCTGAGCCGGCAGCCGGCCTCTGCCACCAGACTGAAATCCTCGGCATCCACCGAGCGGATGCGGTCGAGCCGCTCCAGCGAGAGGATGATGGCCTGCTCGTCCGGCCGCGCCGCCGCGCCGCCGCAAAGCCCGGTGTTGCCGCCCTGGGGGATGACAGCCAGACCGGCCCCGTGGCACGCCGTCACCGCCCGGGCCACCGCCTCGGGGGTATCCGGCCGGATCACCGCCGCCACCGGGTGTCCGCCAAACCGACCCCGCTGTTCGGTGAGATAGGGCGCCATCGCCCGGGCATCGGTCACCACCGATTCGGCGTCGAGGGTCTTGAGCAGTTGGGTGACCGCGGTGTTGGTCATGTTTTCTCCCGTTGCCGATTCGCTCCATTGTACGGCGTGGACCGGCCTGCCGTCGCGGCGGTGAGCGTGTATCATGAGCCGGGTCAATCATTGGCTTTGAGGAGTGCCGGTCATGAGGTTCAGGACTGCCCGTTGGGCGCTTTTATCCGTGGTCTTCGCCGCCGCCACCGCCGGCGCGGATACCCTGGGTGTGGATCTGAGCAGCGACGCTGCCAAACTGTCGTTTTTGCGGCCTCTGCCGCCGGAGGGGCTGGAGGCCGGCGGGGGGCTGATGATCCACGATGACGACGGCGAGATCATCGAGGCCGACCTCCATCTGGTCGACCGGCCCGAGCCGGGGCGCAACGCGCTGGTGCTCGGCATTGGCGGCAAGCTGCCGGTGATCATGGACGACCGACGTGACGCCGACGGCGCCGCGCTTGCCATCGGCGGCAAGCTGCGCTGGACGCTGCCGCACTACAACCGTGCCGCAGTGGCCGGCAACCTCTACTACGCGCCCTCGGCCACCAGTTTTAGCGATATCGACGGCTATCAGGAATATGCCGTACGCGGCGAGTTCCAGGTCCTCGAGCAGGCCAATGTCTTTGTTGGCTATCGCAATATTGAGCTGAGCTACGACGGCCGCTCCCGCGGTGGTGACCGGGATTTCGACGATGGCGTCTACGCCGGGTTCAACATCAACTTCTAACCCGGCGCGCCGGCGCGCCGGCGGCGTCCCGGGGTGGCTGCTGGGGCTGGTGCTGCTGGCCGGGCCGGCCGGCGCCTCGGCACCGGATCTGGCCGCGACGGTGTTGATGTACCACCACGTCGGCAACGCCGAGACGCCCAGCACCAGTGTCACCCGCACCCAGTTCGCGGCGCATCTCGACTATCTCGCGCGCAACGACTTCAACGTGGTCGACCTGGGCGAGGTGGTCGAGGCGCTGCGCACCCGCGAGCCGCTGCCCGATCGCACGGTGGCGATCACCTTTGATGACGGCTACGAAAGCGTTGGCCGGGTCGCGCATCCGATGCTGGCCGAGCGGGGTTGGCCGTATACGATTTTCGTCAACACCCGGCCGGTGGCGGATGGCTACAGCGGCTATCTGACCTGGGCCGAGATGGCGGCCATGGCCGATGAGGGCGCCCGGTTCGCCAACCACTCCCACCGCCACGTGCCGCTTCAGTTGCGGCGGGATAATGAGGCCCGACCTCAGTGGCGCGAGCGGGTGGTCAATGACATCCAGACCGCGCAGCGCCGGCTGGTCGATCGGTTGGGCGAAGCCGTCCACCAGGATCCGCCGTTGCTGGCCTATCCGTTTGGCGAATACAGCATCGAGCTCATGGATGTCGTCGCCGAGCTCGGCTATGTGGGCCTGGGTCAGCACTCCGGCGCCATCGGCCGCCACAGCAACTCGCTGGCGCTGCCGCGCTTTCCGATGAATGAGCATTACGCCGACATGGACGGATTTGCCGTCAAGGTCGATGCCCTGCCCCTGCCGGTGGTCTCGCAGACGCCCCTCGATCCGGTGCGCGAGGCCGACGAACTGCCCACCCTGACCGTGACCCTGGCGCCCGACGCGGCGATCCCCGAAGCCCGGCTCGCCTGTTTCTACCAGGACCAGCGCCTCGATCCACGCTGGCTCGAGCCCGGGCGGCGCTTCGCCGTGCAGGCCACCGGCCGTCTGCCCGTCGGCCGCAGCCGTTACAACTGCACCGCGCCGGCCGGTGAGGGGCGTTTTTACTGGTACAGCCAGCTGTGGATCCACGGCGAGGCCGGTACATGAGCCCAGCGGGCCCGGTGCGTCTGCTGCAGCTAAGCGATACGCATCTTTTTGCCGACCCCGACAAGCGGCAGGCCGGGGTCAACGTCCGTGACCGCTTCAACCGGACGCTGGCCGCCATGAAGCCCTGGGCGGCTCATGCCCACGGGCTTTTGCATACCGGCGATCTGGTCCATGACGAAAGCGCCGCCGGCTATGACGATCTGGCCGCGCAACTGGCGACCCTGGGGCTGCCCGGCCGGGTCATCCCGGGTAACCATGATGACCCCCGGCAGATGGCGCGGGCGTTTGCCGGGCCGCTGATCACCACCGGCCGCAGTCTGGTGGTGAGGGACTGGACGGTGATCATGCTCAACACCCAGATCCCCGGCGCTGTCCCGGGGGCGCTTGCCGAAGGCGAGCTGGCGGCGCTGGATGAAGCGCTCGAGGCGTTGACCACCGACCATGTCATCGTGGCCATGCACCACCCCCCCATCCCGGTGGGTACCCCCTGGCTGGATGCCATCGCGTTGCAGCGGCCGGCGGCGCTGCAGGCCCGGATCGAGGCCGAGTCGCGCATTCGTGCGGTGCTGGTCGGGCATATCCATCACCCCGTGGACCGGCCCTGGTGCGGGGCGCGGGTGATCAGCGCCCCCTCCACCGCCGCCGATTTCTGCCCCGGTGCCGCCGACTTTACCCGGGGGGAGGCGCCGCCGGGTTTCCGCTGGCTGGATCTGGGCCCGGGCGGTGAAATCGACACCGGTGTGGTCTGGGCCACCCACGGCTAAAGCCCTTTCCCGTGGACGCGGCAGGCTTTAGGGTTGGGATTTGAAAACGTTCTGACTTCGACCTGATCAACGGAGATGGCAATGGAATATCGCTCGTGGATGTGTGTGGTCTGCGGCTGGATCTATGAAGAAGAGGATGGCCTGCCCGAGGAGGGCATCGCCCCCGGGACGCGCTGGGAAGATATCCCGGATGACTTCGTCTGCCCGGAATGCGGCGCCGGCAAGTCGGATTTCGAGATGATCGAGATTTGACCGCCGCGGGTTCCATCACCGGGCTTTACGCGATCACCGCCCCGCGTCGGGCCGGCCAGTCCGGTCTGCTCGACGCCGCGGCCGCCACCCTCGGGGCCGGCGCCCGGGTGCTGCAGTATCGCGACAAAAGCGATGACGCCGATCGGCGACTGACCGAAGCCACCGCGCTGGCGGCCCTGTGTCGGCAGCATGGTGCGGCGTTCATCATCAACGACGATGTCGACCTGGCTCTGCAGGCCAACGCCGACGGGGTGCACGTCGGTCGCGACGATGCCGGTGTCGCCCGGGCACGATCGGCGCTGGGGCCCGGCCGTGTGCTGGGGGTTTCCTGCTACGCCGATCTCGACCGGGCCGGGGCAGCGGTCGAGGCGGGTGCCGACTATCTGGCCTTTGGCAGTGTCTACCCCTCGCCCACCAAGCCCCAGGCCGGGCTGGCGCCGCTTGATATCCTGGCCGAGGCCCGGCGACGCTTTGCCCTGCCGGTGGTGGCCATTGGCGGGATCACGGCCGATAACATCGGCGAGGTGACCGCTGCCGGGGCCGATGCGGTGGCGGTGGTGGATGCCGTATTCGGTGCCGACGACCCGCGGTCCGCCACGGCGGCGTTGATCCATCGCGGCTTTTCAACACAAGGGACGCCATCATCATGAGCAGCCGATCCGAGAATCTTTTTGCCCAGGCCCAGCAGCATCTGGTGGGCGGGGTGAACTCTGCCGTGCGGGCATTCCGCTCGGTGGGCGGGACACCGGTTTTCATCCGCCGCGGCGAGGGCGCCTGGATCGAGGATGTGGATGGCAAGCGCTATGTGGACTACGTGCTCTCGTACGGGCCGCTCGCCATCGGCCATGCCCATCCCGAAGTGGTGGAGGCCATCGCCGATACCGCCGCCCGGGGCACCAGCTTTGGTGCCCCCACCGAGCTCGAGACCGAGCTGGCCGTCCAGGTCAAATCCCTGATGCCGGGCATCGAGCGCCTTCGCATGGTCAACTCCGGCACCGAGGCCTGCATGAGCGCTGTGCGGCTGGCCCGGGGCTATACCGGCCGTGACCGGGTGTTGAAATTCCGCGGCAACTACCACGGCCATGTCGATGCGCTGTTGGTCGAGGCGGGTTCGGGGGTGTTGACCCTCGGGATCCCCGGCTCTCCCGGGGTGCCGGCATCGGTCACCGAGACCACCCTGACCGCGCCCTACAACGACATCGATGCGGTCCGCCAGCTCTTTGCCGAGTATGGCGAGACCATTGCGGCGGTGCTGGTCGAGCCGGTGGCCGGCAACATGAACTGCGTGCCGGCCATGCCGGCATTCCTCGAGGGGCTGCGGAGCCTTTGCGATGACAGCGGGGCGCTGCTGGTCTTTGACGAGGTGATGAGTGGTTTCCGTGCCGCCCCCGGCGGAGCCCAGGCCGCCTATGGCGTGACCCCGGATCTCACCTGCCTGGGCAAGGTGATCGGCGGTGGCCTGCCCACCGCGGCGCTGGGTGGACGGGCCGATGTCATGGAATACCTCGCCCCCACCGGTCCGGTCTATCAGGCCGGCACCCTGTCGGGGAATCCGCTGGCAATGGCCAGCGGCCTTGCGACGTTGCGCAACCTCACCCGGCCCGGTGTGCATGCCGGGGCCGAGGCATGGACCGGGCGTCTGCTCGCCGGGCTCGAGGCTCGGGCCGAGGCCGCCGGGGTTGGGCTGACCACCACCCAGGCCGGCACCATGTTCGGGCTTTTCTTTACCGACAAGGACGAGATCGTCGGCTTTGAGGATGTCGCCGGCTGTGATGCCGATCGGTTCAAGCGCTTTTTCCACGGCATGCTCGAGGCCGGGGTCTATCTGGCCCCTTCCGCTTTCGAGGCGGGTTTTGTCTCGACCGCCCATGACGAGGCGGCGCTAGCCCATACCCTGGATGCCGCCGAGCGGGTCTTTGCCCATCTGTGAACGGGCCCTGGGGATTTGTTGAACCCATCCTGAACTTCCTCGCCGCTCACCCCGACTGGGTGGGGGTGGCGGTGGCGGTCATCGCCTTTGCCGAGTCCCTGGCGCTGGTGGGGCTGCTGGTCCCCGGGGCGGTGCTGATGTTCGCCGCCGGGGCGCTTATCGGCGGCAGTCACATGCCGGTGCTGCCGATTCTGCTCTGGGCCATGGCCGGTGCCATTGCCGGGGATGGGCTGAGTTTCTATCTGGGGCGGCGCTTTCGCGGCGAGCTCCGTCTGCTGCCGGTCATCCGCCGCTATCCGGGGGCGGTGAACCGGGCCGAGGCGTTGTTCCACCGCCACGGCGGCAAGAGCGTGGTGATTGGCCGGTTTGTTGGCCCGGTGCGTCCGGTGATTCCCGCCGTGGTCGGTATGCTGGGCATGCCGCCGGGGCGTTTTCTGCTCGCCAACCTGGGCTCGGCGGTGATCTGGGCCCCGGCGTATCTCCTCCCCGGTGTGGTGTTCGGGGCCTCGCTGGCCCTGGCGCTCGAGGTCATGGGCCGCCTGGTGGCCTGGATCGTGCTGGTGATCACCCTGTTCCTGCTGCTGCGCTGGCTGTTGCCGCGCATCGATCGGCCACTGCGGCTGGCCGGCCATCGCCTGGCCCGCGCGGTGGGCCGACAACCGCCCAGGGGCGTGGAGTGGGCCTGGCTGCGGCCATTGCATGCCGCCACCCGGGCGCTGCGATACCGGCGTGGCTGGTTCTGGTGGCTGATGCTGGCCGTGCTGGTGGCAAGCAGCGCCCGGG
Source organism: Spiribacter pallidus (assembly GCF_040838495.1). Taxonomy (NCBI): domain Bacteria; kingdom Pseudomonadati; phylum Pseudomonadota; class Gammaproteobacteria; order Chromatiales; family Ectothiorhodospiraceae; genus Spiribacter; species Spiribacter pallidus. Next base: position 603,968 of record NZ_JBAKFM010000001.1, on the reverse strand, counting down.
CGCTGCTCGAACCCGCGCCCATGGACTGGGAGCGCGGCATGGCCGCCGTCATCCGGGTCTCGGCGTCCGGCCTTGATGATGCCTTTTGGGCGGTCACCCAGCTGGGCGGTGTATTGCCGGTCATGCTGGCGGCGCTGGCCCTTGTCGGGGTGGTGTGGTGGGTCGAGGGGCAACGGCGGGCGCTGCTGGCGCTGCTGGCGATGGCCGCCACCCAGGCCATCGCCTACGGCCTCAAGGGCTGGATTGGTCTGGCCCGGCCGCTTTCGCTGACCGAGACCCCCGCGTTCGGGGCGGCGTTGCCGAGCGCCCACGCCGCGGGTATTGCGGTGCTGGTCACGCTCTGGGTGGTGTTGTGGCCGGCCGCGCGGCCCATCTCGCGCAATCTTTTGCTGGCCATTGCCGGGCTGCTGACCGCCGCCGTTGCCGTGAGTCGTCTGGCGTTGGGGGTGCATTGGCCATTGGATGTCCTCGCCGGCATCGGCCTGGGCGTCACCCTGGGCGCGCTCCCGGTGGTAGCCCGCAGCCCTCGGGGCTCGGGCAATGGGTCGATGACGGCGGTGGCCGTCTCGATGGTGGTGCTGCTCGCCACCGCCGGGCTCACCCGGCAGCTTCAGTGGCCGGATCCGTTGGCGGATTATCCCGAACCGCCGGGCGCGCCGGTGATGACCGCGGCCGACTGGCTGGCCGGCGATGGCCCCCTGCCGCAGCGGCGATTGGCCATTCTGGGGCTTGAGGCGCCGTTTGACGCCCAGTGGTGGTCGGCGGCAACGCCACCGGCGGGTTTTCAACCCGACTGGCAACAACCGCCGGAATGGCGCTGGCAGACCCTGCTGCGCTGGGTCAGTCCGCGGCCCACACCCGCGCGTCTGCCGGTGCTACCGCGCTGGCACGCGGGCCGGATAGCCCCCTTTGTCCGTATCCGTCTGGGCGACGACCCGACCCGGCGCTGGGTGTTGCGGGGCTGGCCGGTGGCGCGTGTCGAGCGCGGTCGGGTGTGGCTGCTGCAACTCGAGCAAGAGCGTATTACCGGTGGCTTGCTGCTCCCGCGTCTCGAACGGCAACGCCCGGACCGGACGGCGGTAAGGCGGCTTTTGGACGCCGCGGCCGAGCGGGCCGAGCGGCGCTCGATCGCCGGGATCCGGCCACCTCGTTATTCGCCGGCGAGCGAGTCCTGGCCCCAGGGCGGGATCAGCGACTGATCAAGCCCCAGGCGGTCGAGGACCCGGGCGACGACAAAGTCCACCAGCTCGTTCATCGCCGTCGGCCGGTGATAGAAGGCCGGGTTGGCGGGCAGCATGACCGCCCCCATGCGGGTGAGCCGGAGCATGTTCTCGAGGTGGATTTCGGATAGGGGGGTCTCGCGGGGCACCGCGATGAGCTGGCCGCGTTCTTTGAGCACCACATCCGCCGCCCGCTCGATCAGTGCCTCACTGGTCCCGGCGGCGATCCGGCCCAGGGTGCCGGTGGTGCACGGGCAGATCACCATCTGCCTGGGCGCCCCCGAGCCCGAGGCCACCGGCGCCGACCAGGCCTTGGCGCCAAACACCGTCAACTGCCCGTCATGGGCGCCGAAGCGCCGGGCCAGTGTGGCTGCCATGTCACTGCTTCGCGCCGGCAGACTGAGATCGTGCTCCATTTTGAGCACCAGCCGCCCGGCCTCCGAGACCATCAGGTAGACCGGGACACCGGCGCCCAGGAGGCATTCCAGCAGTCGCAGGCCGTAAATCGCGCCCGAGGCGCCGGTGATCGCCAGGGTGATGGGTGGGTTGTTCATTGGGCATTGTCCTGTGTCTGCCGGGTCAATCCCTCGATGAGTCGCTCATGGATCCCACCGAAGGCCCCGTTACTCATGACCGCGATGGTATCGCCGGGTCGGCTGTCCTGCATGATGCCCGCCACCAGCGCATCCAGTCCGTCGGCCACGCGGGCGCGGGAGCCAAGATCGGCCACCGCGGCCCGGACATCCCAGTCAAGAGACGGGTCGGCCAGCAGATGGATCCGGTCGGCTTTCTGCAGCGAGCCGCCCAGGCGATCGGCATGGACGCCTTCGCGCATGGTGTTCGACCGCGGCTCGACCGCCGCCACCAGCCGCCGATCGGGTGCCGCTGTCCGCAGGGCCTCGAGGGTGGCGGCGATGGCGGTGGGGTGGTGGGCAAAATCATCCACCACCCGGATGTCGTTGACCTCGCCGCGCAGTTCAAGACGCCGCGCCACGCCCCGAAAGTCGGCCAGCGCTTCGGTTGCGTTTTCGATGGCAACGCCTACGTGGCGGGCCGCCAGGGTGGCCGCGGCGGCATTCATGGCGTTGTGGGCGCCTGGCTGTGGCAGGGGCAGGGGGTGTTGCCCCAACTGCCACGCCCCGGCCGTGCCGTCGAGGCGCCAGGGGTGGTCGGGATGCCGGCCAAACACCACCCGGTCGGTCCAGCAGCCGGTGGCCAGCACCCGCTCGAGGGCGGGCTCATCGCCGTTGACCACCAGGCTGCCGTTGCCGGGGACGGTACGGATCAGATGATGGAATTGCCGCTCTATTGCCGCAAGATCGGGGTAGATGTCGGCATGATCGAACTCAAGATTGTTCAGCACCAGAGTCCGGGGGCGGAAGTGGACGAACTTGGCGCGTTTATCGAAAAAGGCGGTGTCGTACTCATCGGCTTCGATGACAAAAAACGGCGCCTGACCAAGCCGCGCCGGGACGTCGAAGTTGGCCGGCCGGCCGCCGATCAGAAACCCCGGTGCCAGGCCGGCGGACTCCAGCATCCAGGCAAGCATTGCCGCGGTGGTGGTCTTACCATGGGTGCCGGCCACCGCGATCACCCAGCGGTCGTGGAGGATGTGGTGGGCCAGCCAGGCCGGGCCCGAGGTGTAGTCGCGGCGCATCGCCAGAATGGCCTCCACCGCCGGGTTGCCGCGGCCAAGGGCGTTGCCGATGATCACCTCGTCGGCGGCCTCGGCACTGGGCGATGGCGTATAACCGGTCTCGACGTCGATCCCGGCGCGGGCAAGCACCTCGCTCATGGGCGGGTAGAGCGGCTGATCCTGACCGGTCACCCGGTAGCCGGCCTCTCGGGCGATCAGCGCCAGCCCGGCCATGAACGTCCCGCCGATGCCAAGGATATGGACGTGGCTCATGCGCCGGTCAGCCCGCGAACAAAGACACTGGCGCCGAACAGATAGACCAGCGCCAGGCCGACGGCAAAGCCCGTGGTCATGGACAATGCCGCGCGCAGGATGCGGCTGACCACGGCGACATTCCACAAAAGCAGCGCCAGGAAAAGCCCCGCGGCCAGGCCGTTGGTCTCATTGGGCTGGCCAAGCCTGAGCAGCACCGGCAGGGCCACCGCCGAGATGATCGCATCGGTGCCGAAAACCGCGGTGGCGGTCTGGGTGAAACGCGCTGGCACGCCCCGCAGCCACAGGGCAACGGCAAGGAACGCCGCGTTGTAGGCGATCAACAGCAGGATCTGCACCAGCGGTTCCACCTCGGGGGTGTAGCGCTGGATGACCGGGTAGTTGATGGCCGCGGTGGCGGCGATGGTCCCACCCAGCAGGGCATTCGAGCAGGGCAACTCGTCGGGTCCGGCACGGAGCAGGGCGATGCCCAGCAGGCGCTGCGGTGACGATGCGGATGTCTCGGCCATGGTTTTCTGCGCTCTTGCGGGCGGGGTTGAACCCGCCGGCGGTGTTGCGGTTGCATGCATGGTAACGGTTCACCGCGCCGCCGTCGCCACGGAGGTCAGGGATGCTGGAGAAAATCCTCGAAGAAGGGGTTCGTAACGGCTCGCTTGATTTCAAGGCCGCCGATGGCCGTCGCGGCCGTTATGGCGATGGCGAGCCGGTGGCCGAGGTGACACTGCATGACCCCGCCATCGAGCGGCGGCTTGTGGCCGACCCGGATTTCATGCTCGGCCAGACCTACATGGAAGGGGCCTGGAGCACGCCGGATCTGCGCACACTGCTGGATGTGTTGATGGGCAACTTCGCCCGACAAGCGCCGGGGCAGGGCCAGCGGGTGTTGCAGCCGGTGCTTCGCTTGTTGCAGCAGTGGAACCGACGGGCGGCCAGCCGGCGCAATGTCGCTCATCACTACGATCTTGATGAGTCGCTTTTCAGGCGGTTTCTCGACCGCGATCTGCAGTACTCCTGCGCCTATTGGGACGACGGGGTGGACGACCTCGAGGCCGCCCAGGCCGCCAAGCGGGCGCTCATCCGCCGCAAGCTCTGCCTCGCGCCCGAACAGACCGTGCTGGATATCGGCTGCGGTTGGGGCGGGCTCGCCATCGAGCTGGCGGAACAGGCCGGTGCCCAGGTGGTGGGGTTGACCCTGTCCCGGGAGCAGGCCCGGGTGGCCCGGCAACGGGTGGCCGACCGGGGGCTCGACGACCGGGTGGCGATCCGCATGCAGGATTACCGCGATGTGCCCGAGCGGTTTGATCGTATCGTCAGTGTCGGCATGTTCGAGCATGTCGGGGCGCGTTACTACGACACCTACTTCAACGCCGTCCACCGTCACCTGAGCGCCGATGGCATCGCCCTTGTCCACACCATCGGCCGGACCGGCCGGCCGGGGGTGACCAACCCCTGGATTCGTCGTTACATCTTCCCCGGCGGCTACATACCGGCGCTCTCCGAGGTGGCCTCGGCGGTGGAGCGCCAGCAACTGCTCTGCAGCGACCTGGAAGTGCTGCGCATGCACTATGCCTACACCCTGGCGGCGTGGTTCGCCCGATTCCAGGCGGTCCGCGATGCGGTCTGCCGCGAGAAGGGCGAGCGCTTCTGCCGAATGTGGGAGTTCTATCTGGCGGCCAGCGAGATGGCCTTCCGTCACCGCGGGCTGGTGGTCTTTCACTTCCAGCTCGCGCGGGATCAGCATGCCGTGCCGCGAACCCGGGATTATCTCTGGCAGCAAGGCCAACCGGTCAGTTGTTAGAATCGGCCCCGGATTGCAGGGGAGAGCCATTCATGACCGCCAGAAACGCTTTTTATGCCCAGTCCGGGGGGGTGACCGCCGTGATCAACGCCACCGCCTGCGGGGTGATCGAGACCGCCCGCGCCCACCCCGAGCGGATTGGCACCGTCTACGCCGGCCGCCACGGCATATTGGGGGCGTTGCAAGAGGCGCTCATCGACACCGCCGGCGAGTCGGCCGAGACCATCGCCGCGCTGCGCCACACCCCGGCGGGTGCATTTGGCTCGGCGCGCTACAAACTCAAGGGGCTGGAGGAAAACCGCGCCGAGTACGAGCGGCTGATCGACGTCTTCCGGGCCCACGACATTGGTTATTTCTTCTACAACGGCGGTGGTGATTCGCAGGACACCGCCCACAAGGTCTCGCAGCTCGGCGAGGCCATGGGCTATCCGATCCAGTGCATTGGCGTGCCCAAGACCGTCGACAACGACCTGCCGGTCACCGATACCTGCCCGGGGTTCGGCTCGGTGGCCAAATACATTGCCGTGGCGACCCGCGAGGCGGGGCTGGATGTGGCCTCCATGGCCGAGACCTCGACCAAGGTGTTCATCCTCGAGACCATGGGGCGACACGCCGGCTGGATTGCCGCGGCCTCGGCCCTGGCGCGGGAGGGCGAGGGCGACCCGCCCCATGTCATTCTGCTGCCCGAGGTGCCGCTGGATGAGCAGCGTTTCCTCGATCGGGTCCGCGAGAGTGTCGAGCGGTTCGGCTACTGCGTGGTGGTGGTCTCGGAGGGGGTGAAAACCGCCGACGGCCAGTTCCTGGCCGACCAGGGCACGCGGGATGCCTTCGGCCACGTCCAGTTGGGGGGGGTGGCGCCCACGGTGGCGGCCATGGTCAAAAACCAACTCGGCTACAAATACCACTACGCCATCGCCGATTATCTGCAACGCGCGGCGCGGCATATCGCCTCGGCCACCGACGTGGAACAGGCCTATGCCCTGGGCAAGGCGGCCGTGGAGCTGGCAATCGCCGGCGAGGATGCGGTCATGCCCACGATCGTGCGCGAATCCGACAGTCCCTATCGTTGGCACATCGGCCGGGTGCCGCTGGCCGAGGTGGCCAACGTCGAGGCCAGGATGCCGGCGGAGTACATCGATGAAAGCGGTCTTTTCGTCACCGAATCCTGCCTGCGCTATCTGCGCCCGCTAATTGCCGGTGAAGACTATCCGCCCTACCGCAACGGCCTGCCGGACTATGCCCGTCTGGCCGGTCGGATGGTCGAAAAACGCCTGCCGGCATTCGGTGCCTGACCCGGGGGCGGGGGCTGCGTATAATCACGCCTTTTGACGAACCAAGCCTGCATCCAGCAACGAGGAGAGCGAAGCATGGCCTTTGAGGGAATCACCGCCGGCAAGGATCTGCCGGAAGACATCAACATCATCATCGAGATCCCGGCCAACGCCGATCCGATCAAGTACGAAGTGGACAAGGACTCGGGCGCCGTGATGGTGGACCGGTTCATGGGCACGGCCATGCACTACCCGGCCAACTACGGCTACATCCCGGACACCCTCTGCGGCGATGGGGATCCGCTCGATGCACTGGTGGTCACCCCCTTTCCGCTGGCGGTGGGCTCGGTGATCCGCTGTCGTCCGGTGGGGGTGCTGGAGATGTCCGACGAAAGCGGCGAGGATGCCAAGCTGCTTTGCGTGCCGATCAGCAAACTCACCCCCATCTACGATCACGTCCAGGCCCCCGCGGACCTGCCGTCGCTGCTGCTCGAGCAGATCAGTCATTTCTTCGAGCACTACAAGGATCTCGAGCCCGGCAAGTGGGTGAAGGTCAACGGCTGGAAGGGGCATGACGCGGCGGTCGCCGAGATCGAGGATTCGGTCAAGCGGTTCAACGGTTAACCGCGTGGTCAAGCTCACCAAAATCTATACCCGAACCGGGGATGCCGGTCACACGGCGCTGGGCGACGGCAGCCGTGTGGCCAAAACCGATCTGCGGGTCAATGCCTACGGCACGGTGGATGAGCTCAACGCCCTGCTCGGTATCTGCCGGCTGCATGCCGGTGGTGATCTGGATGCGGCGTTGATGCGCATCCAGAACGATCTTTTTGACGTGGGGGCCGATCTTTGTACCCCCGAGCAGGAGGATCCGCCCTTCGAGCCGCTGCGGGTGACCGAGCCCCAGGTGGAATGGCTGGAGGCCGAGATCGATCGCATCAACGCCGGCCTCGAGACGCTGCGCTCGTTTGTCCTGCCGGCCGGCAGCCCGGCGGCGGCGCACCTGCATCATGCCCGCACCGTGGCACGTCGGGCCGAACGGGATTCGGCCGCGCTGGCCACCGCCGCGCCCATCAACGAGACGGTCCTTCGCTATCTCAACCGGCTCTCGGATTATCTGTTTGTCCTCGCCCGCGAGGCCAACCGCGAAGCCCGCGGTGATGTCCTCTGGCAGCCCGGCGAACATCGCGGGCCGTGAGTGACTGGCAACTGAGCTTTCCACTGCCGGCGGCCGATGCCGAGCGGGCCGAGGCGGTGCTCGAAGCCCATGGCGCGACGGCGGTCAGCCTTTGTGAGGCGGCCGGGGCGACGGCGGTGCTCGAACCGGCCCCGGGCGAGACCCGTCTGTGGGATGCCATGCGGGCCGAGGCGCTGTTCGGCGCGGACGTCGACCAGGTGTTGGTGGCCGATGCCATCGCCCGGGCCCTCGATCTGCCGCCTACCGAGCTCAAGTGGGCACCCATCGAAGCGCGCGATTGGGAACGGGTCTGGCTGGATGACTTCAAGCCGCTGGATTTTGGCCATGGGCTCTGGGTGGTGCCCCACGGCATGACACCGCCGGCGTCGGCGACCATCCCCGTCCGGCTGGATCCGGGGCTGGCCTTTGGCACCGGCACCCATCCCACCACGGCGCTCTGCCTCGAGGCGCTGGCGGCGGCACCGCCTGTGGGGCAAACGCTGATCGACTATGGCTGCGGATCCGGCATCCTGGCCGTCGCCGCCCTCAAGCTGGGCGCCCGTCGGGTCATTGCCATTGATAACGATCCCCAGGCGCTGACCGCCACCCGGGACAATGCCCGGGCCAACCAGGTGGCCGGGGCCATCGAGACCGGTCTGCCGGGCCATGATCTGCCGGTGGCCGACGCGGTGGTGGCCAATATCCTGGCCGGGATTCTCAAGCAGCTGGCGCCGGTTTTGACCGATGCACTGACGCCCGGCGGGCGTTTGCTCATGAGCGGGGTCCTTGCCGATCAGGCCGCGGCCGTACGCCGGGCCTACACCCCGGCCATTGATTTTGTCGATGACACCCGGCGCGACGGTTGGATTTGTCTGCGTGGACACCGGCGGTTGTCTTGACCCATGCGCTTTAACGCAGCGGGGGTTGTGGTTATGATCCCGGCTTCGCGCGAGGAATGAACGCCATGTCGGACCAATCACCCAAACACAGTGCCGATGTCGGCCCCATCCGGGCCTGCGTTCGTGACACCCTGAGTGATTATTTTGAAAAGCTGGATGGCCACCACTGCCGCGATCTCCACCGCATGGTCATCGAAGAGGCCGAGCGGCCCTTGCTCGAGGTGGTCATGCAGATCTGCGAGGGCAACCAGACCCGTGCCGCCGAGACCCTGGGGATCAATCGCGGGACCTTGCGCAAGAAGCTGCGGCACTACAATCTCGAAGACTAGCGCGGGTCATGACCCGGGGAGTCCCCATGACGACTGTCGATCGCCCGATACCGGTGCGCCGGGCGCTTTTGAGCGTCTCGGACAAGACCGATATCGAAACCCTGGCCCGGGCGCTGAATGACGCCGGCGCCGAAATCCTCTCCACCGGGGGCACCGCCCGGCTGTTGACCGAGGCGGGCATTCCGGTCACCGAGGTGGGCGATTACACCGGGTTTCCCGAGATCATGGCCGGCCGGGTCAAGACCCTCCACCCCCGGGTGCACGGGGGGCTTTTGGGCCGTCGCGGTGAGGACGAGGCGGTTATGGCCGAGCAGGACATCCCGCCCATCGATCTGCTGGCGGTCAACCTCTACCCCTTCGAGGCGGTGACCGCCGACCCGGACTGCAGTCTGGCCACGGCGATCGAGCATATCGACATCGGCGGCCCGGCGATGTTGCGGGCGGCGGCCAAGAACCACGCCGGTGTCGGGGTGGTGACCGATCCGTCGCAGTACCCGGCGGTGATCGACGCCCTGGGCGGTGAGGGGCTCAGTGTCGCACTGCGTTATGAGCTGGCGGTGGCGGCGTTCAACCATGTCGCCCGCTATGACGCGGCGATCAGCAATCATCTCTCGGCCCGATCGGCCGATGGTGAGCGCGCCGATTTTCCCGCCCAGCTCAACGCCCACTGGCAGCGGGTCGATACCCTGCGCTATGGCGAAAACCCCCATCAGCAAGCGGCCTTCTACCAAGAGGCGGCCGCGCCGGCCGGCAGCTTTGCCAGCTACCGGCAATGTCAGGGCAAGGCGCTTTCCTACAACAACCTCGCCGACGCCGATGCCGCCTGGGCCTGTGCTGCGGCCTTCGAGGCCCCGGCCTGTGTCATCGTCAAACATGCCAACCCCTGCGGGGTGGCGGTGGCGGACAGCCTCGAGCCGGCCTACCAGGCCGCCTTCGCCACCGATCCCACCTCGGCGTTTGGCGGGATCATCGCGTTCAACCGGCCGCTGGATGCTGCCACCGCCGAGGCCATTATCGCCCGGCAGTTTGTCGAGGTGATCCTGGCCCCGGCGGTGGCCGACGAGGCGCTTGCCATTACCGGCCGCAAGCAGAATCTGCGGGTGCTCGAAATCCCCCACGGCCCATCGACGCCCGGGGGCTGGCGGTTGCAGCCCATCGGCGGCGGGGTGTTGGTACAGTCCCAGGATGCCGCACTCTACGGCGACGATGCGTCCCTTCGCTGTGTCACCGAGGCCGCCATCGACGACTCGCTTCGATCGGATCTGGATTTTGTCTGGCGGGTGGCCAAGCATGTGAAATCCAACGCGATCGTCTATGGTCGTGACGGTCGGACGCTGGGGATCGGGGCGGGGCAGATGTCGCGGGTGGACAGCGCCCGCATCGGCGTGCGCAAAGCCACCGATGCCGGTCTCTCGCTGGCCGGGGCGGTGCTTGCCTCGGATGCCTTTTTTCCGTTTCGGGACGGGGTCGATCAGGCCGCCGAGGCCGGGGTCCGGGCCATTGTGCAGCCGGGCGGCTCCATGCGGGATGACGAGGTGATTGCCGCGGCCAACGAGCATGGCATCGCCATGGCGTTCACCGGCATGCGGCATTTTCGCCACTGATTAACGGTCCACGGAACCGGGAGGGGAGATGGATATTCTGGTGATCGGCAACGGCGGGCGCGAGCATGCGCTTGCCTGGCGGCTGGCCCGCTCGCCGCGGGTCAACCATGTGCATGTGGCCCCGGGCAATGCAGGCACGGCCCTCGAGCCGGGGGTGAGCAACGTCAATGTGGGTGTCGAGGATATCGACGGGTTGCGCGCCGTTGCCCAGCGCCTGGAGGTGGCCATGACCGTGGTCGGCCCCGAGGCGCCCCTGGCCGCCGGGGTGGTGGATGCCTTTGCCGCCGCCGGCCTGCCCTGCCTGGGTCCTGGCCGGGCCGGCGCCGAGCTGGAGTCGTCCAAGGCCTTCGCCAAGGATTTCTTTGCCCGTCACCACATCCCCAGCGCCGCCTATCAGACCTTTGATGATCTGGACGAGGCGCGGGCCTATATCGAGGCGCGCGGTGCGCCGCTGGTGGTCAAGGCTGACGGTCTGGCCGCGGGCAAGGGGGTCACCGTGGCGCGCACCCTGGACGAGGCGCTGCTCGCCGCCGAGGAGATGCTCTCGGGCGCCTTCGGCGCGGCCAGTGAGCGCATCGTGGTCGAGGATTACCTCGAGGGCGAGGAGGCGAGTTTCATCGCCCTGGTGGATGGCGAGACGGTGCTGCCGCTTGCCACCTCGCAGGATCACAAGGCCCGGGACGCCGGCGACCAGGGGCCTAACACCGGTGGCATGGGCGCGTATTCGCCGGCCCCGGTGATCGACGACGCCGTCCACGCGCGGGTGATGGACGAGGTGATCCACCCCACCGTCCGGGGCCTGGTGGCCGAGGGACGGGGCTATCAGGGGTTTCTGTATGCCGGGCTGATGATCGATGCCGACGGGGCGCCCCGGGTGCTCGAGTTTAACGTCCGGCTCGGCGACCCGGAGACCCAACCTATTGTCATGCGCCTTGCCAGCGACCCGGTGGCGCTTTTCGAAGCCGCCCTGCAGGGCCAGCTCGCGGCGCAGTCGGTGACATGGGATCCGCGGCCGTGCCTGGGGGTGGTGATGGCGGCAGCCGGCTATCCCGGGGTCTATGACAAGGGCACGGTCATCCACGGGCTGCCCGATGCGGCGATCTCCGATCGCAAGGTCTTTCATGCCGGCACCGCCCAGAACGCCGATGGCCAGGTGGTGACCGCTGGCGGTCGGGTGCTCTGCGCCTGTGCGTTGGGTGAGGATATCGTCGCCGCCCAACAGGCGGCCTACGACCTGGCCGGGCAGATCCACTGGGAGGGCGCTTTCGTGCGCACCGACATCGGCCATCGGGCGGTGACCGCCGCCCTCCAAGGAGGCTCGTCATGACCCTTGCCTACTGGTGCATCCTCGCCGCGGCGCTAATCCCCTTTGGGTTTGCCGGTGCGGCCAAATCGGCCGGGCAGTTCGACAACGCCCGGCCCCGGGCCTGGCTTGCCAACCTCGAGGGCTGGCGGCAGCGGGCCAATTGGGCGCAGATGAACAGTTTCGAGGCCTTCCCGCCCTTTGCCGCCGCGGTCCTGGTGGCCGAGCAGCTGGATGCCGGCCAGGGCTGGGTGGATGGCCTGGCGGTGGCGTTTGTCGTCCTGCGGGTCGGCTATGGATTGGCCTACATTGCCGATCGTCCGATGCTGCGCAGCCTGTTGTGGACCGCCGCGTTTGCCTGTGTGGTGGGGTTATTCATCGTCGCGGCGCTCACCGGCGCCTGAGCCGCCCGGGCCATGGGGGCGGGTGGCGAGAAACACCACCACGCCGGCCATCACCGCTGATGCGGAAAGTCGGGCATAGAGCGGTTCGACGCTGACCCACATCCACACCCAGCTCAGTGCCACCAGGATCAGCGCGGTGACCTTGGCCCGTGGCCGGATGGCGCGGTGGTCGCGCCAGTCCCGCAGCAGCGGCCCAAAGCGCGGATGGCTGTAGAGCCAGGCGTGAAGCGCCGGCGAGCTGCGCGAGGCACAGAACGCCGCCAGTAACAGAAATGGCGTGGTCGGCAGCAGCGGCAGCACCGCCCCGACGCTGCCCAGGCCGACAAAGAAAAGCGCCAGCGCCAGCCAGAACCGCCGTATCAGCTGCTGTCGCAGCCCCGCCCCGGGCCGGTCCGGCCCGGTGGTTGGCCTTTTGCCGTGCTCACTCAATCCTGTCTGCTCCCAACGGGCCCGGTGGCTGATCCATATCAAGGGGCGCTGTGCCCATACCCGGTATCGTCTGTCCATTGCAACACAACAGGGTTAGGCTGCCATGGCCGACAATTTGATGCTCGACCGCGAGCTGCTGCAGCGCTACGACGTCACCGGCCCGCGGTATACCTCGTATCCCACCGCCGCGCAGTTTACCGAGGTCTTCGACGCCCAGCGATATCGCCAACGGGTCGAGGCCAGCAACGGCGATCCGATGCCGCGGCCGTTATCGCTGTACGTGCATGTGCCGTTCTGCCGGACGGTCTGCTTTTACTGCGCCTGTAACAAGGTGATTACCGCCAACTACCGCCGGGCCGAGCGTTACCTCGACCGACTCATCGACGAGCTTGACCTGCAGGCGGCGCTGTTTGACGACGACCGACCGGTGGAGCAGCTGCACCTGGGCGGCGGCACCCCGACCTACTTTAGCGATGATGATCTCGCCCGGTTGATCGATGCCATCGCCGAGCGTTTTCCCCTGGCCGATCCGTCGCGGCGCGAGTTCTCCATCGAGGTGGACCCGCGCACGGTGGATCGGGCGCGGATCGCCGGCCTCGCCGAGCTCGGCTTCAATCGGCTGAGTCTGGGCGTGCAGGATTTTGACGATGATGTGCAAAAGGCCATCAACCGCATCCAGGGGGTTGAAGATACCGCCGATGTGGTCGCCGAAGCCCGGGCCCGGGGCTTTCATTCGGTAAACCTCGATCTGATGTACGGACTGCCGCTGCAGACACCGGCCAAGCTGGCCCGCACGCTGGATGCGGTCATGGCCATTCGGCCCGATCGGATCGCGCTCTACAACTACGCCCATATGCCGCAGATGTTCCGTATCCAGCGCCAGATCCGCGAGGACATGCTGCCGCCGGCGGATGTCAAACTCACGCTTTTGATCGAGGCCATGGAGCGACTCGCCCGCGATGGCTACCAGTATATCGGCATGGACCACTTCGCCCTGCCCGACGATGAACTGGCCCGGGCCGCCCGCGACGGGACGCTGCATCGTAACTTCCAGGGTTATGCCACTCGCCCGGATCTGGATCTGATCGGGCTCGGGGCATCGTCCATCGGACAGATCGGTGATGCCTACATGCAGAACAAACGCGACCCGGAAGGCCATGCCGAGGCGCTGGCCGCTGGTCGTCTACCCATCTGGCGGGGCGTGGAGCTGTCGGCCGATGATCGCCTGCGGCGGGATGTCATCCAGGCCGTGATGTGCCGGGGGCGGGTGGATTTTGCCGCCATCGAGGCACGCCATGGCATCGTTTTTCGGCAGTACTTTGCCGATGCCCTGATGGCGCTGCAGCCGCTGGTCGATGATGGATTGGTGACGATCGGCCGGGACGAGCTGGCGGTCACCGAGCGGGGCCGGTTCTTTTTGCGCAACGTCGCCATGCCCTTCGACGCCTATCTGGCCGAAGCCCGTGGCGAACGGCGCTTCTCGCGGGTCATCTGAGACCCACTAACTAACGCCGGCCACTAGCACGCAGGCCTGCCGTATCGTGGTGTCCTCGGGCTCATGAGATCCGCTGGTCGGTGACCGGCTCGTGAACATAGGGATCGGCGGATCAAAATCGCCCGAGGACACCACGATACGGCGAAAAGCCCGCTTGCTCAGTGCGTCATCCCATGGGCGTCATGCCCCATATGGTCGGCGCCCATGGCTGTGGGCGAGCGGACCTCCACGGTGATGGGTAGATCGCCGGCGCGCTCGAGCTCGAGGATGATTTCGTAGGTCTCTCCCTCGGTCAGAGCCCGCTCCAGGCCCATGAGCATGACGTGACGGCCCCCGGGTTCGAACACCAGTTCGCCGTTGGCCGGCACGCGCACCGTTGGCGTGTGCACCATGCGGGCGTTACCGCCTTCTTCGATGGTTCGATGCAACTCCACCCGCGGCGCGCGGTCGCTGCGCACGCCGATCAGTCGGTCGCCGCGCTCGCCGGTGTTGATCAGATGAAAATAGGCCCCGCCGGTGCCAAGGCCCGGGGCGGTGGCCCGGGACCAGGCGCCTTCGACTCGTACCTCGGCACTGACCGCCGTGGCCATGCCCGCCAGCAGGATCAGGGTGATCAGTCGCAGTGGCGTTGCCAGTGTGGCTTTCATGATGGATGCCTCTTCGAAGTGCGGTTAAGCGGCAGGGGGGTGTCGCCCTGGCGCAGGGTCAGCATGGGCCAGCCGCGGGCCTCGGCCTCGGCGGCCAGCACCGGGTCGGGGTCCACGGCCACCGGATGGTCGACATGCTCGAGCAATGGCAGATCGTTGCGCGAGTCGCTGTAGAAATGGGCCGCCTCGAGCATGGCCGATTCGCGGTCCAGCCAGTCCTGCAGCGCGGTGATCTTGCCCTCGCGAAAGGTCGGCGTGCCCTGATGTCGGCCGGTGAAGGCGCCATCGGCAAATTCCGGCTCGGTGGCGAGCAGTACCGGGATGTTGAAAAGCGCCGCGATCGGCTCGGTGACAAAGCGGTTGGTGGCCGTGATGATCATCAGCCCGTGCCCGGCCTGCCGATGGCTTTCGACCAATCGCCGGGCGGCCGGCAGCACCCGGGGGCGGATGTGGGTGTCGATGAACTCGGCCCGCCAGGCCAGTAGGGTGTCATGGGGGGTGGCGGCCAGCGGGCGCAGGGCAAAGCGCATGAAGGCATCGATATCCAGCTCGCCGCGCTCGTAGGCATCCATGTAGCGCTGGTTTTCGGCTTCAAAGCCTTCGCGGGCCACCGCACCCTTGTCCATCAGGTGCTGTCCCCAGAGGTAATCGCTGTCACCGCCGAGGAGGGTGTTGTCGAGGTCAAAGATCGCCAGTTGCACGGTCGGTCCGGGGTGATGAAATTGCCGCTGGATTGTCCTATGTGGAAGAATGAGGCACAAGCAATGGGCAACACGGGTTTCATAAGTGATTGACGCGCAGGGTTTTCGCCCCAATGTCGGCATCATTCTCGCCAATGATGCGGGCGAGCTGCTGTGGGCGCGTCGTATCGGCCAGAACGCCTGGCAGTTTCCGCAAGGGGGCATTCAGCGCGACGAAAGCCCCGAGGCGGCCCTCTATCGCGAGCTCCATGAAGAGGTCGGTCTGCGGCCGGCCGACGTGGCGGTGCTGGGCGCCACCCGGGGGTGGCTTCGCTACCGACTGCCGCCTCATCTGATCCGGCGGCGTCAGCGGCCCACCTGTATTGGCCAGAAGCAGGTCTGGTTTCTGCTGCGGCTGGTCGCCGACGAGGCCCGGGTGCAGCTGGATGCCTGCGCGGATCCTGAGTTTGATGCCTGGAACTGGGTCTCGTACTGGCACCCGTTATCTCAGATCGTTGCGTTCAAACGCGATGTCTATCAAAAGGCGCTGGAGGAACTGGCGCCGGTGCTCTTTCCGCAGGGGGCGCCGCGCCCGCCCGCCGATCCCGGGCCGGGGCAGCCACCGGCGGTGGACGCGATCAGGCCCGGGAGCTGACCCGCACGATCACATCCACCCCTTCGATGGACTTGCCGGACGGCGGTGTCGGTAGGGCACCCACCGCCACGCCATCGGCCGGGATGTCCTCCATCTCGCCGGTATCCTCATCAAGGAAGTGATGGTGCGGGTGGACGTTGGTGTCAAAGTAGATGCGGCGCGGGTCGGCGAGGATCTCGCGCAACAGCCCCGCCTCGGTAAACTGATGCAGGGTGTTGTAGACGGTGGTCTGTGAAAGCCGCATGCCCGCGTTGATGGCCTCGGCGTAGAGCTCTTCGGCGGTGAGGTGGCGTTCTCCCGCGCCAAAGATCAGCTCGGCAAGCCCCATGCGCTGTCTGGTTGCCCGCAGCCCTGCCCCCTGGAGCAGGTCGCGGATATCCGCTGTGCTTTTCTCGCGTGTCATGGCCATACTTCCATTAATACAGGACCAATTAGGTACACTTTACCGGAACATCCCCGTCGGTGGTAGTCCATCATGCCCAGGGCTTTAACTCCACCAGCAACACCACTGCGATCAGCACGATCACCGGCAGCTCGTTGAACCACCGATACCAGACGTGGCTGCGCGTGTTGCGGTCCTCGGCAAAGGCGCGCAGCAAGCGCCCGCAGTACCAGTGATAGCCCACTAGCGCCGCCACCAGCAGGATTTTGACATGCAGCCAGCCCTGTTCCAGCCAGAACGGCTGCAGCACGATTAACAACACCCCGAGGCCGACGGCGACCACCGCGCTGGGGTTCATGATGCCGCGGTAGAGCTTGCGCTCCATGACCTTGAATCGCTCGCGGCTGGGCGCGTCCTCGGCCATGGCGTGGTAGACATAAAGCCGCGGCAGATAGAAAAGCGCGGCAAACCAGGTCACCACGCTGATGATATGAAACGACTTGACCCAGAGCGCGATCACGATGCCTGCGCCTCATCGAGCATGCCGCGGATCTGCGACTCAACCGCGTCAAAATCGAGATGCCCGATGCGCTGCCAGACGATCTGCCCGGCCGGGTCGATCAGCACGGTGGTGGGGGTGACCCGGACATTGTCAAAGGCCCGGGCAATGGCGCCTTCGTTATCGAGCACGATCTCGTAGGGCAGCGCCCGACGCTCGACCAGGGCCCGGACCTGATCCGGCGGGTCGTAGGCCATGGCCACGCCCAGGATGCTCAGGCCACGGTCGGCGAGTTTTTGATGCAACGCGACCAGATCCGGCATCTCGGCAATGCAGGTGGTGCAGGTGGTGGCCCAGAAGACCACCATCACCGGCCCGCCCCGGTAGTCGCTGAGCGCCGCCGACTCGCCCTCGAGGGTGGGCAGTGTGACGGCTGGCGCGGGTTCGCGGGCCGGCGGGGCCAACCAGACATAGCTGACCATGGCGACAACGGCCAGGGCGATGACAGCGCCGAACCACTCCTTGCGCATTGGCTTGATCCTCCGGGGATGACGACTGACCCAGTCTAGCAAGCCATGATCCGATGGGGGACGGCCATCGCCCGCCGTCTCTGGCATCATAAGGCGACCGATCCATGGCAAGAGGCAACCTATGGCGATTCGTGCAGGGATTGTTGGCGGCACCGGCTATACCGGCGTCGAGCTGCTGCGGCTGCTCGCCGCGCATCCGGGGGTGGATCTGGCGGTCATCACCTCCCGGGGCAAAGCCGGTGTGGCGGTCAGCGAGGTCTTTCCCAATCTGCGCGGTCATGTCGATCAGCCCTTTGTCGAGCCGGACGAGGCCGGCCTGGGTGAGTGTGACGTGGTCTTTTTTGCCACCCCCAACGGCACGGCCATGGAGATGGCCCCGGCGCTGCTGGAACAAGGGGTGCGGGTGATCGACCTGGGGGCGGATTTTCGCATTCGCGATCTCGAGCTCTGGTCGCGCTGGTATGGCATGACCCATCATTGCCCGGCGGTGGCCGCCGAAGCGGTCTACGGCTTGCCCGAACGCCACCGCGAGGCCATTCGCGCAGCGCGGCTGGTGGCCAACCCGGGCTGTTATCCCACCGCGGTGCAGCTGGGGCTGATCCCGTTGCTCGAGGCCGGGCTGGTGGATACCCGTCATGTGGTCGCCGATGCGAAATCCGGGGCCAGCGGTGCGGGGCGTCAGCCACGGCAGCACACCCTTTTGTGCGAAGCCGGCGAGAACTTCCATGCCTACGGCGCAGGCGGCCACCGGCATCTGCCCGAGATCCGTCAGGGCCTGGAAGAGGCCGCCGGCGGCGAGGTCGGGCTGGTGTTCGTCCCGCATCTTTTGCCCATGATCCGCGGCATCCATGCCACGCTTTATGCGCCGCTCCGCGACCCGGCGGTGGATCTGCAGGCGGTTTTTGAAACCCGCTATGCCGACGAGCCCTTTGTGGATGTGCTGCCGCCGGGCAGCCATCCCGAGACCCGCAGCGTTCGTGGCAGTAACATGGTGCGCATCGCCGTCCATCGGCCCGAGGACAGTGACATGGCGCTGGTCCTGGCGGTCGAGGATAATCTGGTCAAGGGCGCGGCCGGCCAGGCGGTACAAAACATGAACCTGATGTTCGCCCGGCCCGAGACCGAGGGGTTGCTGGCTCCGGCGGTCCTGCCATGACCGCGCATTGACGTTGTCCGCAGCCGGGATCGAGAATGAACTAAGCCCCAACGGCAGGAGGACTGAAGATGACCGAGGTAGCCGAAGCGCAAGACCTGCTGGTCTTTAGCGACAGCGCGGCTGAAAAGGTGCGTCAGCTGCTGGATGAAGAGCACAACGACGCGCTCAAGCTGCGGGTCTATATCACCGGGGGCGGTTGCTCCGGTTTTCAGTACGGCTTTATGTTCGACGAAAACGAAGAGCCCGGCGACGCGGTGGTCGAAAACGGTGGGGTGACGCTGTTGGTGGACCCCATGAGCTCGGCCTATCTCGAAGGCGCCGAGATCGACTACGTCGAAGGCATCGAAGGGGCGCAGTTTGTCATCCGCAACCCCAATGCCACGACCACATGCGGATGTGGATCGTCGTTCGGCGTCTGAAGTCGGGGTTTACGCAGGATAGATCGCGCCCAAACGCACGGGGTGCGTCGCACCGGTGATCGCCTGCATATCCAGCGCCTCGCCTTGCATCGCCGCGCGGCCCAGCCAGGCAAAGCCCATGGCCTCGACATCCGTGACCGGCACCCCCAGCGCATCGCTCGACCGAACCGGCCATCCCGGCAGCCGCTGACGGATCCGGCCGATCAGGTAGGTATTCAACGCCCCGCCACCGCAAAGCACTGCGTCCCGGGCATCGTCCGCCCATGCCATGATCGCATCGGCGATGCTGCCGGCGGTGACATCTGCCAGGGTGGCCTGGACATCCGCCGGGGCTTCGTGGCCGCCAAGATGACCGGCGAGCCATTCGAGGTTGAAATGCTCAGGGCCGGTGCTCTTGGGCGGCGGCCGCTTGAAGTAGGGGTCGGCCAGCAGGCGCTCGTAAAGCTCCGGTAGCAAGCGCCCGCTGGCCGCCCAGGCCCCGTCCCGGTCGTAGGCGGCGCCACGGTGGCTGGCGATCCAGCGGTCCATGAGTGTGTTCGCCGGCCCGCAGTCAAAGCCCTGCCGGATGCCTCCCCGGGCATCCAGCACGGTCAGGTTGGCGATACCGCCCAGGTTGACCACCGCCCGCGGTTGGTCGCCGGCAAAAAGGGCGCGGTGGAACAATGGGGCGAGCGGCGCTCCCTGGCCGCCGGCGGCCATATCACGGCGGCGAAAATCGGCGATGACCGCCACCCCGGTGCGTTCTGCCACCCGGGCCGGGTTGCCGATCTGGCAGGTGGTGGCCGGGTCGTCGTCCGGGGCATGCCAGATGGTCTGGCCGTGCAGGGCAATCCCGTCGGGCAGGTTGGGGTCGTCGGCTGGCCGGAGCAGCGGTTGGGCGGCGCTGGCACAGGCGTCGGCCACGGCCTGGTCGAGGCGCAGGACCTCGCCCAGTGGCGTGGTCGCGTCGACGCGGGCCAGGGCCTGTCTCAGCGTCGCATCATAGGCCTGATGGTGTCGGCCGATCGCCTGCATGCGGCCATGGTCCTCAAACCGCACCCGGACTGCATCCACCCCGTCCAGGCTGGTGCCGGACATCAGGCCGATGATGTCCATGCCCCTAGTCGTCGGCCCGCGCCAGCCGGGTGCCGCTCAAGGTGTCCAGGCGGGTGATCAGTGCGGTGGTGGTGCGCTCGAAATCAGCGCGATACCGCTCGGCAATGGGTTCGGCCTCGGGCAGGTCGACGGTGCGCGGGTTGCGGTGGACGCCGTTGACCCGAAATTCGTAATGCAGGTGCGGTCCGGTGGACAACCCGGTGCTGCCCACATAGCCGATGATCTCACCCTGCTTGACCCGATCACCCACGGAATGGCCGTTGGCGTAGTTGCTCATATGACCGTAGAGCGTGGTGTAACGGCCGCCGTGTTTGAGTACCACGGTCTTGCCGTAACCCCCCTTGGTGCCGCGGTGGACGATCTTGCCATCGCCGGCGGCCTTGATCGGTGTACCCGGCGGCGCGGCATAGTCGGTGCCGCGATGGGGTCGGCGGGTGCCCAGGACCGGATGCAGGCGATCGGGATTGAACTCCGAACTCACCCGCGTGAAATCGGTGGGGGTGCGTAGAAAGGCCTTGCGCATGCTGCGCCCGTCCGGCGCGTAGTAGTTGCTCTCGCCCTCGGCGGTTTCGTAGCGCAGGGCCCGAAACCGCTCGCCACGGTTGATGAACTCGGCCGCCAGGATGTTGCCGTTGCGAATCTTCTCGCCGTCGCGGTAGAGCTCTTCGTAGACAACCACGAACCGGTCGCCGGCGCGGATATCGAGGGCAAAATCGATATCCCAGCCAAAGATCCCGGCAAGCTCCATGATTAGGCGATCAGTCAATCCGGCGTCCAGCGCCGCGTTGTA
>NZ_JBAKFM010000001.1:140777-578277 GCF_040838495.1 Spiribacter pallidus | reverse complement strand
AGGCGCGAACCCACTAACGTTGAAAAGTTAGGGGATGAGCTGTGGATCGGAGTGAAAGGCTAAACAAGCCCGGAGATAGCTGGTTCTCCCCGAAAGCTATTTAGGTAGCGCCTCGTGTCTCACTCTCGGGGGTAGAGCACTGTTTCGGCTAGGGGGCTCCCAGGAGCTTACCAAACCGATGCAAACTCCGAATACCGAGAAGTGCAATCACGGGAGACAGACAGCGGGTGATAACGTTCGTTGTCAAGAGGGAAACAACCCAGACCGCCAGCTAAGGTCCCAAAATCATGGCTAAGTGGCAAACGATGTGGGAAGGCAGAGACAGCCAGGAGGTTGGCTTAGAAGCAGCCACCCTTTAAAGAAAGCGTAATAGCTCACTGGTCGAGTCGGCCTGCGCGGAAGATTCAACGGGGCTAAGTCATGTACCGAAGCTGCGGACGCAAGCTTGCTTGCGTGGTAGGGGAGCGTTCCGTACGTCAGTGAAGGCGGACCCGAGAGGGCCGCTGGAGATATCGGAAGTGCGAATGCTGACATGAGTAACGATAAAGGCGGTGAAAAACCGCCTCGCCGAAAGCCCAAGGTTTCCTGCGCAACGCTAATCGGCGCAGGGTTAGTCGGCCCCTAAGACGAGGGCGAAAGCCGTAGTCGATGGGAAACAGGTTAATATTCCTGTACCGCACACAACTGCGATGGGGGGACGGAGTAGGCTAGATGATCCGGGTGACGGATATCCCGGTTTAAGCGTGTAGGGAGTGTGTTTAGGCAAATCCGGACACACAATCCTGAGACGCGACGACGAGTGCCCACGGGCGCGAAGTCATTGATGCCATGCTTCCTGGAAAAGCCTCTAAGCTTCAGGTTGTGCGCGACCGTACCGTAAACCAACACAGGTAGGCAGGGTGAGAATCCCAAGGCGCTTGAGAGAACTCGGGTGAAGGAACTAGGCAAAATGGTACCGTAACTTCGGGAGAAGGTACGCCTGTATTAGGTGAAGCTCTTCGCGAGCGGAGCCGAGGCAGGCCGCAGTGACCAGGGGGCTGCGACTGTTTACTAAAAACACAGCACTCTGCTAACTCGTAAGAGGATGTATAGGGTGTGACGCCTGCCCGGTGCCGGAAGGTTAAGTGATGGGGTTAGCTCTTCGGAGCGAAGCTCTTGATCGAAGCCCCGGTAAACGGCGGCCGTAACTATAACGGTCCTAAGGTAGCGAAATTCCTTGTCGGGTAAGTTCCGACCTGCACGAATGGCGTAACGATGGCCCCGCTGTCTCCACCCGAGACTCAGTGAAATTGAAATCGCTGTGAAGATGCAGCGTTCCCGCGGCAAGACGGAAAGACCCCGTGAACCTTTACTACAGCTTCACACTGGACTTTGAATATGCTTGTGCAGGATAGGTAGGAGGCTTTGAAACCGG
This sequence comes from Spiribacter pallidus, assembly GCF_040838495.1. Classification (NCBI taxonomy): domain Bacteria; kingdom Pseudomonadati; phylum Pseudomonadota; class Gammaproteobacteria; order Chromatiales; family Ectothiorhodospiraceae; genus Spiribacter; species Spiribacter pallidus. The sequence continues at coordinate 576,863 of NZ_JBAKFM010000001.1, read as the reverse complement.
AGCGCCAGCTCGGGTGGAGCCATCCTTGAGATACTACCCTTGCATGTTTGAGGTTCTAACCTAGGCCCGTTATCCGGGTCAGGAACAGTGTGTGGTGGGTAGTTTGACTGGGGCGGTCTCCTCCCAAAGAGTAACGGAGGAGTGCGAAGGTACCCTCGGCGCGGTCGGAAATCGCGCTATGAGTATAAAAGCACAAGGGTGCCTGACTGCGAGACTGACAAGTCGAGCAGGGGCGAAAGCCGGCTTTAGTGATCCGGTGGTTCTGTATGGAAGGGCCATCGCTCAACGGATAAAAGGTACTCCGGGGATAACAGGCTGATTCCTCCCAAGAGTCCACATCGACGGAGGAGTTTGGCACCTCGATGTCGGCTCATCACATCCTGGGGCTGTAGCAGGTCCCAAGGGTATGGCTGTTCGCCATTTAAAGTGGTACGCGAGCTGGGTTTAGAACGTCGTGAGACAGTTCGGTCCCTATCTGCCGTGGGCGTCGGAGATTTGAGAGGATCTGCTCCTAGTACGAGAGGACCGGAGTGGACGAACCTCTGGTGTTCCGGTTGTCACGCCAGTGGCACTGCCGGGTAGCTACGTTCGGAAGGGATAACCGCTGAAAGCATCTAAGCGGGAAGTCCACCTCAAGATAAGATCTCCCCGAGGACTTGATCCTCCTGAAGGGCCGTGGAAGACGACCACGTTGATAGGCTGGGTGTGGAAGCGCAGTAATGCGTGAAGCTAACCAGTACTAATTGCCCGTGAGGCTTGGCCATATAACCCCAAGGGGGCTGTATGGCATCGGTTTGCATGCCAACGACAACGTTCCTGAAGCCGCCGGCGTGGTAAGCGCCGTCGGTTAACCGGTTTGCCTGGCGAGAATAGCGCGCGGGAACCACCCGACCCCATTCCGAACTCGGAAGTGAAACCGCGCAGCGCCGATGATAGTGCCGCCCCGCTGTGGTGCGAAAGTAGGTCATCGCCAGGTTCTTACACCCAAACCCCCGCGTTCTTCGGAGCGCGGGGGTTTTCTTTTATCTGCCCGCCGAACGCCGGATAATCCCCCAATGACGATGAATCCTCGATCGATCGCCGAGCAACTCGGGCCCCCGTGGGCCCATGTGGCGATCGAGTGCCTTGACCGGGTGGACAGCACCAGTGCGTGGCTGGCGCGGACCGAGTTAAAGCGCCCCACGCTGGTGGCCGCCAACGAGCAGACTCAGGGCCGTGGCCGGCGCGGACGCCCCTGGACGTCCCCACCGGGCGGTCTCTATGTGAGCGTGGGCTGGCAGATCCTGCCGGGCACATTGATCCCGCCCGCTCTGCCGTTGGTCGTGGGGATGGCTCTCTGTGACGGGCTGGAGGCATTGGGGATCACGGGGCCTGCGCTCAAATGGCCCAACGATCTTCTTGTCAACGGCGCCAAACTTGCCGGCATCCTCGTCGAAAACGTCGATAAAGCGACAGAAGGGCGAACCCTTGTGATCGGGATCGGCCTCAATCTCCAGACACCGTCGGAGACCGCAGACCTTCCTGAGGACCGCCATGCCATCGGGCTCGAGGATATCGCCGTCGTCCCGCCGCGCGAGCGCCTGGTTGCCGTCGCGGCAAAAGCGGCCCTGGAGGCCGGGGCCCTGGCGCCGGCCGCCGTCTCGGCCCGTTTGGCCGAGCAATGGCCGGTGCGGGATGCGCTCACCGGACGGGTGTGCACAATCGAGCACGCCAGCGGTGAAACCTGTCAGGGTGTCGTGCAAGGCGTCACCGACGAGGGCGCCCTTCGGCTGGAAACATCAGATGGCCTGCGCATCTTCTGGAGCGGTGAGTGCCGCGTGCGAGGCGGCTGGCCGCAGAATGAGAGCGAGGAGCGTTCATGAGCGAATTGTTAATCGATGTCGGGAACAGCCGAACCAAGTGGATTCTGGCCGAGGGTGGCCATGTCCGCGGCGCGGCCCGTGCCGTGGGTCATGACAATCCCACGGGCCTGTTCGAGGAATGGGGCGGGCTCCGATCACTCCCGCAGCGCGTTCGTGGGGTCCGTGTCGGCGGCGGCGAAGCGGTGGCCGCGATCGAGCGATGGGTCGCGGACCATTGGGGCATCACGCCGCGATGGATCGACACACCGGCGCTCGGCGGTGGCATACGTCTCGCCTATGATGACCCTGCCCAGCTCGGCGCCGATCGCTGGCTCGCCATGGTGGGCGCGCGGGCGGCCAATTACCTGCCCGCCTGTATCGTTGATTGCGGCAGTGCGATCACGCTGGATGGGGTGGACAGCCAGGGCCGGCATCAGGGCGGGATGATCCTCCCGGGGCTCGCGGCCCAGCAGGCGGGTCTTGCCAGCGTCGCGCCGAGCCTGCCCACCGCGGAGCTCGCCACGAAAACGCCGTTTCTCACCACCAACACCCGTGATGCGCTTGCCAGCGGTCATCTGCATGGCACGGCCATGGCGCTCCAGGGCCTCATCCGCCGCTGCGTGGCCGAGTCCGCCGAGCGCCTGACCCCGCTGTTGACAGGCGGTGATGCGACCCTTCTGGCTCGTTACCTCGACATGGATGTTCGTCTTCGCCCGGACCTCGTCCTCGAAGGTCTGGCCGCCGTGGACGTCCCCACCGGTTGAATTGCCTTTGAAGGTCCAGCACAGGTACCCTTTGACGTCCTGCAACAACGCTGGCGTAGCTCAGTTGGTAGAGCAGCTGATTTGTAATCAGCCGGTCGGGGGTTCGAATCCTCTCGCCAGCTCCAATCTCGATGGCAGCCACGGGCCCACCCTTGACGATGTCCCGTCAACGCAGCAAACTTACCGGCTTGTTTTTGGAGGGTTACCCAAGCGGTCAACGGGGGCAGACTGTAAATCTGCTGGCTTAGCCTTCGGAGGTTCGAATCCTCCACCCTCCACCAGGATTGAGGCGGTGATGGCCGGGCGAAGGCCCGCCCGTCACGCAGCCCGCGAACAGCGGGCGCGGGCATGCGGGTGTAGTTCAATGGTAGAACCTCAGCCTTCCAAGCTGATGATGTGGGTTCGATTCCCATCACCCGCTCCAAGGCAAAAGGCCCATGTAGCTCAGGGGTAGAGCACTCCCTTGGTAAGGGAGAGGCCGGCGGTTCAAATCCGCCCATGGGCTCCAGTTATTCACGACGAAGTGCAGGGGGAACACCACCGTGTCCAAGGAGAAGTTTGAGCGCACGAAGCCGCATGTGAACGTCGGCACGATTGGTCATGTTGACCATGGTAAGACGACGCTGACGGCGGCGATGACGAAGGTGCTGGCGTCTGAGTACGGTGGTGTGGCGCAGGATTTCAGTCAGATTGACAATGCGCCGGAGGAGCGTGAGCGGGGCATTACGATTGCCACCGCGCATGTGGAGTATGAGACGGACAAGCGTCACTATGCGCATGTGGACTGCCCGGGTCATGCCGACTATGTGAAGAACATGATCACCGGTGCCGCGCAGATGGACGGGGCGATTCTGGTGGTCTCGGCGGCGGACGGTCCGATGCCGCAGACGCGTGAGCACATTCTGCTGGCCCGTCAGGTGGGGGTGCCCTCGATTGTGGTGTTCCTGAACAAGGCGGACATGGTGGACGATGCCGAGCTGCTTGAGCTTGTGGAGATGGAGGTTCGCGAGCTGCTGTCGAGCTATGACTTCCCGGGGGATGATATTCCGATTCAGACCGGCTCGGCGCTGAAGGCGCTCGAGGGGGATACCTCGGAGATGGGCTCGCAGGCGATTGTGGGTCTGGTGCAGTCGATGGACGAGTACATTCCCGAGCCCGAGCGTGCGGTGGACGGGGCGTTTTTGATGCCCATCGAGGATGTGTTCTCGATCTCTGGCCGCGGCACGGTGGTGACCGGTCGTGTGGAGCGCGGCATTGTGAAGACCGGCGAAGAGGTGGAGATCGTTGGCATCAACGACACCACCAAGACGGTGGTCACGGGTGTGGAGATGTTCCGCAAGCTGCTCGATGAGGGGCGTGCGGGGGATAACATCGGTGCGCTTTTGCGTGGCACCAAGCGTGATGAGGTCGAGCGGGGTCAGGTGCTTTGCAAGCCTGGTTCGATCACGCCGCACACCAAGTTCGAGTGCGAGGTCTATGTCCTTGGCAAGGACGAGGGGGGTCGTCACACGCCGTTTTTTGATGGCTACCGGCCGCAGTTCTACTTCCGCACCACGGATGTTACCGGTGCCTGTGACCTGCCCTCGGGCACGGAGATGGTGATGCCCGGAGACAATGTGCAGATGACGGTCTCGCTGATTGCGCCGATCGCCATGGAAGAGGGGCTGCGCTTTGCGGTGCGCGAAGGCGGCCGCACCGTCGGCGCCGGCGTCGTCTCGAAGATCCTCGAGTAATCCCCGACCCATACGCGGTACCAGGACGCGGGGCTTCCATTGCCCCGCGTCTTTGCGTAGACTGCCGGGCTCGCCGTTTGACGGCCGGTCCGGCGGGGAATAGGCCAGTAGCTCAATTGGCAGAGCAACGGTCTCCAAAACCGTAGGTTGGGGGTTCGAGTCCCTCCTGGCCTGCCATTAAGCCGGCCACCAACAGCGTTACGGGTTCATGAGCGCAAACGAACAGGTCACAACCACCACCACCGACAAGGCCAAGCTGGCGCTGGCCGCCGGGACGTTCCTGGCCGGGGTCGTGGGCTTTTATCTGCTCGAGGGGCAGTCTGATCTGATCCGCGTGATTGGCATGGTGGCGGTGGCGGCGTTGGCGATTGCCATTGCCATGACCAGCCAGCCCGGCCGCAACGCCTGGGCGTTCGCCCAGGAGGCCCGTCAGGAGCTGCGGCGCGTCGTCTGGCCGACCCGGCAGGAGTCATTGCAAACCACACTGATCGTGTTGGTGATGGTGTTCATCGTGGCCATTCTGCTGTGGTTGATGGATATGTTTTTCATGTGGGGCGTCGGCGCCCTGGTACGCCCTGGAGGCTGATCACTCATGACGAAGCGCTGGTACGTGGTCCATGCGTATTCCGGTTTTGAGAACCAGGTCAAAAAGGCGCTGGAAGAGCGCGTTGCGCGTGCCGGCATGGAAGATGAGTTTGGCGAGATCCTCGTGCCCACTGAAGAAGTGGTGGAGATGAAAGAGGGTCAGCAAAAGCGCAGCGAGCGCAAGTTTTTTCCCGGTTATGTCCTGGTGCAGATGGACATGACCGATGACTCCTGGCACCTGGTCAAGGACGTACCCCGGGTGATGGGGTTCATCGGGGCCTCGCGGGGGCGGCCGACGCCCATCTCGGATGCCGAGGCCGATCAGATCCTCAACCGGGTGCAGGAGGGGGTCGAGAAGCCCCGTCCCAAGGTGTTGTTCGAGGTGGGCGAAGTCGTTCGCGTCACCGACGGACCGTTCAACGACTTCAACGGCGTGGTCGAAGAGGTCAACTACGAGAAAAGCCGGCTGCGTGTGGCCGTGCTGATCTTTGGTCGCTCCACACCGGTGGAGCTCGATTTCAGTCAGGTCGAGAAGGCCTAACGGCGGCGTCGGGCCGTCCGGGGAGCCAGGGTGAGAGTCCCTGGCGTTACCACCCACATCAGGAGTCCACTAGATGGCAAAGAAAGTCGAAGCCTATATCAAGCTGCAGGTCCCGGCCGGGGCCGCCAATCCCAGCCCGCCGGTGGGGCCGGCGCTGGGTCAGCATGGCCTGAACATCATGGAGTTCTGCAAGGCGTTCAACGCCCAGACCCAGGAGATGGAAAACGGCCTGCCCATTCCGGTGGTCATCACGGTCTACTCGGACCGCAGCTTTACCTTCATCACCAAAACGCCACCGGCGGCGGTGCTGCTGAAAAAGGCGGCCGGGCTGAAATCCGGCAGTGGCACGCCCAATACGCACAAGGTGGGCAGCGTCAATCGCGAGCAGCTCGAGGAGATCGCCAAGACCAAGTGGCCCGATCTCAACGCCGCTGATATGGATGCGGCGGTGAAAACCATCGCCGGTTCTGCCCGCAGCATGGGCCTCGAAGTGGAGGGGGTGTAAGCCATGGCCAAGCTGACCAAACGCCAGAAGGTGTTCGCCGAGAAGATCGACAGCGAGCGCCTCTACCCCGCTGAAGAGGCTTTTGCCCTGCTCAAGGCGCTCTCCACCGCCCGGTTCACCGAGTCGGTGGATGTGGCGGTGAACCTCGGCATCGACCCCCGCAAGGGCGATCAGATGGTGCGCGGTTCCACCGTGCTGCCCAACGGCACGGGCAAGACCGTGCGCGTGGCGGTGTTCGCTCAGGGCGCCAATGCCGAAGCGGCCCAGGCCGCCGGCGCCGATGCCGTGGGTATGGACGATCTGGCCGAGCGGATGCAGGGCGGCGAGCTCGACTATGACGTGGTCATCGCAAGCCCCGACGCCATGGGCGTGGTGGGCAAGCTCGGTCGGGTGCTGGGCCCGCGTGGCCTGATGCCCAACCCGCGGGTGGGGACGGTGACCGCCGAGGTGGGTGAAGCCGTGAACAATGCCAAGGCCGGTCAGGTGCGCTATCGCGCCGACAAGGGCGGGCTGATCCACTGCAGCCTGGGCAAGGCCGATTTCGAGCCCGGGGCGCTGGTGGAGAACCTGCAGGCGCTGATCAGCGATCTGCAGAAGGTTAAGCCGGCATCCTCGAAGGGGGTTTACCTCAAACGCGCCACGGTCTCGACGACCATGGGGCCGGGGGTGCCAGTGGATCTGAGCGCGCTGGCCTAGGCCGGTACGCTCGGGAATCGGCCGCCCGCGGGCGGCCGAGGCTGTCGTCAAGACGGCCGTCAAAGACCGTTTGGTGCGGGCAACCGCCGAAAGGCCCTCGGGCCGCCAGCGGTAGACGGTGTGACCGGGACAGGACGGGTTTCCTGCGCGGGTTCACCGTTAGGGGGTGTGTCGGCTTTCGGGCCGCATACCGTGACCAACCGCCGTTCCAGGAGGCATTTGGATGGGCGTAAGTCTGGAACAGAAAAAGCGGATGGTGCAGGAAGTCGCCGAAGTAGCCAACGGAGCGCACTCTGCCCTGGCGGCAGAGTACCGTGGCCTGAGTGCCGGCGAGATGGACGCCCTGCGTGTGCAGGCCCGCGATGCGGGTGTCTATGTGCGTGTGGTCAAGAACAGCCTGGCCAAACGCGCCGTAGAAGGCACGGACTTTGAGTGCATGAGCGATGAGCTCGAGGGTCCGCTGCTGCTGGCATTCTCGCAGGAAGATCCGGGCTCGGCGGCCCGTGTTCTCAAAGGCTTTGCCAAAGAACACGAGCAGCTTGTGGTCAAGATGCTGGCCGTGGGCGGGGAGAAGTTCCCCGGCTCGGAAATCGACCGGCTTGCCACACTGCCGACCTACGATGAGGCGATCAGTCGCCTGATGGCGACCATGCAGGCGCCGGTGCAAAAGCTTGCCACCACCCTCAACGAGGTGCCGGGCAAGCTGGTGCGCACCGTCTCTGCGGTCAAGGACGCCAAACAGTAGGCCGCGACCTCCGTCACTGCCGTAACGCATTTTTATTGAACCGAATCAGCCAGGAGAAAAGACGATGGCCGTTTCCAAGGAAGATATTCTCGAGACCATCTCCAACATGAGCGTCATGGAGGTCGTCGACCTCATCGAGGCCATGGAAGAGAAGTTTGGTGTCACTGCCGCGGCCGCCGTGGCCGCCGCGCCGGCTGCCGCCGGTGGGGGCGAGGCCGAGGCTGCCGAAGAGCAGACCGAGTTCGACGTCATCCTCGCCGGCTTTGGCGACAACAAGGTGGGCGTCATCAAGGCCGTTCGCGGCGCCACCGGCCTGGGCCTCAAGGAGGCCAAGGAGCTTGTCGAGGGTGCCCCGGCACCGGTCAAGGAAGGCGCCAGCAAGGAAGAGGCCGACGAGCTGAAGTCCCAGCTCGAAGAGGCCGGCGCCACTGTCGAGCTCAAGTAAGGGCTCGGTGGCGGCGACGCCGCAAGCCGGCGTTGGCAGGGCTGGTGGCCGTTATGGCCACCGGCCTTTTGCCGTTTACACACAATGCATGGACGACCGGCGGAATCCCCGCCCCGGCCGGCATGTCCAAGTCTGCGGGGGTTTGCACGCGGCAAGCACCCGAAGCCTTGCACATGGCGGAACCCAACCTGGTTGAGGAACCTCGATGGCCTACTCTTACACTGAAAAGAAGCGCATCCGCAACGATTTCGGCAAGCAGCCGAACATTCTGGATGTCCCCTATCTGCTGGCCTCGCAGATCGAATCCTATCGGGATTTTCTGCAGCTCGATCATGACCCGGACAGCCGCGAGGCCAAGGGCCTGCATGCGGCCTTCGATTCGGTCTTTCCGATCGAGAGCTACTCCGGCAGCGCGCGGCTTGAGTACGTGCGCTACCGCATCGGCGAGCCGGCCTTCGACGTCAAGGAGTGTCAGCTCCGCGGGTTGACTTACGCCGCGCCGCTGCGGGTGCTGGTCCGTCTGGTCATCAATGACAAGGACACCCGCACGGTCAAGGACATCCGCGAGCAAGAGGTCTACATGGGCGAGATGCCGCTCATGACCCGCAATGGCACCTTTGTGGTCAATGGCACCGAGCGGGTGATTGTCCAGCAGCTGCATCGCTCGCCTGGAGTGTTCTTTGACCACGACAAGGGCAAGACCCACAGCTCGGGCAAGCTGCTGTTCTCGGCCCGGGTGATCCCCTACCGCGGGTCATGGCTCGATTTCGAGTTCGATCCCAAGGACGCCATCTATGTGCGCATCGACCGGCGCCGCAAGCTGCCGGCGACGGTGCTGTTGCGGGCGCTGGGGTATGACAACCAGCAGATCCTCGATCTTTTCTTCGAGAAAAACACCTTCACCCTGCGCAAAAAGGGTGCCGACCTGGAACTGGTCCCGGAGCGTCTGCGCGGCGAGACGGCGACCTTCGATATCAAAGACGGCGAGGGCAATGTCATCGTCGAGTCGGGCCGGCGCATCACCGCCCGACACATCCGTCAGATGGACAAGGCCGGGCTGAAAAAGCTGCAGGTGCCGGATGACTATCTAGTCGGCTGCATGCTGGGTGAAGACCTCATCGACAAATCCACCGGCGAGGTGCTCGCTGCCGCCAACACCGAGATGACCGAAGAGCTGATCGGCACGCTGCGTGAGGCCGGCATCAAGAAGTTCCAGACGCTTTTCATCAACGATCTGGACCAGGGGCCGTATATGTCCAACACCCTGGCCATTGATACCACCACCACGCAGCTCGAGGCGCTGGTGGAGATCTATCGGATGATGCGCCCGGGCGAGCCGCCGACCAAGGACGCGGCCGAGACGCTTTTCGCCAACCTGTTCTTCAGCGAGGACCGGTATGATCTCTCCGCCGTGGGGCGGATGAAGTTCAACCTCCGCGTCGGTGGCGAAGAGGTGGAAGGCAGCGGCGTTTTGAGCAACGACGACATCCTCGCCGTGCTCAACGAGCTCATCAACATCCGCAATGGCAAAGGCACGGTCGATGACATCGACCACCTGGGCAACCGTCGGGTGCGCTGTGTCGGCGAGATGGCCGAGAACAACTTCCGCGTCGGGCTGGTCCGTGTCGAGCGGGCCGTGCGCGAGCGCTTGAGCCTGGCGGAAAGCGAGGGGTTGATGCCCCAGGAGCTCATCAACGCCAAGCCTGTGGCGGCGGCGATGAAAGAGTTCTTCGGCTCCTCGCAGCTCTCGCAGTTCATGGACCAGAACAACCCCCTCTCCGAGGTGACCCACAAGCGCCGGGTCTCGGCGCTGGGCCCGGGCGGGCTGACCCGCGAGCGGGCCGGCTTCGAGGTGCGCGACGTCCATCCCACCCATTACGGCCGGGTCTGCCCCATTGAGACCCCCGAGGGGCCCAACATCGGGCTGATCAGTTCGCTGGCCTGCTATGCGCGATTGAATAGCTACGGTTTTCTCGAGACCCCCTATCGCCGGGTCGAGGACGGCCGGGTCACCGATCAGGTGGAGTATCTCTCGGCCATCGAGGAGAGCCGCTACATCATCGCCCAGGCCAACGCCCGGGTGGATGAGAACGGCCACCTGGTGGACTCGCTGATCTCCATCCGCCACCAGAACGAATTCGGCATGTCCTCGCCGGACAAGGTCCAGTACATGGACGTCTCGCCGAAGCAGATCGTCTCGGTGGCCGCTTCGATGGTGCCCTTCCTCGAGCATGATGACGCCAACCGGGCGCTCATGGGCTCGAACATGCAGCGCCAGGCCGTCCCGACACTGCGGGCCGAAAAGCCCCTGGTGGGGACCGGCATGGAGCGGGCCGTGGCCATCGACTCCGGGGTCACCGTGGTGGCCGACCGCGGCGGTGTGGTCGACCAGGTCGACGCCGCCCGGGTGGTGGTGCGGGTCAATGATGACGAGACCCAGGCCGGTGAGCCGGGTGTCGATATCTACAACCTGACCAAGTACACCCGCTCCAACCAGAACACCTGTCAGAACCAGAAGCCGCTGGTCCAGCCGGGGGATACCGTCGCCCGGGGCGATGTGCTGGCGGACGGGCCGTCCACGGACATGGGCGAGCTGGCGCTGGGGCAGAACATGCGTGTGGCGTTCATGCCCTGGAACGGCTACAACTTCGAGGACTCCATTCTCATTTCCGAGAAAGTGGTCGAAGAGGATCGCTACACGACGATCCACATCGAAGAGCTCACCGCCGTGGCGCGGGATACCAAGCTCGGCCCGGAAGAAATCACCGGGGATATCCCCAATGTGGGCGAGAGCGCGCTCTCCAAACTGGATGAGTCGGGCATCGTCTATGTCGGCGCCGAGGTCAAGGCCGGCGACATCCTGGTGGGCAAGGTCACGCCCAAGGGCGAGACCCAGCTCACCCCCGAGGAAAAACTCCTGCGGGCGATCTTTGGCGAGAAGGCCTCGGATGTGAAGGACAGCTCGCAGCGGGTGCCTTCGGGCATGGACGGCACCGTGGTGGACGTCCAGGTCTTCACCCGGGATGGGGTCGAGAAGGACGCCCGGGCGCTTTCCATCGAGGCCGATGCCTTGGCCGACGTCAAAAAGGATCTGGACGATCAGTACCGGATCTTCGAGGACGACGCCTTTGCCCGGCTCGAGCAGGCGCTCATCGGCCAGGTCGCCGAGGGCGGTCCGGACAAGCTCAAGGCCGGCAGCAAGATTACCGCCGAGTATCTGCAGGGCGTGGATCGGCAACGCTGGTTCGAGATCCGGTTGCGCGACGAGGCGGCCATGAACCAGCTCGAAGCGGTCCAGGCCCAGCTCAAGGCCCAGCGCGAAGCCTTTGACGAGCGCTTTGAGGAGAAAAAGGCCAAGATCACCGCCGGTGACGATCTGGCACCGGGTGTGCTCAAGATGGTCAAGGTGTATCTGGCCGTCAAACGCCGCATCCAGGCCGGTGACAAGCTCGCCGGCCGCCACGGCAACAAGGGCGTGATCTCGCGGGTGGTGCCCGTCGAGGACATGCCCTATTCCGCCGATGGCGAGCCCATCGATGTGGTCCTCTCGCCGCTGGGTGTGCCATCTCGCATGAACGTCGGCCAGGTCCTCGAAGTGCATCTGGGCTGGGCGGCCAAGGGGCTGGGGCGGCGCATCGCCGAGATGCTCGATGCCCAGCACAAGGTCGCCGAGCTGCGGGACTTTCTGGCCAAGGTCTACAACTCCAGCGGCAAGCAGGAGGCACTGGATAGCTTGAGCGACCAGGAGGTCATCGAGCTCTGCGAGAACCTGCGCGAGGGTGTGCCGATGGCCACGCCGGTCTTTGACGGCGCCAACGAGGACGAAATCAAAAACATGCTTCGTCTGGCGGGACTGCCCGAGACCGGCCAGGCCCAGCTCTGGGACGGCCGCACCGGCGATGCCTTCGATCGGCCGGTGACCGTGGGCTATATGCACATCCTCAAGCTCAACCACCTGGTGGATGACAAGGTGCACGCCCGCTCCACCGGGCCTTACAGCCTGGTCACCCAGCAGCCGTTGGGCGGCAAGGCGCAGTTTGGCGGCCAGCGCTTCGGCGAAATGGAGGTCTGGGCCCTTCAGGCCTACGGCGCCGCCTACACGCTGCAGGAAATGCTCACGGTCAAGTCCGACGACGTGGCCGGGCGCACCAAGATGTACAAGAACATCGTCGACGGCGAGCACCAGATGGAAGCGGGCATGCCCGAATCCTTCAACGTGCTGGTCAAGGAGATTCGCTCCCTCGGTATTGATATCGAGCTCGAGCAGGACTGAACGGGTAGCCGATATGAGAGACCTACTGAATCTGTTCAAGCAGCCGGGCGCGCAGCTCGACGATTTCGACGCCATCCGTATCGGACTGGCTTCTCCGGAGAAGATCCGGTCGTGGTCGTTTGGCGAGGTGAAAAAGCCCGAGACCATTAACTACCGCACCTTCAAGCCGGAGCGGGACGGGCTTTTCTGCGCCAAGATCTTTGGCCCGGTCAAGGACTATGAGTGCCTTTGCGGCAAGTACAAGCGCCTCAAGCACCGGGGTGTGGTCTGCGAGAAATGCGGTGTCGAAGTCACCCTGGCCAAGGTCCGGCGCGAGCGCATGGGCCACATCGAGCTGGCCAGCCCGGCGGCCCATATCTGGTTTCTGAAGTCGCTGCCCTCGCGCATCGGCCTTTTGATGGATATGACGCTGCGCGATATCGAGCGCATCCTCTACTTCGAGGCGTTCGTGGTCATCGAGCCCAACATGACCCCGCTCAAGAAGGGGCAGCTGCTCACCGACGACCAGTATCTGGACGCCATGGAGCAGTACGGTGACGAGTTCGATGCCCGCATGGGCGCCGAGGCGGTCTATCACCTGCTCAAGAACCTGGATCTGCAGGAAGAGACGGACAAGCTGCGCGAGCAGATGGACGCCACTAACTCCGAGACCAAGATCAAGCGGTTGTCCAAGCGGCTCAAGCTGGTGGAGTCATTCCTCGAGTCGGGTAACCGCCCCGAGTGGATGATCATGACCGTGCTGCCGGTGTTGCCGCCGGATCTGCGGCCACTGGTGCCGCTGGATGGTGGCCGGTTTGCCACCTCCGATCTCAACGATCTCTACCGGCGGGTGATCAACCGCAACAACCGCCTGCGCCGGCTGCTGGATCTCTCGGCACCGGACATCATCGTGCGCAACGAAAAGCGCATGCTGCAGGAGTCGGTGGACGCCATGCTCGATAATGGCCGTCGCGGGCGGGCGATTACCGGCACCAACAAGCGGCCGCTGAAATCGCTGGCGGACATGATCAAGGGCAAGCAGGGCCGTTTCCGGCAGAACCTGCTTGGCAAGCGTGTGGACTACTCGGGCCGCTCGGTCATCGTCGTGGGGCCGACGCTCAGGTTGCACCAGTGCGGCTTGCCCAAGCGCATGGCCCTGGAGCTTTTCAAGCCGTTCATCTTCTCGCGGCTGCAGCGGCTCGGGCTTTCCACCACCATCAAGGCGGCCAAGAAGATGGTCGAGCGCGAAACCCCCGAGGTGTGGGATATCCTCGAGGAGGTCATCCGCGAGCATCCGGTGATGCTCAACCGCGCGCCGACGCTCCACCGGCTGGGCATCCAGGCCTTCGAGCCGGTGCTCATTGAGGGCAAGGCCATTCAGCTGCATCCGCTGGTCTGCCCGGCGTTTAACGCCGACTTTGACGGTGACCAGATGGCCGTCCACGTGCCGCTGTCGCTGGAGGCCCAGCTCGAGGCGCGGTCGCTGATGATGGCGACCAACAACGTCCTCTCGCCGGCCTCCGGCGAGCCGATCATCGGTGCCTCGCAGGATGTGGTGCTGGGGCTTTACTACATGTCCCTGGCGCTGGAGGCCCAGCGCGGCGAGGGCATGCATTTTGCCGACCTCAACGAGGTGCATCGGGCCTATGAAAGCGGTTCGGTGGATCTTCAGGCCCGGGCCAGCGTGCGCATCCACGAGGTCATCGTGGATGATCAGGGCAACCGCAGCGAGGCCACCAAACGGTTCGAGACCACGGTGGGCCGGGCGCTGCTCTACGGCGCCGTCCCCGAGGGGCTGCCCTTCGAGCTCGTCGACCGGGACATGACCAAAAAGGCCATCTCCGAGGTCATCGACCAGTGCTACCGGCGCCTGGGGCTGAAAGCAACGGTCATCTTTGCCGACCAGCTGATGTATCTGGGTTTTCGCATGTCCACCCGGGCGGCGGTGTCCATTGGCATGGAAGACATGGTGGTGCCCGGCGAGAAGGAGACCATCCTCACCGAGGCCGAGTCCGAGGTGAAGGACATCGAGGATCAGTACGCCTCGGGGCTTGTCACCAACGGCGAGCGCTACAACAAGGTAGTCGACATCTGGTCGCGGACCAACGATGAAGTGGCCACGGCCATGATGGATAAGCTCGGCAAGGAGACGGTGACCGACCGGGAAGGCAACGAGGTGGTGCAGAAGTCCACCAACTCCATCTTCATGATGGCCGACTCCGGCGCCCGTGGCTCGGCGGCGCAGATCCGTCAGCTCGCCGGCATGCGGGGGCTGATGGCCAAGCCGGACGGCTCGATCATCGAGACGCCGATTACCGCCAACTTCCGTGAAGGGTTGAACGTGCTGCAGTACTTCATCTCCACCCACGGGGCCCGTAAAGGTCTGGCGGATACGGCGCTGAAGACGGCCAACTCCGGTTATCTGACCCGTCGTCTGGTGGATGTCTCGCAGGATCTGGTGGTCACTACCGATGATTGCGGAACCCACCGCGGCCTGCGCATGACGCCGCTCATCGAAGGCGGCGATGTGGTCGAGGCCCTGGGCGAGCGGGTGCTCGGCCGGGTGGTCGCTCAGGACGTGGTGCGTCCCGGCACCGGCGAGGTCCTCGTCGAGCAGGGGACCTTGCTGGATGAGCGACTGATCGAAGGCATCGAAAGCGAGGGCGTCGACGAGATCTGGGTGCGCTCGCCGATTACCTGCGAGACCCGCCACGGCGTGTGCTCGGCCTGCTACGGCCGTGACCTGGCCCGCGGTCATCGGGTCAGCGTGGGCGAGTCGGTGGGTGTGATCGCCGCCCAGTCCATTGGCGAGCCGGGGACCCAGCTCACCATGCGGACCTTCCATATCGGCGGCGCGGCCTCGCGGGCCGCGGCGGTTAGCAACGTCCAGGTCAAATCGGCGGGGACGGTGCGGCTGCACAACCTCAAGACCGTGGCCCATCACTCGGGCAACCTGGTGGCGGTGTCGCGGTCTGGTGAAATCACCGTGATCGACGAGGCCGGCCGCGAGCGCGAGCGCTACAAGGTGCCCTACGGGGCGACCATCGCGGTGGCCGATGACGAGGCGGTGGAAGCCGGCCAGATCGTCGCCAACTGGGATCCGCACACCCACCCGATCATCACCGAGGTCAAGGGCCGGCTTAAGTTCTACGACTTTGTCGAGGGCGTGACGGTCAACCGCGAGACCGATGAGGTGACCGGGCTGAGCAGCCTGGTGGTGACCGATCCCAAGAGCCGCGGCAACGGCGAGCATGTCCGCGAGAACACCGGCGAGAAGGTCGCTTACAAGGACCTGCGGCCGATGGTCAAGCTGGTAGACGAGAAGGGCAACGACCTCAATCTGGCGGGCACCGATATCCCGGCGCATTATTCGCTGCCGGCGGGGGCCATCGTCAGTGTCGAGGACAACGCCGAGGTGGATGTGGGGGATGTCATCGCCCGGATTCCGCAGGAGTCGTCCAAGACCCGTGACATCACCGGCGGTCTGCCCCGGGTGGCGGATCTGTTCGAGGCCCGCAAGCCCAAGGAGCCGGCCATCCTGGCCGAGGTCTCCGGCACCGTGTCGTTTGGCAAGGACACCAAGGGCAAGCAGCGGCTGGTGATCACCACCACCGATGGCGAGCACTACGAGGAGCTCATCCCCAAGTGGCGTAACGTCACAGTGTTCGAGGGCGAGCATGTCGAGAAGGGCGAGGTCATCGCCGATGGCGAACCCAACCCCCATGACATCCTCCGGCTGCTTGGCATCACCGAGTTGGCGGCCTACATGGTCAAGGAAATCCAGGATGTCTACCGGCTGCAGGGTGTGAAGATCAACGACAAGCACATCGAGGTGATTTCGCGGCAGATGTTGCGCAAGGTCGAAATCCGCGATCCCGGCGATACCCGCTATCTGCGCGGCGAACAGGCGGACTGGGCCCGGGTCGAGGAAGAGAACGAGCTGCTCGTCGAGCAGGGCAAGGCGCCGGCGCGGTGGGAGCCCCAGCTGTTGGGCATCACCAAGGCATCGCTGGCGACCGACTCGTTCATCTCGGCGGCGTCGTTCCAGGAGACCACCCGTGTGTTGACCGAGGCGGCCACCCGTGGCGCCAAGGACGATCTGCGTGGGCTCAAGGAAAACGTCATCGTGGGTCGTCTGATCCCGGCGGGGACCGGCTATGCCTACCACCAGGATCGCCAGCGCCAGCGGCGCGAAGCCCCGGCGCCGATGATCCCCATGGCACCGCAGTTCGGGCTCAACGCCACCGCGGCGCCGGACCCGGCGGATCTGCCGGAAACCTAACGGGGATGGGGCGTTTGGTTGACACCCTTATGCCCCCATCCTAAACTGCTCGGCCCTCGTCAGGCCGGAGAACCCGGCCTGACGTCTGTTTAAGGACTGGAGTCAAACTCTATGGCCACGATCAACCAGCTGGTGCGCAAGCCTCGCAAGCGCCCGCACGAGAAAAGCAATGTGCCGGCGCTCGAGGCCTGTCCGCAGCGCCGCGGCGTTTGCGCCCGCGTCTACACCACAACGCCCAAAAAGCCGAACTCGGCGCTGCGTAAGGTCGCCCGTGTGCGGCTGACCAACGGTTATGAGGTCTCGAGCTACATCGGGGGCGAGGGCCATAACCTGCAGGAGCATTCCGTGGTGCTGATCCGCGGAGGCCGTGTTAAGGACTTGCCCGGTGTCCGCTACCACGTGGTGCGTGGGTCGCTGGATACCGCCGGCGTCAGCAATCGCCGCCAGGGCCGTTCCAAGTACGGCGCCAAGCGGCCCAAGGGATAAGCGGGTAGACGACAATGCCAAGAAGAAGAGAAGTCCCCAAGCGCAAGGTGCTCGCGGATCCGAAATACGACAGCGAGATGCTCACCCGCTTTGTGAACATGATCATGCGCGATGGCAAACGGGCCGTCGCCGAGAAGATCGTCTACGGTGCCCTGGACCGGATCGCCGAGAAAAACGCCGGCGACCCCATGGAAGTCCTGGAGACCGCGCTCGAGAACGTCCGGCCGGTGGTCGAGGTCAAGTCCCGCCGGGTGGGTGGTGCGACCTATCAGGTGCCGGTCGAGGTGCGCCCGCAGCGGCGTAATACGCTGGGCATGCGCTGGGTGATCGAAGCCGCCCGCAAGCGCAGCGAGGCCACCATGGGCAACCGACTCGGCAACGAACTGCTCGAGGCCGCCGAAGGCCGGGGCAGCGCCGTGAAAAAGCGCGAAGACACGCATCGTATGGCAGAGGCCAACAAGGCCTTTTCGCACTTCCGCTGGTAATAACCGCTTAGGGGTATACGTTTTGGCACGCAAGACACCGATCGAGCGCTACCGCAACATTGGCATCATGGCCCACATTGATGCCGGCAAGACGACAGTTACGGAGCGCATCCTGTTCTACACCGGTATCTCCCACAAGATGGGCGAGGTCCATGAGGGCGCCGCCGTCATGGACTGGATGGAGCAGGAGCAGGAGCGTGGCATTACGATCACCTCCGCTGCGACCACCACCTTCTGGCGCGGCATGGACCAGCAGTACCCGGAGACCCGGGTGAACATCATCGACACCCCGGGGCACGTTGACTTCACCATCGAGGTCGAGCGGTCGCTGCGGGTGCTCGACGGCGCCGTCTGCGTACTTGATGCCAACGCGGGTGTCGAGCCCCAGACCGAGACGGTCTGGCGTCAGGCCAACCGTTATGGCGTGCCGCGCATGGTCTTCGTCAACAAAATGGACAAAATGGGCGCGGACTTCTTCCGCTGTGTGGACATGGTCAAAGAGCGGCTGGGTTGTAACGCCGTGCCGGTCCAGCTGCCCATCGGTGCCGAGGATCAGTTTGCCGGGGTGGTCGATCTGATCCGCCAGAAGGCCATCTACTGGAACGAAAAGGACATGGGGGCCACCTACGATGAGGTGGATATCCCCGATGAGCTCGCCGATCAAGCGGCCAGCTATCGCGAGGCGCTGATCGAGGCCGCCGCCGAGGCCAGCGAAGCGCTCATGGACAAGTACATCGGCGGTGAAGAGCTCACCGTTGAAGAGATCAACCACGGGCTTCGGGTGCAGACCATCGCCAACGATGTCGTGCCGGTGCTCTGCGGCTCGGCGTTCAAGAACAAGGGCGTGCAGGCGATGCTCGATGCCGTGGTCGAGTACATGCCTTCGCCGGTGGATGTGCCGGCCATCGAGGGCGAGCTCGAGGACGGCAGCACGGCCACGCGCGGGCCGGATGATGACGAGCCCTTCGCGGCGCTGGCCTTCAAGATCGCCACCGACCCCTATGTAGGGACGCTGACCTTCTTCCGGGTCTACTCCGGCGTGGTCAAGTCAGGGGATACGGTCTTCAACCCGGTCAAGGGCAAGAAAGAGCGGCTCGGGCGCATCGTGCAGATGCACTCCAAGGAGCGCAAAGAGATCGACGAAGTCCGCGCCGGCGATATCGCCGCGGCGATCGGGCTCAAGGATGTCACCACCGGTGACACCATTTGCGATAACAGCAACAAGGTCACCCTCGAGCGCATGGAGTTCCCGGACCCGGTGATCTCGGTGGCCGTCGAGCCCAAGACCAAGAGCGACCAGGAGAAAATGGGCATTGCGCTGCAGAAGCTGGCGCAGGAGGACCCGTCGTTTCAGGTGCGCACCGATGAAGAGTCCGGCCAGACCATCATCTCGGGCATGGGCGAGCTTCATCTCGAGATCATCGTCGACCGGCTCAAGCGCGAGTTCAAGGTCGAGGCCAACGTGGGTCAGCCCCAGGTGGCCTACCGCGAGGCGATCCGCAAGCCGGTCGAGGTCGAAGGCAAGTTTGTCCGTCAGTCCGGGGGCCGTGGCCAGTACGGTCATGTCTGGATTCGCATGCGGCCGCGGGAGCGCGGCGAGGGTTACGAGTTCAACAACAAGATTGTTGGCGGTGTGGTGCCCAAGGAATATATCCCCTCGGTGGATAAGGGCATTCAGGAGCAGATGGAAAACGGCGTGCTTGCCGGCTTTCCGGTGGTCGACCTCGAAGTCGAGCTCTTCGACGGCTCCTACCACGATGTGGATTCCTCGGAGATGGCATTCAAGATCGCCGGCTCGATGGCCTTCAAGGATGGATTCATGCAGGGCGATCCGGTGCTGCTCGAGCCCATCATGAAGGTCGAGATCGTCACCCCCGAGGAGTTCATGGGGGATGTCATGGGTGACGTCAACCGGCGTCGCGGGACGGTCGCCGGCATGGAAGACGGCCCCGCCGGCAAGATCATCCGCGCCGAAGTCCCGCTGAAGGAAATGTTCGGGTATGCTACCGATCTGCGGTCGGCCACCCAGGGGCGCGCGGCTTACACCATGTTCTTCGATGGGTATGCCGAGGCACCGGCGAGCATCGCCGACGAGGTCATTAAGAAGGCCGGCTGATTCGTTTGCCGGGCATTGGTTTTTGGTATTTGACGGGTAAGAGGTGAATCGTGTCCAAGGAGAAGTTTGAGCGCACGAAGCCGCATGTGAACGTCGGCACGATTGGTCATGTTGACCATGGTAAGACGACGCTGACGGCGGCGATGACGAAGGTGCTGGCGTCTGAGTACGGTGGTGTGGCGCAGGATTTCAGTCAGATTGACAATGCGCCGGAGGAGCGTGAGCGGGGCATTACGATTGCCACCGCGCATGTGGAGTATGAGACGGACAAGCGTCACTATGCGCATGTGGACTGCCCGGGTCATGCCGACTATGTGAAGAACATGATCACCGGTGCCGCGCAGATGGACGGGGCGATTCTGGTGGTCTCGGCGGCGGACGGTCCGATGCCGCAGACGCGTGAGCACATTCTGCTGGCCCGTCAGGTGGGGGTGCCCTCGATTGTGGTGTTCCTGAACAAGGCGGACATGGTGGACGATGCCGAGCTGCTTGAGCTTGTGGAGATGGAGGTTCGCGAGCTGCTGTCGAGCTATGACTTCCCGGGGGATGATATTCCGATTCAGACCGGCTCGGCGCTGAAGGCGCTCGAGGGGGATACCTCGGAGATGGGCTCGCAGGCGATTGTGGGTCTGGTGCAGTCGATGGACGAGTACATTCCCGAGCCCGAGCGTGCGGTGGACGGGGCGTTTTTGATGCCCATCGAGGATGTGTTCTCGATCTCTGGCCGCGGCACGGTGGTGACCGGTCGTGTGGAGCGCGGCATTGTGAAGACCGGCGAAGAGGTGGAGATCGTTGGCATCAACGACACCACCAAGACGGTGGTCACGGGTGTGGAGATGTTCCGCAAGCTGCTCGATGAGGGGCGTGCGGGGGATAACATCGGTGCGCTTTTGCGTGGCACCAAGCGTGATGAGGTCGAGCGGGGTCAGGTGCTTTGCAAGCCTGGTTCGATCACGCCGCACACCAAGTTCGAGTGCGAGGTCTATGTCCTTGGCAAGGACGAGGGGGGTCGTCACACGCCGTTTTTTGATGGCTACCGGCCGCAGTTCTACTTCCGCACCACGGATGTTACCGGTGCCTGTGACCTGCCCTCGGGCACGGAGATGGTGATGCCCGGAGACAATGTGCAGATGACGGTCTCGCTGATTGCGCCGATCGCCATGGAAGAGGGGCTGCGCTTTGCGGTGCGCGAAGGTGGCCGCACCGTCGGCGCCGGCGTCGTCTCGAAGATCCTCGAGTAATCGGGAATGGCGGCAACTAACCAGAAAATCCGCATCCGGCTCAAGGCGTTCGACCACCGGCTGATCGACCAGTCGGCCCGGGAGATTGTCGAGACGGCGAAGCGTACCGGGGCCCAGGTCAAGGGCCCCGTCCCCTTGCCTACCAAAAAGGAAAGGTATACGCTTCTCATCTCGCCGCACGTCAACAAGGATGCGCGGGATCAGTACGAAATACGGACTCACAAGCGGTTGATGGACATCGTCGACCCCACGGATAAGACGGTCGACGCGCTTATGAAGCTCGACCTCGCCGCGGGTGTGGACGTACAGATCAAGCTCTCCTGAGTTTCGGGGAACTACCTCGGTTCTGGTGGTTGACCAGTCCGCCGGGGCGGGCCCTAAACAGCCGACGCCGCAGGCGTCGGCGTCATTGATGAAGAGACAATTCGGGTAAAAGTCCGCGTCGATCGGTGGGTCCGGTGGCAGCCGGCGCCGGTGGGCGAAGGCTTTTGTTCGTTAAAAGAGGAAGGCGACGATGGCAATCGGAATCGTCGGCCGCAAACGCGGCATGACGCGAATTTTTATGGAAGATGGCGCCTCCGTGCCGGTCACGGTGGTCGAGGCCACGCCCAATCGCGTCACTCAAATCAAAACGGCCGACAACGACGGCTACAGCGCCGTGCAGGTGACCGCCGGGACGCGGCGCCCCAATCGGGTGTCGAAAGCGGCCGCTGGGCACGTGGCGAAGGCAGGCGTCGAGATGGGCCGGGGGCTGTGGGAATTCCGCCTTGGTGATAACGATGCCGTCGAGCCCGGGGGTGAGCTGACAGTCGAGCAGTTCGAGGCCGGTGCGGTGGTGGATGTCACCGGCACCTCCAAAGGCAAGGGCTACGCGGGCACGGTCAAGCGCCACAACTTCCGCACCCAGGACAACAGCCACGGCAACTCCACCGCGCATCGGGCGCCGGGCTCGATTGGGCAGGCTCAGGATCCGGGGCGCGTGCTGCCGGGCAAGAAGATGTCGGGGCAGATGGGC
Source organism: Spiribacter pallidus (assembly GCF_040838495.1). NCBI lineage: Bacteria > Pseudomonadati > Pseudomonadota > Gammaproteobacteria > Chromatiales > Ectothiorhodospiraceae > Spiribacter > Spiribacter pallidus. The sequence goes on along the minus strand of NZ_JBAKFM010000001.1, from coordinate 555,131 downwards.
AACGTGCGCACCACCACGCAGAACCTCGAAGTCGTCCGGGTGGATGCCGAACGCAACCTGCTGCTGATCCGGGGTGCGGTGCCCGGCAGTCGCAATGGCGATGTCATCATCCGGCCGGCGATCAAAGCCGCGGCCGTGGCGGGAGGTAACTGATGGAAGTCAAGATCACGGGCGGCCGCAGTAACGTCGAGGTCTCCGAGGCGATTTTCGCCACCGAGTACCGTGCGCCGCTGGTCCACCAGGTGGTGGTCTCGTATCTGGCTGGAGCCCGCGCGGGCACCAAGGCGCAGAAGACCCGCTCGGAAGTGCGCGGTGGCGGCAGCAAGCCGTGGCGGCAGAAGGGCACCGGGCGCGCCCGGGCCGGCACCATCCGTAGCCCATTGTGGCGCAGCGGTGGCCGGGCCTTCGCCGCCAAGCCGCGCAACCACGCGGTTAAGGTCAACCGCAAGATGTACCGCGGTGCGCTGCGCTCGATCCTTGCCGAGCTGCTGCGCCAGGATCGGTTGCACGTGGTGCGCTCGTTCGATGTCGACGCGCCCCGGACGAAGGACGCCAAGGCGAAGGTCGAGAAGCTGGTCAAAAGTGACGATGCACTGGTCGTCACGAAGTCGGTCAGCGAAAACCTCTACCTGGCAGCACGCAATCTGCCCCGGGTGGATGTGCGCGACACCGAGGGGCTCGACCCGGTGACATTGCTCACCCATGAGCATGTGATCGTCACCGTGGACGCCCTGGGGCAGATCGAGGAGTGGCTGGGATGAATCAGGAACGCGTCTATCAAGTGCTGCGCGGGCCGCATGTCTCGGAGAAGAGCACGGTCATTGCCGATGAGGCCAATCAGGTCGTCTTCAAGGTCGCCGTGGATGCGACCAAGCGAGAGGTCAAGGCCGCCGTTGAGCAGCTCTTCGAGGTCAGGGTCCGGGACGTGCGCGTTGCCAATGTCAGCGGTAAACGCAAGCGCTTTGGCCGACTCGAAGGCCGCCGGCCCGATTGGAAAAAGGCCTACGTGGCGCTGGAGCCGGGCAACGAGCTCGACTTCATCGGCGGCGTGGAATAAGCGAACAGGACTGAACGAACATGGCACTGCGTAAAGCAAAACCCACTTCCCCCGGCCGGCGGTTTGTCGTCCAGCCGACCAAGGAAGGGCTGTACAAAGGCGAGCCCCATGCGCCGCTGGTCCGCAAGCTGAGCAAAAGTGGCGGGCGCAACAACCATGGCCGCATTACCACGCGCCATATCGGCGGCGGGCACAAGCGTCGTTATCGCACCATCGATTTTCGGCGCAACAAAGACAGTGTGGCCGCCCGCGTGGAGCGGATCGAGTACGATCCCAACCGCAGCGCCAACATCGCGCTGGTGCTCTACCGGGACGGCGAGCGGCGCTACATTATCGCGCCCAAGAATCTGAAGGTGGGCCAGGAAATCCGCTCGGGGGTGGGTTCGCCGATCAAGCCCGGCAACAGCCTGCCGTTGCGCAATATCCCGCTGGGGACGCAGGTCCACTGCGTCGAGCTGCGGCCCGGCAAGGGCGCGCAGATGGCCCGGTCGGCCGGGGCAAGCGTCCAGCTGGTGGCCCGCGAGGGGGCCTACGCAACACTGCGGCTTCGCTCCGGCGAGATGCGCAAGGTGCTGAGCGACTGCCGGGCGACGGTGGGCGAGGTCAGCAATGCCGAGCATTCCCTGCGCTCGCTGGGCAAGGCCGGCGCTGGTCGCTGGGCCGGGCGTCGTCCCACCGTTCGCGGTGTGGTGATGAACCCGGTAGACCATCCGCACGGCGGTGGCGAGGGCCGGACCTCCGGTGGTCGTCACCCGGTCACGCCCTGGGGCGTGCCCACCAAGGGACACAAGACACGCAGCAACAAGCGCACGGACAAGCTCATCGTGCGCCGTCGCAAACGCTAAGAACAGGGGTGGATGAACTGTGCCACGCTCGATTCGTAAAGGCCCGTTTATTGATACCCACTTGCTGAAGAAGGTTCAGCAGGCGGCAGAGGCCAACAGCAAGCGTCCGATCAAGACCTGGTCGCGTCGCTCCATGGTGGTGCCGGAAATGGTCGGGCTGACCATTGCCGTGCACAACGGGCGCCAGCACGTGCCGGTGCTCGTCAACGAAAACATGGTCGGACACAAGCTCGGCGAGTTTGCGCCGACGCGGACCTTCAAGGGTCATGACGCCGACAAAAAGGCGAAGAGGTAAGCAATGGAGACCGCGGCCAAACTTCGATACGCCATCATCTCGCCGCAGAAAGTGCGGCTGGTGGCTGATCAGATCCGCGGGCTGCCTGTCGGCCGGGCGCTCGAAATCCTCGAGTTCAGTCCGCGCAAGGCGGCCGGCATTGTGCGCAAAGTTGTCGATTCGGCGATCGCCAACGCCGAGCACAACAACGGCGCCGACATTGATGAATTGCGCATCGCCCGTATCCAGGTGGATGAAGGGCCGATGTACAAGCGCATTCAGCCCCGGGCGAAGGGCCGGGCAAATCGTATTCTCAAGCGCACCAGCCACATCGTTGTGGCGGTAGCCGAGGACTAGGGGTCAAGGCATGGGTCATAAGGTTCATCCCACGGGTTTCCGGCTCGGTATCACCGAGGAGTGGCGATCCATGTGGTACGCCGACAGCAATCGGTTTGGCGATCAGCTGCATACCGATCACCGGATTCGCGAGTTCATTCGCGCCCGGCTGTCGCATGCATCGATCAGCCGGATCCGCATCGAGCGGCCGGCCAAGAACGCGCTGATCACCATTCACACGGCCCGGCCGGGCATTGTGATTGGCAAAAAGGGCGAGGACATCGACCGGCTGCGTCGGGAGCTGACCCAGCGCATGGGCATCCCGGTGCACGTCAACATCGAGGAAATCCGCAAGCCCGAGCTCGACGCCCAGCTGGTGGCCGAGAGCGTGGCCCAGCAGCTCGAGCGTCGGATTATGTTCCGGCGTGCCATGAAGCGGGCGGTGGGTAATGCCATGCGGCTCGGGTCCCAGGGCATCAAGATCCAGGTGGGTGGTCGGCTCAACGGCGCCGAGATCGCCCGGACCGAGCGCTACCACGAGGGCAGCGTGCCGTTGCATACCCTGCGTGCCGACATCGACTACGGGTTTGCCGAGGCAAAGACCACCTACGGCGTCATCGGGGTCAAGGTCTGGGTGTTCAAGGGCGAAATCCTCGATACAGACACCGCGCCCAATCAGCGGGCCGCGGCCGGCTGAGGCGGTAGCAAGGGAGTCAGACAGGCATGTTGCAGCCAAAACGCACCAAATTCCGCAAGCAGCAGAAAGGCCGGAATACCGGTCTCGCGAGCCGCGGCGACAAGGTCAACTTCGGCGAGTTCGGGCTCAAGTCGACGACGCGCGGGCCGGTGACCGCGCGGCAGATCGAGGCGGGGCGCCGGGCGATCAACCGTCACGTCAAGCGTGGCGGCAAGATCTGGATCCGGATCTTTCCGGACACGCCGGTGACCTCCAAGCCCCTGGAAGTCCGTCAGGGCAAGGGCAAGGGCAACGTCGATCACTGGGCCGCGAAGGTTCAGCCGGGTCGGGTGATTTACGAAATCGAAGGGGTTTCCGAAGAGGTGGCGCGCGAGGCGTTCCGCCGTGCTGCCGCCAAGCTTCCGGTGCAGACCCGCTTCGTTGAACGGACGGCGATGTGATGAAGGCAAGCGAGTTGCGCGATAAGGACATCAAGGCCCTGGAGGCCGAGCTGCTGGAGAAGCGCAAAGAGCAGTTCAACCTGCGCATGCAGCAGGCGACCGGGCAGCTGGCGCGGCCCGATCAGATGACACGGGTGCGGCGGGATATCGCCCGCATCAAGACCGTGATCAACGAGAAGATCAAGGCAGGCGAAACGGCATGAGCGAGACAAAAAGCGTCAAGCGCACGGTCAATGGTCGGGTGATCAGCACGGCCATGAACAAGACGATCACGGTGGCGGTCGAACGCCAGGTGCAGCACCCGCTGTATGGCAAGTACATCCGCCAGACCACCAAGGTCCAGGCCCACGACGAGGACAACAGTTGCCATAAGGGCGACTGGGTGGCTGTCGAAGAGTGCCGGCCGCTATCCAAGCGCAAGAGCTGGCGTCTGGTGGAAGTGCTGGTCCGGCAAGCGCAATAAGCAACGAACATACAGAGAGCTAATCGCCATGATTCAGATGCAGACGCTGCTTGGCGCGGCGGATAACAGCGGGGCGCGGGAGGTTCAGTGCATTAAGGTGCTGGGCGGCTCGAAGCGTCGCTACGCCGGCATCGGCGACATCATCAAGGTAAGCGTCAAGGATGCGATCCCCCGGGGGCGTGTCAAAAAAGGTGAGGTCTACTCGGCGGTCGTGGTTCGCACCCGGCGCGGTGTCCGCCGCCAGGACGGATCGCTGATCCGCTTTGACGGCAACGCAGCGGTGTTGTTGAACAACAACCTCCAGCCCATTGGCACCCGCGTGTTCGGGCCGGTGACACGGGAGCTGCGCACCGAGCGTTTCATGCGGATTATCTCGCTTGCTCCGGAGGTGCTGTAAGTCATGCGCAAGATCAGAACCGGTGACGAAGTGATGGTCATTGCCGGCAAGGACAAGGGCCGGCGCGGCCGCATCACCCGGGTCATCCCCGAGCGGGACCGCGTGGTGGTCGAGAATGCAAACATGGTGAAAAAGCACCGGCGGGCCAACCCCCAGGCGAACGACGCCGGCGGGATCATCGAAAAGGAAATGCCGCTGCACCGCTCGAACGTTGCCATCTACAACCCCAATACGGGCAAGGCCGACCGCGTCGGCGTCCGTGTCGAGGAAGACGGCAGCAAGGTGCGCTTTTTCAAATCCGACAACAATCCGATTGACTAGGGTGCCGTGATGGCCAGATTGCGGGAACAATACAACAGCGAAATCATCTCGGCGCTATCCCAGCGCTTCGAGTACGCCAATGCCATGCAGGTGCCGCGGCTCGAGAAGATCGTGATCAATATGGGTCTCGGTGAGGCGGTTCGCGACAAGAAGGTGATCGACAATGCGGCAGAGGACCTGGCGGCGCTCGCCGGCCAGAAGCCCATTGTCACCTACACGCGCAAGGCCGTAGCCGGATTCAAGATCCGCGAGAACTGGCCGATCGGTGTCAAGGTCACGCTGCGGCGGGAGCGGATGTACGAGTTCCTCGACCGGCTGATCAACATCGCCGCCCCGCGGATTCGGGACTTTCGGGGTTTTTCGCCGCGGTCGTTTGATGGGCGTGGCAACTACAACGTCGGGCTCAAGGAACAGTTGGTGTTCCCGGAGCTCGAATTCGACAAGATCGACGCCATTCGCGGCATGGATGTCTCGATTGGCACGACCGCAGAAACGGACGAGGAAGCCCAGGCCCTGCTCGAGGGTTTTGGCTTTCCTTTCCGGAAGTAAAGAGGGCAGGAAATGGCCAAGGTTTCCATGGTCCAGCGTGAGCTCAAGCGCGAGCGGCTTCGCAACAAATACGCGACCAAGCGCGCCGAGCTCAAGGAAATTATTCGCAGCCCCGGATCCTCGGACGAGGAGCGGGCGGCGGCCCAGGAGCAGTTGCAGAATCTGCCCCGGAACGCCAGCCCGGTGCGTGGGCGCAACCGGTGCAATGTCTCGGGACGGCCGCGGGGTTACTACCGCAAGTTCGGTCTCGCCCGGAACATGCTCCGCCAGGCCGCCATGCGCGGTGAGATCCCCGGCCTGAAGCTGTCCAGCTGGTGATTGGCATGGGCAAGGGTAATCAGGCAAGGAACCAGGTGACGCGAACATGAGCATGACCGATCCCATCGCGGATATGCTGACCCGCATTCGCAACGGTCAGTCCGCCGAGAAGACCGAGGTGACAATGCCGGCTTCCAAGTTGAAGACCGCTATCGCCCGGGTGCTGAAGGATGAAGGTTACATTCACGACTACCGCACCGAGGGCGACGAGAAAAAACCCTCGCTGGTGGTGTCGTTGAAGTACTACGAAGGGCGGCCCGTGATCGAGGAGATCCAACGGGTGAGCCGGCCGGGCCTGCGCCGCTTCGAGGGCAAGCGGTCACTGCCGCGGGTCCGCGGCGGACTCGGGACTGCCATTATTTCCACCTCGCAGGGGGTTATGACCGACAAGGCGGCACGTGATGCCGGCCATGGCGGCGAAGTCCTCTGCGTTGTGTTTTAACGACGGGGCGAGCACGTCATGTCGAGAGTAGCGAACAACCCAGTGACCATCCCGAGCGGTGTCGAGGTCAACCTTGGCGCCGATCGCGAGATCAAGGTCAAAGGCAGCAAGGGCGAGCTGGCCCATACCATCCACGATTGGGTGGATGTGGGGCAGCAAGAGCAGACGCTGACGTTTGCCGCCAACCAGAAGCGCCAGGATGCAGTGGCGCTGGCGGGGACCACCCGGGCACTGGTCAACAACATGGTCCGGGGTGTCAGCGAGGGGTTTGAAAAACGCCTCCAGCTGGTGGGTGTGGGCTATCGGGCCCAGGCCCAGGGCAATAAGCTCAATCTCACGCTCGGGTTTTCCCACCCGGTGGACTACTCGGTGCCCGAGGGCATCAGCGTCGAGACGCCCAGCAACACCGAGATCGTGATCAAGGGTATCGACAAGCAGCAGGTCGGCCAGGTGGCGGCGGAGATCCGCGCCTACCGTCCGCCGGAACCCTACAAGGGCAAGGGCGTTCGGTATGCCGATGAGCGAGTCATCATGAAAGAAGCCAAGAAGAAGTAATGGCGATGGAGAAGAAGGCAGCAAGACAGCGGCGGGCGCGCAAGGCGCGGGCCAAGATGCGGGAGCTGGGGACGGTTCGGTTGACCATCCACCGGACGCCGCGCCACACCTATGCTCAGGTGATTTCCAGCGATGCCAGTCGCACGCTGGTGGCCGCCTCGACGCTCGAGAAGGACGTCCGCGGCGAACTGAGCAATGGCGGCAATATCGAGGCAGCCAAAGCGGTTGGCCGCGTCATTGCCGAGCGGGCATCGGCGGCCGGGATCACCGAGGTGGCCTTCGACCGCTCGGGCTTCAAGTATCACGGGCGGGTGCAGGCGATTGCCGATGCGGCCCGCGAAGCCGGACTCAAATTCTGAACAGAGGCACGTAGGCGATGGCGACCAGTGATGTAAGCGGCGAGGGCCTTCGCGAGAAGCTCGTCACGATTAACCGCGTGGCCAAGGTGGTCAAGGGCGGACGGCAGTTCGGCTTTACCGCCCTGACCGTGGTCGGTGACGGAGAAGGCGCGGTTGGCTTTGGGTATGGCAAGGCGCGCGAAGTGCCGCTGGCCATCCAGAAAGCCATGGAAAAGGCACGGCAGAACATGCGCACCGTCAATCTCAGCGGGCCGACGCTGCAGTATCCGATCACCGCCAACCATGGCTCGAGCAAGGTATTCATGCAGCCGGCCTCCGAGGGCACGGGCATCATCGCCGGGGGCGCCATGCGCGCGGTCTTCGAGGTGGTCGGTGTGCAGGACGTGCTGGCCAAGGCCATCGGCTCGCGCAACCCGGTCAATGTGGTCCGGGCGACGATCAACGGACTGAGTGGCTACAGCTCGCCGGAGCTTGTCGCCGCCAAGCGGGGCAAGACCGTCGAAGAGGTGCAGGGCTGATCATGGCAAAGGCAAAGCAGTTACGCGTGACCCTGGTGCGCAGCCTGTCCGGGCGCCTGGCCGGGCACAAGGCCTGCGTCGCGGGGCTTGGGCTGCGTCGGATGCATCACAGCGTCGTCGTGGCGGATACACCGGAGAACCGGGGCATGATCAACAAGGTCAACTACATGCTCGCGGTCGAGGAGGTCTGAGGCATGCGACTGAACAAACTCCGCCCCGCCGAGGGGTCCCGGCCTGACGCCGAGCGCGTCGGACGCGGGGCCGGATCGGGCATGGGGAAGACTGCCCGGCGCGGTCACAAGGGCCAGAAAGCCCGCAGCGGCGGCTTCCACAAGGTGGGATTTGAGGGCGGTCAGATGCCGCTCCAGCGGCGGGTGCCCAAGGTCGGGTTTCGCTCGCGCAAAGGCCAGTACGTGGCCGAAATCCGGCTCTCGGAACTCGGCGCCGTTGAGGGGGACGTGGTCTCGATGGCGACCCTTCGGGCCGCCGGGCTGATCACTCGCAACGCACGCTCGGTCAAGATCATCGCCTCGGGCGAGGTGAGCCGCAGCCTGACCGTCGAGGGTGTGCGCACCACCGCCGGTGCGCGGGCCGCCATCGAGAAGGCCGGCGGCAAGGTCGAGGCCTAAGTGGCGGGACCCGGCGCAACGGCGGGAGCCATGGGCGGACTGGGTCGGCTGACCGAGGTCCGCCAGCGGCTGACGTTTGTCGTGCTGGCACTGGTGATCTATCGGCTGGGCGCCCATATCACCATTCCGGGGATTGACCAGGCCGCACTCGCCGAGATGTTCGAACAACAGGCCGGCACCATCCTGGATATGTTCAACATGTTCTCCGGTGGCGCGCTGGGTCGTTTGTCGATCTTCGCCCTCGGGGTGATGCCCTATATCTCGGCATCGATCATCATGCAGTTGATGACCGCGGTGATCCCCTCGCTGCAACAGCTCCGCAAGGAGGGTGAGCAGGGTCGCCGGCAGATCACCAAGTACACGCGCTACGGCACCCTGGGCCTGGCACTGGTTCAGGGGATCGGGATTACGGTGGCACTGCAGAATCAGGGCGTTGTCCTGAGCCCCGGGCCGAGCTTTGTGTTCATCGGCACAGTCACCCTTGTTACCGGCACCATGTTCCTGATGTGGCTTGGCGAGCAGATCACCGAGCGCGGCATCGGCAATGGCATCTCGTTGATCATCTTCGCCGGCATCGTCGCCGGGCTGCCGGCGGCGCTGGGGGGCACCCTCGAGCTTACGCGCACCGGCGAGCTGGGGATCCCGACGGTCTTGATCCTGCTGGCATTGGCGATGGGTGTGATCTGGTTCATCGTGTTCATGGAGCGCGGCCAGCGTCGCATCACGGTGAACTACGCCCGTCGTCAGCAGGGCCGCAAGATGTATGCCGGGCAGACCAGCCATCTGCCGCTCAAGATCAACATGGCCGGCGTCATCCCAGCGATTTTTGCCTCCAGCATCATCCTCTTTCCCGCCACCATCGGGCAGTGGTTCGGCGAGATGGAGGGGCTTAGTTGGATGCAGCGCCTGGGCCAGACCCTGAGCCCGGGGCAGCCGCTGTACATCGCCTTTTATGCCGCGGCGATCATCTTCTTTTGTTTTTTCTACACCGCGCTGGTGTTCAACTCGCGGGATACCGCCGATAATCTCAAGCGCTCCGGCGCGTTCATCCCGGGGGTTCGCCCGGGTGAGCAGACCTCGCGCTACATCGACAAGGTGATGACACGGCTCACCTTGGTCGGGGCGGGTTACATCACCGCGGTGTGTCTGCTGCCGGAGTTCCTCATTCTGTACTGGAACGTGCCGTTCTATTTTGGCGGGACATCCCTTTTGATCATCGTGGTGGTGGTTATGGATTTCATGTCCCAGCTCCAGGCCCATCTGGTTTCGCATCAGTACGAGCCGTTGATGAAAAAGGCCAACCTCCAGGCGCATGGGGGTGCCGGCGGCGGCATGCTGCGCTAGAGACAATGACCGACCGTGCATGGCGGCACGGTCTTTGCTAATATTCGCGCCCTTTTGCGGGGCGACAGAACACTCGGAGACAGGACGATGAAGGTAAGGGCATCGGTTAAGAAAATCTGCCGGAACTGCAAGGTCATCAAGCGGGGCGGCACCGTCCGTGTGATCTGCTCGGATGCCCGGCACAAGCAGCGTCAGGGCTGATCGTCCATCGCTTTCGGCTTGAACCCAATCGGATAACCCGGCTACACTAGCGGGTTTCCGCGAGAAAAGAACAAATTCGGAGTAACGGCTCATGGCCCGTATTGCTGGCGTCAATATCCCCGCCAACAAGCACACGGTAATCGCGCTGACCTCGATCTACGGGGTGGGGCGGACGCGTGCGGCGCAAATCTGTCAAACGGCATCGGTGGCTCCGGACCGCAAGGTCAGCGAGCTCAACGATGACGAGCTCGAAAAGATCCGCGCAGCGGTCAACGAATACGCCGTCGAAGGCGACCTGCGTCGTCAGGTGGCCATGGATATCAAGCGTTTGATGGACATGGGCTGCTACCGAGGCATCCGGCATCGGCGCGGCATGACGGTCCGGGGTCAGAGCACCCAGACCAACGCCCGCACCCGCAAGGGGCCGCGGCGCGCCGTTACCCGCTAACAACTAACAGGACTGAGCAGACATGGCCAAGCCGACCACCCGCACCCGCAAGCGCGTCAAGCGCACGGTTGTCGACGGGATCGCGCACGTCAACGCGACCTTTAACAACACCGTGATCACCATCACCGACCGTCAGGGCAACGCCCTCGCCTGGGCCAGTGCTGGCGGCAGTGGCTTCCGCGGTTCGCGCAAGAGCACGCCCTTTGCCGCCCAGGTGGCATCGGAGCGCGCCGGCGAGGCGGCCAAGGATTACGGGCTCAAGAACCTGGAGGTGCGCGTCAAGGGACCGGGCCCGGGGCGGGAGTCGGCGGTCCGCGCACTGAACAACGTGGGTTATCGGGTCACGAACATCGAGGACGTGACACCCATTCCGCACAACGGATGCCGGCCGCCTAAAAAGCGGCGCGTCTAAGCAGGGGTTTAATCAATGGCACGGTACATCGGACCGACTTGCAAGCTGGCCCGCCGTGAGGGCACTGACCTTTACCTGAAAAGCGGCGTCCGCCCGCTCGACAGCAAGTGCAAGCTCGACACACCGCCGGGGCAGCACGGCCAGCGCCGGGGCAAGATCTCCGACTATGGTCTGCAGCTGCGTGAAAAGCAGAAAGTCCGCCGGATGTACGGCGTGCTCGAGCGTCAGTTCCGCAAGTACTACAAAGAGGCGGACCGCCGGAAAGGCAATACCGGCGAGAACCTGCTGCAGCTGCTCGAGTCGCGGCTGGACAACGTGGTCTACCGGATGGGCTTTGCGGCGACCCGCGCCGAGGCGCGTCAGTTGGTCGCCCATCGCGCGGTGGAGCACAACGGGCGCGTGACCAACGTGGCCTCCGCGGAGGTCAAGCCCGGCCAGACGGTAAGCATCCGCGAGCGGGCGCAGAAACAGCTGCGCATCCAGGCGGCCATCGAGATGGCCCAGCAGAGCGGCATCCCCGAGTGGCTCGAGGTGGATACCAAGGCATTCAAGGGGACGTTCAAGCAGTTGCCGGATCGCGCGGATCTTGCCGCCGAGATCAACGAGCATCTGATCGTCGAGCTTTATTCCAAGTAAAGGCGCGATTGGCGTCTTTGCCGAGCAGGAGTGTTTTACATGCAGGGTCAGTTTAAGGATTTCCTTAAACCTCGGGTGGTCGATGTGGACGCGGTCAGCGACAAGCGCGCGCGGATCACGTTGGAGCCCCTGGAGCGCGGTTTCGGTCACACGCTGGGCAACGCGCTGCGGCGGGTGTTGCTCTCCTCGATGCCGGGTTATGCGGTCACCGAGGTCGAAATCGATGGCGTGCTCCATGAGTACACCGCCATCGAAGGGGTTCAGGAGGATGTCGTCGACATTCTGCTCAACCTCAAGAACCTGGCGGTGCGGCTGACCGGCCGCGATGAGGCCACCCTGCGGCTGCAGAAAAAAGGCCCCGGTGTGGTGACGGCCGCCGACATCGCCGCCGAGCAGAACGTCGAGGTCAAAAACCCCGAGCTGGTGATCTGTAATCTCACCCAGGAGGGCGAGATCAGCATGTCCATTACCATCGGCAGTGGCCGGGGCTACGAGCCGTCGACCGCCCGGGATCCAGAGGAAGAGCGCACCATTGGCCGTCTGGCGCTGGATGCGACCTACAGTCCGGTGCGTCGGGTGGCCTACAACGTAGAAAGCGCCCGTGTCGAGCAGCGGACCGATCTGGACAAACTGGTCATGGATATCGAGACCAGTGGGGTGATCGAGCCGGAAGAGGCGATTCGCCTGGCCGCGGGCGTGCTGCGGGACCAGCTTTCGGTATTCGTCGACCTGGAAGGCGGCGAGAGCGAGGTGGCGCCCAAGCGGCAAGAGCCCGAGGTGGATCCGGTGCTGCTTCGGCCCATCGATGATCTGGAGCTCACGGTACGTTCTGCCAACTGCCTCAAGGCCGAGGCCATCCACTATGTGGGTGATCTGGTGCAGAAGACCGAGGTCGAGCTGCTCAAAACACCGAACCTTGGCAAGAAATCACTCAACGAAATCAAGGAAGTCCTGGCACAGAACGGGCTTCAGCTGGGTATGCGTCTCGAGAACTGGCCGCCGGCCAGCCTCGCGGGTCGCGACCGGGCAACAGGTTAAGGGGTAGCGGCATGCGACATCGCAAGTCCGGAAGGAAACTCAACCGCAACAGCGCCCACCGTCAGGCGATGTTCCGTAACATGTCGGCATCGCTGATCGAGCACGAGGCGATCCGTACCACGCTGCCCAAGGCCAAGGAGCTTCGCCGGGTGGCAGAGCCGCTGATCACCCTCGGTCGCAAAGACACGGTGGCGAACCGGCGGCTGGCGTTTGCCCGGCTGCGCAACAAAGAAGCGGTCAGCAAGCTGTTTGATGAGCTGGGGCCGCGCTACCAGGAACGCCCCGGGGGCTATCTGCGTATCCTAAAGGCCGGGTTTCGGGCCGGGGATAACGCGCCCATGGCCTTCGTGGAGCTGGTGGATCGACCCGCTGCCGAGGCAGTCACCGACGAGCCGGACGACGAAGCGGTGGCCGAAGCCTCTTGATCAGGCTCTAGGGAGGGGATTGCATGAAAGCACCTGTTCGTGTCGCGGTCACCGGCGCAGCCGGCCAGATCGGTTACAGCCTTCTGTTTCGCATTGCCTCGGGCGATATGCTCGGCCCGGATCAGCCGGTTGTCCTTCAGCTACTCGAGGTGCCGCCGGCGATGGACGCCGTGCAGGGCGTGATGATGGAACTCGAGGATTGCGCGTTTCCGCTGGTCGCGGGGATGAGTGCCAGTGATCAGGCCGAAGAGGCGTTCAAGGACGCCGACTACATTCTGCTTGTGGGCGCCAAGCCCCGGGGGCCGGGCATGGAGCGCAAGGACCTGCTCGAGGCCAACGCCGCCATCTTCTCGGCGCAGGGCAAGGCCATCAACGATGTGGCAAGCCGGAACGTGCGCGTGCTGGCTGTGGGTAATCCGGCCAACACCAACGCCATGATCGCCCAGCGCAATGCGCCGGATCTGGATCCACGCTGCTTTACGGCCATGACCCGGCTCGACCACAACCGGGCGCTGGCGCAGCTTGGCAACAAGACCTCCAGCCATGTCACCGACATCAAGCGCATGACCATCTGGGGCAACCACTCGGCCACCCAGTATCCGGATATCAGCCACGCCACCGTGGCGGGCACACCGGCGGCTGATCAGGTCGACCAGAGCTGGCTGGAAGAGAGCTTCATCCCCACGGTGCAGCAGCGGGGCGCGGCCATCATCAAGGCCCGGGGGCAGTCCAGCGCGGCCTCGGCAGCCAGTGCCGCCATCGATCACATGCGCGACTGGACCCTGGGCACTCCTGCAGATGATTGGGTCAGCATGGCCATCCCGTCCGATGGCAGCTATGGCATCAGCGAGGGCATCATTTATTCTTTCCCGGTTCGCTGCGTGGATGGCCGTTACGAGATCGTCCAGGGGCTGGATGTGGATGATTTCTCGCGCGAGCGGATGAACGCCACCGAGCAGGAGCTCGTCGAGGAGCGCGACGCGGTGAAGCACCTCCTGCCCTGAATCCGTGGCGGTCAATCGTCCGCGCACACAGGCCGGCGCCGTTAACCCGGGGCCGGCCTTTTTGTATCCAGTACCTCAGCAAGGAACCGTCCGGTATGCGAATCCGGGCATCGGGCCACGGCCTCCGGGGTGCCGGTGGCCATGACCCGGCCGCCGCCACTGCCCCCCTCGGGGCCCAGGTCGATGAGGTGGTCGCAGCTTTTGATGACATCGAGGTTGTGCTCGATGACCACCAGGGTATTGCCCTCATCCCGAAGCCGTTGCAACACGCCCAACAGCTGGGCGATGTCCTGGAAATGCAGGCCGGTGGTGGGCTCATCCAGTATGTAGAGGGTCTGGCCGGTGCCGCGTCGGGAAAGCTCGCGAGCCAGCTTCACGCGCTGGGCCTCGCCGCCGGATAGCGTGGTGGCGCTCTGGCCGAGTTGCACATAACCCAGCCCCACCTCCATGAGGGTCTCGAGCTTGCGGGCCAGCACCGGGATGCTGGCGAAGACCTCGGCCGCCTCGCTGACACGCAGCGCCAGGACTTCGGCCATGTTGTAGCCCCGGTAACGGATCTCCAGGGTCTCGCGGTTATAGCGTCGGCCTTCGCAGATATCGCAAGGGACAAAGATATCCGGCAGAAAATGCATGGCCACCCGGGTGACCCCCTCACCCTGACAGGCCTCGCAGCGGCCGCCCTTGAGGTTGAAGCTGAATCGCCCGGGGCCGTATCCGCGCGAGCGGGCCTCGGCGGTGGCGGCAAAAAGCTCGCGGATGGGGGTGAACAATCCGGTATAGGTGGCCGGATTGGATCGTGGGGTCCGGCCGATCGGGCTCTGGTCGATATCCACCACCTTGTCCAGATGCTCGAGCCCCTCGACCGCATCGCAGTCCACCGATGCCGCTGCGGCCCCGTTGAGTCGGTGGGCGGCCACCGGATAGAGGGTGTCATTGATCAGCGTCGATTTGCCGGAGCCGGAAACGCCGGTGATCCCGATCATCAGCCCCAGTGGCAGGGTGACATCCAGCGACTGGAGGTTATGGCCATGGGCGCCACGCAGCGTAATGGCCTTCTCGCCGGGCGGAAAGCGCCGCGGGACGGGGATGGTGCGTCGGCCCGAGAGGAAATCGCCGGTCAGTGACCCTGGATGCGCCATGACCTCGTCCGGTGTGCCGGCGGCGACAATGGCACCCCCCTCGCGGCCGGCCCCGGGGCCCATGTCGAGGACGTAATCGGCGGCGCGGATCGCCTCCTCGTCATGCTCGACCACAATCACCGTATTATCCAGATCGCGCAGGTGGCGCAGGGTGTCGAGCAGGCGCTCATTATCCCGCTGGTGCAGCCCGATGGAGGGCTCATCGAGGACATACATCACCCCCACCAGCCCCGCGCCGATCTGACTGGCCAGCCGGATGCGCTGCGCCTCGCCGCCCGAGAGGGTCTCGGCGCTGCGATCGAGACTCAGATAGTCCAGCCCCACATTGTTGAGAAACCGCAGCCGCTGGCCGATTTCACCAATAATCCCCTCGGCAATGGTGGCCCGGGCGCCCGTGAGCCCCAGGTCGTCGAACACCTCGGCCGCCGCACCGACCGAAAGCCGGTTGATGGCGGGCAGATCCCACGCCCCGACCCGGACATGACGCGCCGCCTGGGTAAGCCGCGAGCCGCTGCAGGCCGGGCAGACGCGGCGGGTCAGAAAACGCCCGAGCTCCTCGCGGACCGCCGCCGAGTCGGTCTCGCGGTAGCGCCGGGCCATGTTGTTCACCACCCCTTCGAAGGGATGCTGGCTTACCGCCCGGCCGCCGCGGCTGCCGGCATAGTGGAAGTCGATGGCCTCTTCGCCGCTGCCATAGAGGATAATCTGGCGGATCGACTCGGGCAGTGACTGCCAGGGAGTGTCGACGTCAAAGCCGTAGTGGTTGGCGAGGTCATTGATGATCTGGCCGTAGTAGGCATTGCGTCGATCCCAGCCCCGGACCGCGCCACCGGCCAGCGACAGCGAGGGCTGGCGGACGATGCGCTCGGGGTCGAAGAACTGCTCCACCCCCAGGCCTTCGCAGTCGGGACAAGCCCCATGGGGGCTGTTGAACGAAAAAAGCCGGGGCTCGAGCGCATCCAGCGCATAGCCGCATTCCGGACAGGCATACCGGGCCGAGAAGACCCGTTCGGGCCAGGTCGGATCATCGATATCCGCTAGACAGGCCATGTCATCGCCCAGCGCCAGGCAGGTCTCGAGCGAATCGGCCAGGCGGGTGGCAATATCGCCACGCACCCGAAAGCGATCGACCACCGCTTCGATGCGATGGCTGCGCTGACCGTCGAGCCGCTCCAGCTCGTCGAGTTCGACTACCTCGCCGTCCACCCGGACCCGGATGAATCCCTGACGACGCAGCTCGGCGAGGGTCTCGCGGTGTTCGCCCCGGCGATCCCGGACCACCGGCGCCAGCAGCATGAGTCGCCGTTCGTCTTCCAGGCCCATGATCTGGTCGACCATCTCGCTGACACTCTGGGCTTCGAGGGCATGGCCATGATCCGGGCAGTAGGGTGTGCCGGCCCGGGCAAAGAGCAGACGCAGATAGTCGTGGATCTCGGTGACCGTGCCCACGGTCGAGCGCGGATTGTGCGAGGTGGATTTCTGCTCGATGGCGATGGCCGGTGAAAGGCCCTCGATGCGGTCGACATCGGGCTTTTCCATCATCGAGAGAAACTGCCGGGCGTAGGCCGAGAGGGACTCGACATACCGGCGCTGGCCCTCGGCATACAGGGTGTCGAAAGCCAGCGAGGACTTGCCCGAGCCGGACAGCCCGGTGATAACGATCAACCGACCGCGCGGCAGCTTGAGATGGAGGTCGCGCAGGTTATGGGTACGCGCCCCCTCAATGACGATGGCGTCCATGGGCTTTCCGGTCAAAACAATTTGTTAGTATACCGCCGTTGATCAAGACCGACCGAGCGGGAGCAGCAGTGCACGGGAAGAGCGGATCCGGCGCCGGGCCGATGACCACCGACGAACGCCGGGCCACCGCTGGATTGTCCATTATCTTTGGGCTGCGCATGCTGGGGCTGTTTTTGATCCTGCCGGTGTTCGCCCTCTACGGCCAGGACCTGGCGGGCGCGACGCCGACGCTCATTGGCCTTGCCATCGGCGCCTATGGCCTGACCCAGGCCGTGTTGCAGATCCCATTCGGCATGCTCTCCGATCGCATCGGCCGTCGTCCGGTCATCATGCTCGGCTTGCTGTTGTTTGCCGCCGGCAGTGGGGTGGCCGCCGAGGCCGAGAGCATTGTCGGCGTCATCGCGGGCCGGGCCCTGCAGGGTTGTGGCGCCATCGCCGCCGCGGTGATGGCGCTGGCCGCCGATCTCACCCGCGAGCAGCAGCGCACCAAGACCATGGCGCTGATCGGCATCAGTGTCGGGGCCGCTTTTCTGGCCGCGCTGCTGATCGCCCCGGCGGTTGCCGCCGGGCTGGGGCTGCCCGGGGTGTTCTGGACCACCGCCGGCTTTGCGGTGTTGGCGATGCTGCTTTTGTTTTTATTAGTGCCCGCCGGTGGCGAGGCCCGCTTTCGTCCCGAGGTCAACGCCCGGGCGGGTGGCTTGCCGGTGGTGCTCCGGCACCCGGATTTACTCAGGCTTGATCTCGGGGTGCTGGTGCTGCATCTAGTGCTCACCGCCAGCTTTGTCGTGCTGCCAATCATCCTCGAGCAGCGGCTGGGGATCGGCCGGGGTGATCACTGGATGGTCTATGTGCCGGTTCTGGTGCTGTCGGTCGGCGGGATGGGGCTTTTGATCAGCATCGGCGAGCGACGTCGCATCCTTCATCGCCTTCTCGCCGGCGTGGCCATTCTGGTGATCGCCGCCGATCTGCTCCTGGCCGGCTTTTCCCATCAGCTTTGGTTGGTGGTGCTGGCCCTTTTTGTGTTTTTTGTCGGGTTCAACACCCTCGAGGCCAGCCTGCCATCGCTTTTGACGCGCTTTTCGCCGGCGGGCCTGCGTGGGACGGCGCTGGGGGTGTATGCCACCGCGCAGTTCATGGGGGCATTCCTCGGTGGGCTGCTGGGCGGGATGATTCAGGGCGCCTTTGGCGTCTCCGGCGTGTTTGTTTTTTGTGCCATCGCCGCGGCGATATGGCTGGTAGTGGCCCTGGGACTGCGGCCACCGGCGGATTTCCGCGCCCAAGCGGATCAAATGGAGACCCCATGAGTGATTTGATACCGCCCTATGGCGGCACCCTCAAGGACCTGAGACTGGACGCGGCGGCTGCCGATGAGGCCCGGGGACGGGCACTCGAGCTGCCCGGCTGGGACCTCACCGAGCGACAGCTCTGCGACCTGGAGCTGCTGGCCAACGGCGGGTTTTCGCCGCTGGATGGTTTTATGAACCAGGCCGACTACGAGCGGGTCGTCACCGACATGCGGCTTGCCGACGGCACCCTCTGGCCCATGCCCATTACGCTGGATGTCAGCGAGGCGTTTGCCGGCCGCCTGGCCACCGGCGACCAGGTGGTCCTTCGCGATCCCGAGGGTGTGGCGCTTGCCATCCTCACCGTATCGGATACCTGGCGGCCGGACCGTGCGGCCGAGGCCGAGGCGGTTTTTGGCACCCGTGATACCGCGCACCCGGGCGCGGCCTACCTGCTGCAGCGCAGTCATCCGGTGTATCTGGGCGGCCGGGTCGAGGCGCTCGAGCTGCCGTCGCATTATGATTTCCCGCATCTGCGGCTTACCCCGGCCGAGACCCGGGCCCGCTTTGCACGCAGCGGATGGCGGCGGGTGGTGGCCTTTCAGACCCGCAACCCCATGCATCGCGCCCATGTCGAACTGACCTTTCTGGCGGCGCGACAGGCCGAGGCCAATCTGCTGATCCACCCGGTGGTGGGCATGACCAAGCCGGGTGATGTGGACCATTACTCACGGGTGCGCTGCTACGAGCATGTCCTCAAGAAATACCCCGAGCAGACCACCGCGCTGTCCCTTCTGCCGCTTGCCATGCGCATGGGAGGGCCGCGTGAAGCGGTCTGGCATGCCATCATCCGCCGCAACTACGGCTGTACGCATTTCATCGTGGGTCGCGATCATGCCGGCCCCGGCAAGGACAGTCAGGGCGACGAGATCTACGGCCCCTATGACGCCCAGGCGCTTGTCACCGAGCATGCCGCGGAGCTCGGCATCGAAATGGTGCCGTTTCGGATGATGGTCTACGTCCAGGAGCGGGCCGGGTATGCCCCCATCGACGAAGTGGACGAAGCACGCGAGACGGTGATGAACATCTCCGGGACCGAGTTTCGCCGCCGAATGCGGGAGGGGCTCGAGATCCCCGACTGGTTCGGCTACCCCGAGGTGGTGGCGGAGCTGCGGCGGACCTATCCGCCCCGCGCGCGCCAGGGGTTCACGCTTTTTTTCACCGGGCTTTCGGGCTCGGGCAAGTCCACCGTGGCCAATGCGGTCATGGTCAAGTTAATGGAGCGGGGCGGCCGGGCGGTCACCCTGCTGGATGGCGATGTGGTGCGCAAGCACCTCTCCAGCGAGCTGGGCTTTTCCAAGGAACACCGCGATCTCAACATTCGCCGCATCGGCTTTGTTGCCGCCGAGATCACCCGCAACGGCGGGGCGGCAATCTGCGCGCCGATCGCCCCCTATGCCTCGACACGCCGGGATGTGCGGGCGATGGTCGAGGCCGCCAACGGCGGGTTTATCGAAATCCACGTGGCCACGCCCATCGAGGAGTGCGAGCGTCGCGATCGCAAGGGGCTCTACGCCAAGGCGCGGGCGGGACAGATTACCGGGTTCACGGGGATTGATGACCCCTACGAGGCCCCGGTGGAACCGGAGCTGCGGATCGATACCACCGACTGCACGCCGGACGAGGCGGCCCAACAGGTGCTGCTCAAGCTCGAGTCGCTGGGCTACATCGATCTGCGTTAACCGTCCGTCGTAAGGCGTTTGGCTTTGTTCGCCGAACGGGTAGAGTGCAGAGGTCAAGCGGGCGGTCGAAATCGCCCGGTCATCCGTCAAGGGAGGTCAATATGGCTCGTGGAGTGAATAAGGTCATTCTCATTGGCAATCTGGGGGCCGATCCGGAGGTGCGCTATTCCGCCGCCGGCAGCGCCATCACCAATGCCCGGGTTGCCACCACCGATCAGTGGAAGGATCGTCAGACCGGTGAGCAGCAAGAGCGCACCGAATGGCACCGGCTCGTTTTCTTTGGCCGGCTTGCCGAAATCGCCGGCGAGTATCTGAAAAAGGGCTCGAAGGTGTATGCCGAGGGTCGGCTACAGACCCGCAAATGGCAGGGTCAGGATGGGCAGGATCGTTACACCACCGAGGTAGTGGTCAACGACATGCAGATGCTCGATGGTGCCGGCGGCGGTATGGGGGGCGCCCCCCAGAGCGGTGGCATGGATCAGTCGGCACCGGCGGCCAGTGCCGAGCCGGCGCCTCAGGCCGCACCGGCGGACGACTTCGACGACGACATCCCGTTTTAATCGGCACGCGCCGATGACGACAGCGAGCGCATGGCCTGCTCGATGCGGGCCACGATCGCTCGCTCATCGGCACCATCCTCACCCGGCTCGATGGGCGCGCCAATGCGGATCACCACCCGGCCACGTCGCGGCCAGAGTTGTCCGACCGGCAATACCTGATCCGTCCCCTCGATCCAGACCGGCACCACCGGCCGCGGCTGGGCCTTGAGCAGCATCCCGATGCCCGGGCGAAGGTCACCAAGGCCCTCGCCGGTATGGCGCTCGCCTTCCGGAAACCAGACCAGCGGATGGCGGCGCTCGAGACAGGCCGCCGCCAGTGCCAGGCTGCGGCGCGGCGCCGAGCCCGGGTCGATGGGCAGGATGCGGGCAATGTCACTAAAGCGACGACGCAGCGCGGTGCTGAACAACAGCCCCGTCCACCCGGCCCAGAATAGCCCCGGCAGATGCCGGCGGGGCAGAATGGCGGTGAGCACGATCGGATCAAAGGCGCTGAGGTGCCGGGGTGTGATCAGACAGCCCGAGAGCTCCGGCCATTCTCCCTCGACCTCGATGCGGGCATAGCGACGACTGATCAAAAGGCAACCGGCGAGGACCACCCGGGCGGCCAGATGACGCAGCACCCCACGAGGGGCCAGGGCCCGTTGGTCGCGATCATCGAGCAACGACGCCGGCTGCTGGAGGGATGCCACCAGATGGGAGCCGTCGGCATCGGGCTCGACCTCCCGGGCCTGGATGACCGCCTGCAGCAGGTCACGGACCGTGGTGACTTCGGCAATGGCCTCGTCGGCCAACTCGACGCCGCTTTGCTCGCGAAGCGCAAGCGCCAGGTCAATCCAGCCCAGCGAATCGATATCCAGATCGCGATGAAGGTGGCTATCGGGTGTAAGACGCCGGTCGGCAAAGCGTGACGCGAGGTAATCCCAGGTTTTACCGGCCACCGGATCACTCAGCAGGGCCTGATCCTCGGGCATCATCGCCTCGATGGCGATGGGTTCGGCGCGCGGGGGCTGCGTGCCGGCGGCCAGCGCCTCATAGCGGCGCTTGAGATGGGGGCGTCGCAGTTTACCCAGACGGGTGCGGGGCAGGGGGTCAACGCTGACCTGTATCCGGGCGATGGCATGGTGGCCGGGTAACTGACGGGCCGCCGCGGTCACCGCCGCCTCGGCGTCGGCCGGGTCGTGGTCGGGTTCGGGCACGACAACGGCAGCGAGCCGATCGTCATCCGCCAGTACCCCGGTCTCCCGCAGGGCCGGTTGCGCATTGAGCACCCGCTCGATGCGCTCGGGATCGATGTTCTCGCCCCCGGGCAGCACGATGGTGGCGGACAACCGGCCTTGCAGATGCAAAAAGCCATCGTCGTCGATCCACCCCGCATCGCCGGTATGCAGCCAGCCATCGGCGTCGATGGGGCCATCGCCGGTCGGGCTGCCGCGGTAGCCCTCAAAGACATTGTCCCCCCGGGCGCAGACCTCGCCGTCGATGATGCGCAGCGACACACCGGGCAGGGGGCGGCCGGCGGTCTCCAGCCGGGCTTCTCCGGGCGGATTGAGGGTGAGGATGGGCGAGGTTTCGGTCAGCCCGTAGCCGGTTGCAACCTGCCAGCCCAGCGTCTGCAGCCGTCGCCCCAGCCCCGGGTCGA
The DNA here is from genome assembly GCF_040838495.1 of Spiribacter pallidus. Lineage (NCBI taxonomy): Bacteria > Pseudomonadati > Pseudomonadota > Gammaproteobacteria > Chromatiales > Ectothiorhodospiraceae > Spiribacter > Spiribacter pallidus. The sequence goes on along the minus strand of NZ_JBAKFM010000001.1, from coordinate 533,320 downwards.
GCGCCGCCCCCCCGCTCACCGCCAGTCGCAGCGTGGGCGCCAGGCGCTTGATCACTGGACGGAATAGCCAGCGTCCCGGATGAAGGCCGGTCCTGCGCCGGCACCACTGGGCGCCGGTCATCAGCCATTCGAGCACACGCCCACGCCAGCGACGGCCGTCGGTGAGTCTGGCCTCGAGCCTTTGCCAGAGCGCCTCGTAGAGTCGCGGCACCCCCAGCAGGATGGTGGCCCGGCTCTGGTAGAGGGCCCCGGCAATCCGGGGGCCGACCAGCGAACGCGGCATGATGAGTGTCGCCCCCAGGCCGATGACGGTCAGCAGCCCGATGCTGAACGGATAGACATGGTGCAGGGGCAGTGGCAGCAGGATCCGATCATCCGGCCGGGCGATGCCCTCGGCGATGAGGCCCTGGACATTGCTGAGAAGGTTGGTGTGGCTCAACGGCACCCCTTTCGGGGGGCCGGTGGTGCCAGAGGTGTAGAAAATCACCGCCGTATCCGCGCCGTCGGGAAGCTGTACCGGGAGGGCAGACGACTCGACCGTGTCTGCTCCGGGGGGCGGCGCGGGCAGGGGTTGGGGCGATGGGCCCGGCCACTGGATGTCGCTGTCGATGACGGCCGGGTCGGCATAGATGCGCGCCGGTGCGGCGTCGTCGAGGACATGCTGTAGATCGGCCCCGCGCATTTGCGCGTCCACCGGGACCAGGGTGCAACCGGCCTTGAGCACCCCCAGCGCGGTGATCACCCAGGCCGGGCTGTTGGCGGCGATGATCATGATCTGATCACCCGGGCCCAGTTTTGCCGCGGTCAGTTCGCTGGCCACACGCCGAGCGGCCTCGAAGAGCTGGCGACGGGTATAGTGCTGCTCGCCGGCCTCGGTATAGGCCACCAGTGCCGGGGCCTCGGCGGGGGCCTCGGCGTTCTCGAGGAATGTGGTCAGGCTCTGGGTATCCATCGTCAGCGTAACCCCCGATAAACCGGATAATCGGCCAGGGCCAGCATGGCCGTATCGCCGTCGGTGTCCCCGTAAGCATAAACGGGGGTGTAGGCCTGCGGGTCAAGCCGCTCGGTCAGCCGCCGGACCTTTTCCTCGCCCCGGCAGTTGGGGCCGGCCAGCTGCCCGGTCAACCGTCCCTGCTGGCGCTCGGCCCGGCTTGCAATGACCTCGATGCCCAGACCCTGCGCCCAGGGCTCGATCCAGTCCTGGAGCGATGCCGATATCACGATCACCCGATGGCCCTGCTCGATGTGCCAGTGCAGGCGCGCCTCGGCCATGGGCCTGAGCAGTCGGGGCAGCCCATCGGTGGCATATTCGCGGGCCAGACCGGCAAACTCGCCCTCCGCCATGCCGCCAAAGAAGGCACGCAAAACGGCCGTTTTGGCGATATCGCGATGGACCCGACCCAGTGGCACCCCCAGCAGCGTTGGCACCAGCGGCAGGGCGCGCCGGGCCACCTGCCAGGGCCCGAAGGCGTGATAGAGCAGATCGCTTAGCGTATCGCGCCGGGTCAGCGTGCCGTCCAGATCAAAAAGCGCCAGGGGCCGTTCGTGGGTCATCCTGTCCTTCCATCGTCTCTTGATCCGCCATTCTGCCGTTGCGGGCGGCGGCTTGCACCTGCGCTGGGCCGTCGGACGCTGGTCAGGACCGGGTCGGCGCAGTAGAGTTCGCGGCTGGATTGCGACATACACAGCCGATCGATGGAGGCCAGGGCCATGGCAACGCCGCATATCAGCGCCGAACGGGGGGATTTTGCCGAGACCGTGCTCATGCCGGGGGATCCGCTGCGGGCCCGGGTGATCGCCGAGAACTACCTGGACAACGCCCGCGAGGTGACGAGCACGCGCAACATGCTCGGCTACACCGGGACCTATCGGGGCGCGCCGGTCTCGGTGATGGGCTCGGGGATGGGGATCCCCTCGATGTCCATTTACGCCTTTGAGCTCTACACCCAGTACGACGTCGAGAAGATCATCCGTGTCGGCACCTGCGGGGGGGTCAGCGATTCGGTGGCGGTCCGCGACATTATCGTTGCCATGGGGGCGTCGACGGACTCGAGCGTCAATCGCACCCGCTTTGGGGGGCACGATTTTGCCGCCATTGCCGATTTCGGCCTGCTCGAGGCGACGGTCGGTGCGGCCCGGGCGGCGGGGATCGAGGCCCGCGTGGGCAATGTCTTTTCCTCCGAGCTTTTCTACAACCCCACGCCGGATTTCTTCGCCATGATGCAGTCCCATGGCATTCTTGCCGTCGAGATGGAAGCCGCCGGCCTCTACGGCGTTGCCGCCGAGACCGGCAAGCGCGCGGTGAGCATCCTCACGGTCAGCGACCATGTCATGACCGGTGCCTCCACCAGTGCCGATGAGCGGCAGAACAGCTTCCAGGACATGATGAAGGTGGCCCTGGAGGCGGCCGCCGGCGCCAACTGAATCCACCAGGGAGGGGATCGATGCGCATTACCATTTTCGGGACCGGCTATGTGGGGCTGGTCACCGGTGCCTGCTTTGCCGAGGTCGGTAACGACGTCATCTGCGTGGACGTCGACGCTGGCAAGATCGATCGGCTCAATGCCGGTGAGATCCCCATCTACGAGCCCGGCCTCGAGGCCATGGTGGTGCGCAACCATGCCAGCGGGCGTCTGCGCTTTACCACCGATGCCGCCGAGGCGGTTGCCCATGGCGAGTTTCAGTTCATCGCCGTGGGGACGCCGCCGGATGAGGATGGGTCGGCGGATCTACGGCATGTGCTGGCGGTGGCCGACAGCATCGCGACGTCCATGCAGGATTACAAGATCATCGTCGATAAATCCACGGTGCCGGTGGGCACCGCCGACCGGGTGCGCGAGACCGTCCGCCGGCGGCTGGCCGACGAGGGCCGGGCGGTGGACTTTTCGGTGGTCTCCAACCCCGAATTCCTCAAAGAAGGCGCGGCGGTGGAGGATTTCATGAAGCCCGAGCGGGTGATTGTCGGCTGTGATGACGCCCGGGCCCGGGATGCGCTGCATGACCTTTATGCGCCGTTCAACCGCAACCACGATCGACTGATCAGCATGGATGTTCGCTCGGCCGAGCTGACCAAGTATGCCGCCAACGCCATGCTTGCGACCAAGATCAGCTTCATGAACGAGCTCGCCAACATTGCCGACCGCGTTGGCGCGGATATCGAGCGTGTCCGGGTGGGGATGGGATCGGATCCACGCATTGGCTATCACTTCATCTATCCCGGGGCCGGCTATGGTGGCTCCTGCTTTCCCAAGGATGTCCAGGCGCTTGCCCGGACCGCCAACGATGTGGGGTATATCCCGCAGTTGCTCGAGGCGGTGGAAGAGGTCAACGCCCGGCAGAAGCATTATGTGTTCAAGCGCATTCGCGAGCATTACGCGGACGGCTTGCAGGGGCGCTGTTTTGCCCTGTGGGGGCTGGCGTTCAAGCCCAACACCGATGACATGCGCGAGGCGGCCAGCCGGCGGTTGATGGAATCGCTCTGGGAGGCGGGTGCTGAGGTTCGGGCTTTTGACCCCAAGGCCATGGAAGAGACCCGCCGGATCTACCCCGGCCAGCCGGGGTTGACCCTTTGCGACCGCCCCGAAGCGACCCTCGAGGGGGCCGATGCGCTGGTGATCATGACCGAGTGGAATGTCTTTCGCAGCCCGGACTTCGACCTGATTCGCGATCGCCTGGCGGCGCCGGTGATTTTTGACGGGCGCAATCTGTTCGACCCCCACGCACTCCAGCAGCTCGGCTTTCATTACTACCCCATCGGCCGGCCGGTGGTGGCGCCCGAAGCGGGGGATGGGCCATGACGGCGGCGGATCCGGGGCCGGTGGTGCATCCGGTCATCCTCTGCGGCGGGGTGGGGTCGCGGCTGTGGCCGCTGTCGCGCGAGCACTATCCCAAGCAGTTTCTGGATGTCGGCAATAGCGGCCGGACCCTGGTGCAACAGACCCTCGAGCGCTTGCAGGGGCTGCCCTCGCTGGCGGCTCCCGTGGTGGTCGCCAACGAGGCCCATCGATTTCTGGTCGCCGAGCAGCTGCGGGGCAACCCCCTGGGACAGGCCCGGATCCTGCTCGAGCCGGTGGGCCGGAACACCGCGCCGGCACTTGCGGTTGCCGCCCTGGCGGCGCTGCAGCAAAGCGACGAGGCGGTGCTGGCGGCCTTCCCCGCGGATCACCTGGTGGCCGAGCCGGCCGCCCTGCGCGAGGCGCTGGGGGATGCGGTGGAGGCTGCTGCAAAGGGCTGGCTGGCTACTTTCGGCATCGTGCCCACCCGGGTGGAGACCGGCTATGGGTATCTGCAGGCCGGGCCATCGCTGCCCGGTCAGGATCGGGTCTATCGTGTCGAGCGTTTCGTCGAAAAACCCGATGCCGCCACCGCCGAGGCCTATGTGGCCGCCGGCGACCATTACTGGAACTCGGGGATGTTTGTCCTGCGCGCCTCGGATTATCTGGCGGCACTGCAGGCCCATGCCCCGGAGATGCTGCGTTGCTGCGAGGCGGCGATGGCAGCGGCGGTGGCCGATCTGGATTTCATCCGGCTGGATGAGACGGCGTTTGCCGACTGTCCGGCGGATTCCATCGACTATGCGGTCATGGAGAAAACCGATGCCGCGGTGACCGTGCCGCTGGAGGCCGGATGGAGCGATCTGGGATCGTGGGCGGCGCTGCTGGAGGCCGGCACGGCGGATGCCGAGGGCAATGTCCTGATGGGGGATGTCATCGCCGAGCAGAGCTCGGGCAACTACATCCGCGCCGAGAGCCGGCTGGTGGCCACGGTGGGCCTCGACAATCATGTGGTGGTGGAGACCGGCGACTCGGTGCTGGTGGCATCCCGCGAGGCGGTTCAGTCGGTCAAGGCCGTCGTCCAGCGCCTGCAGGCGGCACGACGACACGAGGCCATGGAGCACCGTCAGGTCCATCGCCCCTGGGGCAGCTATGAGGGGCTGGTTCGGGGCGATCGGTTCCAGGTCAAGCGCATCGTGGTCAACCCCGGGTGTCAGCTGTCACTGCAAAAACACCACCACCGCGCCGAACACTGGGTGGTGGTCAAGGGGACGGCGCGGGTCGTGCGGGGCGAGGAGACTTTTCTGCTCAGCGAGGATCAGTCCACCTACATCCCCCTGGGCGAGGTCCACCGCCTGGATAATCCCGGCAAGATCCCGCTGGAGCTGGTCGAGGTCCAGTCCGGGAGCTATCTGGGCGAGGACGACATCACCCGCCTGGAAGACGTCTACGGCCGCTGAACCTCGGATTGTCCGGGCCGGGTCGCGCTAGTATTCTCTGCGCCATGACGCAGAAAGTTTATGTTCGCACTCACGGCTGCCAGATGAACGAGTACGACTCGGCCCGCATGGTCGATGTGCTGGCGGCGGAGGGGGACTACGAGCGGGTTCAGAGCCCCGAAGCGGCGGATATCATCCTGCTCAATACCTGTTCGATCCGGGAGAAAGCCCAAGAGAAGGTCTTCTCGGAGCTGGGTCGGTGGCGGGCGCTGAAAGCGGACAAGCCTGATATGCTCATCGGTGTCGGTGGGTGTGTCGCCAGCCAGGAGGGCGCGGCGATCGCCGAGCGGGCCCCGTTCGTAGACATGGTATTTGGCCCCCAGACCCTTCACCGCCTGCCGGACATGGTTAATCGGGCGCGGGAGAGTCGCCGTGCGGTGGTGGATGTCAGCTTTCCCGAAATCGAGAAGTTCGACCGGCTGCCCGAGCCGCGGGCCGAAGGGCCCACGGCGTTCGTCTCGATCATGGAGGGCTGCAGCAAGTACTGCAGCTTCTGTGTGGTGCCCTACACCCGGGGTGAGGAAATCAGCCGTCCCTTCGAGGATGTGCTCGCCGAATGCGCCGAACTGGCCGAACAGGGGGTGCGCGAAGTCACCCTGCTGGGGCAGAACGTCAATGGCTATGCCGCCCACGGCCCCGAGGGCGAGGCGGCGGATCTGGCGTTGCTGATCCACTATATTGCCGCCATCGACGGCATTGACCGGATCCGGTTCACCACCTCGCATCCGCTGGATTTCACGCCCAGTCTGGTGGACGCCTACGCCCAGGTGCCGGAGCTCGTGGATCATCTGCATCTGCCGGTGCAGAGTGGCTCGGACAATGTCCTTGCGCTGATGAAGCGAAACCATGGCCGGGAGCATTTTCTTGACCTGATCGCCCGGCTGCGGGCCGCTCGCCCGGGGATCGTCATATCCTCGGATTTCATCATCGGCTTTCCCGGTGAGATGGATCGGGACTTCGAACAGACCATCGATCTGGTCGAGCAGGTGGGCTTTGATCAGTCGTTTAGCTTTATCTTCTCGCGCCGGCCCGGGACCCCCGCCGCGCAGCTGCCGGATGCCACGCCGCTCGAGAGTAAAAAGGCCCGCTTGCAGCGGCTTCAGGCGGTGCTTGATGACAACGCCCGGGGCATCAGCGAGGCCATGGTCGGCGGGGTCGAGACGGTGCTGGTTGACGGGGTCTCACGCAAGGACGAAGGCGAGCTCAAGGGCCGCACCAGCAACAACCGGGTGGTGAACTTTCCTGGCAACCCCCGGCTGATCGGCCGCTTCGTGCGGGTGCGCATCACCCTGGCGATGGCCCATTCGCTGCGCGGTGAGATGCTCGACATCGACCCGGTCCTCGAGCCGGATCTGCATGCCAGCGCGCCGGATGCCGAATCCGTGGCGGTGTCATGACACGGAAGGCGTTTTGAGCACCGGGCATCCCGAGGCAGTGGATTTTACCCTGGCACCGGCCGACAACGAGCGCCTGGCCAATCTCTGTGGCCAGTTCGACGAAAACCTGCGACAGGTGGAAAAACGACTGGGCGTGGAAATCGAAAACCGCGGCCACCGTTTTCGCATCATCGGTGAGGATGCAGCGGCATCGGTGGCGGGCGATGTGATCCGGGCACTCTATGATCACACCGCCCGTGAGGTGATCGGCGCCGAGAATGTCCATCTGCAGCTGCGCAGTGCCGAAGCCGACGCGGCCGACGCCCGTCTGGAGGCCGACACCGAGGACGAGGGCCCGGCGGTCAGCATCCGCACCCGCAAGGGCATGATTCGCGGCCGGGGGCCCAGCCAGCGTTACTATCTGGACGCCATCCAGCGCCATGATCTGAACTTCGGGATCGGGCCGGCGGGCACCGGTAAGACCTACCTGGCCGTCGCCTGCGCGGTCGAGGCGCTGCAGCAGGAGGCCGTCCAGCGGCTGGTGCTGGTCCGGCCGGCGGTGGAGGCCGGCGAGCGGCTCGGTTTTCTGCCCGGGGACCTGGCCCAGAAGGTCGATCCCTATCTGCGCCCGCTCTACGATGCGCTTTTCGAGATGCTCGGCTTCGAGCGGGTCAATAAACTCATCGAGCGCAACGTCATCGAGGTCGCCCCGCTCGCCTACATGCGGGGCCGGACGCTGAACGATGCGTTTATCATCCTCGATGAGGCGCAGAACACCACCGTCGAGCAGATGAAGATGTTCCTCACCCGCCTGGGGTTTGGCTCGACGGCGGTGGTCACCGGCGATGTCACCCAGATTGATCTGCCCGCCGGCCGGGCCTCCGGGCTGCGGGATGCCATTGATGTCCTGCGGGATGTCGACGGTGTGAGTTTTAGCTTTTTCAATGCCCGGGATGTGGTCCGTCACGACCTGGTGCAGCGCATCGTCCGCGCCTATGACGTGCGCGGCGATGACGCCGACTAGCCGCGCCATGCCCGAGTTGATACTGCACTCGGCGGTGGACGCCGTGATCCCGTCCGAAGCGGACTTCCGCAGGTGGGTGACAGCCGCGCTTGCCGATCGCCGCGGCGACTGGGAGCTGGGCATTCGGGTGGTCGACGCCGAAGAGATGCGGCGGCTCAATCGTGACTATCGCGGCAAGGATCGGCCGACCAATGTCCTTGCCTTTCCGGTCGATCTGCCGGACGGTGTCGATCTGCCCTTGCTTGGCGATCTTCTCATCTGCGCCCCGGTGGTGGCCCGGGAAGCCGCCGACCAGGGCAAGGCCGAACATCAGCACTGGGCGCATCTGACCGTCCACGGGGTGTTGCACTTGCTTGGCTTCGATCATCTGGATAGCGTGGAGGCCGAGGCAATGGAGGCCGAAGAGCGGCGGGTGCTTGCAGAGATGGATATTGCCGACCCCTATCGCAGTGATTCGGCGGCGGGTGAACCGATCGGTTAGTGCGCTGTATCCAGCGCGCTAACCCATCGACCATCCGGTCGCCAGATGAGGCCTTACGAAGGCATGAATGATGAGCAATCCGGGAGTACGGCTTCCGGTCACCCGGGGTGGCTGAAGCGACTCGGCCAGACCCTCACTCGCCACGAAATCGAAGATCGCGAGGGGGTCGTGCAGACGCTGCGCGCGGCGCATCGGCGCGGCATTCTGGATGCCGATGCGCTTTCCATGTGCGAAGGCGTGCTGCATGTGGCCGACCTGCAGGTTCGTGACGTGATGATCCCTCGCTCCCAGGTCTCGGCGCTGCGGCGCTCGGAATCGGTCTGGGATCTGCTGCCGGCAATCATCGAAAGCGGCCACTCGCGGTTTCCGGTCACCGGCGACAGCCGGGACGATGTCATCGGCATTCTCATCGCCAAAGACCTTCTGCCGTATCTCGACCCTCAGCACCAGCGCGAATTCCAGCTCCGCGAACTGCTCCGGCCGGCGCTTTTTATCCCCGAGAGCAAGCGCCTGGATGCGCTGCTCAAGCTCTTTCAGGAAAGCCGCAACCACCTGGCGGTGGTGGTGGACGAGTACGGCGGCATGGCCGGCATTGCCACCATCGAGGATGTCATCGAGCAGATCGTCGGCGAGATCGACGACGAGCATGATCAGGATGAGGCCTCGTGGATCTTGAGCCGTAACGACGACGGCCGCACCGTGGTCAAGGCCCTGACGCCCATCGATCTTTTCAACGAGCATTTCGGCAGCGACTTCAGCGATGACGAGTTCGACACCATCGGCGGGCTGGTGGCCAACGGCTTCGGCCATGTGCCGCGGCGCGGCGAGCATTTGATGCTCGATGACTTTCGCTTTGATGTGGTGCGCGCGGATAGCCGCCGGATGCATCTGCTCCTGGTGACCCCACCGGACGCGGCAACGCCCTCCGGCCAGGAGGCATAAGCGTTGATGGCCATTGGCGCCCGGCTGCTGCTGGCCCTGCTCAGCGGTCTGTTGCTGGCGGTCGGTTTTGCGCCATTCAATAGCTTCTGGATCCCGGTGCTGGCGCTCGGTGTGGTCTTCTCGCTGCTGGGCGCCAACCGTCGCGGGGGCGAGGTCTTCGCCCTTGGCTACGTCTTCGGGCTCGGTTACGCCGGTCTGGGGGTGTACTGGATTTTCCACAGCATTGCCGATTACGGCGGCGGGCCGGTGGCGGCGAGCGTGGCCACTGCGGTTCTGGTGGCCTTGTTTGCCCTGATTCCCGCCCTGGCCCTGACCCTGGGCTGGTGGGTCGGCCGGCACTGGCGTCGGGGGTTGTATCTACTGGCCCTGCCCCTTGCCTGGATCTGGGTGGAGTGGGTGCGGAGCTGGTTTTTAACCGGGGCGACGTGGTTGAGCCTGGGGTATACCCAGGTGGACACGCCGCTCGGGGCCTATGCCCCGTGGCTGGGCGTCTACGGCCCGGGGCTCGCCGTGGCGCTCATGGCCGGGGCCCTCGCCTGGTGGCTGCGACGCCCCCTGTCGAGGCGCTTGGCCGAGTCGCTGGTGGTGGTTGTGATCGTCACGACAGGCGGGCTTTTGCTGCCCTCGCAATGGGGCCAGCCGGCGGGCGAGCCACTGACCGTGGCGCTTTTGCAGGGCAATATCGAGCAGTCCCGCAAATGGGACCCGGACGAGCGCTCGGCCATTGTGGGTGAATATGCCGCGCTGACTCGCCAGCAGTTGGGCGCCGATCTGATTGTCTGGCCGGAGACGGCGCTGCCGGTGTTCTACAAAGGGGCCGAGGACTGGCTACAGTCGTTGGCCGGCGAGGCCCGGGCGGCCGGCAGCACGCTGGTGCTCGGTGCGCCGGTGGCCCGGGGCGAGCAGCGCTTCAACGCGGTGGCCGTCCCGGGCGAGACGCCGCAGTTTTACTTCAAACGACACCTGGTGCCTTTTGGCGAGTACGTGCCATTTCGCAAGGTGGCCGGCGGTATCCTCGATTTTGTCGGCACCCCCCTTGGGGATTTCAAGCCCGGCACATCGGCAGCGCCCCTGATGGCCGCCGGCCAGCCGCTTGGCGTGAGTATCTGCTATGAGGTGACGTTTGGTGCCGAGCTCGCCGATGCGCTGCCGGCGGCGCGGATCCTGCTCAATGTCAGCAATGATGCCTGGTTCGGACGCTCCAGCGCCCCCTGGCAGCATCTGCAGATGGCCCGCATGCGGTCGCTCGAGACCGGCCGGCCGATGATCCGGGCCACCAATACCGGCGTCTCGGCGATCATCGCAGCGGATGGTGAGCTCAAGGCCAATACGCCGCTTTTCCAGCGGGCGGTGCTGCGCGGTGAGGTCACACCACGCGAGGGCGCCACCCCCTATGTGCGTTGGCGGGACTGGCCGCTGGCGGGTGTTTCGACGGCGCTGCTGGTTGGGCTGCTGGTGACCGGGCGGCGGCGGTTTGCGCTCTTTCGTCAGCTTTAGTGTCGGTTACACTGGTGGCGCCACGGACAGGAGGGCAACCATGAGTGAAGATCCGGACCGCCAGTCGTCCCAGGTCCACGCCTACGAGCGCATGCTCGAGCGCCTGCGCGAGCGCCTCGAAGAGACCGGCGAGGCGGTGGAACATGGCTTTCGCGACGCCCTTGAGACCGTCCGCGAGCGCAGTATCGAGCTCGGTGAGCTCACCCGGGACGAGGCCGACCGGGTGGCGGGCTATCTTCGACGGGACCTGGAAGACGCTGCGGAGTACGTGGAAAAGGCCCGCGGGACCTATGGCGATTGGCTGTACATGGATCTACAGCTTGTCGAGCGCTGGATGTGGGATCGGTTTGCCTCGGTGGCGGATCAGACGCGGCTGCAGTGGCAGGCGTTCAATCGCGAATTGCAGGCGGCGGCGAGTTATCATACCGGCGAGATCACCGGGCCGGGGACGCTGGTCTGCGACGGCTGTGGCGAGCGCCTGCACTTCGCCCGGGCCGGTCATATCCCGCCATGCCCGAGCTGTCGCGGTACGACCTTCCAGCGGGCGGCGCGGCGGACGTCGCACTGAGCATAGATGCATTGGCCATGGCCGACGGGGTATCCTCTCGCGCCATGGAAAAGCACTACGACCCCGCAAGCATCGAGGCCGACGCCCAGGCCTACTGGACCCGTGAAGGCAGTTTCCAGGTCGAGGAACGTCCGGATCAGGAAAAATACTACTGCCTGTCCATGCTGCCCTACCCCAGTGGGCGGCTGCACATGGGCCATGTCCGCAACTACACCATCGGTGATGTCATCAGCCGTTTCCAGCGGATGCAGGGGCGGAATGTGCTCCAGCCCATGGGCTGGGATGCCTTCGGGCTGCCGGCGGAAAATGCGGCGATCAAACGGGGCGTACCGCCGGCCGAGTGGACCTATCAGAATATCGACCACATGCGCCGGCAACTCCAGCGCATGGGCTACGGCTACGACTGGCGGCGCGAGGTCACCACCTGCGATCCCGACTACTATCGCTGGGAGCAATTCATGTTCACCCGGCTGTTCGAAAAGGGCTTGGTCTATCGCGCCAGGGCGGTGGTCAACTGGGATCCGGTGGATCAAACCGTGCTTGCCAACGAACAGGTAGTGGACGGCCGCGGCTGGCGCTCGGGTGCGCTGGTCGAGCGTCGCGAGATCCCGCAGTGGTTTTTGCGCATCACCGATTATGCCGACGAATTGCTCGAGGGGCTGGATCGGCTGCCCGGCTGGCCGGACGCGGTCAAGACCATGCAACGCAACTGGATTGGCCGCTCCGAAGGGGTGGAGCTGGACTTTGCCCTGGCCGACGGGGGTGAGCCGCTGCGGGTCTACACCACCCGGCCGGATACCCTTTTCGGGGCGACGTACATGGCGGTGGCGGCCGACCATCCGCTGGCGGTCGCCGCGGCGGAACGGGATCCGCGGATTGGTGATTTTCTCGCCGAAATCCGTCGCGGTGCAGTCACCGAAGAGGCCCTGGAGAAGCTCGAGAAAAAGGGCATGCCGCTGGGTGTCGAAGCGATCAACCCGCTCTCGGGCGAGCGTATTCCGGTCTGGGTGGCCAATTTCGTGCTCATGGGCTACGGCACCGGCGCCATCATGGCGGTGCCCGCCCACGATCAACGCGATCATGAATTCGCCCGCCGCTACGGGTTGCCGATCCGTCAGGCGGTGGGGCCGGCGGATGGCAGCCCGATTGATGTGCAGGCCGAGCCCTGGGCCGCCAAGGAAGGGCTTGTCACTGTGAACGCCGGCGAGTTTACCGGGCTGGATTTTGACAAGGCCTTCGAGGCCATTGCCGATCACCTCCAGGCCCGGGGCATCGGCGAGCGGCGGGTCAACTACCGGCTCCGCGACTGGGGTGTGTCGAGACAGCGATACTGGGGCTGTCCCATCCCGATCATCCATTGCGATGATTGCGGCCCGGTCGCCGTGCCCGACGCGGATCTGCCGGTGACTCTGCCCGAGCAGGTGAGCTTCAGCGGTGTGCAATCGCCGCTCAAGACCGATGCCGACTGGCGGGCGGTGGATTGTCCGTGTTGCGGCAAGCCGGCCGAGCGCGAGACCGATACCTTCGATACCTTTGTCGAGTCATCCTGGTACTACGCCCGCTACTGCAGCGCCGATGCCGATGCCATGCTCGATGAGCGAGCCAATCACTGGTTGCCGGTGGATCAGTACATCGGCGGCATCGAACATGCGGTCATGCACCTGCTCTACTTCCGGTTCTGGCACAAGCTCATGCGCGATCTGGGCTGGGTGGACAGCGATGAGCCGGCGACCAACCTGCTCTGCCAGGGCATGGTGCTGGCGGAGGCCTATTACCGCGACAGCGACGAGCATGGCCGGGAGTGGATCGCGCCGGCCGAGGTCGCGGTCGAGCGCGACGGCAAGGGCCGTATCGTCGGGGCCACCCGGCGCAGCGACGGCGCGGCGGTAGAGGCCACCGGCTGGACAACCATGTCCAAATCCAAGAACAACGGCGAAGACCCCGAGACGCTGGTGGCGCGTTTCGGCGCCGATACGGTGCGGCTTTTCACCATGTTCGCGGCGCCGCCCGATCAGGCGCTGGAGTGGCAGGACAGCGGTGTCGAGGGGGCTTCGCGCTTTCTCAAGCGACTCTATTCACTGGTCGTCGAGCATGTTCAGGCCGGCCCTGTGCCCGCCGATGCCGACGCGGCGGCGCTGGACGACGAGGGCCTGGCGTTGCGGCGCAAACTCCACCAGAGCATTGCCAAGGTGACCGACGACGTCGGCCGGCGTTATACGTTCAATACCGCCATCGCCGCGGTCATGGAGCTTTGCAACGCGCTGGGCCGTTTTGATGCCACCACCGGGCCGGCCCGTGGGTTGCGTCAGGAGGTGCTCGAGGCGGTGGTGCTCATGCTCCAGCCCATCACGCCGCATCTCAGCCACCGCCTCTGGCAGGATCTTGGCCGGACCGGTGCCGCCGTCGACCAACCCTGGCCGCAGGTTGACGAGGCCGCGCTGGCGCAGGACGAGATCGAGCTGGTCGTCCAGGTCAACGGCAAACTGCGCAGTCGCATCCGGGTGGCCGCCGAGGCGGCGGAGGAGGCCATTCGCGAGCAGGCCCTCGCCGATGGCAACGTGCAGCGCTTCATCGCGGATCTGCAGGTGCGCAAAGTCATTGTCGTGCCGGGACGGTTGGTCAACGTGGTGGCCAACTGATGCGCCTGGCAAACCTGGCCTTGGTGCTGTTGCTGTCGATCACCATGGCCGGCTGCGGCTGGCAGCTGCGTGGGGCGGCCGGTGGCGGATTCGGTGACCTCGCCATCGCCATCGAAGGCGGGGTCAGCCAGCCGATACTCGATCAGGTCGGCCGGCAGCTGCGCGATCTCGACGCCCGGGTTGTGGCCGACCGCCAGGCAGCCGAGCGGGTGCTGGTGATCCGGGATGTCCGGGTCGATCGCCGGACCGTTGCCACCGATGCCGACGGGTTCGCCGAGGCCTATGAGTTGCGCTACCGGATCGATTTTCGTCTCGAGCCGGGCGGACGCAGCGGGGGCGATGTCGATATCGGTCAAGCGCAAACGGTTCGAGCCACCGCTGCCTATGCAGCCGCCGCCGACGACAACCGGCAGGGCATGCAGGCCGAAGACGCCGAGGCTGAGGCACTCGAGCGGGATCTGCGTGCGCAGGCCATCGACCTTTTGCTCGCCCGGGTCAGCCGGCAGTTGTAGGGGTCATGGGCGAAGTTCGCATCGAGGCATTCGCTCAGCATCTCGCCCAGGGGCTCAGCCCGGTGTACCTCATCGCCGGTGAAGAGCCACTGCTCGTCGAAGAGGCGCTGGATGCCGTGCGGCGAACGGCGCGGGCGGCCGGCCATGACGAGCGCGAAGTCCTGCATGCCGACAAACAGTTTGACTGGGCTCGGCTGACCGCAGCCAGCGATAACCTCTCGCTTTTCGGTGGACGGCGGCTGATCGAGCTGCGGCTGCCGGGGGGGCGCCCCGGCAAAGAGGGCAGTGCGGCATTGAAGGCCTTTGCCGGCGCCCCGCCACCGGATACCACGCTGGTGGTCGTCACCGATCGGCTCGAGGCCGCCCAGCGCAAAAGCGCCTGGGTCTCGGCCATTGCCGGGGCGGGCACCTATACCTATGCCTGGCCGCTGCAACGGCAGGCGGTGCCCAAATGGCTCGAGCAGCGTGCCCGATCCCGGGGCGTTCACCTGGATGCCGAGGCCGTGACGCTGCTGGCCGATCGCAACGAGGGCAACCTGCTGGCCATGGCCCAGGAGATCGATAAGCTGGCGCTGCTCGCCGGCGAGGGGTCGCTGGACGCGGCGGCGGTGGCCGAGGCGGTGACCGACAGCGCCCGCTATGCGATCTTTGATCTGCCCGAGGCGGTGCTTGCCGGGGCCGTCGGCCGCAGCCGGCGCATCGTCGAGCGCCTGCGGGCCGAGGGCGAGGAACCGGTGTTGGTGCTCTGGGCGCTGGCTCGCGACCTTCGCGCCCTGGTCGATATTCAGGCGGCGCTGGCGCGTGGTGAGCGAAGCGCGGCGGTGATGGCGCGCCACCGCATCCTCAAGCGCCGCCAGACACGGTTTGATGAGCTGGCGCGCGCCCTTCCGCAGCGTCGACTGATGGGGTTGCTCTCGCGGGCGGCCGCGGTGGATCGGGTGATCAAAGGGGCGGTCCCCGGCCGGCCCTGGGATGAATTGATAGTATTGTCCAGCCGGGCGGCACGGGTGGCCGCCCGCGGTGCAACAACGGAGGCTGGCGCATGAGCGAGGATTCCACCCAACCAATCGACGATATCCCGGCCTACATGCGAGCGCTTGGCGAGGCTGCCCGGGCCGCCGGGCGCCATCTGGCGGCCACCGACAGTGGCCCGCGCAACCAGGCGCTGCGATTGATTGCCGAATCCATCCGCGACGCCGCGCCGGCGCTGGCCGAGGCCAATCAACGCGATCTGGATGCCGGCAAGGCCGCCGGTCTGGATGCCGCACTGCTTGACCGCCTGGCGCTGACCGAAGCCCGTATCGAGGCGATGGCCGAGGGGCTTGAACAGATCGCGGCACTGCCCGATCCGGTCGGTGCAGTGACCGATCTCGATCCCATGCCTTCGGGCATTCGCGTTGGCCGGATGCGGGTCCCGCTGGGGGTGGTGGGGATTATCTACGAGTCCCGTCCCAACGTGACCGCTGATGCCGCCGGGCTTTGCCTGAAATCGGGCAACGCCTGTCTTCTTCGGGGTGGATCCGAGGCGCTGCACTCCAATCAGGCCATCGCCGAATGTATCCGCGGCGGGCTCGAGGCGGCGGGTCTGCCGTCTACCGCGGTTCAGGTGGTGGGGACCACTGACCGCGCGGCGGTGGGAGAGTTAATCACCTTGGATGATTATGTCGATGTGCTGGTGCCACGGGGCGGCAAGGGGCTGATCGAGCGGATCATGCGGGATGCCACGGTGCCGATGATCAAGCACCTCGACGGCATCTGCCATTGCTATATCGATGCCAACGCCGATGCGGACATGGCCGAGCAGGTGGTGGTCAATGCCAAGACCCAGCGATATGGCACCTGCAACACCCTCGAGACGCTGCTGATATCGGCCGCCATGGCGCCGGAGATGCTGCCGCGACTGAAGGCGCGTTTTGATGCCCATGGTGTCGAGCTTCGCGGCTGCGAACGTAGCCGCTCGCTGGTGGATGGGCTGACCGCGGCCACCGAGGCCGATTGGGATACCGAGTATCTCGCCGCCATCCTCTCGATACGGGTGGTGGATGATCTGGATGAGGCCATCCGGCATATCGCGCGCCACAGCTCGGGGCATACCGACGCCATCGTGACCAACGACTACGCCCACGCCCAGCGCTTTTTGCGCGAGGTGGACTCCAGCTCGGTCATGGTGAACGCCTCGACCCGCTTTGCCGATGGGTTTGAATACGGTCTGGGGGCCGAGATCGGGATCAGCACCGACAAGCTGCATGCCCGGGGTCCGGTGGGACTCGAAGGACTGACCACGCAGAAATACATCGTCCTTGGCGAGGGCCACGTCCGCGAATGAGCAATGCCGGCATGGCCCCGCTGGCACTGCTGGGCGGTACCTTTGACCCGGTTCACTACGGGCATCTGCGCCCGGCCATCGAGGTTCGCGAATCACTGGGGGCCGATGAGCTGCGGTTGATTCCGGGGCATGTCCCGCCCCATCGGCCGCAGCCCCGCCTGGCGGCCGCTCGGCGGGCCGATCTGCTCGACCGGGCCGTTGCGCCCATTCCGGGGCTGGTCGTGGACCGTCGCGAGTTGGTGCGGGCCGGGCCGTCCTACACGCTGGATACCCTGCGCGAGCTGCGCCGGATGATTGGCGACCGGCGGCCGCTTTGTTTTGTCATGGGCGGCGATGCCTTTGGGGGGCTCTGCAGCTGGTATCAATGGCACAAACTCACCGACTATGCCCATCTGGTGGTGACCACCCGGGCCGGCTACACCGCGACGCCGGCGACGGGGCCGCGGGGTGCGCCACCGCAATGGTTGCCGGACCGCCAGGCGGCTACGGTGCAGGCCTTGCGGGCCCGGCCCGCGGGGCTGGTGTATTTTCAACCGGTTTCAAGGCTGGAGATTTCGGCCACGGCCATTCGGCGATTGCTGGCCCAGGGCCGCTCGGCCCAGGGGTTGATGCCTGACTGTGTCTGGCAGCCCGTCGCCAGCCAGGGGCTTTACGGTTACCCACAAGTTTGACGGGCCCCGGCCCGGGAGGATGGAAGCCATTCATGACTGACGCCCAGACCGCTGCCGAGACCCTCTGCGACCAGGTGGCCGAGGCCCTCGACGATATCAAGGCCGTTGATCCGCGCATCATCGATGTCCGTGGCCAGACGGCGATCACCGACTTCATGGCATTCGCCACCGGTAATTCGCGCCGCCATGCGCGGGCCATTGCCGAGACGGTGATCGAAGCCGGCCGGGCCACCGGCCAGCCGCCGCTGGGCGTCGAAGGGATGGACGACAGCGAGTGGATCCTGGTGGATCTGGGTGATCTGGTGCTGCATGTCATGCTCGAGGATGTCCGCGACTTCTACCGATTGGAGCGGATCTGGGGCGTGGAGCAGGTAGCGGACTGAGCCCCATGCGGCTGCAGATCGTGGCAGTGGGCCGGCGTGCGCCGGACTGGATCGAGACCGGTTTTAAGACCTTTGCCCAGCGCATGCCCGCCCATCTGCCATTGTCGCTTCGGGCGGTGGACGCCGGCGCGGCCCGGCGGGGTGGCGACTGGCAGCGGGCCCGGGCCCAGGAGGGTGAGGCGCTGCTGGCCGCCACCGGCGCGGCCCGGCGCATTGCCCTCGACGAAGGCGGCCGGGCCTGGTCGACCCGGGATCTGGCAGACTATCTCGACGATGCCATGCAGCAGGGACAGGATCTGGCATTTATGATTGGGGGTGCTGACGGACTGCACAGGGACTGCCTGGCAGCGGCGGAACGTCGTTGGTCATTGTCGCCGCTCACGCTCCCCCACATGCTGGTTCGGGTGGTGGTTGCCGAACAGCTATACCGGGCCTGGACGCTGCTCTCCGGGCATCCCTACCATCGAGGTTGAGCGCGCCGTGTGCGCAGGAGATTGCAATGAGCGACTCGCCCCTTTCTTCGGAATCCCCCGATCTTTGCCTCGCCTCCGGGTCGCCGCGGCGGCAGGCGTTGTTGACCCGCATGGGGGTGCGGTTTGTCACCGTCGCCCAGGATGTCGACGAGCAGGTGCTGGCGGATGAATCACCCGAGGTGTTTGTCATCCGACTAGCGCTGGAAAAGGCCCGCGCCGGGCTCTCGGGCCGCCCCACCCCGGACACCCCGGTACTCGGCGCCGATACCGCGGTGGTGATTGATGATGAGATCCTCGGCAAGCCGCAGGATGCCGACGCCGCGCGGGCCATGCTCGAGCGCCTGGCGGGCCGGACCCATCGGGTGCTCACCGGCGTGGCGCTGGTGGATGGCGAGCAAGAGGCGACCCGGTTGTCGCTGAGCAGTGTCAGCCTGCGGATGATCGACCCGGCCGAGATCGAGGCCTATTGGGCCAGTGGCGAGCCGGCGGACAAGGCCGGCGCCTATGCCATCCAGGGACTGGGCGGGGTTTTCGTCGAGCAGCTCGAGGGCAGCTATTCCGGGGTCATGGGGTTACCGCTTTTCGAGACCCATGATCTGTTGGGCGAATTCGGCATCGCCTATCAACGCCACTGGGCGACGGAGGCCCGGTGAGCCAGGAGCTGCTGGTCAATGTCACGCCGCAGGAAACGCGGGTGGCGGTGCTGGACAATGGCAGCCTCCAGGAAGTCCATATCGAGCGCACCCGCAGTCGTGGTCTGGTCGGGAATATCTACCAGGGTCAGGTCTCGCGGGTGCTTCCGGGCATGCAGGCGGCGTTCATCGACGCCGGTCTGCAGCGCACGGCGTTTTTGCACGCCTCGGACCTGCGCGCCCGGTATGCGGCGGCCACCGGCGAGGGGGGTGATCCGCCGCCCATCCAGCAGCTGTTGCGCGAGCAGCAAAAGCTCATGGTGCAGGTGGTCAAGGATCCGATCGGCAGCAAGGGGGCTCGGCTGACCACTCAGATCGCGATCCCGGCGCGGACCATGGTCCTTTTAGCGGGCAATCCGGGGATCGGTGTCTCGGCCCGCATCGAGGCCGAGACCGAACGCGAACGGCTGCGCTCGCTGGCGCAGACGATCACCGCGGCCACCCCAGAGGATGGCTGTATCCTGCGTACCGCGGCGGAGGGCGCGGACCAGGCGGCATTGCAACGCGACTGGGACTTCCTCCAACGGCTCTGGGCCGATATCCGACGGCGCGCCGAACACGCCCAGCCCGCCACGCTTTTGCACGAGGACCTGCCCCTGGTGCTGCGCATCCTGAGGGATCTGGTGGGCGAAGAGGTCGAGCGGGTGCGGGTGGATTCGCGGGAGTGGCACGAGCGCATGATCGACTTCAGCGAGGCATTCCTGCCGGATGCCGGCTCGCGGCTCGAGCATTACCCCGGCGAGCGGCCCATCTTCGATCTCTATGGGGTCGAGGACGAGATCCAGCGCGCGCTGCAGCGCCGGGTTCAGCTCAAATCCGGGGGGTATCTGATCATCGACCAGACCGAGGCGCTCACCACCATCGATGTGAATACCGGCGGGTATGTCGGCCACCGCACCCTCGAAGAGACGATCTTCAAGACCAATCTCGAGGCCGCCCAGACGATTGTCCGGCAGCTGCGGCTGCGCAACCTGGGGGGGATCATCATTGTTGATTTCATCGACATGGAGGAGGCCGAGCATCAACGGCAGGTCCTGCGGGCGCTGAGCAAGGGACTCGAGCGGGATCACGCCCGCACCCAGGTCTCGGCCATCTCCAGTCTCGGGCTGGTGGAGATTACCCGCAAGCGCATTCGCGAGTCGCTGCAGCATCAGCTCTGCGAAGTCTGCCCGACCTGCGCCGGCCGGGGCTATCTGAAAAGCGCCGAGACGGTCTGCCACGAGGTCACCCGTGAGATTCTGCGTGAGGCCCGCCAGTTCGAGTTCTCGCGTTTGCTGGTGCTGGCCGCCCAGGACGTCGTGGACCGGGCCCTGGAAGAAGAGGGGGATGGGTTTGCCGAGCTGGAGGCTTTCATCGGCAAACCCATCGAATTCCAGGCCGAGCCGCTATACAACCCCGAGCAATTCGATGTGGTGTTGATGTAGGCATGTCGCTGCGTCGAACACTCCATCGCTGGATCTGGCCGCAGCGAGGCGAGCGGCTCAAAGCCACGATCGTCTACGGGTTGGTGGCGATCGTCATTGCCGCGGCGGTGGCACTCACCGGGGTGCGGCTGGTCTTTGCGATCGCACCATCGCTTACCCAGGTGGTCGAGACAGCGCTTGCCAAGCGCCTGGGGCGGCCGATCACCATTACCCGACTGGACGCCGAGCTCCAGGGCTGGCGCCCCGGCCTGACCCTGGAAGGCGTGGCCCTGGGCCTGCCCGCCGGCGTCGATTCGCCCCTGGAATCGCCGCTGCGGCTCGAACGCTTGACGCTGGGCATCGAGCCCTGGGAGAGCCTGCTGGCCGGCGAACTCAGGCTGCATTCGCTGGAGGCGGGTGATCTGGCCATCACGCTGCGCCGTGGCGCATCCGGTAAGTGGCGGCTCTCGGGGCTGGCCAGGGAGCCGGCAGCGGTTGGCGTCAATGCCCCGCTGGGCTTGCTGCAGCGCTTGCCGGTGGACCGGTTGTTGATCCGTGACGCCAGCGTGACCATTGCCGATGGGCGCAACGACACCCGGGTGACCTTTGCGCCCGCGGCGCTGCGCTGGCAGCGCGAGGCCGCCGGCCAGTGGCGGGTGGCGCTGGATGGCCGGGCGGGTGATCAACGCATCACCGCGAGGGCGGATGTCAACGCCGGTGACAACCTGGGTGCCCGCATCTATGTGGATTTCAGCGACCTCTCCCCGGACGGCATGGCACCGATTGCCGGCAATCTCATCCCGTCCGGGTTGCAGGGGCGTTTCTCGGGCGAGGCCTGGCTCGCGTGGGACGAGCAGGGCCTGGGCCGGGGGACGGTTGCATTGCGCGGCGATTCGCTGGGGTGGCTGGCCGGCGGGGTCGAGCGCTTTGCCGGTCGCATTGGGCTGAGTCGTCAAGCCGGCGGCTGGCAGGGCGTGGTTGTCGCTGACGAGGTCGCCGGCGATCATGGCGTGTGGTCATCGCTGCCGCCGATCGGTGTCGCCCGCAGCGATGACCAGTCCCCCTGGCGTCTTGCTGCCCCGGCCCTTGATCCCGGCGCGCCGGGTTATGCCGCGTTGCAGGCGATGACCGGTGTGGCGGTCAAACGGGGCGGCCTTCGAGATCTGTCCCTGGTCTGGGATGGGCCCCAGGACTGGCGCTTTGAAAGCCGGTTCACCCGGGTCCGTGTGAATGGCGGGCCCCCGGATGTGACGATCGAGGATGGGCAGGGTGCGCTTGCGATGGGCCCGGTCGGCGGACGCGTGGACTTTGCGGCGGCGGGGTTGAGGGTGGCCGCGCCGGCGCTGCTTCGTCAGCCGGTGGGCTTGCAGCAGATCAGCGGGGCGCTGGCCTGGGCCCATGGCGAAAGCGGCCCTCGGGTGATGGCGGTCGAAGGGCTCGAAGCCCGTTACGACGAGGCCGATCTGCAGCTCGACGCCCGGGTCTGGCCCGCGCAATCCGAGCGCTCGGCGTGGGTCGATCTGACAGCCTCGGTGGGGTCGATGCCCGTCTCGGCGGCGATGCGCCATCTGCCGGTGGGGGTGATGGATGATCGGTTGGTGGCCTGGCTCGATGGCGCCATTGGACCGGGCCGGCTGAGCGGCGGTCGGCTGCGGTTTTTGGGTCCGCTGCAGTCGTTTCCGTTCGATCGGGGTCGGGGCGTGTTCGACCTGCGGCTTGACCTTGCCGATCTGGTTTTTCGCTTCTCCCGACAGTGGCCAGCCATTGAGGCGCTCTCCGGGGTGGTGCGGTTCAACAATCGGGCGCTTGGCATTCGTGCCGATGGCGGGCGGATCGGTTCGCTCCCCGTGGTGGGCGGCAGCGCCCGGATCGAGGACCTGTGGCGCCCCCGGCTTTTGGTGAATGCCGGTTTTAACGGGCCGCTATCCGCCATGCAGTCGGTGCTGGCGCAATCACCGCTTGTGCCCTCGGCGGCGTTTCTGGACGGCCTGACCCTGGAGGGCGCGGGCGGACTCGATCTGAGGCTTGGCTTTCCCTTTGAGGGGCGTCCGGTGTCGGTGGACGGGGTCCTCGATGTGGATGGTGCCGGGCTGGCCCTCGAGCGGCCGGCTATCCGCATCGATGATTTAAGCGGTGCCATCCGCTTCGACGAGCGGGGCCCGGCCTGGGACAGCCTGCAAGGCCGTCTAGGCGATCATATCCTGGTCTCGGAGGCATCAACCACCGGGCCGCCGGATGACGGTGAGTTGCGGATCCAGGTCAATGCCCGTCTACCCATATCGGCGATCCCCGGGGGTGGGTCCTTCGCCGAGGGTGCCGAGGGCGTGGCGCCCTGGCGAATGGTCTTGCAGCGGCCGGCTTTTGGCGGCGACCCACTGCGTCTTGCGGACACCCGATTGACCCTCGAGACGGCCCTGGATGGGATCGCACTCGATTGGCCGCTGGGGCTCGACAAGCCGGCGGATGCCCGGACCCCGCTGGCGGCGGAATTCGTCTGGCAAGGGGCACAGGCGCTGCGGTTTGATATCGATTATGACGACCGGCTGCGGCTGCAGGGGCGGCATGCGGATGGTCGCCTCCAGGCCCTGGGCGGGCGTCTGGGCGCCGGCGAGGCGGTGGCGGCACCGGCCAATGGGACACGGCTGGTGGGGGCATTGCCGGTACTGGCCGCGGATGATTTGCTGGGCAGTGGCGACGGTCGGGCGGGCGGCGGTCTCAGGGATTTGCCAGAGCCACTGGATGTGGCGGTGGCGCTGGATGGATTCAGGCTGGGGCGTTGGCAGGTGGGCGAAACCCGGATCGAGGCGTTGGGCGAGGCCGATCGCTGGCGGATCGGATTGACCGGCGCGGCGCAGGGTGAAATCCGTTGGCCCGGGGAGGATGGGCGCCTGACGATACGCCTTGAACGCCTCGAGGCGACCATCCCTTCGACGCGCTCGCTGCCGCCGTCGTCGGCCGCCTCGACCGCCCCCGAGGCGGTCCGCGAGCCGGTGGGTCCGGATCTGGATATCCGCATCGGGTCGTTGATGGTGGCCGGACGGGCGGTTGGCCAGCTGGACTTCCAACGCCGGGATGCGGGCAAGGCCTCGGCGAGCGCGCAACTGAGCGTGGCCGGTGGGCCGGCCGACCTTGATGTCGAGATCCGTCGGCAGCCGGATGAAAACGCCGGTAACCGGCTCGAGTTCGATCTCTTTACCCGCGATGGTGGTGCCGTCGTGCGTGCCCTTGGGCTGCAGCGCATCCTAGATGGGGCGACCGGGTCGGTGACCGGGGATCTACGCTGGGTCGGGCCGCTGTTCCGGCCCATTGTCCCGACCCTGAGCGGCAAATTGTCGCTGGATCTGCGCAATGGGTCGTTGCCGGCGGTGGAACCCGGCGCCAGCCGTGCGCTCGGGCTTTTCAGTCTGTCCGTCCTGCCCCGGCGGCTGGATCTGGATTTCTCGGATGTGGTGGGCGAGGGGCTGCAGTTCGATTCGCTCAAAGGCGACTGGCAGGCCCGGGCCGGTACGCTCTACACCGACAATCTCTCGCTTGAGGGGCCGTCGCTCAACCTGGCCGTGACCGGCAGTACCGATCTGGTACGGCGCCGCTACAACCAGCGGGTGACCGTCACCCCACGTATTTCCTCGGCGCTGTCCTTTCTGGGCGGGTTGGCTGGCGGACCGCCGGCGGCGGTCTTTTTGTTCCTCACCCGCGGCATGCTCGAGTCCGGGGTGGAGCGGCTGGCAGAATTCCAGTACCGCATTGTCGGGCCCTGGGCGGATCCGCGTTTTGAATTGCTCACACCCATCGGACCGGATGGGGAGGAGGATAGCGATGAGCAGTCCTGAGCGGGTGGTGGCTGCGGTGCAGATGGTCTCCAATGACGATCGGCCGCAAAACCTGGCCGCCGCCGAGCGGCTGATCGCCCGCGCCTGCGACCAGGGCGCCCGGCTGGTGGTTCTGCCCGAGAATTTTGCTTTTATGGGACGCCGGGATGGCGATGTCGTCGGCCAGGGCGAGCCGGACGGCGACGGCCCCATTCAGGCCTTTCTGGCCGATCAGGCGGCCCGTCATCGCGTCACCCTGGTCGGCGGCAGCGTGCCGATCACCGGCCCCGAAGCCGGCCGGGTGCGCAGTGCCTGCCTGGTCCATGGCCCGGATGGTCAACGCCTCGGTCGCTACGACAAGTGTCACCTTTTTGATGTCACGCTGGCCAATGGCGAGGCCTACCGCGAGTCGGACAGTTTTGCCCCGGGACCGCAACCGGTCGTGGTCTCCACCCCGGCGGGACGGCTGGGACTGTCGATCTGCTATGACCTGCGCTTTCCCGAGCATTATCTCGCCCTCGCCAGGGCAGACGCCGAGATACTGCTGGCACCATCGGCTTTTACCGCGACCACCGGCGCCGCTCACTGGGCGTCACTGGTGCGTGCCCGGGCGATCGAAAACCTCTGCCCGGTGGTGGCGCCGGATCAGGGCGGCCAGCACGCCAATGGCCGGGCCACCCATGGCGAGTCCATGGTAGTGGATGCCTGGGGCGGGGTGGTGGCGGCCTGCGGGATCGGCGACGGTGAGGGCGTTGCCGTGGCCGGCCTCGACCCCGCTCAGCGGGACCAGCTGCGCCGACGGATTCCGGCGGCTACGGCTCGGATGCAGTCGGGCAATCCAGATGAGTGAACGCCGGCGCCGCGGAGTCCAGTCGCACCGCCGTTAACTGCCCACCCCACAGACAACCGGTATCCAGGGTGATCAGGCCATCGTGCCGGCGGCATCCCAGACGCGACCAATGACCGGTAATCAATGTCCGGCCCAAGGCGCCAAGATCGCGGCCGGGGGTGGCGTACCACGGGAAAAGACCCGCCGGGGCGGCTTCCGGCGGACCGTTCTCGCCCATGTCCAATCGGCCATCGGCACGGCAGAAGCGCATCCGCGTGAAGGCATTGATGATAAACCGAAGCCTCGGCCACCCCGTGAGGTCGAGCTGCCATTGGGCCGGCTCGTTGCCATAGAGGTTGGCGAACAGCGCCGGCGCCTGGCGACTGCGCAACACCGCCGTTGCCTCGCGGGCCCGATCGTGCGCCTCGGCAAGCCCCCACTGCGGCGGGATGCCGGCATGCACCACCGAGTACCGGGTGCCGGATACATCGACCAACAGCGGCCGATGCTGCAGCCACTCGAGGAGTGGCTCGCGGTCGTCGGCTTCGAGTAGCGGACCGAGCTGATCCGACGGTCGGGCGGCGCCGGTCCCATGGGCCACGGCCAGCGCGTGGAGATCGTGGTTGCCCAGCACACTCTCGGCGTTGGCCCCGAGATCGCGAATGAATCGCAGCGTCTCCACCGGCTGGGGTCCCCGGCCGATCAGGTCGCCGGTAAAGTAGAGCCGGTCGTCGGCCGGGTCGAACCGCAACCGCTCAAGCAGCCGCTCGAGCGGCTCGAGGCAGGCATGGACATCACCAATGACGTAATCGGCCATGGGTTAGCGCACCGCTGGGGTCGGGTTGCGCTGGTATTCCGCCGCGAGTCGACCGAAATCCGCCAGTGTCAGGTTTTCGGCCCGTTCTGCCGGTGCCACCTGTGCGCGCTCCAGCGCGGCGGCATCGAGGATCCGGCGAAGTGCGTTGCGCAAAGTCTTACGCCGCTGGGCGAAGGCATGGCTGACAACGGTGGCCAGTGCCTTGTCATCCACGCCGGGCAGCGGTGGCTTGTCATGGGGGATAAGGCGGACAAAGCGCGATGTCACCCGCGGTGCCGGCCGGAAGGCCTGTGCCGGGGCTTCGAACAGCGGGACGACACGGCACCGGGCCTGGATCATGACAGACAGCCGGCCGTAGGCGCGGCTACCCGCTTCGGCGCCCATCCGGTCGACCACTTCTTTTTGCAGCAGCAAATGCAAATCCGTGACCGCCGCCGGTTCGGCGGTGAGGTGAAAGAGCAGCGGCGAGGACAGGTTGTAGGGCAGGTTGCCGACGACCCGCAGCGGTTGATCGGCATCCGCCAGGCCAGAGAGCGGGTGGGCCAGGGCATCGCCTTTGATGAGGGTAAGCCGTGATGCATCGCCGCCGCATGCATCGGGCAGTGCGGCGGCCAGATCGCGGTCGAGCTCGATGGCCGTCAACCGGACACCGGCGGCGAGCAACGGGCGCGTCAGCGCACCATGGCCCGGGCCGATCTCGACAAAGGTTTCCTCCGCCCGGGGGTCGATGGCACTGATCATGGCCTGCCGCACCTGGGGGTCGTGGAGAAAGTTCTGACCAAACCGTCGCCGGGCCTGATGCATCGGATCAAGCGTCCTGGACGATCATGCGCCGGGCCTCGGCGACCGCCGCATGCAGGCTGCCCGGATCGGCGCTGCCCGTGCCCGCCAGGTCCAGCGCTGTGCCATGATCCACCGAGGTGCGGATGATCGGCAGGCCCAGGGTGACATTCACGGCCCGGCCAAACCCGGCATGCTTGAGCACGGGCAGCCCCTGGTCGTGATACATGGCGAGCACTGCGTCGGCCTGGTCCAGCTGCCGGGGGGTGAACAGCGTGTCCGCCGGCAGGGGGCCGGTGAGCTGCATCCCCTCGCGGCGCAGGGCCTCGATCACCGGCGTGATGATCTCGATTTCCTCGCCGCCCAGATGGCCCCCCTCTCCGGCGTGGGGATTGAGTCCGGCCACGAGGATCCGTGGCGCCGGAAGCAGATAGCGGGTCTGCAGATCGTGGTGGAGGATGCGCAACGTCTGCAAAAGACGGCTTCGGGTGATGGCCTCGGGGACGGCCTGCAACGGAAGATGGGTCGTCACCAGTGCCACACGCAATCCGCCTGCCACCAGCATCATGACGGGCAGATCCGCTTTGGTGAATTCCGCCAGGAACTCGGTATGCCCACTGAAACAGTAGCCGGCGTCATTGATCACGCCCTTGTGAACCGGGCCGGTCACCATGGCCTGGAATTCATCGTCCAGACAGCCCTGGGCCGCGCGTCTGAGGGTTGCCAGGACATGATCGGCGTTATGTCGGTCCAGATGCCCGGGGCTGACCGGGGCATTCGTCGGGACGGGCAGTACCTCGATCACGCCGGGATCGGCCGGCGTAGCGGGGTGATACTCGGCGGTGCGGATGCCATGGACGGTCAGCAGGGCCGGATCGGTCACCGCCACCAACCGGCAGTCGCCGAACGCTTCGGCCAGCGAGGCGATCAGTTCCGGACCGACGCCCGCGGGTTCTCCCGGGGTCAGGGCGATGCAGGGGCGATCACTCATCGCAGGCCGTCGAGACGAATCTCCACATAGGCTTCCTCTCGCAGCTCGCGCAGCCACAGCTCGGTTTCTTCCTCGGCCTTTCGTTGACGCACCGCCTCGGCGGCTTCTTCGCGGGCCAATTGCTCACTGACGGCCTGCTCGCGCCACGCCATGACTTCGGCGATATGCCAGCCGCCCCGGCTGCGGAAGGGCTGGCTGATCGCCCCGGCCTCGAGGCGACGGACCACCTCGGCAAAGCTGGGCGGCAGGTTGGCGGGGTTCACCCAGCCCAGCTCGCCGCCGGCCGTGGCACTGGTGGGGTCATCGGAGTTGGCGCGGGCGAGGGTCGAGAAATCGCTGCCGGATAGGATGCGTTCGCGCAGTGTCTGCAGCCGCAGCCGGGCGTCCGCATCGGTGACGACTTCGTTGGTCTCGATGAGGATATGACGCAGCTGGGCCTGTCGGACGGTCTGCTGTTCGCTGCCGCGTTGATCATCCAGTCGGTAGATCTGAAAGCCCGCCGGTGTGCGGACCGGATCGGTGATTTCCCCGGCCGCCAGGGTTTCGACCGCCTCACGAGCCGAGGCCGGCAGCTGCGAAGCGGGGCGCCAGCCCAGGTCGCCGCCTTCGAGCGCATTACGCGCATCGGAGGCTGTGGCGGCCAGCCTTGCAAAGGCCTCGCCGTCGCGTAGTTGCTGGACGATCTGCTGCGCCTCATCGCGGGCGGCTTCAATGGACGCCGGCGAGGCCGCCTCGGGGACGCCGATGAGGATTCGCGAGAGGCGGTATTCGCGTCCGGGCGCCTGGTTGCGGGCGATGAACTGATCGATCTCCTGCTCGCTGACATCCACCCGGCGGTTCATCTCTTGCTGGCGCAGCCGATTAAGCACAATGTCGCGACGGATCTGTTCGCGGAAACGGGCCATGTTCAGCCCCTCGGCGCTGAGCGCGTCGCGCAGCCCGGCCAGGCTCAGGCCATTGCGCTCGGCGACCTGCCGGACGGCGGCGTCCACGGTGGCGTTGTCGACCCGGATGCCGCGGCGCTCGGCGACGTTCATCTGCAGTGTCTGCATGATCAGTCGCTCGAGAACCTGGCGACGCAGCTGCTGCGGTTGCGGCATGCGGACATTGCGTCGCTCGAGCTCGCGGCGCACCGTGGTGATTTCGGCTTCGAGTTCCGACGCCAGCACGACGTCATCATTGACCAGCGCGACGATACGCTCGAGCGAGACCGCCTCGGCGGCAGCCGGCGGTATGCCGGTGACGAACAACAGAAAAAGGCAGGCAAGGAGCTTTCGCGTCATGGTCTAGAATCCCGGGTCGTAGCCGTCGATTTCGTCGCGCAGGAACGGCCGGATTCTATCACCGATCCCCCCCAGCCCACGCAATTCGAGCTCGATCATGAATGTCCGCTCCACCTGTGGGGTATCGGCGGTGGCCCGCTGCAGCCGGTCCTCCATCACGATCCGCCAGGCGTGGCAGCAGCCGCTCTGCTCCAGGCCAATGAATTCCTGACGATTGCGATGCGTGTCCAGGTCTTCGAGCCAGCCGGCAAACACCCGCAGGTCCGGGCGCAGCTGCAGCGCCAGCGAGAGCTCTGCCTGGTTGAGCGTGGTCTGGCCGTCCACCTCGCGTTGTCGAAGGCCCAGATTGAGGACCTGATCTGCCGATCCCTGCCAGCGCAGTCGACTGCGTAGCTCGCTGTTGCCGCTCTGCTCGGGGTCCCAGCGGTAGTCGAGCTCTGCGGTATAACCGCTAGGCAGTGACAGGCGCAGCTCGGTGACATAATCCGAGCGATCGCGCGGGGCATCGTCGTGGAGATAGAAGACCTGACCTGCAGCGGCCCGCAGATAGGTCCGGCCGCTGGCCTGATCGCGATAGCGGGTGGTCAGGCCCAGGCTGACCTGCTCGGTGTGGTCGATGCCGAATGCGGTGCTGCGAAAAAGCCGCGAAAAGGTGCCATCGCTGCTGCTGGTGCTAAAGCTTGGCAACTCATCCTGGTCCCGGTCCGGGACGTTTCGATAGAACACCCGTGGCTCGAGGGTCTGATAGACACCGTCAAACAACGTCTCGGGCCGCTCCAGATAAAGGCGGGCATCGGCGGTGACAATCGGCACCGAGACCGACGGCTCGGGATCGCTGCGATCGCTGTTCTCAAGGTCATACCCGGTGTGCTGCCAGGCGATCGCTGGCTCGAACCGATAGGCCAGTGTCCGCAGCGGCAGACTCAGTCGCGGGCTGAAATGGTATTCAACGCCCTGCTCGGTGGCCGGGTCGTCTTTGTAGAAATCGGTCCATTCGGCGGCCGCATCGAAGGCGAGCGGCCCCAGCCGCCGGGTCGGTTGGTAGCCAAGCTGCAGCCGCGGCCGCCGGGCGTAGGGCGACCGGGCGTCGGCTTCAACCCGCTGCCAGGACTGGGCGTCCACCGAAGCCAGCCAGCCATTCTCTGCCCACGACAGCGCGGCCTGGCTTTCGAGAAACGAGGCGGATCGATAGTCGAACTCGTCGCCGAAATGATCGCTGAAGGCGGTGTCGCTGGTGCGCTGCTGGATCAGTCGACCCCGCCAGGCGTTGCCGATATGCAGCCGGTGATCCTGGTTGATCGCCCATCGGTCGTCGCCGAACCGATCGTCATCGGGCAGGTAGCTACCCGAGACCTCGCCGGAGAGCGCCGGCTCGAGGTAGCGGAACTCGGCGTCGGCCAGCAGACCGCGCTTCCAGTACGAAGTGGGCGTGAATGTCGCGTCGTAGTTGGGGGCGATGTTCCAGTACCAAGGCAGTGCGATGGTCGAGCCATTGCGCTGTGACTGCTCAATGGTCGGGGAAAGAAAGCCGGTGAGGCGCTCATCGCCCAGCGGAAACTGCAGGTAGGGCGTGTAGAAAACCGGCAGCGAACCCAGCGACAGGACCGCGTGTCGGGCTTTGCCCTGACGGGTCCGGGTGTTGAGCCGCGCCTCGCGCGCCTGCAGGGTCCAGAACGCGTTGCCCGGCATGCAGGTGCTCAGGCTGACGCGATGAAAACGGCTTCTGACCCGGTCGGTTCGTTCGATGCTTGCCGCCGACCC
The DNA here is from genome assembly GCF_040838495.1 of Spiribacter pallidus. NCBI lineage: Bacteria > Pseudomonadati > Pseudomonadota > Gammaproteobacteria > Chromatiales > Ectothiorhodospiraceae > Spiribacter > Spiribacter pallidus. Next base: position 502,791 of record NZ_JBAKFM010000001.1, on the reverse strand, counting down.
CTGGAGATGGCCGGTGGCGAGTCGATATTCACCCACCCCCTCGAACCGGCCACGGTCGTTGTCGAGCCAGTAACGGGCGCGCTCGGCGCTGATCAGCAGATCTTGTTCGCGCAGCTCGATGCCGCCCTCAGCGTCCAGACGCTGTGTGGCGGTGTCATAGCGGATCCGCTCACTGCGGAAGGTCTGATCCGCACGACGGATCACCACGTCGCCCTCAAAGCGGTAAACCGGTGGGTCACCCCGGGTCTGGCTGCGCCCGGCGTCGATTTCGACCGGTCTGTCCGGGTCATCGCGCAGTGCCGGGTCGCCCTCGGCCGGTGGCAATAGCGGGGCCCCGCAGAGGGCCCATTGGCCGGCGGGCTGGGCGGTGGCGGTCGCTGTCAAAAGCGCAAATGCAACACTGGTAACGGGGGCAAGACGCATGGGTTGGGGTGCCGGCTTGTTCGGGTGGATTGTACGGGTCATTGAAAGGGCAAAAGGGTACCCTATGGGCTGCGATGGGGCACGCACGGAGTCAACTGGATATGACCGCCACCGATAACCGGGAATGTCGCCGGGCCCTGGCCACGTGGCTGCAGGGGATGGGGCTGTCAGCGTCGGGGCTGACAGGCATTGCCGGAGATGCCGGGGGACGGCGGTATTATCGCCTTGCCACAGCGCAAGGCACCCGCGTGGTCATGGACGCCAGCGATGATCCCGGCTCGGTTGCGCCTTTCGTACGCGTTCGCGCCTTGATGGATGCCGCTGGACTGCATGTCCCGGCGATCCACGCCGCCGATCCCGAACGGGGATTTTGCTTGCTCGAGGACCTGGGCGAGGAGAGCTTTTTGCAGGTCTTTCGGCAAAAAGGCGCGGATACGGCCATGGAAGCGGCCATCCAGGCACTGGTTCGCTGGCAGTCATTCGAGTTGGCCGATGCGCTGCCGCCGTACAACGGCGAGCGGCTCTATGCCGAGCTCGATCTCTTTGCCGTCTGGTATGTGCAGCGGCACCTGGGGGTGCAACCGACGCCGGGTTGGTGGCAGTGCTGGCGCGAGGGCTGCGAGCGGCTGGTCCACTCGGCACTGGCGCAGCCCCGGGTCGGTGTCCACCGCGATTTCATGGCTCGCAATCTGATCAAAAGCCGGCCCTCGCCGGGAGTGATCGATTTCCAGGACGCGCTCATCGGGCCGGTGACCTACGACCTGGCCAGTCTGTTACGCGACGCCTTTTTCTCGTGGCCCGAGCGCCAGGAGCAATACTGGATCCAGCGGTATCGGGCGCGGGCAGCAGCCGCGGGCATCCCGCTGCCCGATGGTTTTACCCAGGCCCTGGACTGGATGGCCGCCCAGCGGCATCTCAAAGTCCTGGGCATCTTCGCCCGGTTGGCCCACCGTGATGGCAAGCCGGCGTACATTGCCGATGCGCCGCGTTTTCTGGATTACCTCGCCACCGAGCTGGCCGGCTATGACGCGCTCAAGCCGCTGGCCGGGCTGATTGCGGCGCTGCCCTCGCCAGCGGGGGCGCGATGAATGCCATGATCCTGGCCGCCGGGCGCGGTGAGCGCATGCGGCCGCTGACGGATCATTGCCCCAAGCCACTGCTGACCGTCGGCGGCCAGAGCCTGCTGGATTGGCATCTCCACCGGCTGGCCGGGGCGGGGTTTGAGCGGGTGGTGATCAATACCGCCTGGCTGGGGGCGCGGATACGCGATCATGTCGGCGTCCACGCACCGACCGGAGTGGATATCGCGATCAGTGACGAGGGCGCAACACCGCTTGAGACCGCCGGTGGCATCAAAAAAGCGCTGCCGTTGCTGGGAGATGCCCCGTTTGTGGTGATCAACGGCGATATCTGGAGCGATTTCGATCTTGCCCGGCTGCCGATGGCGCCGGAAGGGCTGGGCCATCTCGTGCTGGTGGACAATCCGGATTACCATCCCCGGGGCGATTTTGCCCTGCATCGGGATCGATTGACGGTGGAGGGGCCAGGCAAGCGCCTGACCTTCGCCGGTATCGGTGTCTACCGACCCGAGCTTTTTGTCGGCCAGTCGTCGGGGCCGGCGCCGTTGGGGCCGCTGCTGCACCGGGCCTGTGCGCGTTGCCAGCTCACCGGTGAGCATCACACCGGGATCTGGGTGGATGTCGGCACACCCGGCCGGCTTGCCGCACTGGATGCCCGGCTCAGTGCGCGCTGAGCTGGTGGCGTAGATGATCCTCCAGTGCTTGCCAGGCCTCGGCCATGGATAACCGCACACCCAGCCTCGCCAGATCGGTCACCGGCATGCCGGCATGGCCACAGGGGTTGATGCGCTGGTAGGGGGTCAGGTCCATATCGATGTTCACCGCGACGCCATGATAGCTGCAGCCCCGTCGCACCCGCAGCCCCAGCGCCGCGATCTTGGCATCGCCCACGTACACCCCGGGGGCATCGGTGCGGGCCGTGGCATGGATGCGGTGGGTGGCAAGCCAGGCGATGACCGTTTGCTCCAGGAGGGTGACCAGTCCGCGGATGCCCAACCGCCGGCGGCGCAGATCGAGCAACGGATAGAGGATTGCCTGGCCGGGCCCGTGATAGGTCACCTGACCGCCACGGTCGGTCTCGATCAGAGGGATGTCGCCCGCATCGAGCACATGCTCGGGTCGGCCGGCCTGACCCAGGGTGAACACCGGGGGGTGTTCGACCCGCCAGATTTCGTCGGTCGTGCGGGTTTCGCGCTGGTCGGTGAACCGTCGCATGGCTTGCCAGACGGCCGAATAATCGACCCGCCCCCAGTCGCGGCTGACCGGTTCGATGTCCATTACAGCGTGGCGAGGACTTCGTCGTGGCCCTGCAGGTCGGCATAGATGGCGTTGAGCTGGTCCAGGCTTTTGGCGGTCACGGTGACGGTGACCGACAGATAGCTGCCATTGCGGCTTGGCTGGGTGTTGACCCGCTCACGACTGGCATCCGGCGCATGGGTCTGGACGACGGCCAGCACCGCGCTCACCAGCGTCTCGCTGTGGCGGCCCATGGCCTTGATGGGAAATTCGCAGGGAAAAGTCAGTCCCTCGGCTTGTGCTTTCATTCCAGCCACAGCAGCAGTTCGTCGATCACCCGGCTGATGATGCCCCCTTCGGCGATCGTCTCAAGGGCAACGATGTCCTGTTCGGTGACGGTCTCATCACCGATGGTGACCGCCAGACGGCCGACGGGTTCGCCGGCGTCCACCGGTGCCTCGATCTGGCCATCCAGTGCCAGCCGGGCATCGAGGCGGTCGTAGGCGCGTGCGGGGATGGTCACGAAAAGGTCCTGCGTGACCCCGACGGGCAGGTTGTCGGCCTGACCTTTCCAGATGCGGGGTGTCTCGATGGCCTCGCCGGCGGCGTAGAGGCGGTGGGTTTCAAAGAAGCGGTAACCGTAGTTGAGCAAGGCCTTGGACTGCTCGACCCGTGCCCCGGGGTTGTCGGCGCCCATCACCACCGAGATCAGCCGCATGCCATCGCGATCGGCCGAGGTGGCCAGACAATAACCGGCTGTCTCGGTATAGCCGGTTTTGACACCATCCACGGTCTCGTCCTGCCAGAGCATCCGGTTGCGGTTGAACTGCTCGATGTCGTTCCAGGTGAATGCCCGCTGCGAGTAATAATCGTAGTAATCGGGGAAGCGCTCGATCAGCGCCTGGACAAGCCGTGCGGTATCGGCGGCGGTGGAGTAATGCTCGGGGTCGGGCAGACCCGCCGCGTTGGTGTAATGGGTATCTGCCATGCCCAGTTCCCGGGCGTACTGGTTCATGAGCTCGGCGAAGGTCGCCTCGGTGCCGGCGATGTGCTCGGCCAGCGCCACGCTGGCGTCATTGCCCGATTGGATGATCATCCCGCGGAGCAGGTTCTCGACGCTCACCCGGTCGCCGACTTCGATGAACATCCGCGACCCCGGCGCCCGCCATGCCCGTTCACTCACTCGGACCTGTTCGTTCAGCGTCATGTTGCCGGCCTTCAGCTCGCTGAAGGTGACAAAAGCGGTCATGACCTTGGTCAGACTGGCGGGATCCCGTCGCAGGTCGCTTTGCTCATCAACCAGGACACGACCGCTGTGGAAGTCCATCAGGATGTAGCTCTCGGCGCCCAGTGCCGGCGGCGCCGGTGTCGGGATCGGCTGCGTCTGGGCGGCGGCCGGATGGGCCAACGCAAAACTTAGCAGTAACAACAGGGCAAACAATCTGGGCATGGTCGGTTATCTCAGTCAAAGGTCGGTGCGTCAGAGGGAATAATGACATGCCCCGGTTCAAAATTGGTACGCTGGAGCTCATCACTCAAACGATCGACGGCGGCAATGTCCGGCAAGGGGCCGAGTCGCACCCGGTGCAGCCCATCATCCCCTTGATGGATTGCCGGCGCCGCCGAAATGGCCGAGGCCACCAGTCGGTCGGCCAGACGCCGGGCGTTGTCCACGGCATCGAACGCCGCCATCTGGATCCAGTAGCCCGGCGCGGCCGACGAGGGCGTGCTGGCGACCCGCGGCGAGCGGCTCGGTGCCGGTGCCTCGGGTGTGACCACCTGGATCTCGACCGGTGCGGTGCCGGTGTCGAGCATGCCCAGCTTGGCCGCGGCGGCGTAGGACAGGTCAATGATGCGGTTGGCCGCAAAGGGGCCACGGTCGTTGACCTTGACCACGATCTCGCGGTTGTTGCCGAGATGGCGCACCGCCACCCAGGTGGGCAGCGGCAGGTGCTTGTGGGCCGCGGTCATGGCGTACATGTCGTAGGGCTCGCCGCTGGAGGTCCGCCGGCCGTGGAACTTGCTGCCATACCATGAGGCGATGCCGCGCTCGCGAAAGCCATCGGCGCTTTCCATGACCCGATAGCGCTGACCGAAGACCTCGTACTCGTCCGGGTTGCCGTAACGGCTGTGGGGGACGTCCCGGGGCACGGCGTCCGGAATGGCCGCGGGGTTGTCGATGACCCGCCCGGGGCCGTCACCGGGCTCGGGCAGCATCGTGCCACAACCCCCCAGCAGCAACGCCAGTCCCAGGACGACGGCAAGCCTCACTGTCGCGCCTCCCGGATTGCCTCGGCGAGCTGCCAGACCGCCATCGCATACAGCGGGCTGTGGTTGTAGCGGGTGATGACATAAAAGTTCTCGAGGGTCACCCAGTGCTCGACACCGTCTTCGAGCCCGAGCTCGAGCAGCCGAGCCGGCTGTCCGCCGGCCAGATTCGCCGTCGTCTCAACCCCGGCGGCCCGCAGTTCGGCAACCCGATCCCGGGGTTTGAGATCATCGCGACGGTATGCTCGCCACGCATCGCCACGCGTTTGTGCCCGCACGGCGACCGGTGCGCCCGGTTGCCAGCCATGGTCGGCGAAATAGCGCCCGACACTGCCGATGGCATCGGCGGGCTGGTTGAAAAGATCGCGCCGGCCATCGCCGTTGAAATCCACGGCGTAGGCCCGATAGCTGCTGCTGATGAATTGCGGCACACCCATGGCCCCGGCGTACGAACCCAGGGGGGCGGTCGGGTCGATCGATTCCTCGCGGGTGAGCTGGAGGAACGCCTCGAGCTCGCTGCGGAAGAAATCCGCCCGCGGGGGGTAGGCGAACGCCAGGGTGCGCAGCGCATCCAGCACCCGGTGACGGCCTCGATAGCGTCCGTAATAGGTCTCGATACCGATAATGGCAACGACCATATGCGGCGGCACACCGTAGCGAGCCTCGACCTTTGCAAGCCACTGGCTATGTTCGTCCCAGTAGGCGACCCCGCCGTCGATGCGCTCGCGGGTCAGGAAGATGCCCCGGTAGCGGTGCCAGGGCAGGGCCTCGGCGGGGTTGCTGATGGCATCGATGATATCGGGCTGGTGGCTGGCCTCTTCTATCAGCAGGGTCCGGAGTTGTTGGGCGTTCATGCCATGACGCTCGGCCATTTCATCGGCGAACGCGCGGATGGCCGCCGGATCCGCCGGATCCTGGGTTGTGGTCGAGGCCGCACAGCCGCTGGTCAGGGCGGCCGCCAGGGCGAGTACGACAAGCGCAGCGGAGCGAATGGCTGGTTTCACGATGACCACATGCGGCGATGGGTATGGATGGCCATGAGAATACCGAAGCCGGCGAGAAGCGTCACCATGGACGAGCCGCCATAGCTGATCAGCGGCAGCGGCAGGCCCACCACCGGCAACAGCCCTGAGACCATGCCAATGTTGACAAAGCAGTAGACAAAAAAGGTCAGCGTGATGCCGCCGGCGAGCAGACGCGAGAAGTTGTCCTGGGCCTCGTGGGCGATCCAGAGCCCCCGAGCGATGATGGCCAGATAGACCCCGAACACCAGCAGCACGCCAAGGAAGCCGAACTCCTCGGCCATGACGGCAAAGACAAAGTCCGTGTGGCGCTCGGGGATGAACTCCAGATGGGCCTGGGTGCCATCCATCCATCCCTTGCCGTACAGACCGCCCGAGCCGATGGCAATCTGCGACTGGATGATGTTGTAGCCCGCGCCTAGTGGATCGCGTTCCGGATCCAGGAAGGTCAGCACCCGGTCTTTCTGGTAATCCTGCATCCCGAACATCCACAAAACCGGGGCGGCGGCGGCGATTAGGCATGCCCCGAGGGCCAGCAAGCGCCATCCCAGGCCGGCCAGAAAGAGGACCGCCACGCCGGCGGCGGCCACTAGGATAGCGGTCCCCAGGTCCGGTTGGATGCCAATCATGGCCACCGGAACGGCGATCATCGCCAGGGCCTGCAATGATCCACCCAGTGTGACCGGTAGGGTGTCCCGGGCCACCAGCCAGGCAACCATCATCGGCAGGGCGAGTTTCATGAACTCCGAGGGCTGCAGGTTGAAAAACCCAAGATCCAGCCACCGCCGGGCGCCGCCACCCATCTGACCGATGACCAGCACGGCGATCAAAAGCAGCGTGACCCCGGCAAAGATCCACGGCGCCATGCGATAGAGCCGGGATGGGGGGATTTGCGCAAGCACGGCCATGGCGCCCAGACCGATCGCCAGGCGCAGCCAGTGCCCCTGAACGGGTTCGATGCGCCCGCCAAAGGCGCTGTAGAGGACAACCAAGCCGATGCCCGATAACAAAAGGATCAGCGCCAGCAGCACGCCATCCAAATGCAGGATGCGCTGTAGCAGACTGCCGGTTGCCCGGCGTGCGGTCTGATCAAGGCCTTCCGGTGACCAGCTCACCTTCATCCTCCAGTTGTCGGATCCATGCATCGATCACGGTCCGGGCCATGGGGGCGGCGGTCTGACTGCCGCTGCCGCCGTTCTCGACGACCACCGCCACGCTGATCCGCGGATCCGCCACCGGCGCGAAGGCCGTGAACAGGGCGTGGTCGTGGAAGCGCTCATCGAGCGCGTCTTCGTCGTACTCTTCGTCCTGACCGATGCCAATGACCTGGGCGGTGCCGGTCTTGCCGGCGATTTGATAAGGCAGTTCCCGGCCGATGGCCCGGGCCGTGCCTTGCCGGCCATGGACGGTCTCGACCATCGAGTCGATGGTGACCTGCCAGAGCGACTCATCATCGAGTCGTAGCGGTTCGATGGGGCTTGCTTGGTCGTTGTCACCCAGCAGCAGGCTCGGCCGGACCGCCTCGCCACGGTTGGCGAGTATCGCGGTCGAGGCGGCCATCTGGATGGGGGTGGCAAGGGTGAACCCCTGGCCGATTCCCGTGTTCACCGTCTCGCCGTGATACCACGGCTCGTCCAGGTTGCGTCGTTTCCAGGCCCTGGATGGCATGACACCCTGCCGCTCGCCGGGCAGGTCGATGCCGGTCAGACGCCCGAAGCCAAAACGCGTCATCCACTCGTGCATGGCATCGATGCCCATGCGATAGGCAAGGTCGTAGAAATAGATGTCGCAGGACTGGGCCACCGCCTGGATAAAGTCGACCCGGCCGTGTCCCTCGGGCTTCCAGTCCCGCCAGGTCCGCTCCACATTCGGCAAATGGTAGCGGCCGTTGCAGAACATCGTCTCGTCCGGGTCGATGACGCCGGCAGCCGCCGCGGCCAGGGCCAGGAAAGGCTTGACCACCGAGCCGGGCGGGTAGCGTCCGCGCAAGGCGCGGTTGAAAAGCGGCTGGTCGGGATCGGCGCGCAGGGCCTCGAAGCTTGACGGCTCGAGCCCGTCCGCCAGGGCATTGGGGTCGAAACCCGGCCGGCTGGTGAGCGCGAGGATTTCTCCGCTGCGGGGGTCCATGGCCACAATCGCGCCGCGGTGGTCGCCCAGCGCATCGGCCGCAACCGACTGGAGTTCGATATCCAGGGACAGCTGCAGGTCTTCGCCCGGTTGGGGCGCCTGGCGTTCGAGGGTCTCCAGCGAGCGGCCCAACGCGTTGGTCTCGATGCGCGCGAGCCCCATCTCGCCCCGCAGGCGGTCCTCATACCAGCGCTCCACGCCGGATTTGCCGATCACGCTGGTGCCTCGGTACCGGCGTGGGTCGCGCTCGCGCAGTTCGGACTCGCTGATCCGCCCGACATAGCCGACCACATGGCTGCCGATCGGGCCATGAGGGTAGTGCCGAGCCAGGTGGGGGCGGACTTCTACCCCGGGAAAGCGGTGTCGGTTGACCGACAGGGCGGCGACCTCGGCCTGGCTCAGCCGGGCTTTCAGAGGCACTTCCTGGAAGCTGCGGGCGCGTCGCAGGGTGTCGCGGAAGGTCGCCACGGTCTTTGGGTCGAGCTCGACGACCTCACCCAACGCCGAGAGCAATCCTGGCATGTCATCGACCTGCTCGGGGATGACGGTCAGGCGAAAGGCGGGACGATTCTCGGCCAGGATGCGGCCGTCGCGGTCGCGGATCAGCCCACGGGTCGGGGTCAATGGGGCAAGGCGGACACGATTGTCCTGTGAGCGGGCCGCGAAGTGATCGTACTCGATGACCTGCAGATAGCTGATGCGGGCGGCCAGGGCGAAGAATGCCGCGGCGACGAGCACCGCCACCACCCCGATCCGGCCGCGGACAATGCGTTTTTCGCCGGTCTTGTCCCGCAGCAGTTCGAGACTCATGTCAGCTGACCCGGTAGTAGCGACGCAGAAACCGCAACACGGCAAACACCAACGGCCAGATCAGCGTACCGGTCACCGCCGGCAACCAGAACCGCCAGTCGTTGACCGGTTCGGCCAGCAATCCACGGCTGACAAGCAGTATCAGCCGGATCAGCAGCATCAGCACCAACACCGTCAGCGCCTGCTGCCAGATGGGCACGTTGCGGATCCGCTGATAGAGCTGGATGGTGAGATATGCCGCGACGGCGTAGGCCAGGGCGTGGGCTCCGAGGGGGGTGGCCTGGAGGACATCTTGTAGGAGCCCCACCGTCCAGGCGACGCCAACGCCGACCCGCTCGGGCAAGGCAAGCGCCCAGTAGATCAGCACCAGGGCGCTCCACTCGGGGCGCCATACCTGCCAACCCGCCGGCAGGGGGAGGATGCTCAGCACCAGGGCAAGACCAATGGTGACGAGGATGATCCACAGACCCTGACGGCGCGCGCTATTCATCGTCCGCTCCGGGGGTCGCCTCGGCCGGGTTGTCTGGCCCGCGGCCAGGCCGCTCGAGGATCAGCAGCACCTCCTGGACCCGCCCCAACGCCCCCAGGGGGTCGACTTCGATGCGCGAGAAAGGCTCGCCCGGATCGGTGACCACCTGACGGACCTCGCCGACCGGGTAGCCGGCGGGAAAGCGGCCGCCCAGACCCGAGGTGACCAACAGATCACCGGCACGGATATCGGCATTGTTGGGCAGGCTGGTGATGCTCAGCGTGTTGATACGGCCGGTGCCCAAGGCGACGGTCCGCAGCCCGTTGCGATTGACCTGGACCGGCAGCCCATGACTCGGGTCGCTGATCAAGCGCACCGTGGCGCTGAGCCGTGAGACCCGTTCCACCTGGCCGATCACACCGGTGCTATCGATAACCGGCTGGCCGACATGGACACCGGCGGCGCTGCCCTTGTCGATCTGCAGCAGGTGGCTGAACGGATCCAGATCCACCTGCATTAGCTCGGCGATCAGCACCGGTCGTTCGAGTTCGTAGGACGAGTCGAGCAGGCGGCGCAGGCGGATGTTCTCGACTTCCAGGGCATCCAGCCGCTGCAGTCTTGCCTCGTAGATTTTCTGGCGATCGCGCAGGCGCTGGTTTTCGGCAATCAGTTCGCGCCGGCTGCGAAGTGACTCGCCGGTCAGATCGATCAGATTGCCGGGCAGCTCGGCGGCCATCTTGATCGGGTGGGTCAGGGTCGAGAGGTGGCGGCGCAGTGGGTCGGTCAGGCCCTGGCGATGATCCAGGGTCAGCAAAAGGACCGACAGCATGACCAGCAGAATCAGGCGTGCCGTTGTTGATGGTCCCTGCGAGAAAAGCGGTTTAATAGCGGCCTACCCTCCGTCCAGTTCAGCCGGAAAGACTAGCGGCGGGTCGGTGGCGGCTCAACACGCCCGGCTTGGCGAGGCGCTATTCACTGGTGAACAGATCGGCGCCTTTTTCGTCCATCAGCTCCAGGGCGCGGCCGCCGCCGCGGGCGACGCAGGTGAGCGGGTCTTCGGCGATCACCACCGGCAGGCCGGTTTCTTCCATGAGCAGCCGGTCGATGTTGCGCAAAAGCGCCCCACCGCCGGTCAGCACGATGCCGCGCTCGGCCACGTCGGCACCAAGCTCCGGCGGGGTCTGCTCCAGGGCCGTTTTTACGGCCCCGACGATCCCCGACAAGGGCTCTTGCAGGGCCTCGAGCATTTCGTTGCTGTTTAGGGTAAAGCTGCGGGGGATGCCCTGCGCCAGGTTGCGGCCCTTGATTTCGAGTTCGCGCACCTCGTTGCCCGGGAAGGCCTGGCCGATTTCGTGCTTGATCCGCTCGGCGGTCGCCTCGCCGATGAGGATGCCGTAGTTGCGACGCACATAGTTGACGATGGCCTCGTCGAACCGATCGCCGCCGATGCGCACCGAGGCCGAGTAGACGATGCCATTGAGTGACAGCACGGCCACCTCCGAGGTTCCCCCGCCAATGTCCAGAACCATCGACCCGCGGGCCTCACCCACGGGCATGCTCGCACCGATTGCCGCCGCCATCGGCTCTTCGATCAAATAGACCTCGCGGGCACCGGCGCCGGCAGCGGACTCGCGGATTGCGCGGCGCTCGACCTGTGTCGAGCCGCAGGGCACGCATACCAGCACCCGCGGGCTGGGGCGGAAAAACCGCGCCTCGTGGACCTTTTTGATGAAGTACTGCAGCATCTTTTCGGTGACCGTGAAATCGGCGATGACCCCGTCTTTCAGCGGCCGGATGGCGCGGATGGTGCCGGGGGTGCGGCCGAGCATGAGCTTGGCTTCGTGGCCGACCGCTGCAATGGTCTTGGGACCACCGTCGCGATCCTGACGGATGGCCACCACCGACGGTTCGTCCAGCAGAATGGACTGCCCGCGCGAGTAGATCAGCGTATTGGCGGTGCCCAGATCGATGGAGAGATCGTTGGAGAAGATGCCCCGAATGCCCTTGAACATGCGTTTTCCAGCCGGTGAAGACAATCCGTTAATCTATCAACGGGTAGGGGTTTGGGCAAGTTATCGGCTGTGGTAACTTGAACGGCTGATCCCAGCGACGATCGGGGAAGCACTACCATGTCCATTGATGCGGCAGAAGTCGGGCAGATTGCCCATCTGGCGCGGCTCGACATCGGCCCGGAAGATGCCGAATCCCATGCCCATAATCTCTCCGGGATTCTCGCGTTTGTCGAGCAGCTCAGCGCGGTGGATACCGAGGGCGTCCAGCCGCTCGCCCATCCGCTGGAGATGACCCAGCGGCTGCGGCCTGATGAGGTCAACGAAACCAATCAGCGCGAGGCGTTCCAGTCTCTGGCGCCCGCGACCCGTGATGGCCATTACCTGGTGCCCCGCGTTATCGAGTGATCGCCGCCGAGCGGCAGGACTGAAACCCTATGCATAATCGAACGATCGCCGAACTCGCCGATGCCATGGCGCGGGGCGAATGCTCCAGTGTCGAGCTGACCGAGTCCGCACTGGCCGCCATCGACTCGGCAAACGACTTGAACGCCTTTGTCACGGTGACCCCCGAAAGCGCCCTGGCGCAGGCCCGGGCGGCGGATGATGCCCGCCGCCGTGGCGAGGCGGGGGCGCTGACCGGTGTCCCCATCGCGCACAAGGATATCTTCTGCACCGCCGGGGTCCGCACCAGTTGCGGCAGTCGCATGCTGGATAACTTTGTCCCGCCCTACGATGCCTTTGTGGTGGAGAAGCTCCGGCGGGCGGGGGCCGTGATGGTGGGCAAAACCAATATGGATGAGTTCGCCATGGGCTCGTCCAACGAGACCAGCTGGTACGGCCCGGTCCGCAACCCATGGTCAAAAGACACCGTCCCCGGCGGGTCATCCGGTGGCTCGGCGGCGGCGGTGGCGGCCGGCCTGGTGCCGGCCACCACCGGCACCGATACCGGCGGGTCGATTCGTCAGCCGGCGGCGCTCACCGGCATCAGCGGGCTCAAGCCCACCTACGGCCGGGTATCGCGCTACGGAATGATCGCCTTTGCCTCGAGTCTGGATCAGGCCGGCCCCATGGCCGCCACGGCCGAGGATCTTTCGATCATGTTAACGGCGATGGCCGGGTTCGACCGCCGTGATTCGACCTGTGCCGACGAGCCGGTCACCGATTATCGGGCCGCCCTTGAAAAACACACCCTTAAGGGCCTGCGGGTGGGCCTGCCCCGGGAGTACTTCAATGCCGAAGGCATGGATGCCGGAGTGGCCATGGCCGTTCAGCAGGCCATCGAAGCCCTGCGGGCGGCCGGGGCCGAGCCGCGTGAGATCTCGCTGCCCAATAGCGGTCTGGCGGTGCCGGTCTACTATGTCATCGCCCCGGCCGAGGCATCCTCGAACCTGTCCCGCTTCGACGGGGTGCGCTACGGCCATCGCTGCGCCGAGCCCCGGGATCTGGAAGATCTCTACAAACGCAGCCGGGGCGAAGGATTTGGCGAAGAGGTCAAGCGACGCATCATGGTCGGGACCTATGCGCTGTCGGCGGGTTATTACGACGCCTACTACCTCAAGGCGCAGCAAGTCAGACGCATGATCCGCGACGATTTTGCCCGGGCCTTCGAACAGGTGGATGTGATCGCCGGGCCCACGGCGCCGTCGGTGGCCTTCGCGATTGGCGAGAAGGCCGATGATCCGGTGCAGATGTATCTATCGGATATCTTTACCATTGCGGTAAACCTCGCCGGGCTGCCGGCTGTGTCGATTCCGGCCGGCCAGAGCGGTGGTCTGCCGGTCGGGATGCAGCTCATCGGCAATCACTTTGATGAGGCCCGTCTGCTGGGCGCCGCCCATGGCTTTCAACAGCTCACCGACTGGCACAAGCAACGGCCGTCGCCGGAGGCATAGCAACGATGGAGTGGGAAGCAGTCATCGGGCTCGAGTTGCACGCGCAGCTGGCCACCAACACCAAGATTTTCTCCGCGGCCTCGACGGCCTACGGCGCCGAGGCCAACACCCAGGCCTGCGCCGTGGATCTTGGCATGCCGGGGGTGTTGCCGGTGCTCAACGAAAAAGCCGTGCGCTACGCCGTGCGGCTGGGGCTGGCACTGGATGCCCAAGTGGCGGGCCGGTCGGTGTTTGCGCGCAAGAATTACTTCTATCCCGATCTGCCCAAGGGCTATCAGATCTCGCAGTACGAAATCCCCGTGGTCGGCCCGGGGCATCTGGATATTGATTTGGATGATGGCAGCCGCAAGCGCATCGGGGTGACCCGGGCCCATCTCGAGGAGGATGCCGGCAAGAGCCTGCATGACGGATTCGGGACAATGAGCGGTATCGACCTTAACCGGGCTGGGACGCCGCTGCTCGAGATCGTCTCGGAACCGGATCTGCGCTCGGCCCGCGAGGCGGTCGCCTACATGAAAAAGATGCACTCGCTGGTGCGCTATCTCGGTATCTGTGATGGCAACATGCAGGAGGGCAGCTTTCGGTGTGATGCCAATGTCTCGGTCCGGCCGGTCGGGCAGAGCGAGTTCGGCACCCGGTCCGAGCTCAAGAATCTCAACTCGTTCCGTTTTGTCGAGCGGGCCATCAACTTTGAGATCGAGCGCCAGATCGAGCTCATCGAGGAGGGGGGCGCGGTCATCCAGGAGACCCGGCTGTTCGACCCCGACCGTGGCGAGACACGGTCGATGCGCGGCAAAGAGGCGGCCAACGATTATCGCTACTTCCCCGACCCGGATCTGCTGCCGCTGGAGATCACCCCGGCACTGATCGACCAGGTGCGCGAAGAACTACCGGAGCTGCCCGATGCCCGCCGCGGCCGGTTTGTCACCGACTATGGCCTGCCCGACTATGACGCCGGTGTGGTGACCGCCAGTCGAGAGATGGCGGATTATTTCGAGGCGGTGGTCAGTGGCTGCGGCGACGCCAAGCTGGCGGCCAACTGGGTGATGGGCGAGCTGGCCGGCGCCCTCAACCGGGCCGGTCTGGATATTGCCGACAGCCCGGTCAGCGCCGAGACCCTGGCCGGGCTGCTGCGGCGTATCAGTGACGAGACCATCTCGGGGAAGATCGCCAAGGAGGTCTTCGAGGCCATCTGGGCGGGTGAGGGTGATGCCGACGCCATCATCGAGGCCCGCGGGCTCAAGCAGGTCACAGACAGCAGCGCCATCGAGGCCATGGTGGATGAGGTGATCGCCGCCAACCCCGAGCAGCTCGAGCAGTACCGTGCCGGCAAGACTAAGCTCATGGGCTTTTTTGTTGGCCAGGTGATGAAGGCATCCGCGGGCAAGGCCAATCCACAGCAGGTCAACCAGATCCTCAAACAGCGTCTGGATGGCTGACCCCCGCATGGCGGATCAGATTCAGCGGTTCATCTTTGACCGGGCCGATGTCCGTGGCGAAATCGCCCAGCTCGATGCGGCCTATCGGCAGATCATCGGCCGCAGCGAGCAGAGTCCGGCGGTCCAGCAGTTAATGGGTGAGGGGTTGGTGGCGGCCGCGCTGCTGGCGGCCACGCTCAAATACCCTAGTGCCTTGACACTGCAGCTGCAATCCACAGGACCTCTGTCGCTGCTGCTCATCCAGGTCGGCAGCGACGGCACCATGCGGGCGATGGCCCGAACCCGTGGCGAAGTCCCTGCCAATGCGCGGCTGGATGAGCAAGCGAGTCAGGGCACATTGGCGATCACCATCGAGCCCGAGGACGGCGGCGAGCGTTACCAGGGGATTGTCGATCTGTCGGGCGGGAGCCTGGCGGCGGCGCTGGAGCATTACTTTGCCGAATCCGAGCAGCTGCCGACCCACGTCTGGCTGTCCGCTGACCCCGAGCGGGCCGCCGGTCTGCTGCTGCAGCGCCTGCCCGGGCCCGACGGCGGCCCGGCGCGGGATGAGGACGCCTGGGAGCGGGCCGGTCAGCTGGCCGCCACAGTCACCGGCGCCGAGCTTCGCGAACTCAGCGCCGATGCGGTGCTCCACCGCCTTTTCCACGAAGAGGACATCCGTCTTTTCGAGCCATCGCCGCTGCGCTTTGGCTGTCGCTGCTCGCGACAGCGGGTGGCCGATATGCTTCGCAGTCTCGGCGCCGACGAGCTGCGCGAAACCCTGGCGGAACAGGGCCAGATCCAGGTTCACTGCGACTTTTGCAACGAACCCTATCGCTTTGACGCGGTGGATGTGGAAGCCCTCTGCGTCGACCCGACGACTCGGGCCGCGCCAAGCGATACCTCCCACTGACCCGCCGGGTCAGCTTCGGCCGCAGACCGGGCAGTTCGGATCACGGGCAAGGGTCAGCCGCCGCCAGTTCTGACCCAGGGCATCCACCACCAGGAGTTGGCCGGCCAACGGCTGCCCCAGGCCGGAGAGGACCTTCACCGCCTCGACCGCCTGCAGACTGCCGATCACGCCGGTCAGCGGCCCGAGGACGCCGGTCTCGCTGCAGCTTTGCGCCTCTTCGCCGGTATCCGGATAGAGGCAGTGGTAACAGGGGCCGCCCTGATCCGGCCGAAACACGGCAATCTGGCCGTCCATGCCGATGACGGCCCCGGAGACCAGCGGCCGACCGGCGGCAACGCAGGCGGCGTTGGCCGCGAAGCGGGTGGCAAAGTTGTCGCTGCCGTCCACCACCAGGTCAACCGTGGCGACCAGCTCGGCAAGGCTTGCCGCATCCAGTCGAGCCTCGACGGTGGTGATGTCCACATCCGGGTTGATGGCCGCCAGGCGCTCTCGAGCCGAATCGGTCTTTGTCCGGCCGATGTCCGGTGTGCCATGGATGATCTGACGCTGCAGGTTGGTGAGCTCGACGTGGTCAAAATCCGCCAGGGTCAGATGGCCAATGCCGGCGGCGGCCAGATAGAGCGCGGCGGGCGAGCCCAGCCCTCCCAGGCCGATGATGAGGACCCGACTGTTGAGCAAGGCCTCCTGGCCGTGCAGATCGAACCCCGGCACCATGATCTGCCGGCTGTAGCGCATCAGTTGTTCGTCGTTCACCGCTCCTCTCCTTGCAGGCGGCCGCCGGTGACCCGCTCCCGGCCGGCCAGATCACGCCGGGTCTCGATGGCGTCGAAGCCATGGATCTGCAACAGGCCCCTGACCGCCTCGCCCTGACGGTGGCCATGCTCGAGCCACAGCCAGCCGCCGCGGGTCAAATGGGCCGGTGCACCGCTGATCAGCGCTTGCAGTGCCGCCAGGCCGTCGGCGTCGGCGATCAACGCTTCGCGGGGCTCGTAACGCAGGTCGCCCTGGTGGATTTCTGGCTCGTCGGCGCCGATGTAGGGCGGGTTGGCGACAATGACGTCATAGCGGCGGGCGCCGAGTGGGGTGTACCAGTCGCCGATCAAAAACCGAATCCATGGGGTGCCGAGCCGCTCGGCATTGGCCCGGGCCAGGCTGATGGCATCGGCGGACCGGTCGACGGCGTCGATGGCCGCATCGGGCCGCGCCCGTGCAAGGGCAATGGCGATACAGCCCGAGCCGGTGCCGGCGTCCAGGATCCGCTGGCCACGCACGGCTCGGGCGGCTTCGACCAGATGCTCGGTCTCGGGTCGGGGGATGAGTGCGCGGCGATCGATGGCGAGCTCCAGATCCATAAAGCCCCACTCACCGAGGATGTAGGCCACGGGTTCTCCCTGTCGACGCCGGCCAATCCATGCTTGGAACTGCTGCTGTGCCGCGGCTGCGGGGATTCGCTCGGGAAAGGCCCGAAGCGCGGCTGCATCCGCGCCGGTCGCGGTGGTCAGCAGACGGTCCGCATCGGCGAGCGGGCTCGGGCTGACGTCGGTCAGTGTTGCGATGGCCCACTGGCGCAGGTCGCCCAGAGTGGCTGTGGACTTCACTTCAGCCCGGCAGCGCGCAGATTAATGGCCCTTTCCTCGAGCATGACCGGGACGCCGTCGTCAACGCGATAGACCCGCTCTTCGTTGAGGGTGATCAGGCCCTCATCGAGGGGGATGTCGACCGGGGTGTCGTCCTGATAGGCCACGTCGCCGTCGCGGATTTTGCCGTTGAGGGCGTCACGCTCTTCACCGCTTAACTGGCGTACCGGTTGCTTGGTCACCGGGCAGCAGATGACATCGAGCAGTTTGCGGTCAATGGCCATGATGCGATCCTCCGGACGATTCGAAGCACAGGATATCAGACGGGCGGGGCGCGGAAGCAGCCGCCGGCATGGCGATTTGCCCTGTCGAAGGCTACTATTGGGTTTTGTGCGGCGATAACGAAAAGTTGGACCGGATCATGAGTGATGCACCCATCGACAACCTGAATGTGTTGGCCCAGGCGCCCCTGCCGACCCCGGCGGAGATCAAGGCCCGGCAGCCGCTGTCGCCGGCCGGTCGCGAGACAGTCGAGCAGGGTCGTGCGGCGGTCGAGGCCATCCTGGATGGCCGTGACCCGCGGCTGCTCACCGTGGTGGGGCCGTGTTCGATTCACGATGTCGAGGCCGCCAAGGACTACGCCCGCCGCCTGAAAGCGCTGCATGATGAACTCTCGGATTCGCTTTTCATCGTCATGCGGGTGTATTTCGAAAAGCCCCGGACCACGGTGGGCTGGAAAGGGCTGATCAACGATCCGCGCATGGATGACAGCTTCGACATCGAGGCGGGCCTGGGCCGGGCCCGGGAGCTGTTGCTGTTCCTCGCCGAGCTCGGCCTGCCCGCCGGCACCGAGGCGCTGGATCCCATCACCCCGCAGTATCTGGGCGATTTGATCAGCTGGACGGCGATCGGGGCACGGACCACCGAGTCCCAGACCCATCGCGAGATGGCCAGTGGGCTGTCCACGGCGGTGGGCTTTAAAAACGGTACCGACGGCAGTCTGGATGTCGCCATTAACGCCATGCGCTCGGCGGCCAACCCGCACAGCTTTCTGGGAATCACCCAGCAGGAGGGGCGCTCGGCCATCATCCGCACCGCCGGTAATCGCTATGGCCACGTGGTGCTGCGCGGCGGCGATCAGCCCAATTACGATTCGGTGAGCATCGCCCTCTGCGAGAAAGCCCTGGCCGACGCCGGGCTGTCGACGCGGCTGATGGTCGACTGCAGCCACGCCAACTCCAGCAAGGACCCGGGGCTGCAGCCGCTGGTCATGGAAAACCTGGTCAACCAGGTGCTCGAGGGCAACCAGTCAATCGTTGCGGTGATGATCGAGAGCAATATCGGTTGGGGTAACCAGAAGCTGGGCGACGACCCGAACCAGCTGGCGTATGGCGTGTCCATCACCGACGGTTGCATTGACTGGCCAACCACCGAATCCATGCTCAAGGACGCGGCGGAGAAGTTGCAGCACGCCCTTCGGGCGCGTGTCGCCTGACCGCCGGAGCGCTTACAAGGGGTTGACCAAGCCCGCCGCGGCGGGTTGAATCAGCCCTCGATCAAATGGAGGTAGACCATGACCGAGAAGGCTTCGCTGCCCGTTCGGGGGATAGAGCCCTACCAGCCCGCCGAGGGTGAAGAGTACATGAGCGAGGCGCAGTTGGCGCATTTCCAGGCCATTCTCGAGGCCTGGAAAAAGCAGCTGCAGGAAGAGGTGGAGCGCACGGTCAGCCACATGCGCGACGACGCCAACCACTATGCCGACCCGGCCGACCGGGCCACCCAGGAAGAGGAATTCGCCCTCGAGTTGCGCACCCGCGACCGCGAACGCAAGCTCATCCGCAAGATCGACAAGACCATGGAGCGCATCCGCAAGGATGACTACGGATTCTGCGATCAGTGCGGGGTAGAGATTGGTCTGCGGCGTCTGGAAGCCCGCCCCACGGCGACGCTGTGCGTCGACTGCAAAACCCTTGAGGAGATCCGCGAAAAGCAGCGGGTCGCCTGACGGGGACGACGGGCTACGCCTCGGCGAGGGCCGCGAGCTGGTCGGCCTGGTATTCGCTGACCAGTGGGTCGACAATCGGGTCGAGATGGCCCATCAGTGTCTCTTCGAGCTTGTAGAGCGTCAGGTTGATGCGGTGGTCGGTGACCCGGCCCTGCGGAAAGTTATAGGTCCGGATCCGCTCTGACCGGTCGCCACTGCCCACCAGTAAACGGCGTGTCTCGCTGCGCTCGGTCGCCGCGGCATCGCGCTGCTGATCCATCAAACGGGCTTGCAGCAGCGAGAGCGCCTTGGCCCGGTTCTTGTGCTGGGAGCGCTCCTCCTGGCATTCCACCACCACACCGGTGGGCAGATGGGTCACCCGAACCGCTGAGTCGGTTTTGTTGACATGCTGGCCACCCGCGCCGGATGCGCGGAATGTATCCACCTTGATATCGGCTGGATTGATGGTGATCTCATCCACTGCATCGGCTTCGGGCAGGACCGCGACGGTGCAGGCCGACGTGTGGATCCGCCCCTGGGATTCGGTGGCCGGAACGCGTTGGACGCGGTGGGCGCCGGATTCGAACTTAAGACGTGAGTAGACATCCTGCCCGGCGACCCGGGCGACGACTTCGCGGTAGCCGCCCTGCTCGCCGGGGCTCTCGCTGATGATCTCGGTCTGCCAGCCGCGTTGCTCGGCGTAGCGCAGATACATGCGCAGCAGATCACCGGCAAACAACGCCGCTTCATCCCCGCCGGTCCCGGCGCGAATCTCCAAAAAGATATTGCGCTCATCGTTGGGGTCACGGGGCAGCATCAGCTGCTTGAGGGTCAGCTCGAGTGCTTCGAGCTGTTGGCGCGCCTGATCGGCCTCTTCGGTGGCGAGTGTGCGCATCTCCTCGTCCGCTTCGGCGAGCATCTCCTCGGCGGCCTGCAGGTCGTCTTCGGTCTGTTCAAACTCGGCAACATGCCGCGCCACCGGTTCGAGGCGGGCGTATTCCTGCGAGAGCTTCATGAAACGGCCGGCGTCGGCAATCACATCGGGGTCGGCGAGCAGGCCTTCGATTTCCTCATGCCGCTCGAGCAGTTGTTGCAGCTTGCGTCGCAGGGTGGCGTTCATGAGCCGCTCCGGTCATCTTCGTTGTCCAGCCCCAGCGTCTGCCGGGCCTTCTCCAGCGTGTCGGGTTCGCCATCGCGGGCCGCGTCCCGCAGACCGATGGTCGGGGCATGCAGCAGCTTGCGGGTGAGGCGCCGGGCGAGTGCATCGAGCACCGCCTCGGGCGGTTGGCCGCTGGCCAGTTCGCGGTTGGCCCGGGCCAGCTCCATATCGCGCAGGCGCTCGCCGCGATGGCGAAAGTGCCGAATGCTCTCGACCGCCGCCAGCGTGTGGATCCAGTCCATGAAGCGGGCCGACTGCTCGGCTACCAGCGCTTCGCCCTCGGCCGCCGCCGCGGCCCGCGAGCGGATGTTGCGATCGATGACATCGCGCAGGTCATCCACAGTGTACAGATAGACATCCCGCAGTTGCTCGGTGCGTGGCTCGATATCCCGGGGGACCGCCAGATCGACCATGAACATCGGCTGATAGCGGCGATCCCGCAGCGCACGGGCGACGATGTCGTGACTGACGATCGGGGTGTCGCTGCCGGTGCAGGCGACAACGATATCCGCCTGCGGCAGGTGATCGGCGATGGCCTCAAGGGGGATGGCCTGACCATGGCATTCCGCGGCGATGGTCCGGGCCGGCGCGGCGCTTCGATTGGCAATGGTGATCTGGCGCATGCCCTGTTCGTGGAAATGACGCGCGACCAGCTCGATCATCTCGCCGGCGCCGATCAACAGCGTCCGCAGCGTCGAAAGATCGCCGAAGATCTGACGCGCCAGGGTGACCGCGGCGTAGGGGACCGAGACGGGATGGGCGCCGATGGCGGTCTCGTGGCGAATCCGTTTGGACACGGCAAAGGCATGCTGGAAGAGTCGATCGAGGATCTGGCCCAGGAGCCCTGCCTGGGCCGCCGAGCGATAGGCCAGTTTGGCCTGGCCGAGGATCTGTGGCTCGCCCAGTACCAGCGAGTCCAGACCCGCCGCCACCCGCAGGAGATGCTGAACGGCATCCGGCCCCGAGAGTCGATACAGATGCGGGGTCATCCATCCTGTTGGCAGATCGCGCTCTTGCTCCAGCCATTGCTGGATGGCATCGCCCTGCTGGGCGTCGTCGACGACGGCATACACCTCGAGGCGGTTGCAGGTCGACAACACCGCGGCCTCGTGGAGCGATGGCAGCGCCGCCAGACGGGCCATGGCCGCCTCGAGGTCATCGGCGGGTATGACCGCCCGTTCCCGGATATCCAGGGGGGCAGATTGGTGGTTGAGGCCCAGAGCGATGACAGGCATGGAGATCCGGTTGACTGGAACGGGGCAGATTGTAGGGCAGCACTGTTGTAAGGCAAGTATAGTAGGCGTTGATGGGCATCACGGCTAATTCGCACCGCAGTCATTGCGACCCCGGGTCCGGCGCGCTGTCGGCGGTGTTGTTGGTTCTGCTGTTTCTCGCCGGCTGCGCCACCCCCGGCGAGGCGCCGGTGCCGGTGGACCGCCGCGCCGATACCCGGCTTGTGCCCGCACCGGCCACGGCCGCGGATGACCAGCATCCTACCCTGGTCACCGTTCTGGCTGCCGAGATGGCGGCCGCTGGCGGTCGTCAACAACTCGCCGCGCAGCGCTACGCCCGCGCCGCGGCGGCCATCAAGGCCCCGGCCGTGCTGGCCCGGGGGGCAGAGCTCGCCATGGCCGCCGGCGATACGGCTGCCACTCAGACGCTGGTGCAGCGTTGGGTGGCCGTTGCCCCCGAAAGCGGGCCCGCCAATCGCCTGGCCGGCTTGCTGGCGGTTCGGGCCGGCAAGGCAGAGCGGGCTTTTGAAGCGTTTCGGCGCAGTCTGCCCAGCCGCTCGGCCGATCGCGAAGCCGCCATGGGCCGGATCGGCGGCCTGTTGCTCGACCAGCAATTGCCGCCCGCGGCCCTTGACGTCGCCCAGCGGCTTGCCGATGCCTACCCGCAAAGCGATGCCGCCCGACTGGGGCTGGCCCGTGTAGCCCTGGCCCAGGGGCAGCCCCGGCGGGCTTTGGCTACGGTGGAGCAAACCCTGGCAGCGCGCGGCGATTGGCTGCCGGCCAGGCTTTTGCGGCTGGATGCGTTGCTGGCGCTGGGGCGGGATGAGGCGGCGCTTGCTGCCTACCGAAGCCTTTTTGATGCCGGGATCGAGGATCCGGGGTTTTTGCTGCGGGCGGCGGCCTTTGCCATGGAAGCCGGCGACCGGGACCTGGTCCTCTCATCACTCAACCGGTTGCAGAAGCAGTCCCCCGCCCTGCGGCGGCGCGGCCTGCTGCTCGAGGGTGAGTATTTGCGTCGCCAGGGCCAGATGCAGCGGAGTATCGCGGTCCTCGACCGCGCGGTCGCCGATTATCCCCGGGATACCGATTTGCGGTATGGCCGCGCCATCACCCGGATCAGCATGGACCGGCTCGCCGATGCCGAGGCCGATCTGCGGTTCATTATTCGCCAGAATCCGGAAGACGCCCGGGCGCTGAATGCACTGGGATATACCCTGGTGGATGAGACCGATCGGATCGAGGAGGGACGGGCGCTGATTGAAAAGGCCTACGCTCTGGCGCCAGATGACCCGGCCATTATCGACAGCATGGGGTGGGCGGCGTTTCGCGCCGGGCAGCCGGAACAGGCGCTGCCGTACCTGCGCCGGGCCCACGAGCGGACGGGGGGTGATGCCGAGATCGCCGCCCATCTGGGCGAAGTGCTGTGGGTGCTGGGACAGCGTGACAAGGCCCGTGCCGTGTGGCAGGACGCCATCGAGCGCCAACCCGACCACCCGGTGCTCACCGAGACCATCCAGCGGCTGGATGACTGACGATCATGAAGCCTGCGTTGCTGGTGCTGATGGTCGTGGCCCTGAGCGGATGTGCCATTGCGCCGCCGGCCCCGCCGGATGCCGGTCGAGCGCAGTCGCTGAGTGACTTTCCAACGCCCGACGCGCCCGACGAATGGGCCTTGTCGGCGCGGGCGGCGCTGGCGGTGGATGGCGAAGGGGCGAGCGCTGCGGTCAGCTGGCGGCATAGTCCACAGCGCTGGCGCTTGTTGCTGCGCGGGGCGCTGGGCGCCGGCGCCACCCGCCTGGAGGGGGCGGCCGGTGGCGTGCGCCTGACCCTTGCCGATGGCCGCACCTACCGCGGTGAAGACCCCCGCGTTCTGCTGGCGCGCCTGACCGGCTTCGATCTGCCCTTGCGCCATCTGCGGTGGTGGATCGTTGGCCGGCCCGTGCCCGGGATCGGCGGGCGGGTCACGGTTGCACCCGAGGGGGATCCCCTGGCTTACCGACAAGCCGATTGGGCGGTCACCCTGGGCGACTACCGGAACGTGGACGCCTATCGGCTGCCTCATCGGCTGTCGGTGATCGGCGATGGGCTGCGGCTGCGGGTTCGCATCCGCGAATGGCAGGTCCCGCCATGACGGCGTGGTCAAAACACTGGCCCGCCCCGGCGAAGATCAACCGGTTTTTGCATATCACCGGGCAGCGACCCGATGGCTATCACCAGCTGCAGACGCTTTTTCAGTTCATCGAGCCCGTTGATCAACTCGACTTCCGGGTCACGGCCGACGGCAACATTGCGCGCACCGGCGGCCTGGCGGGGCTGCCGGCGGCGGATGATCTGGTGGTCAAGGCCGCCCGCGCCCTCCAGCGCGAGGCTCGGGTGACCGCCGGGGCGCGTATTCATCTGCAAAAGCGCATCCCGACCGGAGGTGGCCTGGGCGGGGGATCGTCAGATGCAGCGACCACGCTGGTGGCGCTGGATCATCTCTGGGGGACGCATCTGGGTGAGGCGCGGTTGCAGGCACTGGCCATCGGCCTGGGTGCCGATGTGCCGGTGTTCATCCGCGGGCACGCGGCCTGGGCTGAGGGCGTGGGTGATGTCCTGACACCCGTTGCCGTCGACCGCCCGTGGCTGGTGGTCGTTGACCCGGGGGTGCCGGTGTCGACCCGGGCGGTTTTTACCGACGCCAAATTGACACGCCACGGTGCCCATATAACAATACGCGGCTTCGAATCCGGCCTTGGTCGAAATGACTGTGAGTCGGTGGTCAGGCGGCGCTTCCCCCAGATTGGGGCGGCGCTCGACAGCCTGGGGGCGTATTCGCCAGGCATGCTGACCGGCACCGGCGGCTGTCTTTTTGCCGGATTCGAGACGCAGGAGGCCGCGCAGCGGGCGGCGGCGGGTGTCGAGGCATTGGGAGATGTCTGGGTGTGCCGGCCATGGAATCAATCGCCCCTGCTCGATCGACTGCAGGCCGAAAAAGGGCACTGACGACTGGGGCGTAGCCAAGCGGTAAGGCACGGGGTTTTGATCCCCGGATTCGCAGGTTCGAATCCTGCCGCCCCAGCCATTTCCACAGCCACCACAGAGTGTCGGCGTCATGGAAAACGGAAGCATGATGGTGTTCTCCGGGAACGCCAACCCCGCATTGGCCCGGGCAGTGGCTTCGCATCTGAAAATCCGTCTGGGGGACGCGCTGGTTAGCGGCTTCAGCGATGGCGAGGTTCAGGTCGAGATCAACGAGCATGTCCGCGGCCACGACGTTTTTATCATCCAGCCCACCTGTGCCCCGACCAACGACAACTTGATGGAGCTGCTAGTGATCGCCGATGCGCTGCGGCGCTCCTCGGCGGCACGGATCACCGCTGTGGTGCCCTACTACGGCTATGCTCGGCAGGACCGCCGGCAGCGCTCTCAGCGGGTGCCGATCACCGCCAAGCTGGCGGCGGACATGATCACCACGGCGGGGATTAACCGGGTAATCACCGTCGACTTGCATGCCGACCAGATCCAGGGCTTTTTCAATATTCCCGTGGACAATGTCTATGCCTCGCCGGTGCTGCTTGGCGATATCTGGCGGCAAACCCATCCGGACAAGATCGTCGTCTCGCCGGATGTGGGCGGCGTGCTGCGCGCCCGGGCGGTCGCCCGGCGGCTGGACAACGCCGATCTGGCCATCATCGACAAGCGCCGGCCCCGGGCCAACGAGCTTGAAGTGATGAACATCATCGGTGATGTCGAGGACAAGACCTGCATTATCGTCGATGACATCATCGATACCGCCGGCACACTGTGCCAGGCCGCCATGGCACTCAAGGAGCGGGGAGCCGGCAAGGTGATCGCCTATATCACCCACCCGGTGCTCTCCGGGCCCGCCATCGAGCGGGTGTCGAACAGTCATCTGGACGAGCTGGTGGTCACCGACAGTATCCCGCTGTCGGAGCCGGCTTGTGCCTGCGCTAAGATTCGTCAGCTCTCGCTGGCGGAAATGCTCGCCGAGACCATGCGGCGGGTGAACAACGATGAATCGGTCAGCGAGCTGTTCGTCGACTGATCCAACCACAGCCCCTGGTCGCGGGGGCCTGACAACAGGAACGATTGCAAA
The DNA here is from genome assembly GCF_040838495.1 of Spiribacter pallidus. Taxonomy (NCBI): domain Bacteria; kingdom Pseudomonadati; phylum Pseudomonadota; class Gammaproteobacteria; order Chromatiales; family Ectothiorhodospiraceae; genus Spiribacter; species Spiribacter pallidus. The sequence continues at coordinate 477,071 of NZ_JBAKFM010000001.1, read as the reverse complement.
TGAGTGTGGAACTGAAACTGGATGCACTGCCTCGCGAGGACCAGGGCAAGGGTGCGAGCCGCCGCCTGCGTCGTGCGAAGCAGATTCCCGGCATCCTCTATGGCGCCGGCAAAAAGCCGGTCAGTCTGGCTTTTGACGAAGAGCAGGTGCTGCGCCTGATGCGCGAAGAGGCCTTCTTTTCGCAGATCCTCGATGTCAAGGTCAAGGGCAAGCGCGCTGAAAAGGCGATCCTCAAGGACCTGCAGCGTCACCCCTTCAAACCGCTGGTTAGCCATATGGATCTGCTGCGGATCAAGGCGGGCGAGAAGATGCGCCAGAGCGTGCCGCTGCATTTCCTCAATCAGGAGGATGCGGTCGGGGTCAAGCTCGGCGGCGGGGTCGTTCATCACGACCTCATCGAGGTCGAGGTCGAATGCATGCCCGAAGACCTGCCCACGGCCATTGATGTGGATATCGCCGAGCTGGAACTGGGTGCATCGCTGCATCTGTCGGACATCACGCCACCCGAGGGCGTTGTCTTTCCGGGGCTCGACCCCGAGACCGATCACGACCCGGTACTGGTCAGCATCAATGCGCCCCGCAAGGCGGTGGAAGAGTCGGATGAAGCCGCCGAAGGTGGCGAGGCGGCCGAAGGGGGCGAAGCCGGTGGCGAGGAGGCGGCCGGCGACGAGGGCTAGGCCCTGGGCGGCGGTGCACGCGAGATGGCAACGCCGTTCCACCTGATCGTGGGCCTGGGCAATCCCGGGCCCAATTACGCCGCCACCCGTCACAATGCCGGTTTCTGGCTGGTTGAGGCCCTGGCTGACCGCGAGGGTCTTGGGTTATCGGCCGATCGCAAATGTCATGGCAAAACGGCCCGCTGGCGCCGTGAGGGCGTCGATGTTCACCTGCTCTGCCCGACTACCTATATAAATCACAGCGGCCGGGCGGTCTCCGCCTGTGCCCGGTTTCACCGGATCGACCCGGGCGCCATTCTGGTGGTACATGATGAGATCGATCTGCCGGCGGGGTCGGTCCGGCTCAAGCGTGGCGGCGGCCACGGCGGGCATAATGGGCTTCGCGACATCATCGCGGCGCTGGGCAGTCGGGATTTTGCCCGGATCCGGATTGGCGTGGGGCACCCGGGGGCGAGTCGCGAGGTGATCCGCTATGTGCTCAACGGGCCATCGAAGGCCGAGCGGGCCGCCATCGATGCGGGCATCGATGAACTGCTGGGCCTTTTACCGGCGCTTGCCAGTGGGGACTGGGATCGCGCCCAGCAACTTCTGCATACACAACCGCGAGGCGACTGATGGGATTTAAATGCGGCATTGTCGGGCTGCCCAACGTGGGCAAGTCCACGCTCTTCAACGCCCTGACCCGCAACGAGATTCCCGCCGAGAACTACCCGTTCTGCACGATCGACCCCAATGTGGGGATTGTTCCCGTGCCGGACACCCGTTTGGCAAAGCTCGCCTCACTGGTCAAGCCCGAGAATACGGTGCCCACCACCATGGAGTTCGTTGACATTGCCGGTCTGGTGGCCGGCGCCTCGCGTGGGGAAGGGCTGGGTAATCAGTTTCTGGCCAATATCCGCGAGACCGATGCCATCGCCCATGTGGTGCGTTGCTTTGAAAGCGACGACGTCCACCATGTCGAAGGCCGGGTCGACCCGCTGGGCGATATCGAGACCATCAATACCGAGCTGCTTCTGGCCGATCTGGATGCTGTCGAGCGGGCGGTGGAGCGCTACGAAAAGCGCAGCAAATCCGGCGACAAGGCGGCGATCGCGGCCCGTGACGCCCTGCGAGCCATGGCCGGGGCGCTGGACGAGGGCATTCCGGTGCGGGCCCAGACGCTGTCAGAGGCGGCGGCTGAGGTGGTGCGCGAGCTGCATCTGCTGACCGCCAAACCGGTGCTCTATGTCGCCAATGTCGATGAGGACGGGTTTGAGGATAATCCGCATCTTGCCGCGGTCGAGTCGCTGGCGGCCAGAGAGAACGCGCTGGTGGTGGCCCTGTGCGCCGGCATCGAGGCGGAACTCTCGCAGCTCGACGAGGCCGAGCTCGACGAGATGCTCAGCGCCTACGAGCTGGAGGAGCCGGGATTGAACCGTCTCATCCGCCGCGGCTATCAGCTGCTTGATCTGCTGACCTTTTTTACCGCCGGCCGCAAAGAGGTGCGCGCCTGGACGGTCAGTCGCGGGGCCACAGCGCCCCAGGCGGCGGGGCGTATCCATACCGATTTCGAGCGCGGCTTCATTCGCGCCGAGGTGATCGGCTATGACGACTACCTCGACGCCGGCAGTGAGCAAGCGGCCAAGGAGCGGGGGCTGATGCGCCTCGAAGGGAAGGATTACGTCATGCAGGAAGCGGACGTCTGTCACTTCCGGTTCAACGTCTAGTCGCGGGGCAGGGCTATTTGACAGCCACCCCGCGGCTCTGGATACTTCTGCCTCCCCTGCGCATGGCTACGTAGCTCAGCTGGTTAGAGCACATCACTCATAATGATGGGGTCGGTGGTTCGAATCCACCCGTAGCCACCATATCTTTGCCACTTACTTCCAATGCTTCTCGGCACTTCGATGGAATCGGCGACGTAAAACGGCACTCCCCCGGGGCAGTCCGGTCCTAACCGTGGATAACCACCAACCACGGAAGGAAGCCATGCTGGAAAATGGAAAGCTGCAGGCGCTCGTGCTTGCCACCGCGCTGGGTGTGTCGGCCGTTTCGGAGGCGCAGTTAATCGAAGATGCCTATATTGGCGGCGGGTTGATGCCCTGGCAGTACGAGGGTGCCGGTGAGTCGGAGGGGGCGCGCGGCGGCCGGTTGATGGCCGGCGTCATGCTCAACGACCACCTTGGCTTTGAGGCGCATTTTGGCTGGATGGGTGAGGAAGACTCGGGCAACGACCGGACGGTGGAGCTCGATTCGGTCGATAGCGCTTTGGTGAGACTCAACCGGCCGGTCAATCCGCGAGCCGATCTCTATGCGCTTTTGGGCTTTGCCTCAGTGCGCATGGTGCTGCGCCCCTTTACCATTGCCGGTACCGATGAGGCACCTTCGGCCTCGGGGGTCGCGTTTGGCGCCGGGGCGGCCTATCGGATCGCCGATGACTGGTCGGTATCGGTGGACTTGATGCGCTACCTAAGCGAACCGGATTTCGATTTTGAGGCGGTCACCGGCTCGGTGCGCTGGCACTTTTGACGACTCAAAGCGGCAGATGAACCGGGGCGCTGTTAGCGCCCCACTTCGACCTTTAATCGCAGCCCGTCGCCATGCTGGAGGACATCCACACCGGTGCGGGTGCCCGGGCCCTGTCGGATCAAGGTGTCATTTTCGTCTCCGCGCTGTTCAATCGCTGCGCGCTGCGGGTGCCAGCCGAACTGGTCGATGCGCGCCCGATTACCTGCACCGATCTGCAATATATCGGCCTCGTGGCCGAGGCCACGCTGCCGGATGAGGGCCTCGTTATCCTCACCGCGCTGGGTGATGGCCGCGTCATGGTGGACACCGGTCTGGTCAATGGCCGCTCGATTCGCAAAGGCGTCACCGGCATGGGTGACGATCTCGATGGGGGCAAGATCCCCCCGCGCACTCAGCGTGTCGTCGAGGGGCGCGGCGGACAGGGATGCCGGCAGCGCGAGCATCGCCATCAACAGGATCTCTCTCAGGCGCCGATGGCGAGTCCGGTGCGGGGTGGTTGATTCAGACATGGCGATAACCCTCCGTTGATCGGGGGACGGGTTGATGCACCCATATGTGGTGGAGCGGATGTTGCTGTCGGACGTGAATCGGCTGCCCATTCAGTGGCTGCACCACAAGGGCCGCCTCAATGCGGGCGGCTTCCGGGACGCTCAGTTTCAGGCGGGCGATCACCCTGGGGCTCGGGTCGAGCCGCATATCGATGGACTGGCGGGTTCTGGTCGTGCCTGCGGTGTGATGGGCCGCAATGGTCAAAACGCCGGTGGCACGGGTGGGGACAGCGGCTGCGGCGTGGCCGCGCACGACAAGCTGCCCGGCCTCGCGGGTGATGGTGACCCAGGCTTCGACCGGATCCTTTTCGCTGGCATGCGCAGGGCCTGCCGGCAGCAGCGGTAGCAGCAGCCAAAAGCCCATGGCCAGTCCGCGGGCAAGGGCGGCATAGGGAGAGTGCTTGAATGACATGGTAGGCCTCGTGTGCCGGGCGACCGGGCGCGGGCCCATCCGCTGGATGGGCCCGGCCGAACCCGTCCTAGCGGGCGGACTGGTTGATGGAAGCGTCATGACCGACGCCGCTCTGGGCGACCATGGCGATATTGCCGCGGTCACGCTGGGTCACGCTGGCTTCGTGGTAAGCGCCGGTCTGCTCGACCATGGCCATGTTTTCGCGGCCCCGCTGGTCGACATACACCTCGGACTGCCAGGCGTCGTCCTGGGCCACATCCATGACGTTGTCGCGGCCGCGCTGCTCGAGCCATGCCGCGTTGTCGCCCCAGCCGGACTGGTACAGCGCGAGCTCGTTACCCCGACCCCGCTGGTCGATGTTGGCATAGTTGGACCAGTCCTCCTGGGTCACCTCGATGCTGCCATTGCGACCGCGCTGGCGGATATCGGCGGTGTTTTCCCAGTCCTCCTGGGTGATGGTGATGGTCCCGTTGCGGCCACGCCGGTCGACATTGACCTCGTTCCAGCCACCGGTCTGTTCGATGACCGTCGAGCCACCGCGGCCGCGCTGCTCGATGTCGGCCTCCTGCATGTAGCCCGACTGCTCGATGCTGGCCATCAGCTCGCGGCCATCCTGCTCGATGCTGGCATCATGACGGGTGCCGCTCTGGTCAATGGTGGCCATGTTCTCGCCATAGCCACCCTGGCCATAGCCTGGCCCCATGCCGCCATGGCCGTTGTCACCGTGGCCATTGCCGCCATGCTCCTGCGCGATCGCCGCACCGCTACCCAGTAGAACGGCCAGCGACAGTGCCGAGAGAGTCTTCAGTGATGTCTTCATGACAAACTCCTGTCTGGAATGCTGTGTGGTTCATGTCCCCCACCGAGCGGTGGGGGACATCTCCAGCCTAGGCGGCCCGGGGGGTGGTCTGAATACGGAATGCGGCGTAAAACGCCGGGGCGGGTCAGGAATTTTGCGCTGACCGCTGTCGGTCGTCGGCGGCCCGCCGGTAGGACTGGATGAGCGGTGTATCCCAGGCCTCATCGCTGGCCGGACGCCAGTGGTTCTGTCCGACTCCGCGTACGATCAAATGGATCACGGCCGCCCGGATGGCATCCTGCGTGGCCAGGAATCGCGGCTCGTTGTAGGTATAGCCGCCCTCGACCTCCAGCAGGCGCTGATTGCGCACGAACCGGAACAGGCCGCCCGCGAGTTCGTACGAGTAGATGGTCTTGGTGGTCGTCACCGCCGAGAGGACCTGGCCATTGGTGACGTTGACCGCCCGCAGACTCACTGTCACCCGGTCAATGATGTAGGTCTCGCTGCCGGCGAGTCCGAAGTAGCTGGCACCGAAACCACCGGTTGCAAGATTACGGTCATAGCCGGTGATTCCCCCTTCGAGGATGATCCGGGCGTCCACCAGCCCCGGCATATCGTTACGGAGCTGACGCGCGACACGGCGCTCGGTAAGGAGATCCTGAAGCCCCTCGCGCTCCACCGGCTGGAACCAGCCGGATTGCAGCAGCGCCTCGATCAGCATGCTGCCGCCGCCCTGGCTGACCGCGGTGGAGAGGTTGCTGTTAGGAGACTCTCGATACTGTCCGGTGAGGTCCCGAAAACCGTACACCGCCGCCGGGATCACCCCCGCCGGCGGTGGCAGGTTAAGCAGATCCCGCTCGGTGGCGGTGACCACGTCGAGGCCGGGCCGCTCCATGTTTGCCCAGTCCGGCGCCTTGTCCGCCTGCAGCGTGGTGCAGCCCGACAAAAGGATCACGGCGGCCGCAATCATGAGCCTGCGCATCGTCATCACTCCTGATTGTTGATGTTGATCTGTGTGAATTCGCTGCTGCCGGCATCCCGGGCAAAAATGGTCAGCTCGCCGTCGGTCTCGGTGAAGCGAAGCTCAAAGTCACCGATCTGCAAAAGTCGTGTCCCGTCGAACTCGATCAATTGGCCCTCGTCATCCAGCAGCCCCAGGTTGCTGGTCGTCGCCCGCGAGACATCCCTGAGCAAGGCTTCCTGCAGCTCCTCTTCGAAACGCTCGATCGATGTGCGCGCCGGCCGTCGGGCCGCGGCCATGGGACTGCGGCTGGTGTCCTCGACGGTGGCCCGCTGAAAGCGCTGGGATAAAAGTCCCGGGTCATTGCCCTGGGCGGGGCGATAGGTCAGCTCGGCCTGGGCGAGCGATACAACGGCCAGAAGGCCGCTGATTGCCAATGCGGTTTTCATAGCCAAATCTCCTCGTGGGCGGTCAATCCGGCGCCGGGCGCAGTCGCGTCTGGTAGCGATCGATGATGCGACTGACCTCGCGCACCGCGGTGGCGGCCCGCTCCTCCGGGCCGGGGTTACGGGGCCACACGCGGATGCGGTAGATCACCTCGCGACGAAACCGGATGATGATTTCGGTGCCTTCGCTCATCCACGGCGACTCCTCAACGCCGATCACGCCGCGGGCGATCACGGACTGATTGCGCCAGTGATTGGCGAAGGCATCGTAGAAGCGATCACCCAGGGCGGTGACCGTGCGCTGGATGACCATGTTGTTGAGGCCATCGTTTTCCAGGCCACCCTCACGGGGCGGTGGAGCCTCGAGGGGGGTCGGGTCTTCCAGGCCATCGGCCTGCCTTCCCTGGCCGATGGCCTGCCACAGCGGCCACAGACCCACCAACCCCGCGCCGGCCAGCAGCGCACAGCACCGCCGCCGTCTCATCACAGGCGCTTGGGCCGGAGGCTGCGCTGTGCCCACATCGCCGCGGCGACGCGATTGGTGCAGCCGATCTTGCGATAGGCGTTATACAGATGGGTCTTCACCGTATGGGGGCTGACCGAGAGTTTGTCGGCGATATGGTCGTTGCTCAGTCCCTGGGCGAGCGCCTGCAGTACCGTCATCTCCTTGCGGGTCAGTGCCTCGACGGGCGCCTCGCGCTGGCGCCGGCGTCCCGCGGCCTCGCCTGGTGCGAGCAGTTGACGGATCTTGCTCAGCAGGTTTTCGAACGGCTCATTATCGTGGAAGGCCCCAACGATTTCGCGTCGGGCGAGAAACTGCTCGGCATCCACGCTGGCGGGCAGATTGATCAGGATGGTTGGCGGCAGACCGGCGGCGCCGGTGGCTGCACCGGCATGATCCTCGAGGATGGTCGCCACGCCCCGATCGGCGCTGCGGATATCAAGGATGATCAGTGCCGGACGCTCACACTGGAGCAGGGCACCGAGTTGGGACGGTGCGCCCATATGGGAGCGGCAGATCCCGTAGTCGAGCAGATATTGCCCGAGCAGCCGGTTCTGGATGGAGGCGTCTCCGAGCAGAAGGCTGACCGGCAGATCGCGGCTGGCGGGTTGTTCGCCGGCGGCGAGGGGGCTGGTCTGATTGGCCAGCCGGGATGATTCGATGGATGTATAAGGCGTGTTCCTTTCCATGGTCTACCTCGGTGTTATGGGGCGATGTGTGCAGTTGCAGGATATTGCTCGCCCGTCATTCCGTTCCACGGAACATCGGGTCACGGGGATGGTAAGTTGTTATGGCGTCAGGCGGGGATCGATTCAGTAGGGTTTTGTAAGGTCGGACGGACTACCCCGTAAGGGGTAGTTCAGATAAGGAAAATGGTGGCCAGCCCCAGGAAGGCCATGAAGCCGACCACATCGGTGACGGTGGTCAGGACAACGCCCCCGGCCAGCGCCGGGTCCACGCCCAGTCTTTTGAGCATCAGCGGCACCCCCACCCCCGAGAGACCGGCGACGAACAGGTTGATGACCATGGCCGCGGCGATGATGGCACCGATGGCCGGCTCGCCAAACCAGATAACGGCGATGCCCGCCAGGATGGCCGCCCACATCAACCCGTTAAGGATGCCGATGCCCAGCTCCTTGACCAGAAGGGCCCGGGTGTTGCGAGAGGCGACCTGTCCCAGTGCCAGGGCGCGGGTCACCAGGGTCAGGGTCTGGGTTCCGGCGATGCCCCCCATGCTGGCGACGACCGGCATTAAGACCGCCAGTGCGACCACCTGCTGAATGGTGCCCTCGAAAAGGCCAATGACATAGGCGGCGAGCAGCGCGGTCAGCAGATTGATGCCAAGCCACAGCGCCCGTCGCCGGGTGCTTGACCAGATCGGGGCAAATAGATCGGCTTCATCGCCGAGCCCGGCCATGGTCAGGATCGAGCGCTCTGCTTCATCGCGGATGACATCCACCACATCGTCAACGGTGATGCGGCCAATCAAGCGGCCCCGCTCGTCGAGCACCGGTGCCGAGATCAGGTCACGGTCCTCGAACATCTTGGCCACCTCGCGGGCGGGTTTGTCCGCGGCAATGGCGACCGCTTCGGTATCCAGCACATCGGCCACCGGACTGGCCGGATCGCGGGTCAGTAGGTCGCTGACCCTGAGTACGCCAAGGAAGTGATCGAAGCGGCTGACCACGAACAGGTGATCGGTGAGTTCGGGGACACTGCCACGCATGCGCAGATAGCGCATCACCACATCCAGGCTGAGATCGGGCCGGACGGTGACCGTGTCGGTATTCATCAGCCCGCCGGCGCTGTCCTCGGGGTAGGCGAGCACCGCCTCGAGCCGCTGGCGGTTTTGATTATCCATCGACCGAAGAATGGCGCCGGTCAGTGTCTTGGGCAGGTCCTGCATGAAGTCGGCCAGATCGTCCACGTCCATGCCCGAGGTGGCGGCCAGCAGTTCGGCCTCATCCATCTCTTCGATCAGCCCGCTGCGGACCTCGTCATTGACCTGCAACAGCACTTCACCGCCGTTTTCTTCCTCGACCAGCTCCCAGAGCAGCTTGCGCTCGGCCACCGGAAATGATTCGAGCAGATCGGCGATTTCTGCCGGGTGGAGGGCGTTGAGCATGCGCCGGGCCTCCGGGACGGTGCCGCCCTGGAGCAGACCGGAGACGGTGTCCGCAACCCGACCCTGTTTTTGTTCGCGCTCGTCGCTCATGCATCACCCCGCCCGACGGATACCGGGAGATGATCCGGCAGTCCGGGCATCAAGGCAATTCCCGATGCCGGATGGTGACGGTCAGATCCGTCCGTCGCAGGTGGTTGGCGAGGGCCTCGATGAGGTAGACCGAGCGGTGCTGGCCACCGGTACAGCCCACTGCCACGGTGAGGTAGCTGCGGTTCTCACGCTCGAAAACCGGCAGCCAGTCATCCATGAACTCGGCGAGTTGCCGACTGTATCGCTCAACGAGCGGGCTTTCGGCGAGAAATCGACGCACTGGCTCGTCCCTTCCGGTGTGCGGCCGCAGCTCGGGCTGCCAGTGCGGATTGGGCAGGCAGCGGCTGTCAAAGACGAAGTCGGCATCCGTCGGGGTACCGTGCTTGTAGCCGAACGACATGAGCTGCACCGACAACTGCGTGGGCGTGTGGGTGAGCCGATCACGGATCAGCGTCCTTAGCTCGTGCAGCGTGGTATGGGTGGTGTTGATGGTCATGTCGGCGCGCGCCTGCACCGGCATGAGCAGTTTGCGCTCGCCGATGATGGCTTCGGCCAGCGGGGTGTCGCCATTGCTCAGCGGATGACGCCGGCGGGTCTCGGAGAAGCGTTTCAGCAGCGTGGCGTCTTCGGCATCAAGGAAGACGATCTCCGCGGCCAGGCCCTGTTGCCCCAGGCCCTCGAGGATATCCGGGATCCGCTCGAGGGCCTCGAGCCGGTTGCGGGCATCGATGCCGACGGCGTACTGCATCTCGCCGCCGGTCGCCGCGATATGCCCGCCAAAGGCCTCGAGCAGGGCAACCGGCAGGTTGTCGATGCAATAGAATCCGCTGTCCTCGAGCGTTGCCAGGGCGACACTCTTGCCCGAGCCGGACAGTCCACTGACGATAATCAGCCGCCGGGGCGAGCCCTCGGGGGTCACCACGGGGTTCGCTCGAGGTCAGACATGTCGATCACGACTCCAGGTTGGGGCCCAACCGGCCGTCTTCGCGGTGGTGGTCGCTGCGCTTTTCCTTGTGCTTAACCACCTGGCGGTCGAGTTTGTCGATCAGCGCATCGATGGCGGCGTACATTTCGTCCTCGGTGGCTTCGGCAAACAGACGGGCACCACTGAGCGCCAGCGTGGCTTCGGCCTGGTGGCGGTTTTTCTCGACCCGGAGCATGACATGGGCATCCACGACATTGTCGAAATGCCGCTCGAGGCGCTGGAATTTTTCCTCCACATAGCCCCGCAGCGCATCGGTGATATCCAGATGTTGTCCGGTGATATCGATTTTCATGATTTCTCCTTTTGGGGTCGCGCCGGTCGCCGGCGATCGGTGGATGAAGCGATGCCCATGACCTCGCGGTATTTCGCAACGGTACGCCGGGCAACGTGGATACCCTCGTCCTGCAGGGTCTGTGTCAAACGTGCGTCGCTCAGCGGCCGCGTCGGGTCTTCCGCCGCGACCAGGCGGCGTATCCGCGCACGAATCGCCGTCGCCGAGCACTCGCCGCCATCGGCGGTCGGGACATGACTGGAGAAGAAGTGCTTGAACTCGAGCGTGCCCATGGGGGTGTGCATGTACTTGTGGGTGGTGATGCGGGAGATGGTCGATTCGTGCATCTCCACCGCCTCGGCCACGTCGCGCAGCACCAGCGGCTGCATGGCCTCTTCGCCCTGCTCGAGGAAGGCTTGCTGACGCTCGACGATGGTCTGCGCCACCCGCTGTAGTGTGTCGGCCCGCGAACGCAGGCTTTTGATCAGCCATCGCGCTTCTTGCAGGTGCTGTCGAAGCAGGCTGTTATCGGCGCTGCTGTCGCCCCGTCGGACCAGGCTTGCGTAGTAGCTGTTCACCCGCAGTGCCGGTGAGGCCTCGGGGTTGATCTCGACCTCCCAGCGGCCGTTGACCCGTCGGACGAAGCAGTCCGGCACGATGTACTCGGTGCGGGGCTGCGAGAACGCCGAGCCCGGGTGGGGGTCGAGTTGCTGGATCAGCGTGATGGCCTGCTCGAGAGCGGCCTCGTCCAGCCCCAGGCGTTTCTCTAGCGTGCAATACTGCCCCTCGGCTAGCCAGCCGAGCCCTTGTTGGATCACCCGCCGGGCGGCTTCCCGGCCCGGGGTGTCGGCCGGCAGTGCGTCCACCTGAATGGTCAGTGCCTCGGTGGCATCCTGTGCCCCGATGCCCACCGGATCCAGGTGCTGGATGAAGGCGAGCACCGCGCGGACCTCGTCGACATCCGCCTGCAGCTCGCTGGCCAGGGTCTGTTGAAGCGACTCGAGTGGTTCGCTCAGATGGCCGCGCTCGTCGATGGCATCCACCAGAGTGTCGGCGATCTGCCGATCCCGGGCGCTGAGCTTGGAAATGGCGAGCTGCCAGTCAAGGTGGGCCTGCAGAGTGCGCTCGTCGCCAGCGCGATTCTCCAGAGGATCGGGGCCGCCGGTCGGTTCGGTGGCGTTGACCGCGGCCGAGGTGACGGGCTCGTCCCAGCGTTCGTCCACGGGCAGCGATTCGCCCAGTCGCGCGGCATCGGTGGCGTTGCTCCCCAGTGGCATCTCGGAGGGGTCGGTGACCGCGGGCTCGGACGTCGTCGCCTCGGACGGAGCGGGATCGCCATCGCTCTCGTCCTCGAGCTCGAGCATCATGTTGGATTCGAGCGCCTCGCGGATTTCGAGGTTGAGCTCCGCTGCCGGCAGCTGCAGAAGCCGGATCGCCTGCTGGAGCTGGGGCGTCATGGCCAGCTGCTGACTTGTGCGAAGCTGAAGGGCGTGTTTCATCGTCTTCCCGAATCCGATTGCCTGATCAGACTAACGTCAGCGCGCCGTTGATCGCCACCACTACAGCGTGAAGTCTTCGCCCAGATAGACTGCCCGGACCTGTTCGTCGGCAAGAATCGTAGTGGCATCGCCTTCGACGATGACCTGTCCTTCATTGAGGATGGTGGCCCGGTCCACCAGCGCCAGGGTCTCGCGGACGTTGTGATCGGTGATCAGCACGCCGATCCCACGTTCGGAGAGGTGACGGACGATCGCCTTGATATCCCCCACCGAGATCGGGTCCACACCGGCGAAGGGTTCATCCAGCAGGATAAAGCGTGGTTCCGCGGCCAGCGCCCGGGCGATCTCGACGCGCCGTCGCTCACCGCCGGAGAGGCTAACCCCGGACTGGTCGGCCAGGTGGCCGACGCCGAACTCGGCCATCAGCGAATCGGCCTGTTCGTGCTGTCGGGCCCGGCTGAGATCGGCACGGGTCTCCAGCACGGCCAGCAGGTTGTCGCGCACGGATAACCGCCGGAACACCGAGGCCTCCTGGGGCAGATAGCCGACACCGGCACGGGCGCGCTCGTGCATCGCCGCCCGGGTGATGTCCCGTCCGTCGAGGTGGATTCGGCCCCGGTCCGGCCGCACCAGGCCGACCATCATGTAAAAGCTGGTGGTCTTGCCGGCGCCGTTGGGGCCGAGCAGGCCAACGATCTCACCGTTGCGCAGCCCAATGGAGACATCGTCGACCACGCTGCGTCCCCGATAGCGCTTGCACAGGCCATGGGCCTGGAGTTGGCCGGTGCTCATTGCGACGCCCCCGCCTCAGGGAATACGCGGACCTTGACCCGTCCCTGGTCTTCGCCGTCGGCGACGGTGCGCTGGCTGTCCGGGTAATGGGTGATGACCTCGCCGGTCACCGAGTTCTCGCCCTCCCAGACGCGGCCGCCGCCGAGCAGCACAAGCCGCTCCGGTGCGGCGGCATAGTACTCCATCCGGGGGGCTTCGGCCCGGCGCGGTGGCCCCTCTGGCTGCAACGCGCGGTAGCGCGCCGGCGAGCCCTCGATCTCGACGCGCTGCAGCCGTCGCGCCTCGTCGGTGAAGGTGCGCATCACCGAGCCGGTCAAGCGGGTCTGCCCGCGGATGAGTACGACGTTGCCCCGATAGACCCCGGTGCCCTGCTGGTCATTGATTTCGGCGCGATCGGCGCTGAGATCGATGGGCACGGGTTGCTGGGCAGGGCTCGCGGCTGCAATGAGCAGCATCGCGAGTCCCGGAATCAGCCAACCCGCCCGCCATCGGGACAGCCTAGCGTGCGGGTTGGTAGTGACCTGCCACATCATCGAGCAACTCCAGTCTTTCCTCATCCAGCCACAGCCGGGCCCCGATCGCATCGACATCATACCCGGGGCCGTGCAGCGACACCGCCGCCGGCGTGCGGGCCTGGGACCGGCCAGGGCGCACCTTGAGGTATGCCGTCTCCAGCCGGGTCACCCCGGCTGGTTGCATCCGCTGCATGATGACATCGCCAATGACTTCCACCCGGTCGGTATCGAGCATGCTGCGGGCGAGCCGTGACCGCCCACGCCAGGGTGGGCCATCGGCGGTTGCCAGTACCCAGCGCGGGGTATCCAGCGCCCAGCGCGCGGGGCGCTCGAAGTATCGCGCTGTGGGTGCCTCGACCTGCCAGGTGACCGCTCCGTTCTCGTCGCTGGCCTGCAGCCGGACTTCGCGGGCATAGGCCTCGAGCTGGTCGCTGTCCGGTGCCCGGGCGGGGGCCGGCGACGGGCGATCCTGCCATTGCCAGAGGGCGATCGCAGCAATGGCAAAAACCGCCAGAAGACCCGCCCAGTGGCCAGGCTCGGGGCGCAACCATGGCGAATGTCTCACACCACCCCCGCCCGCAGGAGGTCGTGCATGTTCAACGCCCCGACAAGGCGGGCGTGCTCATCCACCACCAACAAAGCATTGATCCGGTCGCGCTCCATGGTGGCGAGGGCCTCGGCGGCCAGCAGGCCGCGGCGGATGCACCGCGGTGCCGCGGTCATGACCGCTTCGGCCGTGGTCGTATGGACATCCACTGCTTTATCCAGCGCCCGACGCAGGTCGCCATCGGTGAAAATACCGATGACCTCACCCTCCGGGCCGGTCACCGCCGTCATCCCCAGCCCTTTGCGACTCATCTCGACGAGGGTTTCGGAGAGCGGCGTATCGGCGGTGACGCGTGGGATGGCATCACCCTGGTGCATCAGATCATCGATGCGCAGCAACAGCCGTCGGCCCAGCCGGCCGCCGGGGTGGGAGTGGGCGAAATCCTCGGCGGTAAAGCCGCGGGCATCGAGAAGGGCGATGGCCAGCGCATCACCCATGGCCAGGCTGGCGGTGGTGCTGGCGGTCGGTGCAAGGCCGAGGGGGCAGGCCTCACGATCGACCCCGGTCTCCAGATGCGCATCGGCGGCCCGGGCGAGCGTCGATGACGGATTGCCGGTCAGGGCAATCAAGCCCAGCGAGCGGCGCTTGATCACCGGAAGCAATTGATTGATCTCGGCGGTCTCACCCGAGTTGGACAAAGCAACGACGACATCGTCGGCGGTCATCATGCCCAGATCGCCGTGGCTCGCCTCGCCGGGGTGGACGAAAAACGCCGGCGTGCCGGTGCTGGCGAGCGTCGCGGCAATCTTGCCACCGATATGCCCGGACTTGCCCATGCCCAGCACCACCACCCGGCCGCTGCAGGCGAGGATCAGGCGACAAGCGGTGGCAAAGGCCGCATTGATGCGTGATTTGAGTGCCGCGACCGCGCTCGCTTCGGTGTCGATCACCGCCTGGCCCAGTCGGCAGAAGTCCTTGTCAGTCAGCATGTCCGTCTCACTCACGAACCACCCAGAAAAAGCATGACCTGATAGGCGATAAACGCGGCCAACAGGATGGCCCCCTCGCCCCGGTCCAGATGGCCCCACCGCCCGGGACCATAACCCATCGCCACAATGGCGACCATAAAGCCGCTCATGATGGCGTAGTCCCGGGCCAGGCTCGCGCCATCGGTGGCGAAGGGTGCAATGGCGCCGGCGATCCCCAGAACGGCCAGTAAGTTGAAGATATTCGAGCCCAGGATATTGCCGATGGCGAGATCATCCTCACCCCGCCGGACACTGCTGATCGCCGCGGCCAGCTCGGGCAGACTGGTGCCCACCGCCACGATGGTCAGCCCGATCACCAGGTCGCTGACCCCCAGCGCCTGGGCCAGCGCCACGGCGCTGATGACCAGAAGCCGGGCGCTGATCAGCAGCACCACAAGCCCGACAACCAGCCACACCACGGCCTGCCGCAATGGCATGGGCGCCGGCAAGGCCTGCCGGATCTCCCGGGTCATGATGTCGGCGTCGTCGTCGGCCCGGCGGGCGGTCCGGCCCATCCAGATCAGTACCCCGGCCATCGCCGCGAGCAGCACCAGCCCGTCGACCCGAGTGATGCGGGCATCCGCCAGTAACAGCGCAGTCAGCCCGACCACCCCCAACAACAATGGATACTCGCGCCGCAGCACCGCCGAGCGCATCGCAATCGGCATGACCAGGGCCGTTATCCCGAGGATCAGCCCCACATTGGCGATGTTCGAGCCCAGCGCATTGCCCAGCGCCACGCCGGGTGTGCCATCCAGCGCCGCAATGGTGGAGACCAGCATCTCCGGCAAAGAGGTGCCAATCCCCACCACCGTCAGCCCGATGAGCACCGGGGAGACACCCAGCTGACGGGCCACCGCCGAGGCACCGGCGACAAACCGGTCGGCGCTCCAGGCAAGGGCAACAAACCCGGTCACGATCACGATCGCGGGTAGCAGAAACTCCATCCAGCAGGATCCCGAATCATCCACAAAGGCAGCAACATACCGTATTTGACCGCCCCCCTGCCTTGGCGGATACTCGCGCCATCCAATCCTTGCAACCGGTCAACCTTGCTCCATGCCCGAACCACAGCCGATCCCGGCCGCACCGCCGCTGGTGGAAATCAGTGATCTGAGATTCCGGCGCGGTGGACGGTGGGTTTTCGATGGCATCGATCTGAGCGTACATCGTGGCGAGGTTGTTGCCGTCATGGGGCCGAGCGGCACCGGCAAGACCACCTTGTTGCGACTCATCGGGGGCCAGTTGCGCGCCCACAGCGGCAGCGTGCAGGTCATCGGTGAACCCGTGGGCAGCCTGGGGCGGCGGTCACTCTATGCGCTGCGCCGGCGGATGGGCGTGTTGTTCCAAAGCGGGGCGCTGTTTACCGACCTGGATTGCTTTGACAACGTGGCTTTCCCGCTGCGCGAGCACACCGCGCTCCCCGAGCCGCTGATCCGCCACATTGTATTGATGAAGCTCGAGGCCGTTGGGCTTCGGGGGGCCCGGGGGCTCTACCCCGCCGAGCTCTCCGGCGGCATGGCCCGTCGGGTCTCGCTGGCGCGCGCGCTGGCGCTTGATCCGGAGCTGATCCTCTACGACGAACCCTTCGCCGGTCAGGATCCCATCTCGATGGGTGCATTGATGAAGCTGATCCGCCAGCTCAATGATGCGCTTGGCCTGACCAGCATTGTCGTCTCCCATGATGTCGAGGAGACCCTCGAAATCGCCGACCGGGTCTATGTGATCTCGCAGGGACAGGTAATGGGTGTTGGTACCCCCGATGAATTGCGGCGCCGGGGATCGGAGTGGGTGCAGCAGTTTCTGGGGGGGCTGGCCGATGGGCCGGTCCCGTTCCACTATCCGGCGCCGTCGCTGAGCGAGGACTTTGGAGGCGGGGCGTCATGATCGTCCGGCTGCGGCAGCTTGGTGCCGGCACCCTGAGCGCCACCACAACCCTTGGTCGGGCGGTCCTGTTTTTGCTGCGTGTCGTGCGCGGCAGTGGCGAGCTGATCCACCGGCCCGGTCTGTTGCTTCGCGAACTCTACTCGGTGGGTGTGCTCACTTTGGTGATCATCATCGTCTCGGGGCTTTTCGTGGGCATGGTGCTGGGCCTGCAGGGTTACTACACGCTGGTGGATTTTGGCGCGGAGCAGTCGCTGGGGGTGTTGGTCGCGCTGTCACTGACCCGCGAGCTCGGCCCGGTGGTCACCGCGCTGCTGTTCGCCGGGCGGGCCGGATCGGCGCTGACCGCCGAGATCGGGCTGATGAAAGCCACCGAGCAGCTCGCCGGCATGGAGATGATGGCAGTGGACCCGGAGCGGCGGGTGGTTGCCCCCCGGCTTGTGGCGGCACTGCTGGCACTGCCGTTGCTGGCGATGATTTTTACACTGCTGGGCATCGTGGGCGCCTATCTGGTCGGTACCAGTCTGTTGGGTGTCGACGGCGGCGCGTTCTGGTCGCAGATGCAGGCCCAGGTCAGTTTCGAGGATGATGTGCTCAATGGTCTTATCAAGAGCATGCTTTTTGGCGTCGCCGCCGGTTGGATTGCGGTTTTCAACGGCTACGACTGCCAGCCCACCTCGCGGGGCGTGAGTCGGGCCACGACCCGGACCGTAGTGGTGACATCACTGGTGGTATTGGGGCTCGACTTTGTGCTCACCGCCCTGATGTTCGATTAACGGAGGATCAGCCGTTGGATAATGCACGCAGCATGGAACTTGCCGTTGGCGCCTTTGTCGCCGCGGGCCTGGCGGCCCTGTTTGTCCTGGCGATGCAGGTGAGCAATATCACCGCGTTCCAGCAGTCCGAGGGCTACACCGTCGAGGCCTATTTTCAGAACGTGGGCGGGCTGCGCGAGCGGGCACCGGTGCGGATGGGGGGCGTCCAGATCGGCCGGGTAAGTGCCATCACCCTGGATGCCCAGCGCTTTGAAGCCCGTGTCGCCCTGACCATCGACCAGCGCTATGACGATCTGCCCAGCGACACCGCGGCGAGCATTCGCACATCCGGGCTGCTCGGCGAGCAGTACGTCTCGCTCGAGCCCGGCGGGATGCCGGATGCCCTGGCAGAGGGCGACGAGATCACGCTCACCCGCTCGGCGCTGGTGCTCGAGGATATCGTCGGGCAGTTTCTCTACAACCAGTCGGGCGAGGGTGAATAGGCATGGCCGATGACACCCGAGCGGGCGGTCGGCTTGAAGACAACGGTGGCGGGACGCTGATGATCCACGGCAGTCTGAGAAGCGACGACGTCGTGCGGCTGTATGACGCGCTGCCCATCGATGCCCGCACGTTGCGGCTGGAGCTCACCGGGGTGAGCGCCGTGGACAGCGCGGCGGTGGCCATGCTGCTGGACTGGCGTTGGCGGCAGCAGGCGATCGGCGGCGCGTTGCAGATCGAGCATGCGCCGGATTCATTGCGACGGCTCGCGGCCATTGGTGGGGTTGATAGACTATTGGGGATTGAGGGAATCACGACGGGGGCAACAGCCAAATGATGGAACCCGATGCCATACGGGCCCTGCTGCAGGCGGGGCTTCGGGATGCGGATGTCGAGGTCGCCGGCGACGGTCGGCACTTTCAGGCGCGAATCGTCAGCGCCGACTTCGAGGGGTTGCCCCTGCTGCGACGCCACCGGATGGTCTACGATCTGCTGCAATCGCATATCGACAGTGATGTGTTGCATGCCATTTCGATGCGGACCCTGACACCGGCCCAGGCCGCGGCCGAGCAGGGCTGATCGCGTGGAAAGATTGCTCATCCGCGGGGGGCGGACCCTCGATGGCGATATCCGGATTTCGGGCGCCAAGAACGCCGCGCTGCCGATCATGGCGGCGACCCTTCTGGGGGATACGCCATCGGTGATCGGCAACATCCCTGATTTGCACGACATCACCACGACCATGGAGTTGCTCGGCCGCATGGGCGTGCAGTTGACCGTGGATGAGCGCATGCGCGTCGAGATCGACCCCCGCAGCATCAGCAACTGTCATGCGCCCTATGAGCTGGTCAAGACCATGCGCGCCTCCATCCTGGTGCTCGGCCCGCTGCTCGCGCGCTACGGCGAGGCGGATGTCTCGCTGCCGGGTGGCTGCGCCATCGGCACCCGACCGGTCAATCTGCACGTCGAGGGGCTGCGGGCCCTCGGTGCAGAGATCAGCGTCGAGGGCGGCTACATCCGGGCACGCTGCCAGCGGCTGAAAGGCGCGCGATTGGTCATGGATCTGGTCACGGTGACCGGTACCGAAAACCTGATGATGGCCGCCACCCTGGCCGAAGGACGGACCGTCATCGAAAACGCCGCCCGCGAGCCTGAGGTGGTGGATCTGGCCAACTGCCTGAATGCCATGGGGGCGCGCATCGCCGGGGCAGGCACCGACACCCTGACCATCGACGGCGTCGAGCGCCTCGAGGGGGCGCGCTACGACGTGTTGCCCGATCGCATCGAGACCGGCACTTTCCTGATTGCTGCGGCCATGACCGGCGGGCGGGTGCGGTTGAAGAACACCGCTCCCCATCTGCTGGATTCGGTGCTCGCCAAGCTGCGTGAGGGGGGCGCCGAGGTGGATGTGGGCGAGGACTGGATCAGTCTGGACATGCACGGCGCCCGGCCGCGGGCGGTGCAGGTCCGCACCGCCCCCTATCCGGCCTACCCGACGGACATGCAGGCCCAGATCTGTGCCATGAACGCCGTCGCCGAGGGTGTTGGCATGGTCACTGAAACGGTCTTTGAAAACCGTTTCATGCATGTCCAGGAGATCCAGCGCATGGGCGCGGATGTCCGGCTGGAGGGGCATACCGCGATCAGCAACGGCGTGGCCCGCCTGACCGGGGCGCCGGTCATGGCAACCGACCTGCGCGCCTCGGCCAGTCTGGTCCTCGCCGGCCTGGTCAGTGAGGGAGATACCGTGGTCGATCGGATCTACCACATCGACCGTGGTTACGAATGCATCGAAGAAAAGCTTGCGCAACTGGGTGCCGACATTCGTCGAGTACCCGGGGAGACCACCCGTGAGTCGGCCTGAGCAGATTACCCTGGCGCTTTCCAAGGGCCGGATCCTCGAGCAGACACTGCCATTGCTCAAACCGTTGGGCATCGAGCCGTTGGAGGATCCATCCAGCAGCCGCAACCTAGTGCTGCCGACCAGTGACGAGCGGGTGCGCCTGATCATCGTGCGCGCCACCGATGTGCCGACCTATGTGGCCCACGGCGGTGCCGACCTGGGGGTGGCGGGCAAGGACGTGCTCATGGAGCAGGGCGGTCACGGGCTCTACGAGCCCCTCGACCTGGGCATTGCGCGTTGCCGTTTGATGGTCGCAGGCCCGGCGGACGCCCGGCTGGATGGCCAACGGGTCAGCGTGGCCACCAAGTTCGTCAATATCACCCGGCGCCATTTTGCCGCCCAGGGCCGTCAGGTCGATCTGATCAAGCTGTACGGATCGATGGAACTGGCCCCGTTGGTGGGGCTTGCCGACTTTATCGTTGATCTGGTGGATACCGGTAACACGCTGCGGGCCAATGGCCTGGCGCCGCTCGAGCATATCGCGGATATCAGCTCGCGGCTTGTGGTCAACAAAGCATCAATGAAACTGCGACATGACGAACTCCAGCCGATGCTCGATCGCATCGCGGCGGCGGTGGGTCATGGCGGTAACGGATAGAGGCCATGCTGGACATACAACGGCTCAGTACAACGCAACCGGATTTTGATCAGCGGCTCGCCGCGCTCACCGACTGGGATGACGGGGCCACCCATGCGGTCGAAGCGGCGGTCGGTGAGATCCTCAAAGCCGTCCGACAGCGGGGTGACGCCGCCTTGCTGGACTACAGCGAGCGCTTCGATGGCTGGCGTGTCGGTCATGTCACCGAGCTCGAGGTGGGGGCAGCCCGCTGTGGTGAGGCGCTCGAGGGCCTTCCGGCCGACGATCGTCAGGCCCTCGAGACCGCCGCGGCCCGGATTCGCGAATATCACCTGCATCAGCGCCAGGCCGGCTGGGAGCGCACCGAAGCGGATGGCACCCGTCTGGGCCAGCAGATCCGTCCCATCGAGCGGGTCGGCATCTATGTGCCCGGCGGCAAGGCCGCCTACCCGTCGTCGGTGCTGATGAATGCGATCCCGGCGCGGGTGGCCGGCGTGGGCGAGATCGTCATGGTGGCGCCGGCACCCGGCGGCGAGATCGCGCCCATGGTGCTGGCCGCCGCCGCGGTGGCCGGGGTGGACCGGGTCTTTCTGCTCGGCGGCGCCCAGGCCGTTGCCGCATTGGCCTACGGCACCGACACGGTACCGGCGGTGGACAAGATCGTTGGGCCGGGGAATGCCTTTGTGGCCGAGGCCAAACGGCGGGTGTTCGGTCATGTGGGCATCGATATGGTGGCCGGTCCATCCGAGATCCTGATCATCTGCGATGGCCAGACGGATCCGGCGTGGACGGCCATGGATCTGTTCTCGCAGGCCGAACATGATGAGGATGCCCGGGCCATTCTGGTCTGCCCCGAGGCACGCTATCTGGATGAGGTCCAGGCCGCGATGGAGCGGCTTTTGCCCGACATGAGCCGCTCAGAGATCATCCGGGCGTCGCTGTTGCGGCGCGGCGCGCTGATCTGTGTGCGCGATCTTGGTGAGGCCGCCCGCGTGGCCAATGCCATTGCCCCGGAGCATCTTGAGCTATCGGTCGTCGAGCCGGAGCGGCTCGCGGCGGCCATCCATCACGCCGGTGCCATATTCCTGGGCCGCTACACCCCCGAGGCGCTGGGGGACTACTGCGCCGGACCCAGCCATGTGCTGCCCACTTCGCGCACGGCGCGGTTCGCATCGCCCCTGGGGGTGATGGATTTTTGCAAAAGCACCAGCATGGTGTACTGCACGCCGTCGGGCGCGGCCGAACTGGCGCCGGTGGCCTCGCGCCTGGCCCATGCCGAGGGGCTGACCGCCCACGCCCGATCGGCCGAGTACCGTCTGGCGGCGGCCAGTGGAGAGGGCGACGGGCAGGACTAACGGCCCGGCGGCTGCTGGGGCCGGCGTTGGCCCATGGCGGGGGGACGCTCGGCGATGCGCACGGTCCACTCCACCGATTGGTCCTGTCGACGGCCCGTCAGCCGGACCTCCGAGCCCGGATCGCGCTCGGTGATGCGATTGAGCAGATCGGTCACGCCGGCTACCGGCGTGCCCTCAAGTTGGCTAATGATATCACCGATCTGCAAACCGGCCTGATCCGATGGGCCGCCAGGCAGTATGCCGGCGACCCGGACACCCTTCTGGATGGGACTGTCCTGGATTTGAATGCCGATCCAGCCGCGGATCACCCGGCCGTGGTCGATGATGTCATTGAAAACGGCCCGGGCCAGCGCCGCAGGGATAGCGAATCCGATGCCCATCGATCCCCCCGAGCGGCTGAAGATCGCGGTATTGATGCCGATGATCTCGCCGTCGGTATTCACCAGCGCACCGCCGGAGTTGCCCGGGTTGATAGCGGCGTCGGTCTGGATGAAGTTCTCGAATGTCGTCAGCCCCAGCTCGCTGCGTCCCAGCGCACTGATGATGCCCTGGGTGACGGTCTGGCCAACGCCGAAGGGGTTGCCGATGGCGAAGACCACGTCGCCGACGCGCATCTGCTCGGCGGGTGCCAGCCGGCTGAAGGGCAGGTCATCGGCTTCGATGCGCAGCACCGCCAGATCCGACTCCGGATCATTGCCCACCAGCTGTGCCGGTGTCCGTCGGCCATCGGCGAGCAGGACCTGGATTTCGGCCGCCCCCTGGATGACATGATTATTGGTCAGGACATGGCCATCGGCGCTGACCACCACGCCCGAGCCCAGCGAGGTGTCCAGGGGTGGCCCGCCATCGGCGGGGAGATCATCAAACAGCCCCTGCAGTTGCGGCGTCTCGAGAAACGCATTGCGCGGGTCCGGCTGCCGAGTCGCGGTATAGATATTCACCACCGCCGGCGCGGCGCTGGCGACCGCGTCGGCGTAGGAGGCCACGCCCAGGCCATCGCCGGATAGCATCAGCTGTTGTTCCACCGGACGGGGCGCGGTGGTCCCATGGTTCAATACATCCGGTGCCAGCCAGACCACGGCCCCGGCCACGACAACGCCCACCAGGGCGTAGCTGAGGATAAAGCGGGTTATTCGCTGCAGTGACATCTTCTATACTCGGCACCGATCAATAGGGAATCGCACTATGGTACACCGTCGCGAACTGCAGGATTATCTCGCCGAGCGGCTGGATGTGGCCGGCCTGGGCGATTACTGCCCCAACGGTCTTCAGGTCGAGGGGCGCCACCGGATCGAGCGTCTTGTCACCGGTGTGACCGCCTCGGCGCGGTTTCTCAAGGCAGCGCTGGAGGCCGAGGCGGATGCCGTGCTGGTGCATCATGGCTTTTTCTGGAAGGGCGAGCCGGCGGTGGTCACCGGGATGAAGGCCGAACGACTGCGCTTGCTGCTGCGTCACGATGTCAATCTGTTCGCCTATCATCTGCCGCTGGATGTGGATCGACACTGCGGCAATAACGCCTGTCTGGCGGAAAAGCTTGGCGTTGCGTCGTGCGAGACGGTGGCCGCCGGCGGGGTTCCGGGGCTGCTCTGGTACGGTCAGCTTGACTCGTCTGTCGGTCCCGAGGGGATGGTCGACCGGCTCCGGGCGGGCCTCCAGCGGGAACCTATGTGGGTGGATGGCGGTCTAGAGACCATCCAGCGCGTGGCCTGGTGTTCCGGGGGCGGTCAGCGGTTTTTGACCGAGGCGGCCGCACTGGGCGCAGATGCCTATGTCAGCGGTGAAATCTCCGAGCCCACCGCCCACGAGGCCCGCGAGCTGGGGCTGCATTATTTCGCCGCCGGGCATCACGCGACCGAGCGGGACGGCGTCCAGGCGCTTGGGGCCGAGCTCGCCGACCGGTTCGGGATCAGGCATCGGTTCATCGACGATCCGAACCCGGCCTGACAGCCCCTTGATCAGGGCCAAGACGGGGCCGGATGGACGCCCGCCAGGCCGCGCTGCAGCTTGACGATTGC
This sequence comes from Spiribacter pallidus, assembly GCF_040838495.1. Taxonomy (NCBI): domain Bacteria; kingdom Pseudomonadati; phylum Pseudomonadota; class Gammaproteobacteria; order Chromatiales; family Ectothiorhodospiraceae; genus Spiribacter; species Spiribacter pallidus. The sequence continues at coordinate 453,376 of NZ_JBAKFM010000001.1, read as the reverse complement.
AGGCGAATGTTGGATTCTTCTCCCCTGAAAATACCGCGGGTTTGCGGTGGCAGGTGGTGATTGGCCCTTCCTGGAGACTCGGCCGGTCATCTGGACTGAAATGATCCATGCGGGGGAACCCGAATGTCCCAGGATGGCGCGAACAAGAGCCGACGCCGATTCCTCACCGGTGCCGTGACAGCGGCCGGCGGCGTGGGTGTTGCCTACACGGCGGTGCCTTTTCTTGCCTATTGGAATCCCAGCGCGACGACACGGGCGGCGGGTGCGCCGGTCGAAGTCGATACATCCACCCTCAAACCGGGCCAGAAGATGGACATCAGCTGGCGGGGCCAGCCGGTCTGGGTCATCCGCCGCTCCGAGTCGGCCATCGAGCGACTCGCCGAGGTGGAAGACCGACTCAGTGATCCGGCCTCGGCGGTGGCCTCGCAGCAACCCGCCTATGCCCAGAATGCGCACCGGTCGCTCGATCCAGAGTTGCTGGTGCTGATTCCGATCTGCACCCACCTTGGGTGCATCCCGTCCTACATGCCGCAACCGGGCTCGCTGGATGCGGACTGGCGGGGCGGTTTCTTCTGTCCGTGTCACGGCTCCAAGTTTGATATGGCCGGACGGGTCTATGCCGGCGTCCCCGCGCCAACCAATCTTCAAGTGCCTCCGCACCGCATCGCTGACAATGGTGTGCTTGTGGTCGGAGAGGATCAGGAGGCTGCCTGATGAGTGATGCCACGAAAGCCCAGGGCGGGTTGCTGGGGTGGGTGGATGCCCGCTTTCCGCTCACCCGGATGTGGAACGAGCACATCGGTGAGTACTACGCGCCCAAGAACTTCAACCTCTGGTACTACTTCGGGTCGCTGGCGCTGTTCGTGCTCGTCAACCAGCTGCTGACCGGCATCTGGCTGACCATGAACTACAACCCCTCCGCCGACGGGGCGTTCGCGTCGGTGGAGTACATCATGCGCGATGTCGAGTGGGGGTGGCTGATCCGCTATATGCATTCCACCGGCGCATCGGCTTTCTTTGTGGTGGTGTATCTGCACATGTTCCGGGCGCTGCTCTACGGGTCGTATCAAAAGCCCCGGGAGCTGATCTGGGTCTTTGGCATGATCATCTACGTGCTGCTCATGGCCGAGGCGTTCATGGGCTACCTGCTGCCCTGGGGGCAGATGTCCTACTGGGGGGCACAGGTGATCATCTCGCTTTTCGGGGCCATCCCGGGCATCGGCGAAGAGCTGGCGCTCTGGATCCGGGGTGACTACAACATCTCCGGCGTGACCTTGAACCGCTTCTTTGCCCTGCATGTGGTCGCACTGCCGTTGGCCCTGGTGGGGCTGGTGGTCTTCCATATCCTGGCGCTGCATGAGGTCGGCTCCAACAATCCAGACGGGGTGGACATCAAGAAGAACAAGGACAGCACCGGCAAGCCGAAGGACGGGATTCCCTTCCATCCGTACTACACGGTCAAGGATACGTTCGGGCTCGGGGTGTTTTTGATCTTCTTCAGTGCCGTGGTCTTCTTTGCTCCCGAGATGGGTGGTTATTTCCTCGAGCCGCCCAACTTCGAGCCGGCCAACCCGCTGCAGACGCCCGAGCATATTGCACCGGTGTGGTATTTCACCGCGTTCTACTCGGTGCTGCGGGCAATCCCGGACAAATTCGGTGGGGTGCTGGCCATGGGGTTGGCCATCTTTCTGCTGTTCCTGCTGCCCTGGATTGATCGCGGCAAAGTCCGTTCGATCCGTTACCGCGGGTTGGGCCACAAGATGGCCCTGGGGCTGTTCGCGGTGGCCTTCGTCTGCCTGAGCTACCTCGGGCTGCAGGCCCCATCGGATGTCTATTTTGGCCTGACGGTGACCCTGTGGGCGCAGATCTGGACGGCGGTGTATTTCGGGTTCTTCATCTTCTTGTTCACCTACACGGCGTTCGGGTTCGAAAAACCCAAGCCGGTGCCAGAGAGGGTGACCGACTGATGAAGACAATCGCATTCGCAATCATGCTGGCGCTTTTCTCGGGCACGGCCGTCGCCGCCGGGGGCGGGGGCGACCTGATGGATGCCAAGGTGGATGTCTCCAACGAGGCGTCCCTGCAGCGTGGCGCCAAGCTTTTCGCCAACAACTGCATGGGTTGCCACTCCGCCAAGTTTGTCCGGTGGAACGCGTTGCCCGAGGCCCTCGGGGTGTCGATGGAGACCATCGAGGAGAATCTCATCTATGGCAGCTACGAGGCCGGGGACACCATCAACGCAGCGATGCGCCCGGCGGATGGCTCTGAGTGGTTCGGCGCCGCCCCGCCCGACCTCTCGCTGACGGCACGGGCGCGCGGCGAAGACTGGGTCTATACCTACCTCAACAGCTTCTACCGCGATCCGGACGCAAGCATCGGCTGGAACAACAAGCTGCTGAAGAACTCGTCTATGCCCCACGTGCTCTGGCGGTTGCAAGGCGTACCCGAGCCGGTCTACGAGGGCAGCGGCGACAGCATCCAGGTGGCATCGCTGGAGATTCCGGAAGGCCAGGGGGGCACGCTCACCGAGGCGGAATACCATCAGGCCACCCGGGATATCACCAATTTCATGGCCTTCATGGCCGAGCCGGTGCGTGCCAAGCGTCAGGAGATCGGCGTCTGGGTGATCGGCTTTCTGGTGGTATTCACCATCCTTGCCTACTTCCTCAAGCGCGAATACTGGAGGGACGTCCACTGAGTCGTCAGGCCGAAGACCTCGAGCCCGGCACTGTGGCGCTGAGCCAGCGCTCGAGTATCGGGTTGTACAGCGATCCGTCCGCGCTCGACAGCCACCGCGTCCGGCTGGTTCTGGCCGAAAAGGGGATCGCGGTTGAGATTGTCGAGGTGGCGCCGGGCGGTGCCCAGCCCGAGGACCTGGCCGATCTCAACCCCTATGCCGAGACGCCGACGCTGGTGGATCGGGATCTGGCGCTGTACGACGCTCGGGTGATCTGCGAATACCTGGATGAGCGGTTTCCACACCCGCCGCTGATGCCCATCGATCCGGTGTCGCGGGCCAAGGCAAAGCTGGTGATATCGCGGATCGATCGCGACTGGTGTCGGCTGATCCAGCGGCTCGAGGATGGCGAGAAAAAGGGCGTGGCCAAGCTCAAGCGCGATCTGGGCGAGAGCCTTGCGGCAAGCGCCGATGTCTTTGCCACCGGCACGCGGTTTTTCTTGAGTGACGAACTCACCATGATGGATTGTGTGCTTGCCCCGGTGCTCTGGCGTCTGCCGCTCCACGGCGTCGAGCTGCCGACCGAGGCGTCCGCCGTCACCGAATATGCCGACCGGCTCTTCCAGCGCGAGACCTTCCAGGCAAGCCTCACAGAAAGTGAGCAGGCCATGCGCGGGGGACGATGACCCCGTCCCGTCCGTATCTGCTTCGTGCCATCAACGAGTGGGTCGTGGACAACGGCATGACCCCGCATCTGCTCGTCGATGCCGAGCATCCCGACCTGGATGCGCCGATCGAGTTTGCCGAGGAAGGCCGCCTGGTCCTCAATATCTCAGCCAGTGCGGTTCGCGGACTGGATCTCGGCGACCACGGAGTCGCTTTCAATGCCCGGTTTGCGGGTCAGCCGCGCACCGTTTTCGTCCCCATGGCTGCGATCATGGGCATCTACGCCCGTGAAAACGGCCGCGGCATGCTGTTCACCCCCGAAGATGGGGATGGTGACCCACCGCCCACGGGCACGGATGACACCAAGCCCGAGCGGCCGGGGCTGCGCGTCGTCAAGTAGGGCGTTGATCGCCGAACAGCTGCTGGTCGATCAGATCGCACAGGCAGTGGATCACTAGCAGGTGGACTTCCTGGATGCGTGCCGTGGCCTGGGCAGGGACCCGGATCTCGATGTCCCGCTCATCCAGTACCCCGGCCAGCTGGCCGCCTTCCCGGCCTGACAGGGCGATCACCCTAATGCCTCGGTCATGGGCGGCCGAGACCGCCTCGACCACATTGGGGCTGCCACCGCTGGTGCTGATCGCCAGCAGCATGTCGCCGGGCGTGGCCAGCGCCCGGATCTGCCGGGCGAAGACCTGCTCGTAGGCGTAGTCATTGGCAATGGAGGTCAGCGTCGAGCTGTCCGTGGTCAACGCCACGGCGGGCAACCCGGGCCGCTCCATCTCGAAGCGGTTGAGCAGTTCCGAAGAAAAGTGTTGGGCATCGCCGGCCGATCCGCCATTGCCGCAGCTCAAGATCTTGCCATCGCGCCGCAGACACTCGGCCATGGCCAGGCCGGCCTGGCTGATGGCCGGTCGCAGATGGTTGAGTGCGGCCTGTTTGGCCTGAATGCTTTCGTGGAACTGTTGCGCGATGCGCTCGCTCGGATCCATTCGGTTGAACTCCTGTTAATCGTCGGCGCGGAAGGCATCCCGCTGCCACTGGATCGTGCCATTGGGGTCGATGGCGATCACGTCAAACCGGGTCGCCGGTTCCTGCCCGCGGCGCTGTAGCCACCCGGCGGCCGCAGCCACCAGGCGCTGCCGTTTGCCACGGGTAATGCTCTCGAGTCCGCCGCCGTGGATGCCGGCGCGGCGCACGCGAACCTCGACGAATACCACCTCGGTCTGATCCTGCATGATCAGGTCAATCTCTCCCCGGCGCAGACGGAAGTTGCGCTCGATAAGCGACAGCCCCCGGGCCTGCAGATAATCGAGCGCCAAATCCTCACCGGCCATACCCATCGTCTGCCGCGGGCGGGCATGCTCAGCGGCCTTCGCGGTTTGTCGATTGACCATCCTCCACCTCGGTTTTCTCGGGCAGGTTCACCGGGCGCAGGCCATCGGGGGTGATCTCCATGACCGGCGTCGTCCGCCGAATGCGCTGCCGGGTATCCACGGCAAGGGTGCCTGTCGCCCCGGCGGTGCGCAGTGATGGATATCTCAAAAGCGCATCGATCCGGCTCAGCAGGTTGTAGGCGTCGACACCCAGCGCAAGCAGCCGGTGCTGGCTCTCCAGCCCAGCGGCATCGAGCTGCTGCCGGGCCCGCTGCGACCCGGGATCCGGGTTGCGCCCCATCAACCACGGCAAGCGCGGCAGCATGAGTCCCTCGAGGTCGTTGTTGACCTCGGCGGCCGGCTGTTCATCGTGGGCATCGGCCACCCCCAGTACCGGCAGTCCGATGCCACGATGAAAACGGATCTGAGGCAGCACCAGGCGCGCATCGGGCTGCCGGGCTGCGACGAACACCCCATCGATGTCCATCCGCCGGCGGGCTTCGAAGCGAAGCCTCGTGCCGGTGATCGACTGGATCCGCTCGTGCCGGCCATCGCTGGCATCCAGGTTGAGAAGCTGTCGGATCGGGACCGCCAGATCCTGCGCCTCGGGTGAGTAGCTCACCACCTCGGCGATCCGGCCATCCCGATCGGTTAAGGCATCGCGAAAGGCCTGTCCAACCCGACGGCCCCAGTCATCGGCCCGGCGCAGCACGGCGAGCCTCTGGTAGCCGAGCCGACGGGCCGCCTCGGCCATGGTGCGGGCATCGTCCTCCGGCGCCAGGCCGAATTGGTAAAAGCCCGGTAGCCGATCCGCCGGCGGCCTGGTCTCAAGCCGATTGAGTGCAATGGTGGGGCGTGAGCGGTCCAGGTTCCGGGCCAGCTCCCGGACCGCCGCTTTGCGCAGGGGGCCGATTACCTGGCCCGCGCCCTGGTTGAGGGCACGCTGATAGGCAAAACGCGGCGGTAGACCCGCCTCACCGGTGTCGATGAAATCGAGTCGGCGAGGCCGACGCTGTGAATCGCTGGCGTGATAGGCCGCGAGGATACCCCGCTGGATGAGCGCGCCGGCGTTCGCCAGTTCGCCGGAGAGCGGCAACAGCACGGCCACCCGGCGGGCGGGGGAGAGATCCGCCCGCTGCATCAGCCGGATGCGGGTAAGCAGCATGCCGGTGGCGGGGTGCTGCGGATGACGCCGCCGCCATTGCCGCAGAAAGCGCCGGGTTGCATCGGGATTGAGGGCGTGCCGGGCGACACCGTCGGCCAGTTCTTTCCAGCCGCCGAGATCGGTATTTGCGGTGGCCGGCGCCGGCCAGTCATCCGCTTGGGTGCCATCCAGGGCGATGAGCGCACGCCAAAGCACCGATTCGGCGGTCAAGCGGTGGGTGGCCGATGCCTGGGGGGCGTCGTCAATTCCGGTAAGGACCGTCACCGCCTTTGCATATTCCCCGGCGGCCATCCGTGACTGGCCTTCCCAGAGGCGTCGCAGTGGTTCGATGCGAGCCGAGACTTGTCCCTCGAGCCGGGCCAGGCTACGGGCCTTATCAGGATCGGATCGGTCTGCCGCCTGCCGGATCGCGAGCATCTCGCGCAATGCCTGGGTGGCCGGCGACGCCGCCCGGCCCGGTGGATCGGGGGCATCCATGTCATCGGCGAGCTGGGTGGCGAGCACCGCCGCCTCGAGCCGCAACCGAGTCCGCGTGGGTGCCGGTGCCTGGTCGGCGGCCATATGCAACAGGGTGATGGCGCTGGTGGTATCGCCCAGCCGTTGGGCGGCCTCGGCATCGTCCAGCTGGGGAGAGTCGAATGGCCGTTCTTCGGTTGCCGGCGGTGGCATGGTCGCGCACCCGGCAAGCACAGCCAGTGCGGCGAGTACGACAAACAAGGGGCGGATGGCAGTCAAAAAATGGCCTCGCAGCGGTCCGTGCAGCCCTTTACACTGCAGCGACCAGAGTATCGAGTCCGGAAAACTGACATGTCAAACGACGCCGGTCGCCTCCATGTCGTCGCGACACCCATTGGCAATCTCGAGGACATATCGCCCCGGGCGGTGCGGGTGCTCGGTGAGGTGGCACTGGTGGCCGCCGAGGACACGCGACACAGCGGTGGCTTGCTCAACCATCTGGGACTGAAAACGCCGCTGGTCAGTCTTCATGAGCACAATGAGGCGCAACGCATCGACACTGTGCTGGCGCGACTCCAGGCCGGTGATGACATTGCTCTGGTTAGTGATGCGGGGACACCCCTGATCAGTGACCCGGGCTACCGGCTGGTACGAATGGCCCAGCAGGCGGGCATCGAGGTGGTGGCCGTGCCAGGGGCCAGCAGCGTGACGGCGGCGCTATCGGTCGCTGGTCTGCCCACGGACCGGTTTGTCTTCGAGGGTTTTCTGCCGGCCCGGGCCAGTGCCCGGCGTCAGCGCATCAAGGCGCTTGCCTCGTTGTCCTCGACGCTGGTGCTCTTCGAGGCGGCCCGGCGCCTGCCGGCAGCCCTGGCTGACCTGCAGGTCGTCATGGGCGGTGAACGTGAGATCGCCCTTTGTCGTGAGCTCACCAAGCGTTTCGAGACGGCGCGGCTGCTGCCCCTCGAGCAGATGCGTGAGTGGGTCGAGTCGGATGCCGATTGCCGGCGCGGTGAAGTGGTGCTGGTCATCGGGCCGCCGGCAGAGGCACAGGCCCCGCCGCCGGTGCTGCCGGCCCCGGAGGTTCTGGCATTGCTTCGGGCCGAGGGCCTCGGTGCCCGGAGCGCGGCACGAGTGGCGTCCAGGCTCACCGGTCAATCGGTCAATGCGCTCTACGATATGGCCAGTGGTCAACCACGCACGCCGGGTTGAGCCGGTGTACAATCGGTGTCGGGAAGTCGGCCGGGCAGTCGCGGCACACCATATGGTGGCGCGGAGGAAAGTCCGGGCTCCGACGGGCAGGGTGCCAGGTAACGCCTGGGCGGCGTGAGCCGACGGAAAGTGCCGCAGAAAACATACCGCCGATGGCCGCCGCGGGTGGCACAGGTAAGGTTGAAATGGTGCGGTAAGAGCGCACCGCATGCGTGGTAACACGGCATGGCAGGGCAAACCCCACCCGGAGCAAGACCAAATAGGGGAGCATACGCGTGGCCCGCGCGGCTCCCGGGTAGGTCGCTAGAGATGCGCGGTGACGCGTATCCCAGATGAATGTCTGTCCTCGACAGAACCCGGCTTACAGGCCGGCTTCCCACTTTCTTTTCATGCGAATTCTCGCATTTTCCCTTAAATCAATGTTTTCAAACCGTATTTTTGGGCGCTGATCGCCGGGCTTGACCGGCGCTCGGCAAGTTTCTGTAAGTATCTGTCCTGTTGGGAAAAATCCGATGTCTGTCGGGTTGACGTCGTGATATTTGCTGTCTAAAGTGTGGTTCAAAGTGGGAAGAAGTGGTGGAAAATGGTTTCCACGGGTCGAACAGGGGATAATGCGTGTTTCGTGGTGTCACCCACATCAACCTGGATGCAAAAGGCCGCATAGCATTCCCCAGCCGTTATCGTGAACGGCTGACGGGGCTTTGCGACGGGCAGCTGGTTGTGACCGTCGACCGGGATCACTGTCTTCTTGTCTATCCCTTGCCCGAATGGGAGCACATCGAGCAAAAGCTGGTGCGGCTGCCCAGTCTGAATCGCGCCGCGCGCCGGCTGCAGCGTCTGCTGATCGGTCATGCCACCGAGTGTCAGCTCGATGGCAATGGCCGGATCCTGCTACCCGCCCCGCTGCGCGAATTTGCCGGTCTGGATAAACACACCGTACTGATCGGGCAGGGCAACAAATTTGAGCTCTGGGACGAGGCGTCCTGGACCGATCGCAGAGATGAATGGCTGGAGGAGGCGGCCGGCTCGGAAGAGCTGCCCGCCGATCTTGAGTCGTTGTCATTGTAAGGGGTCGGTATATGCAGGCATCCGCAGCCCATCATCCAGTCATGCTGGAGCAGGCCGTGCAGGCAATGGCACCCGAGCGGGGCGGTGTCTTTATCGATGGCACCTACGGCCGCGGCGGCCACGCCATGGCCCTGATCTCGCGTCTGGATGAGACGGCCTGCATCTGGCTGGTCGATCGCGACCCCGAGGCCATTGCCGTTGCCAGGCAGCGGCATGGCAGCGACCCCCGCTGCCACATCCTGCAGTCGAGTTTCGCCCATCTGGGCAGCCATCTGCGCGCAGCGGGCCTGGCCGGTCAGGTTTCGGGGATCCTGCTCGATCTGGGGGTGTCCTCGCCGCAGCTGGATGACGCGGCCCGCGGATTCAGTTTTCTGCGCGACGGCCCCCTGGATATGCGGATGGACAATAGCCACGGGCCAACCGCTGCCGAGTGGTTGAGCGGGGTCGGCGAGCAGGCGCTGGTGTCGGTGATTCGTCGCTATGGCGAGGAGCGCTTCGCCCGTCGGATCGCCGCGGCCATCGTCAAAGCCCGTGATGCCGGTGAGTTGCCCGGCACAACCACCGGGCTGGCAACCTTGATAGCCAACGCGGTGCCGCGGGCCGAGCCGGGCCGTCACCCGGCCACCCGGACCTTCCAGGCGTTGCGTATCCATCTCAACGGCGAGCTCGAGGCACTCGATGCCCTGCTCGCCGAGGTCTGTGACCTGCTTGGGCCGGGCGGGCGATTGGTGGTGATCAGTTTTCACTCGCTCGAAGACCGGCGGGTCAAGCGCTTTATCAACACCCACAGCCAGGTTGGCGATCTGCCCCCGGGGGCCGGGGCGGTGCCCCGGGAGAAGCAGCCCAGACTACGGCGGCTCGGGCGGGCCCATCGACCGGATGATGATGAGATTGCGGCCAACCCGCGGGCGCGGAGTGCGGTGATGCGGATCGCGGAGCGTCTGCCATGAGCCGGCAATGGGTCTGGCTGGTCACATTGGGGGCGCTGGTGCTGAGCTCGGCGGTTGCGGTGGTGTCGGTCAAGCACCAGAGCCGCGGGTTGTTCGTCAAACTCGAAACCCTGCGGGACGAGCGGGATGCCCTCAACACCGAGTGGTCTCGCCTGCGTCTGGAACAGGGCGCATTGGCCACCAATGCTCGGGTCGAGCGGCTGGCCCGGGAAGCCCTGGGGCTGCGGCAACCCGATGCCACGACCCTGGTTTTGCTCGAACCCGATTCAACAGCGGGTGAGCGCCCATGAGCGGCGAGAATCGCACGCCTCTGGTACCGCCCTGGCGGCGGGCTGTCGTGATGCTGGCGCTGCTTGCACTGCCCGTGGCGTTGCTCGCCCGGGCGGTGTCATTGCAGGTGTTGGAGGGCGATTTTCTACAAGGCCAGGGGGATCAGCGTCATCTGCGCGTCGAGCAGCTCTCTGCCCATCGGGGCGGCATTTATGATCGCCATGGCCGGCCACTCGCCATCAGTGCGCCGGTGGAATCCATCTGGGTCGACCCCGGCATGTTGCTGAATGCCCCGGGCGAGGGCGCGATTGATCGCATTGCCGAGGTCCTGGGGCGCGATCCGGCGGCGCTCACCCAACAAATCGAGGCCCGGACGGCGCGAGAGTTTCATTACCTGCGCCGCCACGTCGACCCGGCAGTGGCCGAGCGGGTGGCCGCGCTGGATTTGCCGGGTGTCTACCTGCAGCGCGAGTATCGGCGGTTCTACCCCGCCGGCGAGGTCACCGGGCATGTGCTCGGTTTTACCAATATCGACGATCGCGGCCAGGAGGGTCTGGAGCTGGCCTATGACGACTGGCTGGCGGGCCAGCCCGGGGCCAAGCGCGTCCTGCGCGATCGGCTGGGGCGCAACATCGAGGATGTCGAGCGACTGCGTGAGCCGCAACCTGGCCGGGATCTGACGCTGACCCTCGACAAGCGCCTGCAGTACATCGCTTACCGCGAACTCAAGGCCGCGGTCGAGCGTTTCGATGCGGCGGGCGGTTCGGTGGTGCTGCTGGATCCGGACAGCGGCGAGATCCTGGCGATGGTCAATCAGCCGGCGTTCAATCCCAACCGCCGCTCGGATATTACCGGTGGCCGCTACCGCAACCGGGCGGTCACCGATGTCTACGAGCCGGGCTCGGTTATTAAGCCCTTCACCATTGCTGCGGCGCTGGCGGCCGGGGCGGTGACGCCCGAGACCAAGATCCAGACCTCGCCGGGTGTCACTCGGGTGGCCGGTGAGCAGGTCGAGGATATTCGGGATTTCGGCGAACTCACCGTCACCGGGGTCTTGAAAAAGTCCAGCAATGTCGGCGCCGTGGACATCGCCATGGGCCTCGAGCCCGGCACCCTCTGGCGCCAGCTCAATGAATTGGCCTTCGGCCGGCCCACCGGTGTGGCCTTTCCTGGCGAGGCCGCCGGGCATCTATCGGCGATGCCCTCGAGGCGTCCATTCGAGCGAGCCACGCTTGCCTTTGGCTATGGGCTCTCGGCGACCACCCTGCAGCTGGCCCGGGGCTATGCGGCGATTGCCGCCGATGGTCGGTTGCCGATGCCCCGGCTGATCCAGGACCAGCCCGCCGAGCCGCCCCAGCAGGCCATGCCCGCAGAGCTGGCCGCCACACTGCGCGAGATGCTGGTGTCGGTCACCCGTCCGGGGGGCACCGCCACAAACGCCGCGATCCCGGGCTATGCGGTGGCCGGCAAGACTGGCACCAGCCGCAAGGCCGTTGCCGGGGGCTATGCCGCAGGTCGCTACGTCTCGACGTTTGCCGGGATGGCACCGGCCGACGATCCCCGCTTTGTCGCCGTGGTCACCATTGATGAGCCAGGCGGCGGGGATTACTACGCGGGCATTGTGGCGGCGCCGGTATTCCAGTCGCTGGTGAGCAGCGCCTTGCGGCTGCACAACATCCCACCGGATGCCGCGCCGGACGATCAGGCGCTGACCATTGCCCGGGGAGGCGACCGGTGATGACCGAGAGGCCGCTCAATCAGTTGCTATCGGCGGCGGGCCTCGCCGGGGCGGCGGCGGAAACCGTCTCGGGGGTGAGCATCGACTCGCGCGATGTCACACCGGGCGGGCTTTTCATGGCCCTGGCCGGCGCCCGGGCGCATGGTCTGGATTATCTGCAATCGGCGCTGGATGGTGGTGCCCAGGTGGTGCTCTGGGAGCCCGCCGAGTCCATCACCGAGTCACAGGTAGACGAGCAATGCCGGCGAACGGGTGCCCGGGCCATCCGGGTGCCGGGGCTGCGCCAGCTAGCCGGCGAGATTGCCGCCGCCTTTTACGATGACCCCGGGCGAGCGCTTGCTCCCATTGCGGTGACGGGGACCGATGGAAAAACCTCGGTGACCTGCTACGCCGCCCAGCTGCTCGAGGCCGCGAACGGGCCAACGGCGGTCATCGGCACGCTGGGTTGGGGACGGCCCACGGCGCTGGCCGAGGCCGGGTTGACCACACCCGATGCGGTGACGTTGCAGCGACAGTTGGCCGAGTTGCGGCGATCGGGCTTCCAGCGGGTGGTCATGGAAGCCTCGTCCCACGCCCTGGATCAATATCGCCTGGATGCCGCGGCCATCGAGACGGCGGTCCTCACCCATGTCGGACGGGATCACCTGGATTATCACGGATCGCAGGCCGCCTATCGCCAGGCCAAGGCGCGGCTTTTCGGCCTGCCGACGCTGCGCCGACGCGTCCTCAATCTCGACGACTCCACCGGACGCCGTCTGGCCCGGATGACCGATGCACCGGGGGTCTGTCTGACCTACGGCAGCGATGCCGAGGCCGATCTGCGGTTGCTGGATGTTGTGGCCCGGCCGGATGGACTGTCGTGCCGGATCCAGGGCAGGCAAGCGGCGTTTGAGGTCGATCTGCCGCTGCTGGGTCGATTCAATGCGATGAATGTACTCGCGGCGCTGACGGCGGTGGCCGGTGCGGACATCGATGCCAGCTGGCGTGATGCGCTCTCGCGGCTCGAGCCCGTCCCCGGACGGATGGAGCGGTTTGTGGCGGGCGACGGGCCGTTGGTGGTTGTCGACTATGCCCATACACCGGGGGCACTGGCCGGTGCCCTGCAGACCCTGGCCGAGCACACCACGGGTCGGCTCATCTGCGTATTTGGCTGTGGCGGTGATCGTGACCCGGGCAAACGTCCGCTGATGGGGACGGTGGCGGCACGTTTTGCCGATGGCCTGGTCCTGACCAATGACAATCCACGCACCGAGTCACCCCAGGCCATTGTGGCCGGCATCCGCGAGGGGGTTCCGGCGGACAAGCCCTGCCGGGTGATGCTCGACCGTGCCGAGGCCATCGCCTCGGCGCTGGAGGAAGCCAGCCGCGACGATGTGGTGCTGGTGGCCGGCAAGGGGCATGAATCGATCCAGCAGGTGGGTGACCAGGCGCTGCCATTCAGCGATCGGGATGAAGTCCGGCGTCGGCTGACGGGGAGGGCCTGCGCATGAGGGAGACGCGTTTGCGCAGCCTGATCACCGAGCTTGGCGGTGAGCTCCGCGGCGAGGACGTGCGGATCACCGGGCTCGCCATTGATGGTCGCTGTGTTGGCCCCGGTGAGCTTTTCATTGCGCTGCCCGGCGAGCGGGTTGACGGCCATGGGTTTGTCGCCCAGGCCGCCGAGGCGGGTGCGGCAGCCGCGCTGGTCAGTCGCTACGTCGATCATCCGCTGCCCCAGTGGCGGGTGGATGATCCGCGCCGGCTGATGATTGAACTCGCCTGTCGGAGCCGCAGCCAGAGCCCGGCCCGGGTCATCGGTGTGACCGGCAGCAATGGCAAAACCACGGTCAAGGAAATGCTGGCAGCCATCATGGGCCGTGTCGGCCGGACGCTGGCGACCGAGGGCAACCGCAACAACGAATTGGGGGTACCGCTGACCCTGTCCCGGCTCGACCCGGCGCATCGTTATGCGGTCATTGAAATGGGCTGCGGCCACCCGGGCGATATCGGGCTGCTCGCCAGTTGGGCCCGCCCCGTGGTGGGGCTGGTCAACAATGCCGGGCCCGCGCATTTGAGTGGCTTTGGCAGTGTCGAGGCGGTCGCCCGGTGCAAGGGTGAACTCTTCGAGGCGTTGCCCGAGGCCGGCACGGCGGTGATCAATGTCGACGACCCGCATGCGGCGCGCTGGGAACAGCAGGCGGCCCACTGTCATGTGATTCGATTCGGCCTGGAGTCGGCGAAAGCGGATATCCATGGACGCCCGCTCGGCGACGGGGGGCTTCAAATCGCACTGCCCGATCAGACCATCGAGCTGCAGCTGCCGCTGCCGGGGCGTCACAACCTGGCTAACGCCGTCGCCGCGGCCGCCTCCGCCCATGCCGCCGGCGCCGACCCCGAGGCCATTGCCACCGGCCTGGCCGCGGTCAAGCCGGTGGCGGGGCGGTTGCAACGCCGGCCCGGCCGGTCGGGCAGTACCTTGCTCGATGACAGCTACAACGCCAATCCGGCGTCGCTGACTGCAGCGCTGTCGGTGCTGATCGCCATGCCCGGGGCCGCCTGGGTGGTGCTTGGCGATATGGCCGAGCTTGGCGACGAGGCCGCGGCCATGCATCGGGACGCCGGCGAGCAGGCACGGCGGATGGGGGTCGAGCGGCTTTTCTGCGTCGGGCCGTACGCCGCGGCGTCGGCCGAGGCATTCGGCGCGGGGGCCGAGCACTTTGCCGAGGTGGATTCGCTGATCGCCGCTGTCCAGGGGCAGCTAGAACGCGACGTCAACCTGCTGATCAAAGGCTCCCGCGCCGCCGGCATGGATCGCGTCGCCGCGGCACTGGCCGCGGGCGAAGCCCGGAGGGATGCGACATGCTGTTGATGCTCGCCGAATGGCTGGTGCAGTTCGATACGGCCTTTAATGTTTTCCAGTACCTGACATTCCGGGCCATCCTCGGGACGCTGACCGCATTGGGCATCGGGTTGCTTGTCGGGCCGTGGCTGATCCGTCGGCTTCAACACCATCAGGTCGGCCAACAGGTCCGATCGGACGGGCCTGTCACGCATTACGCCAAATCCGGCACCCCCACCATGGGCGGTGCGCTCATGCTCGTGGGCATTGCCGTCGGCACGCTGCTGTGGGGCGATCTGGCCAACCGACATGTGTGGCTGGTGCTGATCACCACGCTGGTCTTCGGACTGATCGGCGGGGTCGATGACTGGCTCAAGCTCACCCGCGGCAGCAGCGAGGGGCTGCGGGCGCGGACTAAGTTTTTCTGGCAGACCATCGCCGGTTTGCTGGCGGGCGCGGCCCTCTATGTCACCGCCAGCTCGGCGGTTGAGACCAGTCTGATCGTGCCGCTGCTCAAGGATGTCGCCCTGCCGTTGGGGGGGTTGATGGTGCCGCTCACCTGGTTGGTGGTGGTCGGCGCCTCCAACGCCGTCAACCTCACCGACGGGCTGGATGGCCTGGCGATCATGCCCACGGTGCTGGTCGGTGGCGCCCTGGGCGTATTCGCCTACGCCAGCGGCAACGTCAATTTTGCCGACTACCTGGGCATCCCCTATGTGGCCGGCACCGGTGAACTGGCGGTGTTCATCGGCGCGCTGGTGGGCGCTGGGCTGGCCTTTCTGTGGTTCAACACCTATCCCGCCCAGGTGTTCATGGGCGATGTCGGGGCATTGGCCCTGGGCGCCGCGTTGGGGATGGTGGCCATGGTGGTCCGCCAGGAGATCGTGCTTTTTGTCATGGGCGGCGTTTTCGTGGCCGAGACGCTCTCGGTGATGATGCAGGTGCTCTGGTACAAGCGCACCGGGCGTCGGCTTTTTCGCATGGCGCCTTTGCATCATCACTTCGAACTCAAGGGATGGCCGGAGCCGCGGGTGATCGTGCGGTTCTGGATTGTTTCTGTCGTTCTGGTCCTGGTGGGCCTGGCCACGTTGAAGCTGCGATGAACGAGGCGTCCATCATGCAGGCACAGCGGTACGAGGCGGTTGTCGTGGGGCTTGGAGCCTCCGGGCTCGCCTGCGTGCGTCAACTCATCGCTGCCCGGCGTCAGGTGGCGGTGCTGGATACCCGGGACCATCCGCCCATGGCCGAGGCCTTGCAGAGGGACTATCCGCAGGTGCCGTTGATCACCGGGCCGCTGGATGATGCGTGGCTGGCGCGCGCCGATGAGGTGGTGGTGAGCCCGGGCGTCGACCGGCGCGAGCCTGGCCTGCGCGCTGCAGTCGATCGGGGGCAGCCGGTCATCGGCGAGGTGGAACTTTTCGCCCGACAGGTTTCGGCACCGGTGATTGCGATTACCGGGACCAATGGCAAGAGCACGGTGACTCGCATGATCGCCGCCATGGCACAGGCCGATGGCTGCGATGCCGTCGCCGGCGGCAATCTGGGCCCGGCGGCTCTGGATCTGCTGGCCGCCCGGCCGGATGCCGGACTTTATGTCCTTGAGCTATCGAGTTTTCAGCTCGAGAGCACCGAGACACTCACCCCGGTGGTCGGTGCGGTACTCAACCTCAGCGCCGATCATCTCGATCGTTACGATTCGATGGCCGACTACGCCGCGGCCAAGGCGCGGATCCTGAATGGCGCGTCCACGGCCGTGCTCAATGCCGACGACCCGTGGGTCAGCGCCATGGCGCCGTCAGCGGCGGCGGTGCGCTGGTTTGGACACACGGCCGGCGCCCGTGACGGCGCCGATCACTGGCGACTGGCGATGCACAAGGGCATGCCCTGGTTTTGCCATGGCGATGTGCCGGTCATGCCGCGTCGGGATCTGCCGCTCATCGGTGGGCATAACAGCGAGAATGCCCTCGCCGCGTTGACCATCGGCGAAGCCGCCGGGTTGGGTACCGGGGCCATGGTGCAGGCGCTGCGCGCATTCGCCGGGCTGGGGCATCGCATGGAATCGCTGGGTGAGCATTGTGGCCGGCTGTGGATCAACGATTCGAAGGCCACCAACGAATCAGCCGCCGTAGCTGCGGTCGCTGGCCTCGAACGCTCGCTGGTGCTCATCGCCGGTGGCGATGCCAAGGGACAGCGGTTCGATGGGCTTGCCAGCGTGCTCGCGGATCGGGCCCGTGGCGTTGTGGTGTACGGACGCGATGCGCCGGTCCTCGAGCAGGTCCTTGCCGGGCAGGTGCCATTGCGCGTGGTGGACGATCTGCCGAGCGCAGTGGTTGAAGCGCTGCATCTGTCCTGCCCGGGGGATGCCATTCTGCTCTCGCCGGCTTGTGCGAGTCTTGATCAGTTCCGGGATTACCGCGCCCGTGGCGAGTGCTTTCGGCAACAGGTGGAGGGACTGGCCGATGGCTGACATGGCCCTTCATCCACGCCTCGAAGCCCTGCTCGGCCAGCGTGCGGGCTGGCGCGATGATCTTGATCGTCCCTTGATGGTCAGCGTCCTGATGATCCTGGGCATTGGTCTGGTCATGGTGGCATCGGCGTCGGTGGCGGTCTCCGGCGCGGATGGCGGCGGTTCGCTGGATCTGCTGTGGCGTCAGACCCTGTATCTGTTGCCCGCGGGGGTTGCCTTGCTGGTGGCGCTTCGCATGCCATTGGATGTGCTCGAGGCGCTGTCCCCGCTGCTGCTGCTTTTCGGGTTCTTTCTGCTGTTGCTGGTGCTGGTCCCCGGCGTGGGACGCGAGGTCAATGGCGCCACGCGCTGGATCCCGGTGGGCCCGGTGAATGTGCAGGCCGCCGAGGTGGCCCGGTTGTGTCTTCTGGTCTACTTCGCGGCCTTTCTCCAGCGGCACGCCACGGTGCTCAAGGGGTCGCTCCGTCCGTTGCTGCCCGCCGGGCTGGTCTTTGCCGCCACCGCCGGATTGCTGCTGGCGCAGCCGGATTTTGGCGCATTGGTGGTGCTCACCATCACGCTGGCGACGATCTTTTTCATTGCCGGGATGCCGTTGCTGCCATTCCTCGGCATCGCCGCCGCCGGGGCGGGTCTATTGACCTATCTGATCGTCTCCAAACCCTATCGACTCGAGCGCATGACCGCTTTCCGCGATCCATGGTCGGATCCATTTGACACCGGCTTTCAGCTCACCCAGTCCCTGATCGCGGTCGGTCGGGGCGAGTGGACCGGCGTCGGGCTGGGCAACAGCGTCCAGAAGCTTTTCTACCTGCCCGAGGCGCATACCGATTTCCTCTTCGCGGTGCTGGCTGAGGAACTGGGTGTCATGGGCATGACGGTGGTGATCGGCCTTTTCAGCGTTCTGGTCTGGCGGGCCTGCCGGATTGGATCGGCCAGCATTCGCGACGGCAATCTGTTTGGCGGGCTGTTGGCCTTTGGCATCGGCGTGGCGATTGCCCTGCAGGCGTTCGTCAACATGGGGGTCAATCTGGGCCTGTTGCCGACCAAGGGCCTGACCCTGCCGTTGATGAGCTATGGCGGCAGCAGCCTGGTGATGACCCTGGCCGCCATTGGTGTTTTGTTGCGTGTCGAGCTCGAACGCCGTCAGGCGGCCCGATCGGCGACAGTGCGCCATGCCGGGGGTTGGTCATGAGCGGGCAGACGGTGTTCATCGCTGCCGGCGGCACCGGCGGGCATGTGTTTCCGGCCCTCGCGGTGGCGCAGGCCCTCACCCGCCGTGGGGTCGAGGTGGTCTGGCTGGGCACGGCCCACGGGTTGGAGGCCCGCATCGTGCCCGAGGCCGGGTTGACCTTCGCGCGGCTGCCGGTCCGCGGTCTGCGCGGCAACGGACCGGTTGGCTGGCTGAAGGCGCCGCTGAGCATCCTGCGTGCCATGGTGATGACCATGGGACTGATCCGTCGCCATGGCACCGGCGTGATGCTGGGTATGGGCGGGTATGTCACCGGTCCGGCAGGTGTGGCGGCCTGGTTGTGCCGTTGCCCGCTGGTCATCCACGAGCAGAATGCCATCTCAGGCATGACCAACCGTTGGCTTGCCCGCATCGCCCGGCGGGTGTTGACCGGCCTGGGTGCGACGTTCGAGGGCAAGCCGGGCGAGTTTGTCGGCAACCCGGTTCGCCCGGATATCGCGGCGCTCGACCCACCCGGCGAGCGCTACCCACAGCACCCGCAGCCCCCGTGCGTGCTGGTGCTGGGCGGCAGCCTGGGTGCGCTGACCCTCAATCGGGTTGTGCCGGCGGCACTGGCGCGGCTGCCGGAAGCGCAGCGCCCGGTGGTGATGCATCAGGCCGGTGAACGGACCATCGATGACGCCCGCCAGGCCTACGACCAGGCCGGCGTCGAAGCGGATCTGCGCGTTTTTATCGATGATGTGGCGACAGTTTATGAACGCGCGGATCTGGTCATCTGCCGGGCCGGAGCGCTGACCGTCTCAGAGCTGGCCGCTGCGGGCCTCGCGGCCATCCTGGTGCCGTTCCCCCATGCCGTGGATGACCATCAGACCGCCAACGGCCAATGGCTTGTCGACGCCGGTGCGGCGGAGATGATCGCCAACCATCAACTCACCCCCGAGGCCCTGGCGCAGCGGCTCTCGGTGCTGTTGCCGGATCGCGAGGCACTGACCCGACGCGCCGAGGCAGCGCGTGCGCTGGGCCGTCCCCGCGCCGCCGAGCAGGTGGCGGATATCTGCCTGGAGGTGGCGGCATGAAGCAGGTCACCGCACCGATCACTGGCGCCCCGGGCGACATGGGCCAGGTGCAGCACTTGCATTTTGTGGGCATCGGCGGCGCCGGGATGGGGGGTATCGCCGAGGTCATGCTCAATCTCGGCTACCGGGTGTCCGGATCGGACCTGCGCGAGAACGCGGTGGTCGCGCATCTGCGAGGGCTGGGGGCGGACATCGCCATTGGCCATGATGCAACGCGGATCGATGCGGCGGATGCCATCGTCACTTCTACCGCGGTCACCGGGGACAACCCCGAGGTCGCAGCGGCCCGTCGCCGTCGAATCCCGATCGTGCCCAGGGCCGAGATGCTGGCCGAGTTGATGCGTTTTCGCTTTGGGATTGCCGTCGCCGGCACCCATGGCAAGACCACCACGACCAGTCTGGTGGCGAGCATTCTGGCAGAGGCCGATCTTGACCCCACCTTCGTGATCGGCGGCCGGCTCAACAGCGCCGCGAGTCACGCCCGCCTCGGGGCCGGACGCTACCTGGTGGCCGAGGCGGATGAGAGCGATGCCTCGTTTTTGTATCTCAACCCCATGATGGCGGTGGTCACTAATATCGATGCCGATCACCTGGATACCTATGGCGGCGATTTCCAGCGCCTGCGCGCGACGTTTGTCGAGTTCCTCCACCATCTGCCGTTCTATGGCCGGGCGGTGCTTTGCGACGACGACGCCGAGCTCAAGGCCATGGCCGCCGATATCGGCCGACCGGTGCTAACCTACGGGTTCGCCGACAGCGCCGATCTGCAGGCCACCGATGTCCGCGCCGACGCCGGTCGTAGTCATTTCATCCTCCGCGCCGCCGATCGCGAACCGCTTGCCGTGACGCTCAATCTGCCCGGTCGCCACAACGTGCTCAATGCCCTCGGCGCGATCGCCGTTGCCCGCTCGCTGTCAGTGCCCGACGAGGCGATCGTGCGGGCCCTCGCGGGATTTGCCGGGATCGGGCGACGTTTTCAGACCATTGGCCGGCTGCCGGTCGCCGGGGGAGAAGCGCTGCTCATGGATGACTATGGTCATCATCCCCGCGAGATCGAAGCGGTGATCGAGGCATTGCGTAGCAACTGGCCGGGCCGCCGGCTGGTGGTGGCCTTCCAGCCCCATCGCTACAGCCGTACCCGCGATCTTTTCGAGGATTTCGTCCGGGTGTTGAGCGCCGCGGATGTGCTGCTGATCAGCGAGGTCTATCCCGCCGGCGAGGCGCCGATCAACGGGGCCGATGGCCGTAGCCTCTGCCGGGCCATCCGCAATCGCGGCCAGGTTGATCCGGTCTTTGTCGAGGACATCGAAGAGCTCCAGGGACTGCTGCCCGACCGACTGTGCGCCGATGATGTGGTGATCACCCTGGGGGCGGGCAGCATTGGCTCGGTTCTGCCGTCGCTTGTCAGCGACAGGGGGGCGCCATGAACATGCTGCGGGGCCGTTTGCGGCAGGGTGTTGCGATGGCGCGCTACACGACCTGGCGGGTCGGTGGGCCGGCCGATCAGCTCTATGAACCCGCCGACGCCAGCGATCTGGGCGCTTTCATGGGCAGTGACCAGCGCCTCGAACCGCTCTTCTGGCTGGGCCTTGGCAGCAACCTGCTGGTTCGCGACGGGGGTGTCCGCGGCACGGTGATCCGGCTGCAAAAGGGGCTGGGCGCCATCCACGACCTGGGTGCCGGACGGGTCCTGGCCGAGGCCGGTGTGCCCTGCGCCAAGCTGGCGAGATGGTGCGCCCGCCAGGGCTATACCGGGGCCGGCTATCTGATCGGGATCCCCGGCACCATCGGCGGCGCACTGGCCATGAACGCGGGTGCCTGGGGGGGCGAGACCTGGCGGATAATCGAGGCGGTGGACACGGTGGATGCCACCGGTGCCAGCCGCCGACGCCCGGCAGCGGATTATCAGGCGGGGTATCGAAGCCTGCGCGGCCCGGACGATGAATGGTTTACCGCGGCGTTGTTCGCCTTTGGCACCGGGGGCGATCCGGCGGCGCTCGAATCGGAGATCCGCTCGCTTCTCGCCGAGCGGGCCGAGCGTCAGCCCACCGGCATGGCCAGTGGCGGGTCGGTGTTTCGCAATCCGCCGGGCGATCATGCGGCCCGGCTGATCGAGCGCGCGGGGCTCAAGGGGGCTCGCGAAGGCGGGGCCCGGGTCTCGGTAAAGCATGCCAACTTCATCGTCCACGAGGGCTCGGCCAGTGCCGCGGATATCGAGGCGCTCATCCAGCGGATCAGACAGACGGTCCGACAGACCCATGGCGTTGACCTGGAGCCGGAAGTGCGGATCGTCGGGGAGGCTTTGCACCATGGTCACTGAGCCGATGCCCACGGCAGCCGACATGGGACGTGTCGCGGTGATGATGGGCGGCGCATCCGCCGAGCGCGCCATCTCTCTGGCCAGTGGACAGACATGTCTCGATGCTCTGGTTGCGCTGGGGGTCGATGCCGAGGCGTTTGACCCATTGCCCCGCCCCCTGGCGGATCTGACCGCCTTTGATCGGGCCTTCATTGCGCTGCATGGGCCCGGTGGCGAGGACGGCACCATGCAGGGGGCGTTGGAGAGCCTCGATATCCCCTACACCGGCAGCGGCGTGCTGGGCTCGGCGCTGGGGATGGATAAATTGCGCAGCAAACAGATCTGGCAGGCGCTGGGACTGCCGACACCGGCCTATCGCGTGGTCACCTCCGCCGACTCGTCGGCCGCGGTGGCCCAAGCGCTGGGGTTCCCGGTTTTTGTCAAACCGCTGCGCGAGGGCTCCAGCCTGGGGACGACGCCGGTGGACCACGAGGACGATCTGGCTGCGGCGGTGGCGGCGGCCCGGCAATACGGCGAGGCCGCCCTGGTCGAGCGCTGCATTGTCGGCACCGAATACACGGTGGCGGTGCTGGGCGACGAGATCCTGCCGCCCATCCGCATCGACGTCGCCGAGCCGTTCTATGACTTCGAGGCCAAATACCGCTCCGAGGCGACACGCATGACCATCCCCTGTGGCCTGTCAGCCGAGCGTGAATCGGCCCTGCAGGGGCTCGCCCGTGACGCCTTTGCCGCCATCGACGCCCGGGGCTGGGGACGGGTGGATGTCATGGCCGACGAGCGGGGCGATTTCTGGCTGCTCGAGGTCAACACCATCCCCGGCATGACCGATCACTCGCTGGTCCCTGCGGCGGCGGCGGCCCACGGTCTGGATATGGCCACGCTGGTCTGGCGGATTCTGCTGACGAGCTGGAGGCACGGTGAAGCAACGTGAGATCGCAGTTCCGGCAAGCCCGATGGATTCTGCTGCTGCTGGCCCTGGGGCTGGGCGCATCGGGGCTGGCTTCGTGGTTGGGCGAACACTGGCAGATGCCACGCGTGTTGCCCCTGGATACGGTGCGCTTCGACGGCGAACTGGCCCGGGTGCGCGAGTCCCGACTGCGCGAGGCCCTGCGGGGGCGGCTGGATGGTGGCTTTCTGGGCGTGGAGGTGGCCGCGGTCCGGCGCGGTGTGGAGTCCCTGCCATGGGTGGCCACCGCCAGTGTCCGCCGCATTTGGCCCGATGCGCTGCAGGTGACGGTGCGCGAGCAAAAGCCCGTAGCCCGCTGGGGTGGTGTGGCGTTGATGAATACCGCCGGCCAGGTGTTCCAGCCCCGGACGCTGCCCGAGCAGCCATTGCCCGCCCTGGCGGGGCCACCCGGAAGCGCATCCAGGGTGCTGGCGCGATTTCGCGAGTTCGAGGCACTGCTCTCGCCGCTGGGTCTGCAGCCGAGCGGATTGACCCTGGACGAACGACGGGCCTGGACGCTGGAGCTAGCCGGCGGCGGGCTCATCCGCCTGGGCCGGGAGGCGGTAACCGAGCGGCTGAAGCGCTTTGTTGCCGCCTGGCCGGCCCTATCCGACGCGCAGCAAAAGCGGCTGGCACGGGCCGATCTGCGCTATCCCAATGGCTTTGCCCTGCGCTGGCAGGACGAGGACGCAGTTGATGACACGTAAACAGGAACGGAATCTATTGGTCGGACTCGACATCGGCACCTCCAAAGTGGTCGCCATTGTGGGCGAGATGCAGCCCGATGGCGCGCTGGAGGTGATCGGGATCGGCTCTCATCCCTCCCGGGGGCTGAAAAAGGGCGTGGTCGTCAATATCGAGTCCACGGTCCAGTCGATCCAGCGGGCGGTGGAGGAGGCCGAGCTCATGGCCGGCTGCCAGATCCACTCGGTGTATGTCGGCATCGCCGGCAGCCATGTCCGATCCCTGAACTCGCACGGCATCGTCGCCATCAAGGACAAGGAAGTCACCACCGGGGATGTCGAGCGGGTGCTGGATGCCGCGCGGGCGGTGGCCATTCCCGCCGATCAGGAAATCCTCCATACCCTGCCCCAGGAATACATCATCGACAGCCAGGAAGGGGTCCGCGAGCCGATCGGCATGTCGGGGGTCCGGCTCGAGGCCAAGGTCCACATGGTCACCGGCGCGGTGAGTGCTGCCCAGAACATCGTCAAATGCATCCGCCGCTGTGGCCTGGAGGTGGATGACATCGTCCTGGAGCAGCTCGCCTCCAGCTACGCGGTGCTCACCGAGGACGAAAAGGAGCTTGGCGTATGCCTAGTGGACATCGGCGGGGGCACGGCCGATATCGCCGTGTTCACCGATGGCGCCATCCGTCATACCGCGGTGATCCCCATTGCCGGCGATCAGGTCACCAATGACATTGCCGTGGCCCTGCGCACGCCGACCCAGCATGCCGAGGAGATCAAGATGCGCTATGCCTGCGCACTCTCGCAGCTGGCCGGCACCGAGGAGACCATCGAAGTGCCCTCGGTGGGTGATCGGCCGCCGCGGCGGCTGTCCCGCCAGACGCTGGCCGAGGTGGTGGAGCCCCGTTACGAAGAGTTGATTACGCTCATCCAGGCCGAGCTGCGGCGCAGCGGCTTTGAGGACCTGATTGCCGCCGGCGTCGTGTTGACCGGCGGCAGCGCCAAGATGGAAGGCGTGGTCGAGCTGGCCGAGGAGGTGTTCCACACCCCGGTGCGGCTTGGCCAGCCACAACACATGACCGGACTCACCGACGTGGTCCGCAATCCGATCTATGCAACCGGGGTGGGGCTGCTGCATTGCGGCTACCGCCACCGCAGCGAATCGCGTCCGGATCTGGGCGGCGGAACCCCCGGGTTTCGCAGCGTCTGGAACCGGATGCGGGACTGGTTCAAGGGTAATTTCTGATGCTTGATGGAGGGTGTGAAGATGTTTGAATTAATGGATGCCTACAATCAGAACGCGGTGATCAAGGTCATCGGTGTCGGTGGCGGCGGCGGCAACGCCGTTCAGCACATGGTCTCGGCGGATGTCGACGGCGTGGACTTTGTCTGCGCCAATACCGATGCCCAGGCGCTGCGCAACAGCACCGCCCGGACGACGTTGCAGCTTGGCCAGGGTATTACCAAGGGGCTGGGCGCCGGTGCCAACCCGCAGGTCGGCCGGGAGGCGGCCGAGGGTGATCGCGAGCGGATTGCCGAGGTCCTGGACGGCGCCGATATGGTGTTCATCACCGCCGGCATGGGCGGTGGCACGGGCACCGGGGCGGCGCCGGTTGTCGCCCAGGTGGCCCGCGAAATGGGCGTACTCACCGTTGCGGTGGTGACCAAGCCCTTCCCCTTCGAGGGCAACAAGCGCATGGGGGTGGCCGAAGAGGGCATCCGTGAGCTCGAGCGCGAGGTGGATTCGCTGATCACCATTCCCAACGAAAAACTGCTCTCGGTGCTGGGCAAGGAGCTGACGCTGCTCAATGCCTTTAAATCGGCCAATGACGTCTTGCTTGGCGCGGTCAAGGGCATTGCCGAGCTCATTACCCGCCCGGGGCTGATCAACGTCGACTTTGCCGACGTGCGGACCGTGATGTCCGAAATGGGCATGGCCGTAATGGGCTCGGGCGAGGCGAATGGCGAGGGTCGCGCCCGCGAGGCCGCCGAACGGGCCATTGCCTGTCCGCTGCTCGAGGATGCCAACATCGCCGGCGCCCACGGCATCCTGGTCAATGTCACCGCCGGGCTGGATCTATCCATTGGCGAATTCGACGAGGTGGGCAATGCCGTGAAGGAATTCGCCTCAGAGGATGCCACCGTGGTGGTCGGCACGGTGATCGACCCCGAGCTGGAAGGCGAGCTGCGGGTGACCGTGGTGGCTACCGGCCTGGCCCCGAGTCAGCCGGCGGCCGAGGCCGTCCCCACCCCCCGGTTGGTGGCGCGGACCAGCAACGGCGATGTCGATTACAACGAGCTGGAGCGCCCGGCCGTTGCGCGCAAGGCCGCGGCGGCCGGTGGCAACAATGCCGAGGCCGACATGGAGTACCTGGATATACCGGCATTCCTGCGCCGGCAGGCGGACTGAGCCGTGGTTACGACGACTGGCTGAGGTTTTTGTTATACTGCCGCAATATTTTTGCGGCACCAATCAGGCGAGTAGCGCCACAATGATTCGACAACGTACGCTGAAAAACAGCATCCGGGCAACCGGCGTCGGCCTCCATACCGGTGAGAAGGTCTACCTGACCCTCCGCCCGGCACCGGCCAACAGTGGCATCCGGTTCTGCCGGGTCGACCTGGATCCGGTGGTGGAAATCGCCGCCCATCCCGAGAACGTTGGCGATACGGTGCTCTCTACCTGTCTCAGCCGCGATGAGGTGCGGGTGGCCACCGTCGAGCATCTGCTCTCGGCGATGGCCGGCCTGGGGATCGACAACGCCTATGTGGATCTCTCCGCCCCGGAGGTGCCCATTATGGATGGCAGCGCCGGGCCATTCGTGTTTTTGATCCGTTCGGCGGGCACCCTCGAGCAGGATGCGCCCAAGCGGTTTGTCCGCATCACCCGGCCGTTGAGTCTCGAAGACCCGGATGGCAAGCGTGTCAGCTTCGAGCCCTATAACGGCTTCAAGGTCGGCTATTCGCTGGACTTCGACCATCCGGTGTTCAAAAGCGGTGAGCGCACCGCGGAGGTGGATTTTTCATCCACCTCGTTCGTCAAGGAAGTCAGTCGGGCGCGGACCTTCGGCTTCATGCGCGATATCGAGCATCTCAGGCAGAACAACCTCGCCCTCGGCGGGAGTCTGGATAACGCCATCGTCGTCGACGATTATCGGGTCCTCAACGAGGACGGGCTTCGGTATCACGACGAGTTCGCCAAGCACAAGATTCTCGATGCCATTGGCGATCTGTATCAGCTCAACCGCAGCCTCATCGGTGCCTTTCATGGCTACAAGTCGGGCCACGAGATGAACAACCGCCTGCTGCGCGAGTTGCTGCACCAGCGTGATGCCTGGGAAGAGGTGACCTTCGAGGATGAGACAACGGTCCCCATTGCCTACGACCAGCCCCTGCCGGTGACCTGACCGCGCGACCTATCCCCCGCGCCGTCTTGATGCCAGACGTCGCAACCCATCGGCCAGCCGCGGGTCCACCATCCCTTCGGCGGCGTTTTCCAGATAACGGACTGCCTCGTGGCTCAGCGCGGGCGAGGCGGCCCTCGGGCGGCGGTTGACCGGTTTGGCCAGACGAACCCGTAGTGCCGCCGGTCGGTGGCCGATGATCTCGCCGGCGGCGTCCAGCAAAGCCTGCTGATAACCACGAAGGGGCGTGGCCCAGACCGGGCTTTCGGCGACCAGCACCAGCGCGTCGGCGTCGATCGCAGCCAGCTGCCAGTGGCCCTGCAGACGCTCGGGGAGTACCGATTGCAGACGGTTGCCGGTCTGCACCAGCCAGCGCGTGTGGCGTTCGATATCGCGGATATCACCGCCGGTCGCTTTCATCACGCCGTTGATCCGTCGGGGCGATCCGGGTCGGTTGCCGGCCATGCCTGCTCCTGCTCATCCCCTGGTTGATGCGCTATAGTAGCGCGTCATTCACCTCTGCGATCGGGTCCTCATGATCAGCGGAATTGCAAAAAAGATATTCGGTAGTCGCAACGATCGACTGATCAAGCGGCTGAGTCGCCAAGTCGAGCGGATCAATCAGCACGAGTCCCATCTCGAGGGACTGGATGATCAGCAGCTGGCAGCCATGACCCCGGCACTGCGCGAACGCCTGGCGGCGGGGGAGCGGCTGGATGATCTGCTGCCCGAGGCGTTTGCCGTGGTCCGGGAGGCCGCCCGTCGCACCCTGGGGCTGCGTCACTTCGACGTCCAGCTCATTGGCGGGATGATTCTCCACCAGGGGCGGATCGCCGAGATGAAAACCGGCGAAGGCAAGACACTGGTGGCCACACTGCCGGCCTATCTCAACGCCTTATCCGGCGAGGGTGTCCATATCGTCACGGTCAACGACTACCTGGCCCGTCGCGACGCGGAATGGATGGGACGCGTCTTCCGGGCGCTGGGCATGGAGGTTGGCGTGGTGGTGCCGGGCATGGAGCCGACGGATAAAAAGGCGGCCTATCAGGCGGATATCACCTACGGGACCAACAACGAGTTCGGCTTTGATTATCTGCGCGACAACATGGCCCTGCGTGCCGAGGATCAGATGCAGCGCGGCCAGCATTTCGCCATCGTCGACGAGGTGGATTCGATCCTTATCGACGAGGCGCGCACGCCGCTGATCATCTCCGGAAAGGCCGAGCAGGCGGGCGATCTCTACGAGCAGATGAATCGACTGGTCCCCCGGCTCGAACCCCAGGAAGAAGAGGACGGCCCGGGCGATTACTACCTCGATGAGAAATCCCGGCAGGCCTTTCTGACCGAATCAGGCCAGGAGCGCGCCGAGGTCCTGTTGCAGGAGGCCGGCCTGCTCGCCGAGGGCGAGAGTCTTTACGACGCGCGCAACATCGTCATGGTCCATCATCTCAATGCGGCCCTGCGCGCCCACACCCTGTATCAGCGCGACGTCCACTATCTGGTGCAGAACGGGCAGATTGTCATTGTCGATGAATTCACCGGCCGTGCCATGCCCGGGCGACGCTGGTCGGAGGGGCTGCACCAGGCGGTCGAGGCCAAGGAAGGGGTGGAGATCCAGGCCGAGAACCAGACACTGGCATCGATCACCTTTCAGAATTACTTCCGGCTCTACGACAAGCTCGCCGGGATGACCGGCACCGCCGATACCGAGGCCTACGAGTTCCAGCACATCTATGGCCTGGAAGTGGCGGTGGTGCCCACCCATCGGCCGATGATCCGCGCCGACCATCATGATCTGGTCTTTCTCAATCAGGAAGACAAATACAACGCCATTATCGAGGACATCAAAGACTGTAATGGCCGCGGGCAGCCGGTGCTGGTGGGGACCACCTCCATCGAGAGCTCCGAGCGCATCTCGCAGGCGTTGCGTGAGGCAGGCATCAACCATGAGGTGCTGAACGCCAAACAGCACGAGCGCGAGGCCGGCATTGTTGCCCAGGCCGGGCGGCCGGGGGCGGTGACCATTGCCACCAACATGGCCGGACGGGGCACCGACATCGTGCTGGGCGGCAACTTCGATGTCGAGCTGGCCGCCCTGGGTGAGTCGGCCGATGAGGCCAGTCAGGCGGCGCTGCGCGAGGACTGGCAATCCCGTCATGATGCGGTCCTGGAAGCCGGTGGGCTGCATGTCATCGGCACCGAGCGCCATGAGTCGCGACGTATCGACAATCAGCTGCGGGGGCGTTCGGGCCGTCAGGGCGATCCGGGCTCGACACGCTTTTTCCTCTCGCTCGATGACAGCCTGTTGCGCATCTTTGCCTCCGAGCGGGTCTCGGGAATGATGCAGCGTCTGGGCATGCAAGAGGGCGAGGCCATCGAAAGCGGCATGGTCTCGCGGGTGATCGAGAACGCCCAGCGCAAGGTCGAGGCCCATAACTTCGATATGCGAAAGCATCTGCTGGATTTTGACGATGTGGCCAACGACCAGCGTCGGGTGGTGTACGCCCAGCGCAACGAGCTGCTCGTCTCGGAGGATATCTCCGGGACCATCGTTGATATGCAGGACGACGTCCTCGGCGAACTGATGAACGAGCACATGCCGCCGGGTACCATCGAGGATCAGTGGGACATCCCGGGACTGGAAGAGGCCCTGCGGGGGCAGTTCGGGGTCGACGCACCCGTGGGCGAATGGCTGGAGGCCGATGCCGAACTCGATCGCGAAGGCGTCCTCGCGCGTGTTAACGAGCAGATTGCCACGCACTACCGGGCCAAGGAACAGGAGGTCCAGGCCATCGGCGTGGATATGCGCGAGGTCGAGAAAAGCTTTCTGCTGCAGGTGCTGGACAATCAGTGGAAAGAGCATCTCGCGGCCATGGATTACATGCGCCAGGGCATCAGTCTGCGGGGGATGGCACAGCGCGATCCCAAGCAGGAGTTCAAAAAAGAAGCCTTCGCGATGTTCCAGGAGATGCTCGGGGCGATTAAGCGCGAGGCAATCCGCATTCTGTTCAACGTCAATGTGCGCAGTCAGGAGGATGCCCAGGCGGCCGAGCAACGCCGCGAGGCCGAGCGGGCCCGCGCCATGCAGTTCCAGCATGCCGAGGCCAACGCCCTCGCCGGTGACCAGGGCGCGTCAACCCAGGCGGCCGAGGGCGAGCGCCAGCCGTTTGTCCGGGGTCAACGCAAGGTCGGGCGCAACGAGCCTTGCCCCTGCGGCTCGGGCAAGAAATACAAACACTGTCACGGCCAACTCTAGGCGGCGGGCGGCGTGGCTGTTGGCAATGATCGCCTGCCGCGGCTCCATCCGGTCGACGGGGTCCGGGTGGCCACCGTCAGCGCCGGTGTCCGCAAGGCCGACGAACTCGACCTGGTGGTCTTCTCGCTGGCGCCCGGCAGTGAGGTCGCGGCGGTATTCACCCGCAACCGGTTCCGTGCCGCGCCGGTGCGGACCGCCGAGGCCCATCTGGCGGCCCTGTCGCCACGCTACTGGTTGATCAATACCGGGAATGCCAACGCCGGGACCGGCGAACATGGCGAACGGGCCGTGGCCCAGAACTGCCAGGCCCTGGCCGATTTGACCGGGTGTCAGGCCAGCGAAGTCCTGCCGTTTTCGACCGGGGTCATCGGTGAACCGCTCGCCGCCGATCGCATCGACGCGGCCCTGCCGCAGGCGCTGGAGGCGCTGAGCGACGAGGGCTGGGCGCTGGCCGCCGATGGCATCCGCACCACCGATACCCGGCCCAAGGGCGATAGCATGCGTCTGCCGCTGAGCGGCGGCGAAGTGACACTCACCGGCATTGCCAAGGGCTCGGGCATGATCCGCCCGGACATGGCGACCATGCTGGCGTTTATCGCCAGCGATATCCGTATCCCGCAAAACCGGCTCCAGGCGTTGTTGGAGGTGGCCGTCGCCGAGAGCTTCAACCGCATCACCGTGGATGGGGATACCTCGACCAATGATGCCTGCAGCCTTGTGGCCACCGGTGCCAGCGGCATCGGGCTTGAAACCCCCGAAGACGAGCGGCTGTTCGCCCGGGCGCTCGGCCAGCTTTGTCAGCGCCTTGCCCGGGCCATCGTCGCCGATGGCGAGGGGGCAACGCGGCTGGTGACGGTCCGCGTCGCCGGCGCGCGGACAGTGGCCGAGGCCGAGCAGGTGGCCTTTACGGTGGCGCAGTCGCCTCTGGTCAAAACCGCGCTTTTCGCCGGTGATCCCAACTGGGGGCGGATCCTGGCGGCGGTGGGCCGGGCGGGGATCGCCGACCTGGCGCTGGATCGGGTGTCGATCGCCATTGGCGATTATCCCATCGCCGAGGCCGGGGCATTGAGCCCGGATTATGACGAGCGCAAGGCGGCGGCTCGCATGGGCGCCGATGAGTTGACCCTCGATATCCAGCTGGGTCGCGGCGATGCCGAGGCCTCGGTCTGGACCTGTGACCTTTCCTATGATTACGTCCGCATCAATGCGGAATACCGCAGCTGAGCATGAGCGGAGCGGGACCGGTCCACGTGGCCGTCGGGGTCGTCCAGGACGGCGCTGGCCGGATCGTGATTGCCCGCCGCGACGCCCATCGCCACCAGGGGGGGCGCTGGGAGTTTCCCGGCGGCAAGATCGAGCCCGGAGAAACGCCGTTCACGGCACTCCAGCGCGAGCTCGCAGAAGAGCTCGGCGTGACGGCGGAGGCGGCATCGCCATTGATTCGCATCCCGTACGACTATGGCGACCGGCAGGTTGTGCTTGATGTGATGCGCGTCACCGCCTATAGCGGTGAGCCCGAGGGCGTCGAGGGCCAGCCCCTGGCCCGGGTCGCGATTGATTCGCTCGATCCGGTGGCGTTTCCGGCCGGCAACCGGGCAATCATCACGGCCCTGCGCCTGCCATCCACCTATATCATCAGCCCGGACTGCCATGACCCGGACGACTGGCTGGCGCAGCTCGACCGCTGCCTGGCCGGTGGTACGCGCCTGATTCAGTTCCGGGTCCGCGGTGAATCGCCCGGCCGTGACCGACTGGCCAGTGAGGCGGTCAAGCGATGCCATGCCGGCGGCGCCGTGATGCTGGTCAATGGCGATGCAACACTGGCCGAAGCCTCGGGCGCCGACGGTGTGCATTTGAATGCCCGGCAATTGCGGGATTGCAACCGACAGTCACTGTCGGGCTTTACATGGATTGGGGCCTCCTGCCACAACGGCCCCGAGCTGGCGCGGGCGGCCGATCTGGGTGCGGATTTTGCAGTGCTTGGCCCCGTGGCGCCGACCGCCAGTCACCCGGGGGCAGCGCCGCTGGGGTGGGCGGCGTTTGCCGACGCGGTGGCCGCGGCCCGGCTACCGGTCTACGCCCTCGGCGGCATGGGCCGGGCGGATACCGAGACGGCCATCACCCACGGCGGCCAGGGGGCTGCCGGTATTCGCGGGTTCTGGCCCGGCCTGTCGGGTTAGTGGGGGTCGTTGTCGCCGGGTGGCGGGGGATCGGCGGGCTCGCCCGGAATACGATGCCCTTCGTCCAGCCACTCCCCCAGGTCGACCAACCGACAGCGCCTCGAGCAGAACGGCCGATAGGTGGACGATGCCGTCCACGGCACCGGCGTGCCACATTGCGGGCAGCTGACCTGCGCGGGTTGATCAGATGACACAGCGTTCCAGGATGAACGAGACATCGTTGTCCACCTGTTGGGGTCGCTCGCCGGAGCGGGGTTGCTGGAGGAAGCGGATGTTGCAGTAGTGCCGGCTCCCGCTGATCTCTGGATAAACGCCGGCACCGCCCGGGACGGTGATGCGCAGCATCTGATACGGGGTGGCCCGGTCGAGCATGGCCTGGAAATTGCCGCCGGGGGCACTCTCTTCGATGGGGTCGGCGCTGTGCCGGAGCAGCTTGAGTACCATGGCGACCCCCTTGTCGATCAGCTCGAAGGCGTCATGCCAGTGCGCAAGAAGCGCCTGACGTTCGGCGACCGGGGTTTCGAGCCATAGATGATAGCCCGGCAGGTCAAAGGCGCAGGTGCCTCCGGGCACGCCGGCGCGTTGTTCGATGGTGGTGAGAAAGGCGTTGTCGCTGACCGCCGCCGGAATGCCGGTGGGGGCATTGCGCAGCCGGCCGGCGAGCGCGTTACAGTCCTGGATCACCGGCTCGAGCAGACCGCTGTCGACCTCGGGCCGTTGCTCAAGCTGGGTGAGGCTGGCCTCGATTCGGTCGAGCTCTTTCTGTAGCTCGGAGCGGACATCGCTGCGAGTGAGCAGGCTTTTGACATCCAGCAGTGCGTTCACAGCCTCACGGGTATGCCAAGCGCTTTCACCGGCGGCGCCGAAGCGGTACTGGGCGAACAGAAACTCAAGACGCAAGAAGGTCCGCATCCGCTCGTTGAGCGGATACTCATACACGATTGGCTCATCCAATGCGTCCGAATTGCCCACGCATGCCCTCCAATGGATCCTGCGGCATTCTCACTCACTCGGGCCGGTGGGCACAAATGGGGGGGATGACCGGCGCGCCGCCAGGTCCCGATATCGACGATCCA
Source organism: Spiribacter pallidus (assembly GCF_040838495.1). Taxonomy (NCBI): domain Bacteria; kingdom Pseudomonadati; phylum Pseudomonadota; class Gammaproteobacteria; order Chromatiales; family Ectothiorhodospiraceae; genus Spiribacter; species Spiribacter pallidus. The sequence goes on along the minus strand of NZ_JBAKFM010000001.1, from coordinate 420,380 downwards.
GTGCTGCGATCTGTGACTGCAGTGCCGTGTGGTTGTGCCGATTGTCGATGATGTCATCGGCGATGGCCCGGCGTTGATCCGCATTGGCCTGGTTTTCGAGCATTCGGCGTGCAGCGGGCGCACTGAGCTGGTCGCGTTGCATCACGCGGCGTTTCTGATCAGCGGCCGAGGCATCCACAAGCAGGATACGGTCAAAATGATCCTGCCAACCGGCCTCCACCATCAGCGGTACGACGACGATGGCATAGGGTGTGGTCAAGGCTGCGAGGCGTTGCGCCATCAAAGCCTCGATTCGCGGATGGGTAATGGCTTCGAGGGTCTCGCGCGCGGTCGGGTCGGCAAAGATCCGATCCCGAAGTGCCCGTCGGTCGAGTTGCCCGTCGTCGGTGATCACCTCCGGCCCAAAGGCGTCGCGGACGGCTTCCAGCCCCTCGGTGCCGGGGGCCACGACCTCACGGGCCAGGTCATCGGTGTCGATGACCGGCACCCCCAGCCGGGCAAACGCCTGTGACACCGTGGACTTGCCGCTGGCCACACCGCCGGTCATCCCGACCCGAAGGCCGACGCCGTTGTGGCTAGAGGTAGAACCGCTCATGCCCCCAGACTAGCGTGATCCAGCCCGCCAGGGCGAGCCAGGGGCCAAAGGCGAGGTGATTGTCACCGCCGGTGCCAGGCCAGCGACGCACCAGCAGCCAGAGACAGCCGCCGCCGGCGGCGAGCAGCAGAACCACTGGCAGGGCCGCGGGTCCGGCCCAGGCGCCGAGCATCGCCAAGAGCTTGCAATCGCCGCCGCCCAGGCCATCGTGGCCCCGCACCAGGCGATAGGCGCAATTCAGCCCGGCCAGTAGTGCATAACCCGCGGCCGCACCGATGATGGCGCCACTCGGCCCGGGCATGGACGCCACCGGCATGACGCTCAAAAGCAGCCCGATCCAAAGACCGCTGAGCGTCAGGCTGTCCGGCAGCAGCCGTGTCTCGGCGTCAATCACCGACAACGCCACCAACCAGAGACTGACGAGGGTCAGGGCAGCGGTCCGCCACGGGTCGGCCTGGGTCGCCCAGACCACCATCACTACCAGGGTGGTCACTGATTCGATGACCGGATAACGCAGGCTCACCTGCTGCCGGCAGACCGAACAACGCCCCAGGCCGATGGCCCAGCCCACAAGCGGCAGGTTGCGGTACCAGGGGATCACCCCGCCGCAGCGAGGACAGCAGGAACGCCAGGCTCGCTCGGGGGTGGTCGTGGGACCGTTCGACTCGGTTTGCCATAACGGCAGCAACCGCAGCGCTATCCGATGGGTGAGCATGGTCAGAAAGCTGCCCGATACCAGACCGAGCACGAGCGAGGCGCTCAAGCCGATGCAGTAATGAATGGTGTCGGCGGCGATCATCAAAACACCGCGCCCATGCGAAAGACCGGCAGATACATGGCGAAGACCAGGGCGCCGACCAAAAGGCCCAGCAAGGCCATCATCAACGGCTCGATGCTGCTTGTCAGGGCACTGACCCGCCGCTCGAGCTCGCCCTCCTCGGCAGCGGCTAGCTCATCAAGCAGTGCGGGTAGCCGGCCGGTGGACTCGCCTACGGCGGCAACCTGAGCCAGTGCCGGCGAAAAGCCCTCGCTGCGGGCGATGGCATCGGCCATCGAGCGCCCGGCCCGGAGCTCGTGAACCATGCGCGTGACCAGCCGCTGGTAGTGGTGGTTATCCAGCGCCCGTGCCACCGCCGACAACGCCTCGGTGGCCGGCACATCGGCGCGCAGGAGCAACGCCAGGGTCCGGGCAAAACGACACAGCAACGCCCGTCGATGAACGCCGCCGTAGATCGGCAGTCGCACCCGCAGCCGATCGCGCAGGTGGTGCAGGCGGGGCAGGTACCGGGCGAATCCCCAGAGCAATGGCAGCAACCCGGTCAGCATCGGGACGAGCGTCCCCCCGCCGGTGCGAAACCAGCGTGACAGGTCAATCACCGATTGGGTGAATGCCGGCAAGGGTGCATCGAGATCGCTGAACATCGCCTCGAAACGGGGGATGACGAAAATCAGTAATGCCGCGGTGACCAGCAGGGCGACCGCCAGGACCAGACCAGGATAGAAAAGCGCCCGCCGCAGGCGCTGCCGCGTCTGCGCCAGGCGTTGTCGATGATCGACGATGCGACGCAGCAGGGCGGGCAGTTCGCCGGACTGCTCACCGGCGGCAATCAACCCGCGTGCCAGCTCATCGAAGCAGCTGGGCCACTCGGCGAGTACCGCTGACAGGTCGCTGCCACTGGCGATTCCCTCGGCGAGGCTCTCGAGCAGACGGCGGCCGGCACCGTGCCGTTCCTCGGCGGCGAGCATCTCCAGCGCCTGGGCCAGGGGGATGCCGGCGTCGATGAGCGCGGCCATGCGCTGGAGGATGCGGGTGATGTCCTGCTCGCGCAGTCGGGGACGCGCGGGGTTGATCAGCCGGTCAAACCAATCGGGCAGCGAGAGGGCCCGCGTGGTGATCACCCCCTGGTGGCGGAGCCGTTGCTGGAGCTGCCGTTGACTGCGTGCCGGCGCCAGTCCCATCCGGTTTCGTCCGTGCCGGTCCGTGCCCTGCCAGATGAAACTTCGCATGGCTCTCATCACCGGATGATGCGATCGATTTCGGTGCGGCTGGTGACTCCCTCGGCGACACGCTGCAAACCAATGGCATGCAGATTCTCATAACCCGCTCGCCGGGCTGCCGACAGCAGCTGCGATCGCGTCCCGCCGGCGGCGATGCATTCGGCAAGCGCTGGTGTGACGGCGAGCAGCTCGTGGATGCCGGTGCGGCCGTCATAGCCGTCGCGGCATCGGTGACAGCCGACCGGCGCAAAGTCGACGCCCGATTGGCAGCTGCCATCGGATCCATGGTCCTCGGCGCCCGCCGCCGGCCCGGCCGGCCGCCGGCATTCCGGGCAGAGGCAGCGCACGAGACGCTGCGCGGTGATCAGATTGAGCGTTGCCGCCAGACTCCATCGCGGGATCCCCATGTTGGCCAGTCTTGTAATGGCCCCCAGGGCATCGTCGGTATGCAGCGTCGAGAGGACGAGATGGCCGGTTTGAGCCGCCTTGATGGCGATTTCGGCGGTCTCGCGGTCGCGGATCTCACCGACCATCATGATGTCCGGGTCCTGTCGCAGAAAGGCGCGCAGCGCTGCGGGAAAATCCAGTCCGATGCGCGGATTGATGGAGACTTGGTTGACCCCAGGCAGGCGAATCTCGACCGGATCCTCCACGGTGAGCAGATTGCGCTCGGGGGTGTTGAGCGTCTCCAGGCCGCTGTAGAGGGTCATGGTCTTGCCCGAGCCGGTCGGCCCGGTCACCAGGATGATGCCATAGGGCCGTTGCAGGGCCTGCCGGTACTGCTCGATCTGGGCGGCCGTCATCCCCAGCCGATCCAGGGCCAGGGCACGGTGGCTGCCATCAAGCAGCCGCAGCACCAGCTTTTCGCCAAAGAGCGTGGGCAGTGTGCTGACGCGGAAATCCAGCGGCGCGCCGGCGTCACGGGCGATGCGGATGCGGCCGTCCTGCGGCAGGCGTCGCTCGGCGATGTCCAGACGCGCCATGACCTTCAGCCGGGTTGTCAACCGCGGGCCGAGCGGCGCAGGCGGGACGGCCGTCTCCTCGAGCAATCCATCCTGACGCAGCCGGATCCGGTAGCCATCCGCCAGTGGTTCGAGATGGATATCCGACGCCCCCTCGGCGGCAGCGCGACCGAGGAGTTCATCGATGTAGCGGGCTGCCGGTGAGTCGTCACCGGTGTCATCGCCATCGCGAAGGGTGATGGCGCTTTTGCGTGTCGCCGCGGCGGGGGCATCCTCGGGCGCAAGTGCATCGAGACAGGCCTTGAGGCGGTCGTCGGCAGCGATCACCGGAGTAACGGATAAACCGGTTTTCAGGCGGATCGTCTCCTGGGCGTTGACATTGCCCGGATCCGAGACCGCCACCAGCAGGCCGCCATCGCCGATTCGCAGCGGCAGGGCATGCAGGCGGCGCAACAGGGCGGGGTCCAGGGGCGGCAGCTGCGAGGGCTCATGCTCGGCGCCCGGGTCGCAGAGGCGCAGCCCGAAAAGCCGCGCCAGGCAGTCCGCCAGTGCCGCCGGCGATACCTGCCGATGATCCAGAAGGTAGCGGACCAGGGACTGGTTGTGGTGGCGGGCCCGTTCGAGGGCCGCATCGATCTGCGCCGGGTCGACCAAACCCTCGTCGATGAGCTGCTGCGCAATGGCCGGTCGTCTTCGGGGTGCGGGCACCGGATGCTGCTCCAATCGCCGTCAGGGACGTCGATCACAGCATGGGTTTCACCGTTGTTCCGGGCAGTGGTTCACAACCTGAGGCATTCGATAAGTGGTCGGGGTGACTGGATTCGAACCAGCGACTCCTGCCTCCCGAAGACAGTGCTCTACCAAGCTGAGCTACACCCCGTTCTGGGACTAGTGGTCCCGCCCGACCGAAAACCGGGCGAGATCACTGAGCGCCGATCGGAAGTCGTTTTCCGGGAAGGCCTCCAGCGCCTCCAGCGCCCGGTCGGCTTCGGCCTCGGCGAGCGCGCGAGTATAGGCAATCGACCCGGTCTGCGCAATTGTCTCGGCCACTCGGGTCATGTCTTCACGGCCGCCCTGTTCGATGGCCCGCTGCAGGACGGTCCGGGCCTCGCCGTGGCTTTGCGCCAGGCTGTGGATAATCGGCAGGGTCGGCTTGCCCTCCGCCAGATCATCGCCAATGTTTTTGCCGGTGGCGGCGCTGTCGCCGTCGTAGTCGAGTGCGTCGTCGGCGAGCTGGAAGGCAATCCCCAGGTGCCGTCCGTAGGCCGCCGCCGCGTCGGTCAGCCGGGTGTCGCCGGGGTGAGAGAGCCGGGCGGCGAGCCGGCAGCCGGCCTCGAACAGCACAGCGGTCTTGCGATGGATGATCTCCATGTAGCGGGTCTCGGTGACATCGGCGTCATGGATGTTCATCAGCTGCATGACCTCACCCTCGGCGATCTGATTGGTGGTCCGCGAGAAAACCGACATCACGGTCATATCCTCGAGCTCGACCATCATCTGGAAAGCCCGTGTATACAGAAAGTCGCCCACCAGGACGCTGGCCTCGTTGCCCCAGATCTGGTTGGCCGTATCGCGTCCGCGGCGGACGGCGGAGTCATCTACCACATCATCATGCAGCAGGGTGGCGGTGTGGATGAGCTCGACGGTGGCGGCGAGCAGCGCATGGCGGGTGTCGTCCGGTGGGTGGCCAGCAAGCCGTGCCGTCAAAACGGTCACCATGGGCCGCAGGCGCTTGCCTCCGCCGCCGACGATGTACTGTCCGAGCTGGTTGATCAGCGCCACATCCGAGCGCAGCCGCTCGGTAATCATCGTGTCCACCGCCTTCATGTCCGTGGCGACGCGTTCGCGGATACGGGTTATGTCCATGGCGGGCGGGGTACTATGTCGAGAAAAGGACACTGGATGCTAGGAAGGGGGCGTGGGGGTGTCAAGCGAGGCGACGAGCGTTGACGCTCGCCCCCGATGCGGCTATCCTTCTGCGGTTTTGAACCATTCCTCGGGAGAAATCCAGATGTACGCGGTTATCAAGTCGGGCGGCAAACAGTATCGGGTTGCTGAAGGCGATGTGCTGCGGGTTGAAAAGCTCGAAGCCGAGGCCGGCGAGACGGTGACCTTTGATGATGTGCTTCTGGTGGCCGACGGCGACAAAGTGACCGTGGGAACGCCGCGGGTGGACGGTGGCAGCGTCTCGGCCGAAGTCGTTGCCGAAGCCCGCGCGCGCAAGATCGAGATCGTCAAGTTCAAGCGCCGGCAGGACTATCAGCGCCACTACGGCCATCGTCAGCCCTACACCGAGGTCCGTATTACCGGGATCAAGGCCGGTTGAACGTTTGGGATTTACGCGGAGACTAGACAGGCATGGCACATAAAAAGGCAGGCGGCAGCACACGAAACGGCCGCGATTCGCAATCCAAACGGCTGGGCGTGAAGCGCTTCGGCGGCCAGGCAGTGGTGGCCGGGAACATCCTGGTGCGCCAGCGGGGTACTCACTTCCATGCCGGCGAAAATGTCGGGATCGGAAACGACCATACCCTGTTTGCGAAAACCGACGGACATGTGGTGTTCGCCCGCAAGGGCCCACTCAAACGGCGGGTGGTCAGCGTTCAGCCGGCGGGCTGATCCCGAGCGGGCCGAAGCCGCCCCACCAGCCCCGCCCCGAGCGGGGCTTTTTGTTAGCGGGTAAGCGACCATGAAATTCGTTGACGAGGCCAGCATCCAGGTGACCGCCGGGGATGGGGGTGATGGTTGCGTGAGCTTTCGGCGCGAGAAGTATATCCCGCGGGGTGGGCCGGATGGGGGCGACGGCGGTCGCGGGGGCAGCGTCTGGCTGGTGGCCGATCCGGGGCTCAATACGCTCGCCGATTTCCGTCACAGCCGGCGTTTTGCCGCCCAGCGTGGCCACAACGGACAGGGGCGGCAGATGACCGGTCGTTCCGCCGAGGACATCGTCATCCCGGTGCCGGTGGGGACGGTTGTCCGGGATGCGGATACCGATGAACTGCTCGGCGATCTCACCCGCAGCGATGAAAGGCTGTGTGTGGCCGCCGGCGGCGAGGGCGGGCTGGGTAACGTCCACTTCAAGAGCTCGACCAATCGGGCACCGCGACAGTCGGTGCCTGGCACCGCCGGCGAGCGGCGTCGACTGGCGCTCGAGCTTCGATTGCTGGCGGATGTGGGGCTGCTGGGGTTGCCCAATGCGGGCAAATCCACCTTTTTGCGGGCGGTCTCCGCCGCCCGCCCGCGGGTAGCGGATTATCCTTTCACCACCCTCCATCCCGGGCTGGGGGTGGTTCGGATCGGCCCGGGGAGTAGTTTTACGGTTGCCGATATCCCCGGGCTGATCGAGGGCGCCGCCCAGGGCGCCGGGCTGGGGACCCGGTTTCTGCGTCATCTCTCGCGGACGCGTTTGTTGCTCCACCTGGTGGATGCCGGCTCGCTGCTCGAGGGGCGTGACCCGGTGGCCGAGGTCGAGACCGTAGCCGGCGAGCTGCAGGCCTATCATGCCGATCTTGCCGCGCGGCCTCGGTGGCTTGTGGTCAACAAGTCGGATCTATTTGCCGACAATACCGCGGAGACGCTCGCCGAGACACTCCGGCAGCGGCTTGAGTGGTCCGGGCCGGTTTTTATCGTCTCGGCCGAAACCGGTGCCGGCATTGAGGCGGTATGCCAGGCGGCCATGACTTTTCTGGACGAATCCGGTCAAAGGCCAGGGCGCGAAGGGCCAGTGCAGCAGGAGACGGCGGGCGATGACTGAGCGGCTCAACGAGTCCCGGCGCCGATGGGTGATCAAGGTCGGCAGTGCGCTGGTCACCAATCATGGACGCGGGCTCGATCATGAACGCATCGCTGCCTGGGTGGATGGGATCATGGCCATCCGTCAACAGGGCATCGAGGTGGTCCTGGTCTCTTCGGGCTCGGTGGCGGAGGGCGTGCGGCGATTGGGTTGGCAGGATCGACCCCATGCCTTGCATCAGCTCCAGGCTGCCGCCGCGGTCGGGCAGATGGGACTGGTGCAGGCCTATGAAAGCCGCTTTCAGGCCTTCGGCGCGAAAACCGCCCAGGTGTTGCTGACCCATGAGGATCTGGCCGATCGGCAGCGCTATCTCAACGCCCGGGTGACCCTGCGGGCCCTGCTTAATCTGGCGGTGGTGCCGGTGGTCAACGAAAACGACACCATCGCCACCGAGGAAATCCGGTTTGGAGACAATGACACCCTGGCCGCGCTGGTCAGCAATCTGATCGAGGCGGAGCGCCTGGTGATCCTCACCGACCAGGCCGGGTTATTCGACAGCGATCCGCGGGCCAACCCCTGGGCAGCGCTGGTGGAGGAGGCCGAGGCCGAGGATTTGGGGCTCGAGCGAATGTGCTCGGATGCCCCGGGGGTCCTCGGTCAGGGCGGGATGCGGGCCAAGGTCATGGCGGCACGACGGGCTGCACGGGCCGGGGCGGCCACGGTGATTGCCTCGGGCCGGGAGGCGGCGGTACTCGAGCGGCTGGCGGCCGGCGAGCGCTGCGGGACCTTGTTGACGCCCTCTCGCGAACCACTGGCCGCACGCAAGCAATGGCTCGCCGGGCAGCTCCAGGCGCCCGGTCGGGTCTGGCTGGATGACGGCGCGGTCCGGGTGCTGCGGGAGGGAGGTGCCTCACTGCTGCCGGTGGGCGTGACGCGGGTGGCCGGGCGGTTCCGGCGGGGCGAGCTTGTGCTCTGCCTCGATGCCCGGGGCGAGGAGATTGCCCGGGGGCTCATCAACTATGACGCCGAGGCGGCGGATCGGATTAAGGGCATGGCGAGCGATGATATCGAGTCGGTGCTCGGCTATGTGACCGAGCCCGAGTTGATTCATCGAGATAACCTGGTGTTAACCGGCTGATGCCGGGTCGCCCCCGGCGGCCGCAAAGCGCTAGCCGAGCGCCTTGATCTGCTGGGACAACCGGCTTTTGTGCCGGGCGGCCTTGTTTTTGTGGATCACCCCACGGGTGGCCATCCGGTCGAGCACCGGGACTGCCTCGTTGAACGCGGCCTCGGCGGCGGCCTTGTCGCCCTTAGCGATGGCGGCGGTCACCTGCTTGAGCTTGCCGCGCATCATCGAGCGACGCGCCTGGTTGTGGCGACGCCGATGCTCAGCCTGGCGGGCGCGTTTCTTGGCGGAGGCAATGTTGGCCAACGTGATGCTCCTGTCAGAGGTTCGTCTCGAAGAAAAGAGCGGTAATATGCGAATCTTGGCGGGGAATGTCAACCACGGCCGGCCACAGCGCCGGTCCTCGGGACAAGGGAGGCGGGGTTGCGCGCCGGGCTGTGGCAATCGGTAATGACCTTTGGCAGTTGGACGCTGCTCTCCCGGGTCTTCGGGCTGGTGCGGGACATTGTGCTGGGCGTGGTTTTTGGCCCCTCCGCGGCCACGGACGCGTTTTTTGTCGCCTTCAAGATCCCCAATTTCCTGCGCCGACTGTTTGCCGAGGGGGCCTTTCAGCAGGCCTTCGTGCCCGTGCTTGCCGACGCCCGTCGCGCCGGCGGCGATGCCGAGGTCCGCGCGCTCCTGGCACGGGTGAATGGCTGCCTCGGCGCTGTCCTGCTGGTGCTGACTAGTCTGGCAATGGCCGCCTCGCCGGGGCTGATCACCCTCTTTGCCCCCGGGTTCGCCGATGCCCCCGCCCAGCTTGCCCTGGCGGCAGAGATGCTTCGCTTGACCTTTCCGTATCTGCTGCTCATCGCCTTGACCGCTGCGGCGGCGGCGGTGCTGAACACCTATGAGAGTTTCGGCCCACCCGCCTTTGCCCCGGTTTTGCTCAACCTGGCTTTGATCGGCGCCGCCTGGCTGGTCGCGCCCCGGCTCGAGACCGGGGTCATGGCACTGGCCCTGGCAGTGCCGGTGGCCGGCGCGCTGCAGCTGGCGCTGCAGCTGCCATTCCTCTGGCGCCGCGGTCTGCTGCGCTGGCCGACCCTGCGGTGGCGGGACGCGCGGGTCCGTCGCATCCTGCGGTTGATGGGGCCGACGCTTTTCAGCACATCCGTCCAGCAGCTAAACCTGTTGCTCGACACCGTGCTGGCCTCCTTTCTGGTGGCCGGCTCCATCAGCTGGCTGTACTGGTCGGATCGGCTCATGGAGTTTCCGCTGGGGATTTTTGGGGTGGCGCTCGGCACGGTCATCCTGCCGCGGCTATCCAGCGACCATGCACGGGTCGATCCGGCGGGGTTCAACGCCACGCTGGACTGGGCCCTGCGGCTGACCGCGGTATTGATGGTCCCGGCAACACTGGGCCTGGTGGTATTGGCCCAGCCATTGTTAACCACGCTTTTTCAGTACGGGGCGTTTGCCCCGGCTGACGTGGCAGCGGCGAGCTACTCGTTGATGGCCTATGGCGCCAGTCTGATGGCGTTTGTGCTGGTCCGGGTTCTGGTGCCGGGGTATTTTTCTCGGCAGGACACCCGCGGACCGGTTCGCTGCGCCATCGCGGCGATGCTCGTCAACATGGCTGCCAGCATCACCCTGGTGCTGATGCTGATCGGAACCGGTCTCGCCCATGCGGGCCTGGCACTGGCGACAGGCCTGGGCGCCTGGACCAATGCCCTTTTGCTCTATCGGGGCCTGCGCGCCCAGGGCATCTATCGCCCCGGCGCCGGCTGGGCCTGGCTATGGCCGCGGATCGGGCTGGCGGCGCTGGTCATGGTGGCGGTGCTGGCCTGGCCCGCCGCCCAGCAGACGTTCTGGCTGGCCCAGGGGGCGGTGGTCCGGGTGGTGGCCATGATCGGGCTGATCGCGGTGGGGGGGCTGGTCTACTTTGCCGTGCTCTGGGCCGCCGGGCTGCGGCCGGCAGCGCTGGCGGAGCCGCGGCCCGAGCATGGCTGATCAATGGCCGGCTGGCGTATACTCTAGGCCTTTTGCACCGGTATCCGGGAAGACCGTATGGAGCTCATAAGAGGCGCCCACAACCTGAGCGAAAGGCACCGGGGGTGTGTTGCGACCATCGGCAACTTCGACGGCATCCACCGGGGCCATCAGGCGGTGATCGAAGCGCTGCATCAGGCAGCCGCCCGACTGGGCCTGCCCGATATGGTGATCCTGTTCGAACCCCAGCCGCGTGAGTTCTTCGCCCCGCAGACCGCGCCCGGGCGGATCACCCGGCTGCGCGACAAGCTGCGCATCCTCCGGGAGCTGGGGGTACAGCGGGTATTGTGTCTGCGCTTCGACGCCCGACTGGCGGCCCAGCCGGCGGAAGCGTTCATCCAGACGCTGCTTCACCAGGCCCTGGACGTACGCTTTTTGATGGTGGGCGACGACTTTCGCTTTGGGCACAAGCGCCGGGGCGATTTCGCCATGCTCGCCGAGGCCGCCGACCAGTATGGGTTCGAGTTGTCGCGGATGCCGACGGTGCAGGAGGGGGATAGTCGGGTGAGCAGCACCAGGGTGCGAGAAACCCTGGCCGCCGGCGATCTGGCCACCGCCGCGCGCCTGCTTGGCCGCCGGCTTCGGATCTCAGGGCGCATCGTCCGGGGTCAGGCCCTTGGCCGCGAGCTTGGATGGCCAACCGCCAATATGGCCTTTGGCAAACATCCCCCGCCCATGCGCGGTATCTTTAACGTCTTGGTCCACGGACTGGGTGATCCGGTGCCTGGCGTGGCCAGTCTGGGCACACGGCCAACGGTCAACGGGGTCGAGACATTGCTCGAGACCTATCTGATCGACTTTGCGGGTGATCTCTACGGCCGTCATGTCGAGGTGGAGTTCATCCACCGCCAGCGCGATGAGTGGGATTTCGAGGGGCTGGACGCGCTCAAGCGTCAGATCGCCATCGATGTCGCGCAGGCGCGTGATTGGTTTGACGGCTTCGATGCAACAAACACGACGGCAGGATGAGTAAGTGAGCGATTACAAGGATACGCTGAATCTTCCCCGCACGGACTTTCCCATGCGGGCCGGTCTGGCCAAGAGCGAACCCGAACGACTGCGACGCTGGCGGGAGGCGGGCGTTTATCAGCGCCTGCGTGACGCCCGCCAGGGGCGTGAGCGCTACATCCTCCACGATGGCCCACCCTACGCCAACGGCGATATCCACATCGGCCATGCGGTCAACAAAATCCTCAAGGACATTATCGTCAAAACCCGCAGCCTCGACGGGCTGGATGCGGTTTATGTGCCCGGATGGGACTGTCACGGACTGCCGATCGAGCACAAGGTCGAGCAGACCGTGGGCAAGGCCGGTGAGGCGATAAGCCCCCGGGCGTTCCGGGATGCCTGCCGCGAATTCGCCGCTACCCAGGTGGCCGGGCAGAGCGAGGACTTCCAGCGGCTCGGAGTGCTAGGGGACTGGGATCAGCCGTATCTGACCATGGCCCCGGCGACCGAGGCCAACATCTTGCGCGCCCTTGGCGATATCGTTCGTAAGGGGCACCTGCGGCGAGGCTACAAGCCCGTTCATTGGTGCACCGACTGCGGCTCGGCACTGGCCGAAGCCGAAGTGGAGTATCACGAGCACACCTCGCCGGCGATCGATGTGCGCTTTGCCGCGTTGGATCCCGAGGCCATGATGCGCCGCTGCGGCGCGGCCTCGCCGGCGGCGGATGCCCCGGTCTCGGTGGTGATCTGGACCACGACCCCATGGACCCTGCCGGCCAACCAGGCGGTGGCGCTTCATCCGGAACTCGATTATGTGCTCGTGTCGGTGGATCACGAGCGCGAGTTCCTGCTGCTGGCCGAGGATCTGCACGAAGCGGCCCTGGCGCGCTACGGCATCGAGCATTTCGGGATCGTTGGCCGGTGTCGTGGCCGGGATCTCGAAGGGTTGAGCCTGGTGCATCCGTTCATCGAACGCCACGTGCCGGTCATTCTGGGCGAACATGTCACCACCGAAGCCGGCACGGGGGCCGTTCATACCGCGCCCGGACACGGCGCGGACGACTTTGCCGTGGGGCAGCGGTACAACCTGCCGGTGGACAACCCGGTGGGCGACGACGGGCGGTTTCTGCGCGGCGATTTTGCCGGGGCCTTCGTCTTTGATGCCAACCAGGACATCGTCCAACGGCTCGAGGCCGAGGACGCCCTGCTCGAGCATGCCCCCTACAACCACAGCTACCCCCACTGCTGGCGGCACAAAACGCCCATCCTGTTTCGGGCTACGCCGCAGTGGTTTCTTAATCTCGAGGCCGGCGGTGTCCGCGAGAAGACCCTCGAGGCATTGCCCGGCGTGGCGTGGTTTCCGCACTGGGGCGAAGAGCGCATGGCGGCGATGATCCGCAACCGGCCGGAGTGGTGCATCTCGCGTCAGCGCAACTGGGGCGTGCCCATTGCGCTTTTCGTTGACCGCGAGACCGGCGAACCCCACCCGGATACCGATCGGTTGATCGAGGTGGTGGCCAAACGCATGGAAGCCGACGGCATTGATGCCTGGTTCGAGCTGGATGCCGCGGAGCTGCTCGGCGACGAGGCGAGTGCGTACGAGAAGGTGACCGATATCCTCGATGTCTGGTTCGATTCGGGTACCACCCACGCGACGGTACTGCGCGGGCGGGATGATCTGTCCTGGCCGGCGGATCTCTATCTCGAAGGCAGCGATCAATACCGGGGGTGGTTTCAGTCATCGCTGCTGACCTCGATGATGATCAACGGCGAGCCGCCCTATCGGGGTGTGCTTACCCACGGGTTCACCGTGGATGAGCAGGGGCACAAGATGTCCAAATCGCGTGGCAACGTGATTGCGCCCCAGACGGTCATGGATCAGCTAGGTGCCGATATCCTGCGGCTGTGGGTGGCCTCGTCGGATTACACCGGCGAGATCGCCGTCTCGGATGACATCCTCACGCGTACGGCCGATGCCTACCGTCGGCTGCGCAACACCGCCCGGTTCCTGCTCGCGAACCTGGCCGGCTTTGATCCGGCACAGAATGCGGTGGCCCCTGACGAGATGCTCGCCCTCGATCGCTGGGCAGTGGATCGGGCCTGGCGGTTGCAGGAGCAGATCATTGAAAGTGCCCATCGCTACGACTTCCACCAGCTCTATCAGCGGGTGCATCACTTCTGCGTGCTGGATATGGGCGGTTTCTATCTCGACGTCATCAAGGATCGTCAATACACCACCCCACCGGATAGCCTGGCCCGTCGCTCGGCGCAGACGGCGCTGTGGCACATCGCCGAGGCACTGGTGCGTTGGCTGATGCCGGTGCTCTCCTTCACCGCCGATGAAATCTGGGACCACCTCCCGGGGGCGCGTTCGGGCACCGCGCTGGAGACCGAGTGGTACGACGGCCTCTTTGCACTCGACGACAACACCATGGATGCGGCTTTCTGGGACGATATCCTCGCGCTGCGCGAGGTGGTGGCCAAACGCATCGAGGCCCTGCGCAGTGAGCAGGTCATCGGGGCCACGCTGGAAGCCGAGGTCGATCTCTACTGCCCCGAGCCACTCGCCGCCCGCTGGGGCCGGCTGGGTGAAGAAATGCGGTTTGTGCTGATCACCTCGGACGCCCGGGTCCACCCGCTGACCGCCGCGGGTGATGCCGCCGAGGCGGGGCATCTGGGCGATGGAACCCGTTTTCTGTTCGAGGTCCGGCCCAGCGAGCATGCCAAATGCGAACGCTGCTGGCACCGGCGTGCTGATGTGGGCCACCACGCCGAGCATCCGGATCTCTGCGGGCGCTGTATCAGCAATATCGCCGGTGATGGCGAAATCCGCCGGTTTGCCTGAGCCATCGGAGTGGGGTTGAGACAGGCTTCGACCGGGCTGCCCCTGGGGCTGGGGGTGGCAGTGGCCGTGCTGATCGCCGATCAGCTGGCCAAGCGGCTCGCCATCGAGATGCTTGACCCCTACCAGCCGGTGGCACTGCTGCCGGTGCTCAATCTCACCCTCGCTTTCAATCCGGGTGCGGCCTTCAGCCTGCTGGCCGACGAAGGCGGGTGGCAGCGCTGGGCACTGGCGGCAGTGGCCCTGGCGGTCAGCGCCTATCTTGTCCACTGGCTGAAAACGCTGCCTGCCGTAGATCGGCTGCAGGCGGTCGGGCTGGGCGGCATCCTGGGCGGTGCGCTTGGCAACATGGTCGATCGGCTCTGGCTGGGCGCGGTGGTCGATTTCATCGATCTGCATGTGGCCGGCTGGCACTGGCCGGCTTTCAATGTGGCCGACAGCGCCATTACCGTCGGCGTTGGCGCCGTTATTGTCTGTGTGCTGCGCGATCATCGACGCGAGCGACGGGCTCAGCGCTGAGGTTTGGTCGACGGCCAGCGGTCATGGGAGACTAATAGCCATGCAAGAGATACGACTCGCCAACCCCCGAGGTTTCTGCGCCGGTGTGGACAGGGCCATCAGCATTGTCGAACAGGCCCTCGAGGCCTTCGGCCGGCCCATCTATGTCCGCCACGAGGTCGTCCACAATCAGACCGTCGTCGACGAACTCCGGGACAAGGGGGCGATATTCGTCGAGGCGCTCGAAGGCGTACCGGCGGGCTCGACATTGATCTTCTCGGCCCACGGCGTGTCTCAGCAGGTGCGTGACGAGGCCGTCGACCGCGGGCTGCATGTATTCGATGCCACCTGTCCGTTGGTCACCAAGGTCCATATGGAGGTGCGCAAGCACGCCCGTCAGGGTCGTGAGGTCATCCTCATCGGCCACGACGGCCACCCCGAGGTCGAAGGCACCCTGGGGCAGTATATCGGCGAGAAGGCCGACCAGGGCGGGGTCTATCTGGTTGAGTCACCGCAGGACGCCGAGCGCCTTTCGGTGAAAGACCCGGACAACCTGGCCTTCGTGACTCAGACCACGCTCTCCATGGACGACACCGCTGAGGTCATCGAAGCCCTGCAGCGGCGATTCCCGAGCATCGAAGGGCCACGCAAGGACGATATCTGCTATGCCACCCAAAACCGGCAGGACGCGGTGCGTGATCTCGCCGGCGAGGTGGATGTCATGCTGGTGGTCGGTTCGGCGAACAGCTCCAATACCCGTCGGCTGACGGAGCTGGCCGAGCGGATGGGCGTCGCGGCCCACCAGATTGACCGGGCTGCCGAACTGGACCGTCAGTGGTTTGCCGATGCTTCGGTCATCGGGATCACCGCGGGTGCCTCGGCGCCGGAGTCGCTGGTCCGTGAGGTCATCGATCAGCTGGTCCAGTGGGGGGCTCGACGGCCGGATACCAGTGGTCAGTACACCGAGGACGTGGTTTTCTCGATGCCCCGGGATCTGTTGCGGGCGATCCCGCGGCGGGGAGAAATCCGATCGGTGGTCGACTGAAGCGCGCCTAGCCCCGTCCGGGTGTGGCCAGTCGGGTCCGCCCGGCCGCGTTGAGGACAAGCTCGAAAGCCGGCTCGCCGTTGGCCGCCGACAGGCCGAAGCGCCCCATCTGCAGCCCCCCGCCAGGCCGTCGTGCACTGCCATCGGGCCGATAGTAAACCCGTTCGCCGATGCCGGCGTTGGGCTTGATGCGCACATCTCGGCCGGCCAGCCTGACGGTTTCGATCACCATCTCGTCGGGCTCGCTCAAGCCGTCGTTGTCCTCGTCGATGCGCACCTGCCAGCCATTTTGCCAATCCCCATCGACGCTCGAGACCAGCACCGGCCGGCCCTGGCTGATCGCCATCATGCGGGCCTGGTCAAGGGACTGGTGAAGGGTGGTAGCGGCATGCCTGACGCGGACACCGTCCACGCTTGTTCGGAGCGCCGGCAGAGCGACGCTCACCAGGGCGCCGACGATGCCCACGGTGACCAGAAGCCCGACGAGTGTGACGCCGTGTTGCCGCGAAACTGTCTGTAATGGCCGCATATCCTGCAATTTAACGCGACCATCGGCCGGTTGTGGCGACCATCCATCGAATGCCTCAGCCTCTGGCCTATGGCGAGAGAAAAAGGCTTTACCCTCATCGAGATGATGGTGGTGCTCAGTATCGTCGGCATCCTTGCCATGCTGGCGATACCCGGCTATCGCAGCCATATCGCGCAGGCGCAGCAGACCCGGGCGGCGGCCTGCCTGGTCGAAACCGCCGCCGCCATCCACCGTCAGGCGCTGGCTGATGAGTCGCGCAGCGATTGGACGCTGCCGCGACCGGCGGGTGGCTGCATCGAGGGGCTGAGCGAGGTCTACGCCTTTGCCATTGCCGCCACGGCCGAATCGGCCAGTGAGTCGACCTGGGGCGACCGTCTCTCTATGGCCGAGCCCTGGCAGATTCGGGCCTGGCGGCGGGATGGCATGGCAGCATCCAGCAACCGACTCTGCCGGGGGTTGATCTACCGCCACGACGGGTTGCGGCGGGTTGTACCCGCCGATGGCGAGGCGCCAGCGCCGATCGGAGAAGCCCGCCGGTGCTGGCAATAGCGCTTGTCTGACCCCCGCCCCTCGTCTAGTATTGCTCGTCCGGATGGCCGGCGTAGCTCAGTTGGTAGAGCAACGCATTCGTAATGCGTAGGTCCGCGGTTCGAATCCGTGCGCCGGCACCATCTCCCCGCACCGACCTGGCCGACGGCTAACGCCCCAGTCCGAACACCAGCAGCAAGGCCAGCACCAGGGCGGTCCACAGCGCCATGGAGCCAGTGGGCCAGCTGCGCATGGGCCAGCCACTGACACGCAACCGGCAGGCGGCGGCCTCGAGGCGTCGGAAGCCGGTCATGAACTCACGGCGAATATCCGCGTTGGCGGTGCTGACGAGGTCCCGGGCGCTGCCAACCCAACGCCGACCCAGGTCGCGATAGAACCAGTCAAAATCCAGGCTGATCTTGTCCTTGCCACCCAGATGCTTGAGTAAAAGGAAAAAGGCAATGCCGGTGAAAAGCAGTAGCTGACCTTCCTTGATCAGATGCGAGGCGGTGTAGGCGTTGTAGTCCACGGCATACGGCAGGATCGTGTAGAGCAGCTGCGGCATCACCCCGATGACAAAGCACATAAGCGCCGCCAGTCCCATCGCCACGCGCATGTTTATTGGCGCCTCGGCGGGCTTCAGGCCGGCATCCCTGCCAAAGAAGGTAAACCAGGGGAGTTTGAGTGTGGTACTGAGGAAGGTGCCCACACCAGCGAGCATCATGAGCAAGAAAATCACGCCCCGACCGTCTTCGGCCGCCGCCTCGATGATGATGGTCTTGCTGACGAACCCGCTGAAAAGCGGGAAGGCCGAGATGGACAGCCCACCGACCATATAGAGCAATAAGGTGACGGGCATGTAGCGATACAGCCCACCGAGCTCGGTGAGCTTGCTGCGGCCTGTCATGTGCAACACCGCACCCGCGCCCATTAGAAGAAGCGCCTTGTAGAGGATATGAGTAAAGGCATGGGCGGCGGTTCCGCTGATCGCCAGGGTTGTCCCGATGCCCACGCCCGCCACCATGTAACCCACCTGCGAGATGATGTGGTAGGCGAGCAGGCGGCGGATGTCATTGACCAGAAACGCGTAGGTTACCCCGTAGAGGGTCATGCCGACGCCCAGCCAGACCAGGAACTCGGTACCGGGAAAGCCTCGCGCGAGCACATAAACCGCCGTTTTGGTGGTGAAGGCGCTTAAAAATACCGTGCCGGTCACCGTGGCCTCGGGATAGGCATCCGGTAGCCAGGCATGGAGCGGCGGGGCCGCCGCGTTGATCAGAAAAGCGGCAAGAATCAGATAGAACGCCGGGCCGCCGCCGGCAAGGGGTTCAAAGGCAAGGCTGCCGGTGTGCAGGTAATAGGCGATGACACCGGCGAAAAGCAGCATGCCGCCCAAGGCGTGGACAATGAGGTAGCGATACCCGGCCTGGTAGGCGCTGCGCTGCTGCCGGCGCCAGATCAGCCATACCGAGGCCACCACCATGATCTCCCAGAACACGTACAGGGTGACCAGGTCGCCGGCCAGAGTGGCCCCCAGCGCGGCCGCCGCATACAGCGCGGCCGCCACATGCTGGGCGTTGTCCTCGACCTGCAGGGCAAAGATGTTGCCGATGAAAAGGATGAGGGCAAAGATGTAGGCGAATACCAGACTCAGCCCGTCCGCGCGCAGGGGCGTGAGCTCGAGGCCGGCCAGCTGCATGGTCACCCGGGTGCCGGATTCCAGCGAGGCCACGCTGGCGAGCACCAGCAACGGCAGCACAATCTGCCATGCCTGGCGCCCACGGCCTTGCAGCACGCCGAGCGGCAAGGCCGCGAGGGCAAGCAGCAAAGCCGGATGGAGCCACTCAGTCATGACCGTCCGCCCCTCGCTCGTCCTGCCCGCGGTGGTAGTAATCGGGGCGGCGATAGACCAGTCCGTAACCGATTAGCTTGTACAGGCCGATCAGCGCCAGTGCCCCCAGAAAGGCGTAAATCGCGGTAAAGGCCGGTATCCCATCCCATGCAAACCGGCTGTAGCCCTTGTCCTTGAGGATGTCCGCCAGGACCACGGCGCCGGCAAGCAGAATCGCGCCGCGGCGCAGCCAGCGGACTTCGCGGACCAGTGTATCGAGGACGCGGGCGGTAAAATCGACTAAAGCCATCGCTGTATCGCCTCCGGGTCTCAGGACAACGCGCCGGTCAAAAGGTGGTAGGCCGGGTCGGCCAGGACAAACAGCACCAGCGTGCCGGCAGCCGTGAGCAGCAGGGGGATCAGGCAGAGCGCCGGTGCCTCGTTGATCCCGCTCGCGCGATCATCCGGTGGCGGTTTGAGAAAGGCCCGGGTGACCGGCGGCAGGAGGTAGGCGATATTCAGCAGGGTGCTGAGGACGAACGCGCCGACAACCAGATAGTGGCCCGCGCTGTAGGCACCGCTGACCAGATACCATTTGCTCCAGAACCCGCCGCTGGGCGGCAGTCCGATCACGCACAGCGCCCCCACAAAAAACGCCAGCATGGTCAACGGCATACGTCGGGCCAGTCCGTCCATGCCGCTGACGGTGTTGATCCCGCTGGCGATGTAGATGGCGCCGGCGCAGAAAAACAACGTGATCTTGCCAAACCCGTGCATGAGCATGTGCAGCCCGCCGCCGAGGGCCGAGAGCTCGGTGGCCAGCAGGGCACCGGTGACAATGTAGGCAAGCTGGCTGACCGTCGAGTAGGCGAGTCGTGCCTTGAGATTGTCCTGATGCAGCGCCACCAGTGAGGCAGCAAGCATGGTGAACACCGCGATGTAGAGCATCAGCGGCTGGGTGGCCAGCCCGCGCAGATAGTCCAGTCCAAAGATGAAAAGCGCCACGGTGAGCATGCTGAAAACGCCGGCCTTGACCACCGCCACCGCATGCAGGAGTGCCGAGACCGGTGTGGGCGCGACCATGGCGGCCGGCAGCCAGCGGTGGAAGGGCATCAACGCGGCCTTGCCGATGCCATAGGCGAGCACCACGAGCAGCAGTGCCCCGAGTGCCGGATCGACGCGGCCGGCCATGATCCCCTCGGGCGTGAAGGCCAGGGTGCCGGTGAGCATCCAGATCGCGACCATCGCCGGCAGCATCAGCCCGACACTGGTGACAAGCAGCAGCGCTAGATAGGTGCGCGCACCACTGCGGGCCTTGTCGGTGCCGGTGTGCGCCACCAGCGGATAGGTCGAGATCGACAGGATTTCGTAGAACAGATACAGGGTGAGCAGGTTTTCGGCAAAGGCGATGCCCATGGCGGCGCCCAGGGCAATGGCGTAGCAGGCCATGAAGCGGGCCAGATTGCCGTAGCCGCCATGTTTCATGTACCCCAGGGCATAGGGTGTGGCGACGATATAGAGCGTCGCAGCCAGCAGGGCAAAGGTTAGCCCCAAGGGGTGGACGGCCAGCGCGATCTCAAGGCCCGGCATGAGCTCGAGCAGCGTCACCGCCCGGGTGTCACCGGCCACGACATAGGCCGAGGTCAGCATGACCACCGCGGCGAACAGTGGCAGCGGTGTGGCAAAGCAAAGGCTATCCCGCAGCCGCGGTCGATGGGCGGCGAGCGCGATGGCCACCGCACCGATCATCGGAATGGCAACCGCGGTGAGGGGCGTCATCGGCCAACCCCCAGGGCACCGCCGGCCAGGGCCTCCGCCGCCGCGGTGGCGCCGCCCAGGGTCAACCGGGTATCGAGACCAAAGTAGAAATTGGCCGCTACCAGCAGCCAGACCGGGGCGAGCAGCCACCAGGCCGCCTCGTTCACGGCCGGAGCATCCGCCGGTCGCGGGCGCAGCCAGGCGGTCTCCACCACCCGGGCGATGTAGACGAGCGCCATGAGCGAGGTGATGAGGATGAGCACCACCAGCCAGGCCTGGCCGGCGTTCAGCGCCGCCGAGATCAGCACCCATTTACTGATGAACCCGGCCGTTGGAGGCACGCCGATCAGGCTGAGTCCTGCCAGTGCGAACGCCGTCAGGGTCCACGGCATCTGCCGGCCGATGCCCTGCAGGTCCTGGATCCGCACACTGCCGGCCTGGTAGGCGACGATGCCAACGCTGGCAAAGAGGGCGGCTTTCATCAGACCGTGGTTGAACAAATGCAAAAAGGCCGCGCCCAGGCCGGCAACGCTCACCAGGCTCACCCCCAGGACCATGTAGCCGACTTGGGCCACCGACGAGTAGGCGAGCATGCGTTTGAGGTTTTCCTGCAGGATGGCGAGCCAGGACCCGGCGAACATGCCGGCGATGGCGAGGACCATCAAGGCGCTGGCAAGCGGCAGGGCGGCAAAGCTGTAAGCCGGCCCGAAGACATCGAACACCACCCGCAGCATCACATAGAGCGCCACCTTGGTGGCCGTGGCCGCCAGAAACGCGGTGATCAGTGTCGGCGCGTAGGTATAGGCATTGGGCAGCCAGTGATGCAGCGGAAAAAGTGCCAGTTTGATGGCCAGGCCCACCACGATAAAGCCCAGCGCCACCTGAAGGGCGCGCGAATCACTGACCCCCGGCAGCCGCTCGGCCAGATCGACCATGTTGAGGCTGCCGGTGAGGATGTACAAAAACGCGATACCGATGAGCAGGAAGGTGGCGCCCACGGTGCCCATGATCAGATAGCGGAATGCTGCCAGCAGCGCTCGCCGGTCCCGGCCATGGGCGATCAGCCCATAGGTGGCCAGCGACGAGATCTCGAGAAAGACAAAGACGTTGAACACATCGCCGGTCAGCGTGATGCCCAGCAGTCCGGCCATGGCGATGAGAAAAAGCGCATAGAACACCCCCTGGCGTTCGGGCACTTCGGCGTCCACCGTCGGTGCCGCCCAGGGCAGAAGGATCGTCGCCACGCCGGTGATGAGCAACGCAACGAGGGCGTTGGCCGCATCGACCCGGTATTCGATGCCGATGGGCGGCGGCCAGTTACCAAAGGCGTAGCGCAGGGTGGTGCCGTCCATCACCCCGGCCAGGGTGGTCGCGGCAATGATGAAAGCCCCCGCCGCGGCGGCCACGGCAAGCAACCAGGGCAGCCGTCGGCCGGGTAGCAGCGCACAGACCGGGCCAGCCAGCAGGGGCAGCAGCACGATGAACGGCATCAGCTCGACGAGACGGTTCATTGCCGCTCCTGCGCCTCGGCGGCGTCGATCGCGTCATCGTCGATGCTGCCGTAGGCCTCGTGGATACGCACTGTCAGTGCCAGTCCCAACGCGGTGGTGGCGATACCCACGACAATGGCGGTGAGGATGAGCACATGGGGCAGGGGGTTGGAGTAGACCTCGACGCCGTCACGCAATACCGGTGTCGATCCGCCGATGACCTTGCCGGCCGAGATGAACAGGATGAACACCGAGGTCTGGAAGATGCCCAGCCCGATGATTTTCTTGATCATGTTGCCGCGCACGATGACGCAGTAGTAGCCGATCATCATCAACACGATCACTGCCCAGTAGTTGAAAAAGCTCAAGAACGTCATGGGCGCGGCTCCCTGCGCGATTCGTCCTCATCCAGCGGGTCCACCAGCGGCAGCCCCTCGGCCTCGGCCTCGGCGCGGCGACGGGCAAAGAGCAGGAAAAACAGCATCACCACGCTGGCCACGGTGATGCCCACCCCCAGCTCGACCAGGATGATGCCCGCCTGCTGGGCGGCCCTGGGCGCGGGGAGGAGGACCGAGAAATCCAGATAGTGCCCCCCCAGCAATGGGCCGAGCAGGCCGATCAACCCGTAGAGCAACACACCCAGACAGGCCAGTGCATAGATGACGCGCTCGGGGATGATGCGAAGGCCCGTCTCGAGGCCGTAGATGAACACGAATAGAATCCAGCCAGCGGCGAACAGCACCCCGGCCTGGAATCCGCCGCCGGGTGAATATTCGCCATGAAACTGTACGTACAGCCCGAAGAGCATCATCAAGGGGATCAGAAACCGGGCGACGACCACCAGGATGGCATTGTCTTTCATCACCGGTCTCCTTTGTCGCGCCGACGCGGACGGGTCGCCAGCAATGCATAGACCCCCAGGCCGGCGGTCAGGATGACCACCGCCTCACCCATGGTGTCGATGGATCGATAGCTTGCCAGTACCGCCGCCACCATGTTCGGGATGCCCATATCGGCGTAGGTCTGCTCGATGTAGTACGGGCCAACGTGCTGATGGACCGGATTGGCGGGATCGCCGAACTGCGGCAGATCAAGCGATGCGTAGACCAGGGCCGCGCCGGTGATGGTGACAATGACAAGCGCCGGCAGGCTGTGCCCGGCCTTGGTTGTCTCGAAACGCGGCGTCAATGCCAGCACGGCGAGAATCAGCACGGTGCTGATGCCGGCGCCGACCGCCGCCTCGGTGAGGGCGACATCGCCGGCGTCAAGCAGGGCGAAAAGCCCGGCGATGGTCAGCGAATAGATCGCAAACAGCATGGTGGCTTTGAGCAGATCGCGGGTCAGCACCACGGCCAGACCGACAACCACCAGGAAAAGCAGCAGCACGATGTCGATCAGGTGTTCGATGACGAAGGCTCCTCTTGGTTGGGGTCGCGGCCGTCGCGACCGGAAGCCGTCACCGGCCTGATCCCCGCAAGCATGGCCGCCCGGGCCGTGGCATGGGAGGCGGTGGGCGTGGTGAAGAGCAGGAACAGCAGGATCAACAATAGCTTGAGCGTCAGCAGGCTCCAGCCCGATTGCAGCGCCAGGCCGCCAACGATCAGAAGCGGCGCCAGGGTGTCGGTGATGCTCCCGGCATGCAGCCGGGTGTAGACGTCCGGAAAGCGGAGCAGTCCGATGCCGCCGATCATCGCAAAGACCCCGCCGGCCAGCAGCATCAGCATCGAGGCGATGTTGAGCATCGATTCAGTCATGGCCGCGCTCGCCGCTGGCCGCCAGGTCCCGTCGCCGCACCAGCTTGAGTACCGCGATCACGGCAAGGAAGTTGATCAGCGCATACACAAGCGCCACATCGATCAGATCATCGTGGCCGCTAAAGTAGGTGATCAGGGCAATCAGCAGGACCGTTTTGGTACCGAAGACGTTCACCCCGACGATGGTGTCGTAGATGGACTGCCCGCGGACCGCCCGCCAGAGGGCCATGGCCATGGTGGCAAAGATCGCCAGGATGCAGACGAGCAGTCCCATCTCCATCATCGGCCGTTCTCCAGCCAGTCGACCCGCCGCGCCATCTCGCCGCTGCGCAGATCCTCCGCCGCGACCGGCAACAGCGCGTGGACCTGCAGGTCTTCATCGTCACTGGGTAAATCGGTGGTGATGGTGCCCGGCGTGAGGGTGATCGAGTTGCCATAGGTCACCCGCCCGACCAGCGTCTGCTGCGAGGCCCGCACCTGGAGCAGTCGAGGCCGGATCGGCCGGCGCGAGAGCACCGCCCGGCTGACCATCAGGTTAGCCAGCACGACCTGCCAGAGCAGCCACCCCCAGTAGACCGGCAGCCGCCACGACCAAAGCCCCGCGTCATGTTCGGCGCCGAGGACTTCCATGCGCTCGGTCAGCCAGACCACCAGCGCGATGGATGCACCGCCGAGGCCAAAGATCAGGGGCTTGTAGACCCCTGAGAGACTCAGCCAGAGTGCCGCCAGCATCAGTGACAGTGAGATGAAATACCGCATCCATCGGAATGTACCAAGCCCACCGGCACCCCGCCAGTGATGCGATGACCATGGGGATCGGGTCGCCGGGGTGTCACAGTCCCGCAATCTGACTGTCTTTATACTGAAGCCTTGTATCGGGGAACCCGGGGGATAACGTGGCGACGATTCTGCTGGTCGAAGACGAAGAAGCCATCCGCGAGATGGTGGCCATGGCGCTGGCGCGTGCCGGCTACCGGGTGCGGCACGCCGAGTCGGCCGAGGATGCCGATGCGGCCATGCGATTGAGTCAGCCGGATCTGGTGTTGCTCGACTGGATGCTCCCCGGTGAATCCGGCATCGATTTTGCGCGTCGACTCAAACGAGACCGCGCGACCCGCGAAATCCCCATCATTCTTCTGACCGCCCGCGGCGAGGAGGGGGACCGTATCCGTGGACTGGACGCCGGCGCCGATGACTATGTCCCGAAGCCGTTTTCGCCACGCGAGCTGGTTGCGCGCATCAAGGCGGTGTTGCGGCGGGTCCAGCCCACGGCCGCGGACCAGCCGGTCGAGGTTCGCGGCCTGCGCCTGGATCCGGTCAGTCATCGGATCACCGGACACGGGCAGGCCCTTGCCATGGGCCCGACCGAGTTTCGTCTGTTGCATTTTCTCATGACCCACCCGGATCGCGTATTCAATCGTGCCCAGCTTCTCGATAATGTCTGGGGAGCGAATGTTTATGTCGAGGAGCGAACGGTCGATGTCCACGTCCGTCGATTGCGCAAGGCGCTGGCGATCAGCGGCCACGAGGATCTGGTGCAGACGGTTCGGGGCGCGGGCTACCGTTTCTCGGCCGAGTAGGCAACGGCACTGATGGGTAACCCCTGGCCGGCGGCCCTGACCCGGACAGGCCTGAGCCTGGTGGCGGCGCTTGTGCTGGGGCTGGCGGTGGGCCGGCCCTGGCTGGTGCTGGCAGTGGCCGCACTGGCGCTGCTCGCCTTCAACCTGGTGCAGACCCACCGGCTCGAGCAGTGGCTGCGCCGTTCGAATCGGCAGCGGCCGCCAGCGGCCGAGGGGCTGTGGGGCGGCATTTTCTCGGCCATCGACCGGCGACAGTACCGGCGCCGTGGCCGGCTGCTGCGATTGCTTGACCTGCTGCAGCGGTTTCGCGAGAGCGTCAGCGCCATGCCCGACGGGGTGATCATGCTCGCCGGTGAGGGCGAGATGCAGTGGTGGAACCGCCTGGCCAGCCGCTACATGGGGCTTCGCTGGCCCCAGGACCGCGGCCAGCGCATCGCCAACCTGCTCAGGCATCCCGATTTTGCGGCTTTCCTTGGCCGGGGCGACTGGAATGCCGCGGTCAAGATTCCCTCGCCCCAGGACGCCGACCGAACCCTCGAGATCCGGATTGTCCCCTACGGCTCGGATCGTCAGCTGCTGCTTGCCCGGGATGTCTCGGAACTGGACCGGCTCGAGACCATGCGGCGGGATTTTGTCGGCAACATCTCCCATGAGCTGAGAACGCCACTGACCGTGCTGCGCGGGATGTCCGAGCAGCTCAATGACTCCGACGCGGCCGCGAGTGGCGAGCTGCAGCGGCCGCTGGCGCTGATGGAGCAGCAGGTAGGCCGCATGAGCCGGCTGGTGGACGATCTGCTGTTGCTCTCGCGGCTCGAGACCGAGAGCCCGCCGGTGGAGCCCGGGCCGGTGGTGGTGGCCGAGCTGCTGCGCGATGTCCAGGACGAGGCCAAGGCGCTCAGCGGCGGCGAACATACCATCACCCTGACCGCCGATGAGGCATTGCAGGTCGAGGGCGACCGGGACGAGCTGCGCAGCGCGTTTTCCAATCTGGTCAGCAACGCCGTGAAGTACACCGAGGCCGGCGGGCGGATCGATATCCGCTGGTTCGAAGCGGCCGGAGCGGCGTGTGCGGCGGTGGCGGACACCGGCAAGGGCATTCCGGCCCATCATCTGCCCCGCCTGACCGAGCGGTTCTATCGTGTCGATGCCGGTCGGGCCAGTCGTGAGGGCGGGACGGGGCTGGGGCTTGCCATCGTCAAGCATGTCCTCTCCCGTCACGGGGCACGGCTTTCGGTGACCAGCGAGCAGGGTGTGGGCAGCACCTTCACAGCGGTGTTCCCGCACTACCAGCGGGTCAAGACGACGACACCGGCGTCACAACCGGATTGATGAGACGGGTCACAGTCCTGTCACATTTGTTCACTAATCTCCTCCTCGCACTTACCTGAAGCACTAACGAGGAGATTCCTCATGACGACTTGGAAGACGACAGCCCTTGCCGTTGCCGCGGTTGTTGGCACGACCTCCGTGGCCATCGCCCAGGAGCGCGAGCAGATTCGCATCGTGGGTTCCAGCACGGTTTACCCCTTCGCCAGCTATGTGGTCGAAGAGTTCGGCGCGACCACCAACCACCCCACGCCGGTCATCGAGTCCACGGGCTCCGGCGGCGGCATGCGCCTTTTTTGCGAGGGTGTTGGCGTGAGCACGCCGGACATCACCAACGCGTCGCGTCGCATGAAGGTCAGCGAGTTCGACCGTTGCATGGAAAACGGCGTCACCGACATCACCGAGGCCACGATTGGCTACGACGGCATCGTGCTCGCCCAGAGCACCGATAACGATCCCCTGGCGCTGACCCGCGAGCAGGTCATGCTGGCGGTGGCTGCTGAGGTGCCGCAGGACGGTGAGCTGGTGGACAACCCGTACACCAACTGGAGTGAGATCGACGCCAGCCTGCCCGATCGCGAGATCGAGATCCTTGGCCCGCCGACCACCTCGGGCACCCGTGACGCCTTCGAAGAGATGGTCATGGAAGAGTCCAGTGAGGCCCTCGGCTATCCCGAGGAGTACACCGATATCCGTGCCGACGGTGTCTACGTGGATTCCGGTGAGAACGACAACTTGATCGTTCAGCGCATCAACGAAAACGCCGACGCAATTGGCGTGTTCGGGTATGGCTTCCTGGTTGAGAACACCGACATCATCCAGGCCGCGACCATCGACGGCGTCGAGCCCACCCCGGAGACCATCGGCAGCGGCGAGTATCCCGTGGCCCGGAGCCTGTGGTTCTACATCAAGGAAGCCCACGAGGGTGTGATCCCGGGCATCGACGAGTATGTCAGCCTGTTCATGGATCCGGTGATGATCGGCCAGGACGGCCTGCTGAAGGACGAGGGGCTCATCCCGCTGCCTTCTGACGCGCTTGCCGAGTGGAGCGACCGCGTCGAGAACCGGGTCAACCTGCAGCGCAGCGACCTGGGCGGTTAAGGCTTGCGATGCTCGCCGGGACAGGCGAGCATTTGCGGCCTGACAGTCGCCGTCCCCGGATTGCCGGGGGCGGCGACATCTGATTCAGAAGCCAGGAGATTGGAGTAGCAGCTTGGGTATCGGACTGACAACACTGTTGCTTTTAGCGGCGCTGGCGCCGCTGGGTCTTCTGGCTTACCGGCTGGGTCGGGGCAAGGCGCTGAGCGCCATGGCCGCCGGCGTCAGCATGCACTCACGGCCCCAGCAGTATGGCTGGTATTCGGTGGTCTGGATGGGTCTGCCGGCGCTGGGTGTGGCCATCGCCGCCGGGCTGCTGAGCCTATTCGGTGTCATCGCACCGGCCCACGAGCTGGTGCTCATCGTCTCGCTGGCCATCGCCTTGCTGGGGCTTGCCCAGGGGCTTCGGGCGATCCGCCCGGAGGTACGGGCGCGCAACGCCCTGGATGGTGTAATTCGCTGGCTGCTTTTAAGCGCCGCGTTGATCTCGATTGTCACTACCGTGGCCATCGTCCTGTCGATTCTTTTCGAGGCCATGCGGTTTTTCCGCGAGGTCAGTGTCTGGGAGTTTGTCACCGGCACGGTCTGGTCGCCGGGGGATACCTTCCTCGAGGCCGCGGGCCGGGGTGACGAGGTTGGCGAGAACACCTCGTTTTTCGGTTCGGTGCCGTTGTTCGCCGGCACGTTCATGGTCACGGCCATTGCCATGGCCACCGCTCTGCCTATCGGGCTTTTGTCGGCGATTTTCATGAGCGAATACGCCTCGCACCGGCAGCGCGGTTTCGCCAAGCCCATCCTCGAGATCCTCGCGGGGATCCCGACGGTGGTCTATGGCTTTTTCGCCGCCATTACCGTCACCCCCATCATTGTCGATATCGCCGCGTTTTTCGGCCTGGATGCCTCGTACAGCAATATCCTCTCGCCGGGGATTGTCATGGGGATTATGATCATCCCCTTTATCTCGTCGCTGTCCGACGATGTGATCAACAGCATCCCTCAGAGCCTCCGGCAGGGCGCCTATGCGCTGGGGACCACTAAATCGGAAACCATCCAGAAAGTCATCCTCCCGGCGGCCCTGCCCGGGGTGATCTCGGCGTTCCTGCTCGGGGTCTCGCGGGCACTGGGTGAGACGATGATCGTGGTCATGGCCGCCGGGGTGCGACCCAATCTGACATGGAACCCGCTGGAAGACATGACCACGGTGACGGTCAGCATCGTTTACTCGCTGACCGGCGATCTGGCCTTTGACAGCCCGCAGACGCTCTCGGCCTTTGCCCTTGGCCTGGTGCTTTTCATCGTCACCCTGTCGCTGAATCTGGTCTCGACCTATCTGGTCCGCCGGTTCAAACAAAAATACGACTGAACGGATCACCCCGCATGTCCACGACGCAAAGCAGACTGACCGGCTCGGCGAATGATCCGCGGATCAAGGCGCGGTACCGCAAGGAGAAACGCTTCAAGGCCTATACCATCGCGGCGCTTTTCACCGCGTTCGCCATCATCGTGGCGTTTTTCACCGATATCATCAGCCAGGGGTATACGGCCTTCTGGCGCGCCGAGGTCAATGTCACCCTCGACTACAACGAGCGCGCCGAGCGCATCGGCCGTTTCGCCCTGGCGGAGGACATGCGCGATATCGCTTCGCGCGGGGCGGTCCGGTCCATTCCGCTCGAGATCAAGAACAACCCCGAGCTGGCCGGGATCACGCGCCAGGCCTGGGTGCCGGCCTACAGCCGGATCGACCAGTACCTCAAAGGCCGCGAGGAGCTTCCGCCGGAGTTGGCCCGCCAGGTCGACGCAATGGTCGAGGGCGGTACGATCCGTTCGTCGTTCAACTGGGCGTTCTTTACCTCGGGTGATTCCAAGCTGCCGGAGCTGGCGGGCATCTTCTCGGCTGCGGTTGGCTCGATTCTGGTGTTGTTCGTCACCCTGGTCTTTGCCTTTCCCATCGGCGTCATGTCGGCGATCTACCTCGAGGAATTCGCCCCGGATAACAAGCTCACCCAGGCCATCGAGGTCAATATCAACAACCTGGCCGCGGTGCCATCGATCATTTTCGGCCTGCTGGGGCTGGCGGTATTCATCGGGACCTTCGGGGTGCCGCGGTCATCGGCGCTGGTCGGTGGCCTGACCCTGGGGTTGATGACCCTGCCGATCATCATCATCAGCACCCGGGCGGCGTTGCGGGCGGTGCCCGACCCCATCCGGCTGGGCGCCTTTGCCATGGGCTGCTCGCGCTGGCAGGTGGTGCGCGACCACGTCCTGCCGCTGTCACTGCCGGGGATTCTCACCGGCACCATCATCGGCCTGGCCCAGGCCATGGGCGAGACCGCGCCGCTGATCATTGTCGGCATGATCGCCTATATCCCGGATGCCCCCAGCAGCATCTTCGAGTCGGCCACGGTATTGCCGGCGCAGGTCTTTACCTGGGCCAGCGAACCCCGCAAGGCGTTTGTCGAGAAAACCGCCGCCGGGATCATCGTTTTGCTGGCGATCCTCCTGACATTGAATGCGACCGCCGTTTTCCTGCGGCGCAAGTTTGAACGTCGCTGGTAGCGATTGGCGAGGAAACCATGGAAACTGAACTGACGAACGACACGGCGACAGAGGCGCGGCAGACCATGACGCAGGGCGTCGACAACGACAACGGACCGTCGCAGAAAGAGCGTCCGGAGGTGCGCATGCGCGCCCGGGACCTCAACCTGTGGTACGGCAACACCCAGGCACTGCACGACATCAATCTGGATATGTACAGCCGCGAGGTCACAGCACTGATCGGCCCCTCGGGGTGTGGCAAGTCGACCTTTCTGCGGTGTCTCAATCGCATGAATGACTTGATCCCCGAGGTGCGCCTCGAGGGCCGGGTCGAGCTCGACGGCGAGGACATTTACGACCACAGCGTCGATGTGGTGCAGCTGCGTACCCACGTGGGGATGGTGTTCCAGAAGCCCAATCCCTTTCCCAAGAGCATTTACGAGAACATCGCTTACGCGCCGCGGCTCCATGGCACCGGGACATCACGCGCCGAGCTGGATGCCCTGGTGGAATCGTCGCTCAAGCGGGCCGGGCTGTGGAACGAGGTGGCCGACCGGCTGGATACCCCGGGGACCGAGCTCTCGGGTGGCCAGCAGCAGCGGCTTTGCATTGCCCGGGCCATCGCCGTGAACCCCGAGGTGATCCTCATGGACGAGCCGGCTTCGGCGCTCGATCCTCTGGCCACGGCGACGGTGGAGGAGCTGATCCACGAGCTCAAGGACAACTACACCATTGTCATCGTCACCCACAATCTCCAGCAGGCGGCGCGGGTCGCGGGGTATACGGCGTTCTTCCACATGGGCAAAATCGTCGAGTTCAGCGACACGGATACGCTGTTCACCAATCCGACGGAACAGCGCACCGAAGATTACATCACCGGCCGGTTTGGCTGAGGCGACAGGGGCGCCACGCACCATGGATACCAAGGGTTTCTCGCAGCATATCTCCCGTCAGTACAACGAGGATCTTGAGCAGATCATCACCCGGGTCATGACCATGGGTGGGCTGGTGGAGCAGCAGCTCGAAGCGGCGCTCGTGGCGCTGGTGGATGGGGATCAGGCCAAGGGCGAGCAGGTCGTCACCAGCGACTATCGGGTCAACGCCATGGAGGTGGAACTGGATGAGGCCTGCACCACTGTGCTGGCCCGGCGTCAGCCGGCGGCCAGCGATCTGCGTTTGATCCTGGCGGTGATCAAGACCATCACCGATCTGGAGCGCATCGGCGATGAGGCCGAGCGGGTGGGGCGCATGGCGTTGCATCTGCTGGATGAGGACCGGCAACGCAGCCCGATGGCCGAGATCGCGGCCCTTGGCGAAAACGTCAAGGGCATGGTCCGGGGCGCACTGGATGCCTTCACCCGAATGGATGCCGAGCAGGCGGTGCGGGTGGCTCAGGAGGACATCAAGGCCGATGCCCAGTACGACTCGATCATCCGGCACCTGGTGAAATACCTCGAGGAAAACCCGAAATCCGTGCCGCCGGTCCTGGATATCGTCTGGGCGACCCGATCGCTCGAGCGCATTGGTGACCGGTCACGCAATATCTGCGAGTACGTCATCTATTTTGTCCGCGGCAAGGATGTCCGCCACACGAGCTTTGAGCAGATGGCCGAGGAGGCCACCGGCGACCGGCATTAATTGCCCCGCGGGGGCTCATCCGGCGCCAGCGATTCGGTGATCAGCCACTCGAGCAGCGCCTTTTGGGCGTGGAGGCGGTTTTCCGCCTCCTCCCAGACCACACTCTGGGGCCCGTCGATCACCTCGGCGGCCACTTCCTCGCCCCGGTGGGCCGGGAGGCAGTGCATGAAAAGGGCGTCGGGTCCTGCCGCCGCCATGATGGCGCCGGTCACCTGATAGGGGGCGAATGCGGTCCGTCGGGCGCTTTGCTCATCCTCCATCCCCATGCTCGCCCAGACATCCGTGACCACCAGATCGGCACCGGCGGCGGCGCGGTCGGGGTCGGGCTCGTGGCGGCTGCGCGGATAGGCATCCAGATCATCCGGCGCATAGCCGGGCGGGCAGCCGATGCGCAGATCGAACCCCATGAGTTCGGCGGCCTGCATCCACGACTGGCACATGTTGTTGCCATCGCCCATCCAGGCCACGGTCCGGCCGGTGATCTCGCGGCGGTGGCTCTGCCAGGTCATCAGATCGGCCAGCAGCTGACAGGGATGGTGGGCATCGGTCAGCCCGTTGATGACCGGCACCGAGGCGACGTCGGCAAATCGCTGCACGTTCTCATGGCCAAAGGTACGGATCATCACCGCATCCACCATGCCCGAGAGCACACGGGCGGTATCCTCGATGGGCTCGCCCCGGCCCAACTGGCTGTCCGCCGGCGAGAGGAAGATCGCACTCCCGCCGAGCTGCGCCATGCCCGCTTCGAAGGACACCCGGGTGCGGGTCGAGGATTTCTCGAAGATCATCCCCAGCACCCGGCCCCGCAGGGGCTCATGAAGCGCGCCGTTGTAGTGGGCGGCTCTTAGCTCGGCGGCGCGTCGCAGCAGCCGTTCGAGCTCATCAGCGGTCAAATCGGCCAGGGTGAGAAAATGACGCAGCGACATGGGTGGTTTCCTGTAGCGTTCAGGCCGTGGCAGCCGGGCTGACCTGCGCGGTGGCGGTGGCAGCGATCAGGGGCGCCAGCCGGTCGACGATCCGGTCGGCCTCGGCGTCGCTGAGGATCATTGGTGGCAGTAAACGCACCACCGAGCCGGCGGTGACATTGATCAGCACGCCTTCATCCAGGGCCTGTTGCACCAGGGCGGGGCAGGGCTCGGCCAGTTCGATGCCGATCATCAATCCGCGGCCGCGGATGTCCACGATATTGGGGCGCCCATCGAGGGCCTGGGCAAATCCTCCGCGGATGCGGCTGCCCAGGGTCTCGGCCCGGGCCATCAGCCCTTCTTCGTTGATGGTATCGAGCACGGCCGTGGCCGCCCGGGTGGCCAGGGGGTTGCCCCCAAAGGTGGTCCCGTGACTGCCCGGCCCCAGTACCCCGGCGGCGGCGCCACCGGCCAGGCAGGCACCGATGGGCACGCCGTTGGCGAGCGCCTTGGCCAGGGTGATCACATCCGGTCGCACGCCTTCGTGCTGGTGCCCGAACCAATACCCGGTGCGGCCCACGCCGGCCTGCACCTCATCGAGCATCAAAAGCCAGCCATGACGGTCGCAAAGCGCCCGCAGCCTGCTCAGGTAGCCATCATGGGGCACTACGATGCCGCCCTCGCCCTGGATGGGTTCGACGAAGACCGCCACGGTGTTGGTTGATGCCGCCTGTTCGATGGCGGGGATGTCGTCATAGGGCACGCGCACAAACCCGCCCGGCAGTGGGCCGAAGCCCGTCTGGGCGCGGGTGTTGCCGGTGGCGGCGAGGGCCCCGAGGGTACGGCCGTGAAAGGCGTTTTCCGCCACCAGGATTTCGGGTTGGTCGACCCCCCGGTGGTGGCCATAGAGGCGGGCCAGCTTGATCGCCGCTTCGTTGGCTTCGGCGCCGCTATTGGCAAAGAACACCTGCTCGAGTCCCGACAGCTGGGCCAATCGGTCACCCAGCGCCTGCTGATGGGGGATTTCGTAGAGGTTGGAGGTATGGACCAGGGTGTGGGCCTGTCCGGCCACGGCCTCGGCCACCGCGGGGTGGGCATGCCCGAGGTTGCAAACGGCAATACCCGAGAGGGCATCCAGATACTGTCGGCCGTCGGTGTCTTCGAGCCACGCACCCCGCCCCCGCCGGAACGCCACCGGCAAACGCGTATAGGTCGGCATCAGTGTCTGGGTGGATGAAGACATGCGGACAGCCTCTGAAAACACAAACGGCAGCCTGCGGCTGCCGAGCGTTCCATTATAGGATGGGGGCATTGCCGCCACAAGCAACGCCCATGCTCGCAAGCACTGTTGATCTGC
Organism: Spiribacter pallidus; assembly: GCF_040838495.1. NCBI lineage: Bacteria > Pseudomonadati > Pseudomonadota > Gammaproteobacteria > Chromatiales > Ectothiorhodospiraceae > Spiribacter > Spiribacter pallidus. Next base: position 386,276 of record NZ_JBAKFM010000001.1, on the reverse strand, counting down.
ATATGCACAGTACCGCCTCAGACGGCCGTTTGTCGCCTGCCACGGTGGTTCAGCGCGCCGCCGAGGCGGGTGTGGAGCTGATGAGCCTGACCGATCATGACACCCTCGATGGCGTGGTCGAGGCCCGCAAGGCGGCGGCCGATGCCGGTATCCGATGCCTGCCGGGCATTGAACTCTCCGCGCGTTGGGCCCGAGGCGTTGTCCATATTGTCGGCCTGGGAGTGGATGTCGATAACCGTTGTCTGCAGGACGGCGTCGCTGCCCAGCAGCGGGCCCGGCTAGCCCGCGCCCGGCAAATCGTCACTCGGCTCGAGCGTGCCGGGATCGAGGATCTGGAAGGGCGCCTCGCCGCGATGGTGGGCGGGGGCGTCCCCGGTCGGGCCCATGTGGCGCGTTGCCTGGTCGAGGCCGGTCATGCCCGGGATATCCAGCAAGCCTTCGATCGATTCCTGCAACGGGGGCGTCCCGGCTATGCGCCGGTGAGCTGGGCCAGCATCGATGCAGTGGTCGACTGGATTGGCCAGGCTGGCGGCATCGCCGTCTTTGCCCACCCGCTGCGCTACCGCATCTCCCGCGGCGCATTGCGGGCGGCGATCAGCGCTTTTGTCGAGGCCGGCGGGACGGCCATCGAGGTTTCGAATGCCGGCGGCGGGCGGGATGACTTGGCCGCCGCGGCGGCGCTGGCCCGGCGCTTTACGCTGAAAGCCTCGATGGGCTCGGATTTCCACGATCCGGATTTCCCCTGGATCCAGATTGGGCGACTGGCTCCGCTGCCGCGCGATCTCACGCCGGTCTGGGAGGATCTCGGGGGTGTGCAATGAGCGTGGACGAACCGCTCGACGATACCAACAGCCCGAGTCGGCCTTTCGCCGATCTGGGGCCGGTAACCTTGCTGGCCATGCTCGAATCCATCGGCCTCGAGCCGGACGGGCGGTTGCTCGAGCTCAACAGCTTTGAAAACCGGGTGTATCAGCTGGGCCTCGAAGACCAGCCGCCGGTCATCGTCAAGGTCTATCGTCCCGGGCGCTGGCCCGACGCCGCCATCGCCGAGGAGCACGACTTTGCCCGGGCGCTGGCCGCACAGGAGGTGCCGGTGGTCGCCCCGTTGGATTGTCAGGGGGCAAGCCTTCATCACCACGCTGGTTATCGCTTTGCGGTCTACCCAAGGCGCGGGGGGCATGCACCGGCGTTGGATCATCCCGAGACGCTGCAGTGGCTGGGCCGTCTGCTGGGGCAGCTGCACAACGTGGGTGCGTCGGATGCCTTCGCCCACCGGCCCGCCCTCGACTGGCACTGGATGGCCCGGCAAAGCCGGGATAATCTGCTGGCCGAGGGCTGGATACCCCATCATCTCGAGCCGGCCTATCGATCGGTGACCGAGGATCTGCTCACCGACATTGATGCGGCATTCCGGCGGGCGGCGTCCTGGCAGGCGATTCGCCTGCATGGGGATTTCCATCCGGGCAACATCCTCTGGACCGATGCCGGCCCGCATCTGGTGGATCTGGATGATTGTCTGAGCGGTCCGGCGATCCAGGATCTGTGGATGATGCTCTCTGGCGAGCGCGCCGAGCGGACCGGACAGCTCAGCGAGCTGCTTGTTGGCTACGAGCAGTTCCGCGACTTCGACCCCCGCGAGCTGCACCTACTCGAGGCACTGCGGACGATGCGCATGATGCGCTATGCGGCATGGCTTGCCCGGCGATGGCAGGACCCGGCCTTTCCGGCGGCCTTTGTCTGGTTCGATACACCGCGCTACTGGGAGGATCATATCCTGGCGCTGCGTGAACAGGCCGCCGCCATGCAGGAGCCGCCGCTGTGCGTATGATGCAGGCATTGGAGGGTTTTGACAGGGAGCGACACAGCCAATGATGATCGTTGTCATCGGTGCCGGAACCGTCGGGGTCAGCCTCGTTCAGCGCGCCCTCGCCGCCGGTCATAATGATCTGGTGGTAGTGGAGCCGGACCAGGCACTGGCCGACGCCTGTGCCGCGCAGTTCGATGCCCGGGTGCTGGCCATGGACGTGGGCGATGAGGGTTTTGTTCGCGAGACCCGGCTGGAGCGGGCGGAGGCATTGATCGCCACCACCGATGACGACGCCACCAACCTCATGGCGATGATGCTCGGCCAGGAGGCCGGCGTCGAGACACTGACCAGTACCGTGAATGGCACCACCCACCTGGGGCTTTTCAAACGCCTGGGTGTGCGCATCCTGGCCGATCCCGAACGGCTGGTGGCGCAGCATCTGTTGGACATCACGCTGCTGCCGGAGACCAGCGATGTGACCACATTGCGGGGCGGACAGCAGATCCTCGAGCTCCAGCTCGGCGAGGACTCGCCGTTGATCGGGCTGACCGACGCGCAGCTGCAGCAGGGCGACTGGCTGGATGGTGATCTGGAGCTGGTCGCCCGGATCCGCAACGGCGAGACCCGCGCCCTGAGCGATGACGAGACCCTGGCGGCCGGCGACGGGTTGATCCTTTTTGCGCCCGAGCGTCTTCGCGGGCGTCGTCGCCGGGTTTTCCGCGAAAAGCATCTGGAAGGCTGAAGCTTGCGCGAGATTCTTCGTGGGACCGGGTTTTTGCTGCATATCCCCGGGATCATGGCGCTGGTCTCGTTGCCGGTCGCGGCATGGGCGGACGAGGGCTGGGCGTTGGCCAACCTGCTTTTCACCGCCGCGCTGGCGCTGGCGGCCGGACAGGGACTGGTCTGGTCGAGCCGCGGGGCCGGGGGGTTTCAGCGTTACCAATCGATGCTGATCGCCGCACTCAGCTGGGTGTTGATTGCCGCGATCGGGGCGTTGCCCCTGTGGCTGGCCGCCCAGGCACCGGCGGCGATGGCCGGGGCGGCGATCAGCTTTCATACACCGGCCCACGCGCTTTTCGAATCGGTCTCCGGTTTTACCTCCACCGGGCTGAGCGTGGTCGAGCAGGCTGCCCGGCTGCCCGCGCATATCCAGTGGTGGCGAAGCCTGAGCCAATGGGTGGGCGGCATCGGGGTGATCCTGCTGCTGCTGGCGATCCTTCCGGCCGAGCGCGGCGCGATCAATCTTTACTTCTCTGAAGCCCGCGAGGAGAAGATCCTGCCCACGGTCAAATCCACCGTCCGGGCCATCTGGGGGATCTATCTCGCCTACACACTGATCGCCGTCGGGCTGCTGTGGCTGGCCGGCGAGCCCGGGTGGCGGGCCCTCAACCATGGCATGACCGCCATCGCCACCGGCGGGTTTACCATCACCGACCAAAGCCTTGTGAATACACCAACGCGGGTGCAGTTGGCCTATCTGCCCATCATGCTGGCCGGGGCGGTGAGTTTTGTTATCCACTACCGGCTGATCGTCGAGCGGGTGGCGCCGCCGAGGCTCTGGCGAATGGCCGAGCTGCGGCTGTTGCTCTGGGTCACGGTGGGCGGTGCGGCACTGCTGCTACTCGAACGCTGGCTCACCGTGGGTGACGGGGGCGGCCTGACCACGGTTTTCGTCTGGGTCTCTGCGGTCACCACCGCCGGCTTTACCGCCTCGGATCTCTCCGGCTGGGGGGACGGCCCGTTGCTGATGGTGTTGCTGGCCCTGATCATGGGCGGCATGGCCGGCTCGACCAGTGGCGGGGTCAAGCTGCTGCGGGTGAGCCTGTTGCTCAAAGACCTGCTCGCCCAGCTCCGCCAGCTCCGCGCCACTCCGCATCAGGTGGTGGTGCTTCGTCACGACAGCGAGCGGGTCAGTCCCGAGCGCATGGCTGAGCTCGGCCGCATCGCTTCGCGGCTTATCGGTATGTTCATGCTGCTCTGGCTGTTGGGCGTTCTGGTCATGCTGCACGGGGTGCCGGCGGACACCCGGCTCGGGCATGTCTTTTTTGATACCGCCTCGGCGCTTTTCAACTCCGGGCTCGCCACCGGCGTGGCCGGTCCCGGGCTGGGTACCGGGCCGAGCCTGGTATTGAGCGCGCTGATGCTGCTCGGGCGGTTGGAGATCTTCCCGCTGCTGGTGCTTGCGGCATGGGCCGCGGGCAGACGCTAAACGACCGGTCGATTGCTCGGCACGGACGGCGGCCAGTCTGTACAATGGAGGATTTAACCCATCGGCTCCGGCGCAGCAACCCAAGCGGGCAGCGCCGGGCATCCAGCCTTTCCGCGAGCAGAATCAATGACCAACGCCAACGCCTCGGATGTGCGCAACCTGCGCAACATCGCCATTATCGCCCACGTCGACCACGGTAAGACCACGCTGGTGGATCAGCTCCTGCAGCAATCCGGCACCCTCGAGTCCCGTGGCGAGGCGCAGGAGCGTGTGATGGATTCGAACGACCTCGAACGCGAGCGGGGCATCACCATCCTGTCCAAGAATACCGCCATTCAATGGCAGGATCTGCGGGTGAACATCGTCGATACTCCGGGACACGCCGACTTTGGCGGCGAGGTCGAGCGGGTACTGTCGATGGTCGATTCGGTGCTGCTACTGGTGGACGCTGTGGATGGCCCCATGCCGCAGACGCGCTTTGTCACCCAGAAGGCCCTGGCCCGGGGGCTCAAGCCTATCGTGGTCGTGAACAAGGTCGATCGCGACGGGGCGCGACCGGACTGGGTTGCGGACAAGACCTTTGATCTTTTCGACAACCTGGGCGCGAGCGACGAGCAGCTGGATTTTCCGGTGATCTACGCCTCGGCACTGAACGGTTACGCCGGCACCGAGGCCGAGGTGCGAAGCGGTGACATGACGCCGCTTTTCGAACTCATTCGTGACAGTGTGCCGTCACCCGAGGTGGATGCCGACGGGCCGTTTCGCATGCAGGTCATCAGCCTCGATTACAACAGCTATGTGGGGGTCATCGGCATCGGCCGCATCGAGCGCGGTCAGGTCAAAAGCGGGCAGACACTCAGTTGCATCGACCGGGATCGCAACAAGCGTCAGGTGCGTCTTTTGCAGGTTCTGGGGTTCATGGGCCTCGAGCGGGTCGAGGTGCCGGAGGCGAGCGCCGGCGATATCATCGCCTTTACCGGCATCGACGGGATCAATATCTCGGATACCCTGTGCGACCCCGCTTCCGTCGAGCCGCTGCCGGCGCTTACCGTCGATGAGCCGACCGTGTCGATGACCTTTCAGGTCAATACATCGCCGTTTGTCGGCCGCGAAGGCAAGTACGTCACCTCGCGGCAGTTGCGCGACCGGCTGATGCGCGAACTGGTCCACAACGTGGCGCTGCGTGTCGAGGATACCGAGGACCCGGAGAAGTTCCGGGTCTCGGGCCGCGGCGAGCTGCATCTGGGCATCCTCATCGAGAACATGCGTCGTGAGGGCTACGAGTTGGGTGTGTCGCGTCCCGAGGTCATCACCCGCGAGGTGGACGGCCGGCTCGAGGAGCCCTTCGAGCAGTTGACCGTGGACGTCGAAGAGGACTACCAGGGCGCGGTCATGCAACGGCTGGGCGAGCGGGGTGGCGAACTCACCGACATGCTGCCCGATGGTCGTGGGCGGGTGCGGCTCGATTACATCATACCGGCCCGGGGTCTGATCGGCTTTCGCACCGAGTTTCTGACCGCGACCTCCGGCACCGGGTTGATGTACCACGTCTTTGACCACTACGGCCCGGCCAAGCCCGCCGATTACGGGCAGCGCATCAACGGTGTGCTGATCGCCATGGCCGACGGCAAGGCGCTTGCCTATGCGCTATTTAACCTCCAGGACCGGGGCAAGCTTTTCATCGGCCCGGGTGAAGCGGTCTACGAGGGCATGGTCATCGGGCTGCACAGCCGTGACAACGATCTGGTGGTCAACCCCATGAAGGCCAAGCAGCTCACCAACGTCCGCGCCGCCGGGTCGGACGAAAACATCATCCTCACGCCGCCCCAGCGCCAGACGCTGGAGCAGGCGCTGGAGTTCATCGATGACGATGAGCTGGTCGAGGTGACCCCGGCAGCCATCCGCGTGCGCAAGAAATACCTCAAAGAGCATGAGCGCAAGCGGGCCGCCAAGTCGGCGGGCTGATCAGCGATCGCGCTTGATCACGTACTCGGCAAGTCGCCGCAGCGGGTCTGCGGCGCTGCCGAATGGCTCCAGTGCCGCAATGGCCCGGTCCTTGAGTTCGACGGCAAAGGCACGGGCCTTTTCCATACCCAGCAAACCGGGATAGGTGGTTTTGTCATGCCGGGCGTCCGCGCCGCTGGCCTTGCCCAGCTGTTGCGGGTCGCCGGCGACGTCGAGAATATCGTCCTGGACCTGAAAGGCCAGGCCGATGCAGCGGCCGTAGGCATCCAGCGCCGTGCGCTGCGCGGCATCCGCATCGACTGCACCGGCGGCCAGGACGCCCAGCCGCAGACTGGCCAGGATCAACGCGCCGGTCTTGTGCGAATGCATGTCCTCGAGATCCGCCGCGTCCGGGGTGCCGCCCACCGCCGCCAGATCCAGGGCCTGGCCGCCGGCCATGCCGCGCGAGCCGATCGCCGCGGCCAGGGTCTCGATCATGGCAAGCCGATGGGCCGGCGCCGGCGTCTCGGCGGCGGCCAGCAGCCGGAAGGCCAGCGACTGCAGCGCATCACCGGCGAGGATGGCGGTGGCCTCGTCAAAGGCGCGATGACAGGTCGCCCGACCCCGTCGCAGGTCATCGTCGTCCATGGCGGGCAGATCGTCGTGGATCAGTGAATAGGCGTGGATCATCTCCACCGCGCAGGCTGGCGGATCCAGCGCCGGGCCGGTTTCCCCGAAAAGCCCGCCGGCCTGGTAGACAAGAAAGGGGCGCAGCCGCTTGCCGGGGGCCAGGGTGGCGTAGCGCATCGCCTCGTGGAGCCGCTCGGGTGGCAGGGCCGCATCGGGCAGCACCGCATTCAGGGCGGTCTCGATGCGGTGGCGGGTATCCGTCAGCGCCGCGTCAAGGGTTGTCATCGTCCGCCTCGCCGAAGGGTTCCGGTTCGGCGTCGGCGTCCTTGCCCATGAGGATTTCCACCCGCTGCTCGGCCTCGGTCAGGGCTTTCTGGCATTCGCGGGTCAGGCGGATCCCTTTCTCGAAGCACTGCAATGACTGCTCCAGGCTCAGGTCACCGCGTTCCATCTGCTCGACCAGCCCTTCCAGGGTTTTGATCGCCGCTTCAAAGTCCGGCGCTTTCTCTTCGTCACTCATCCTTTAAGTCTATCGCGACAGGCCGATCGCCGCACTCGCCGGTCGCCGGGGTAGGCGTTACACTTCGGCGCGTCACGGGCTTGCCCGCAATTGTTCAGCCACTGACTGGAGGCATCGGCGCCGACTATGAGCGAACGCTATGATTCCGCGGCCATCGAGGTGCTCACCGGCCTCGACCCGGTGCGCCGCCGGCCCGGTATGTACACCGATACCAGCCGGCCCAACCATCTGGCCCAGGAGGTCATCGACAACAGCGTCGATGAGGCCATGGCCGGTCACTGTCGTCGCATTGACGTGACACTGCATCGGGACGGATCGCTTTCGGTCAGCGACGACGGCCGTGGCATGCCCGTGGATGTCCACCCCGAAGAGGGGGCGCCGGGGGTCGAGGTCATCCTCAGCCGGCTGCACGCCGGCGGCAAGTTCTCGCGCGAGAGCTACCAGTTCTCCGGCGGCCTGCATGGCGTCGGTGTCTCGGTGGTCAATGCCCTGTCGACACGGCTCGAAGTGACCATTCGCCGTGACGGGCAGGCCTGGCAGATGGCCTTCGCCGATGGCGAGAAGGTCCAGGACCTGCATGCGCAGGGCGAGGTTGGCCGACGGAATACCGGGACACGGCTGCATTTCTGGCCGGACGCCCGATATTTCGATTCGGCGAAGTTCTCGGTGCCGCGACTTCGACATGTTCTGCGCGCCAAGGCGGTGCTCTGTCCGGGGCTGACCATGCGGCTGCTGGAAGAGGCCAGTGGCGAGGAGACGGTGTGGTACTACGAAAACGGACTCGCCGACTATCTGACCGGCGCGTTGGGGGATCAGCCCCGCATCCCCGAGACGGGCTTCATCGGCCGGTTCGCCGCCGAGCACGAGGCGGCCGAATGGGCCGTTGTGTGGCTGCCAGAGCCCACCGAAACCATTCAGGAAAGCTACGTCAATCTGATCCCGACGCTGCAGGGCGGCACTCATGTCAATGGCCTGCGCACCGGCCTGACCGAGGCGCTGCGCGAGTTCTGCGAGTTTCGCAACCTCCTGCCCCGGGGGGTGCGGATTGCCCCCGAGGATGTCTGGGAGCGGGTGGCCTACGTGTTGTCGGTCAAGCTCGAGGAGCCTCAGTTCTCGGGGCAGACCAAGGAGCGGTTGTCATCGCGTGAATGCGCCACCTTTGTCTCGGGCGTGGTCAAGGATGCCTTCAGTCTGTGGCTCAATGAGCATACCGCCGAGGCCGAAAAGCTCGTCGAGCTGGTGCTTGCCAGTGCCCAGCGACGCATGCGGGCGGCCCGCAAGGTGACCCGCAAACGGGTGACCCAGGGGCCGGCCCTGCCGGGAAAGCTGGCCGACTGCACGGTCCAGGACCCGGCGATCAGCGAGCTCTTTTTAGTCGAGGGTGACTCCGCCGGTGGCTCGGCCAAGCAGGCCCGGGATCGTGAGTACCAGGCGGTGATGCCCCTGCGTGGCAAGATTCTCAACACCTGGGAGGTCGACCCGGCCGAAGTCATGGCCTCGCAGGAGGTCCACGACATCGCCGTGGCACTCGGGATCGAGCCCGGCTCGGAAGATCTCACCGGGCTGCGCTATGGCAAGGTTTGCGTGCTCGCGGATGCCGATCCGGATGGCGCTCACATCGCCACATTGCTCTGCGCCCTTTTTCTCAAGCACTTCCCCGCCCTGGTCCGGGCCGGGCATGTGTTTATGGCCATGCCGCCGCTCTATCGCATCGATGTGGGCAAGGACACCTGGTATGCGCTTGATGAGGACGAACGCCGGGGGATTCTCGATCGGATCGCCGCCGAGAATCGCAAAGGCAAGGTGGCCACCACCCGCTTCAAGGGGCTGGGCGAGATGAACCCGCTCCAGCTCCGCGAGACTACCATGGCGCGGGATACCCGGCGGCTGGTCCAGCTCACCGTCGATGCCCCCGAGCAGACCGAAAGCCTCATGGCCATGCTCCTGGGCAAACGGGCGGCCGCCCAGCGACGAGCCTGGCTGGAGCGCAAGGGGGATCTGGCCGAGGTGCTGGTGTGATCAGCCATCACCGCCGAGCAACAGGGAATGACAGGATAAGCGCATGAGCGAACAGACCCAGGGCCCGGACTACGAGCGCCGACCGTTACATGAGTTCACCGAAAAGGCGTACCTGGACTATTCCATGTACGTCATCCTCGACCGGGCACTGCCCCATGTCGGGGACGGGCTCAAGCCCGTGCAGCGGCGGATTGTCTACGCCATGTCCGAGCTCGGCCTGTCGGCGGCGGCCAAGCACAAGAAATCGGCCCGGACCGTTGGCGATGTGCTAGGCAAGTACCATCCCCACGGCGACTCCGCCTGCTACGAGGCCATGGTGCTCATGGCCCAGCCCTTCAGCTACCGCTATCCGTTGGTGGATGGGCAGGGCAACTGGGGCTCGGCGGACGACCCCAAGTCCTTCGCCGCCATGCGCTATACCGAAGCGCGTCTAGCGCCCTACAGCCGGCTCTTGCTCGAGGAGCTGGGGCAGGGGACTGTCGAGTGGCAGCCCAATTTTGACGGCAGCCTGGATGAGCCGGTGACTTTGCCGGCCCGGGTGCCCAATGTGCTGCTCAATGGCGGGACAGGCATCGCCGTTGGCATGGCCACGGACATCCCGCCCCATAACCTGCGCGAGGTGGCCGCTGCCTGCATTCGCCTGCTTGACGAGCCGGATGCGGATGTTGCCGCCCTTTGTGAGCACATCAAGGGACCGGATTTTCCCACCGAAGCCGAGATCATCACGCCGGCGGCGGAAGTCCACCGGCTCTATGAAACCGGTCAGGGTGGGCTGCGCCTGCGCGCGCGCTGGGAGCAGGACAGCCGGGATGTGATCGTCACTGCGCTGCCATTCCAGGTATCGGGCTCGCGGGTGCTCGAGCAGATCGCCGCACAGATGCAGGCGAAAAAGCTTCCCATGGTCGATGACCTGCGGGATGAGTCCGATCATGAAAACCCCACTCGGCTGGTGATTACCCTGCGCTCCAACCGGGTCGATGCCGACGAGGTGATGCAGCACCTGTTCGCAACCACCGATCTGGAGAAAACCTATCGGGTCAATCTCAACGTGATCGGTCTGGACGGTCGGCCCCGCGTGCGCAATCTCCGCGAGCTGCTGGCCGAATGGCTAGACTACCGCCGCGAGACGGTCCGACGACGGCTGGCGTGGCGCCTTGACAAGGTCGAGGCCCGGCTGCACGTCCTCGAGGGGCTGTTGGTGGCTTACCTCAATATCGATGAGGTCATCGCCATCATCCGTGAAGCCGACGAGCCCAAGCCAGCACTGATGGAGCGCTTCGGCCTTTCCCAGACCCAGGCCGAGGCCATCCTCGAGCTGCGGTTGCGGCATCTGGCCCGGCTCGAGGAGATGAAAATCCGGGGGGAACAGGATGAGCTGGCCGCCGAGCGGGACCAGCTGCAAAAAACTCTGGGCTCGCGGGCGCGCATGACCCGGCTCATTCAATCCGAGCTGCAGGCGGATGCCGAGCAGTACGGCGACGACCGGCGTTCGCCATTGGTCGAACGCGACAGCGCCCGGGCGCTCAGCGAGCAGGATCTGCTGCCCAGCGAACCGGTCACGGTGGTGTTATCCCAGAAAGGCTGGGCACGGGCGGCGAAGGGTCACGATATCGACCCGCAAAAGCTCTCCTATCGCGCCGGCGATGGCTTTGCCGATGCGGCGCCCGGGCGCAGCAACCAGTGGGCGGTGTTTCTGGACACCCTGGGGCGGAGTTACAGCCTGCCGGCCCATACGCTGCCTTCGGCCCGCGGCCAGGGCGAACCGCTCACCGGCCGGTTGCAGCCCCCCCAGGGCGGCTATTTTGTTCATGTGCTCTGCGGCGAGCCTGACGAAGGGGTGCTGCTGGCAGCGGATACCGGCTACGGGTTTGTCACCCGCCTCAAGCACCTGCAGGGCCGGCAGAAGGCGGGCAAAGCAGTGCTCAACCTGGGCGGCGGGTCGATCATCGCGCCGGTCAGCATCCCGCCCCAGGCCGCCCAGGTGGCGGTGGCGACCACGGCTGGCCGGTTGCTGGTCTTTGCGCTGGATCAGCTGCCCGAGCTGCCAAGGGGCAAGGGCAACAAACTGATTGATATTCCCGCCGCCCGGCGCAAGGATGCAAGCGAGAAGGTCGCCGGCCTGTGCGTGCTGGGCGATGGTCAGCCACTGGTGGTGGCGGCCGGAAAACGCCACCTCACCCTCAAAGCCGGTGACCTGGCTGGCTATGAGGGCGAGCGGGGACGCCGGGGCAAGGCGTTGCCCCGGGGGTTCCAGCGGGTGGACGGGTTGTCAGGACAACAGGGGGGCTAGATCCGTGAGGCGGATACTGCTTTTTCTGGGGACCAACATCGCCATTATCGTCGTCCTGGGCATTGTCCTGCGGCTGCTTGGCGTGGATCGCCTGCTCGAAGCCGACGGCGGTGCCCTGGATTACCGTGCCCTTTTGATTTTTGCCGCGGTGTTCGGGATGGGCGGCAGCTTTCTGTCGCTGGCCATCTCGAAGTGGATGGCCAAACGGGCCATGGGGGTGCGTGTCATCGATCGGCCACAGGGCGAGCAGGCGCAGTGGCTAATTGAGACCGTCCGACGCCAGGCCGCGGCGGCCGGAGTCGGCATGCCCGAGGTCGGGGTCTACGAATCCCCCCAGGTGAATGCCTTTGCCACCGGCATGAGCCGCAACAACGCCCTCGTAGCGGTCAGCAGCGGGCTGCTCGACACCATGACCCGGGACGAGGCCGAGGCGGTACTGGCCCACGAAGTCAGTCATATCCAGAACGGCGATATGATTACCCTTGCCCTGATCCAGGGGGTCATCAACACCTTTGTGATCTTCCTCGCCCGGCTGATCGGGCATTTTGTCGACCGTGTGGTCTTCAAGAACGAGCGCGGTCACGGGCCAGGGTTCTGGATTACGACGATCGTGGCCGAAATCCTCCTGGCGGTGGCCGCCTCGGTGATCGTGATGTGGTTTTCGCGGCAACGGGAATTCCGCGCGGACGCGGGCGCGGCGCGACTATCGGATCGTGACAAGATGATCGCCGCGCTGCAGCGACTGGCCGGGACGCCCCCGGCCGAGGATCTTCCGGATCAGATGGAGGCGTTCGGGATATCCGGCCGGATTGCCCGGGGTGGGTTCAAGCGCTGGTTCATGTCGCATCCGCCCATCGAGGCCCGCATCGAGGCGCTGCGGCGGGGGTAGCGGCATGGATCCCCCTGGCGGGAGCCGCTTTTCAACAGCCGCCGCTCCAGTCAATCGGCACCTTCCACGGCTCGCCGGCCACCTCGCGTACCAGCCGGGGCAGCAGATAGCCGGGTAGCTGTGATGCCAGCGCCTGCATCACCTGACAGGCCCGGCGCTCATCGACCTCGAAATGGCCCGCGCCCTCGACCCGATCCAGCAGATGCAGGTAATAGGGCTGGACGCCGATCGAGAACAGCCGCTCGCTGAGTTCGGTCAGCACGGCGGCATCGTCGTTGATATCGCGCAGCAGAACGGTCTGGTTGAACAACCGCACCCCCGCGGCCTGCAGCCGACGCATGGCAGAGCCAACCCGGTCATCCAGTTCGTTGGGATGATTGGCATGGATGACCATGACCGGGGTCAGCCGACCACCGGCCAGCCAGGCCAGTAAGTCATCGTCGACACGGCTTGGCAGGACCACCGGCAGGCGGCTGTGGATGCGCAGCCGGCGCAGGTGGGGGATGGCCTGCAGCGCTTCGGCCAGGGCGCTGAGTCGTCGATCAGCAAGGCTGAGCGGATCGCCGCCGCTGAGGATGACCTCGTGGAGGCTCGTGTCGCCTTGTAGGTAGGCCAGGGCGTTTCGCCATTGTCCGGTGCTGGCATTGGCCTCGGCGTAGGGAAAATGCCGCCGGAAGCAGTACCGGCAGTTGATGGCGCAGGCGCCGGTGGCGATCAGCAGGGCACGGCCGTGGTATTTGTGGATGACGCCGCCGTTTTGCAGGCTGGCGCCGTCGCCCACCGGATCCTTGACAAAATCGGGCGGGGTGCCGGTTTCCAGGTCCACTGGCAGGACCTGCTGCAGCAGAGGGTCGCGCGGGTTGCCCGGCTCGATGCGCTCGAGAAAGGCTCTGGGGACGCGCAGCTCGAAGCCCTCGGCCGCGCGTCGGGCCGGCGTCACCAGCGCCGGGTCCAGTTTCAGTGCATCGATCAGCTCGGCCGGTTCGCGGATGGCGGTCTGCCACTCGCGTTGCCACGGCGCTGCGCTCATATGTCATCCCCCGGGGTTTTCCGTTAGCATGCATCGCCATTCCTGGCCGCCGCCGGCGGCCGCGCCTGAATGATGGAGATGCCATGGCCACTTACACCACCAATCAGTTCAAATCCGGTCTCAAGCTCATGCTCGATGGCGAACCCTACACCATTGTCGAGAACGAGTTCGTCAAGCCGGGCAAGGGTCAGGCCTTCAATCGGGTCAAGGTGCGCAATCTCAAGACCGGCAAGGTGATCGACCGCACCTTTAAATCCGGTGAAAGCGTCGAAGCCGCCGACGTCATGGAAACCGAGATGCAGTATCTCTACAGCGATGGCGAGTTCTTCTACTTCATGGACCCGGCGAGCTTTGAGCAGCATCCCGCTCCCCCGGCGGCGGTGGGTGATGCCCACAAGTGGCTGAAAGAGCAGGACGTATGCAATGTCACGCTGTACAACGGCGAGCCCCTGTCGGTGGAACCACCGCCTCATGTGACCCTGCAGGTGACCCAGACCGACCCCGGGTTAAAGGGTGATACCAGCAGCGGTGGCAGCAAACCGGCCACCCTCGAGACCGGCGCGGTGATCCAGGTACCGCTTTTCATCCAGGAAGGCGAGGTCCTGAAGGTCGATACCCGCAGCGGCGAATACGTCTCCCGGGCCAAGGACTGAGCACAACGGGGTGGGCCGGTGACCGGAAGCGACTGGCGACCCACCGCCCGGGCCGATGTGCTGGCTCGACGCGCCCGGTGGCTGGCTGAGATTCGGGCGTTTTTTGCCGGTCGGCATGTCCTGGAGGTCCAGACCCCGGTGCTCGCCGCGGCCGGGGTGACCGATGTGCACATCGACGGAATGCGTGAGGCCGGCTCCGGCCGTTGGCTGCAGACATCGCCGGAATACGCCATGAAGCGGCTGCTGGCCGCCGGGGTGGGCGACTGCTATCAGATCGCGCCGGCGTTTCGCGCCGGCGAGCAGGGCCGTTGGCACAATCCCGAATTCACCCTCCTCGAGTGGTATCGCCTCGGCTTCGACGCGCCCGCCTTGATGGACGAGGTCTCGATGCTGGTCGACCGGATCCTCGGGCCCGGTCATTATCACCGCGGCAGCTATCAGGGGTTTTTCCTGGCTGCCGGATTGCCTGACCCTCTGACGGCCACCGCCGATGCGCTGCAAAAGGCGGCAGCCGAAGCGGTCACTTCGCCCCCCGGCGGGCTCGATCGCAGCGGTCTGCTGGATTGGCTTTTCAGTGAGACGGTCGTGCCGGCGCTGCCCCCAAGGGCCTTTGTCACGGGGTTCCCCGCCGAACAGGCCGTCCTCGCCCGTCGCGAGGCGGCCGATCCACGGGTGGCGGCGCGTTTCGAGCTCTTCTGCAATGGCGTGGAGCTAGCCAACGGATTTGACGAGCTCACCGATCCGGGGGAGCTGCGCGGACGTCTCGAGCGTGATCAGCAGCGGCGACGAACAACGGAGCGGACCGTGCCGGGGATCGATGAAAGGCTGATGGCGGCCATGGCCCACGGACTGCCGGCATGTGCCGGCGTGGCGCTGGGGCTCGACCGGCTATTCGCCCTGGCTGCCGGGGTTGACTCCATCGCCGAGGTGATGGCTTTCGACTGGCCACACGCCTGAGTCATCCAGGGCATCGGCGCGGGGGTGGCACTGGCCGAGTCGCTGACCCATGCGCAATGGCATGGTGGGGGTCAGCGACGGGGCCCAGTCCACGGCATCGGGTGGCAACAGCAGGATCACCGTCGAGCCCAGGTTGAACCGCCCCATCTCCGCACCCATCGGCAGGACCGGCGGCTCGCTGCGGAAATCCCAGCTGCGCACGCGCTGGCCCCGGGGTGGGGTGATTTCGCCGGTCCAGATGGTCTCGATGCTGCCAACCCCGATGGCACCGACCAGCACCATGGCCATGGGGCCGAAGGCCGTCTCGAATACCGTGATCACCCGCTCGTTGCGGGCGAATACCCGAGGGACATGCCGGACCACCGGTGCCGAGACGCCGAAAAGCCGGCCGGGGACGTGGATGATCTGCTCGAGCTCGCCGGTCACCGGCATGTGGACGCGGTGATAATCCCTGGGCGAGAGGTAGAGCGTGGCGTAGCGGCCGGCTTCGAACGGTGCCGCCAGCTGCGGGTCACCGGCCAGCAGGCTCGAGAGGTCGTAGCGCTGGCCCTTGGCCTGGATCAGCTCGCCCTCATGGATGTCGCCGAATTCGCTGAGCGCCCCGTCAATGGGACTCACGAACGCATCCGCCGTCGCCTCGATGGGCCGCTTGCCGGTGGCGAGTGCGCGGGTGAAAAGCGCATTGAGGCTTGGGTAGTCGGCCGGGTCCTGGATGGCGGCTTCGGTGAGGTCAATGCCGGCGTATCGACAGAACGCGCGGATTAGCAGCTGTTTCGCCGGCCGCCAGTGCCAGCGGGCCACCCCGTGCATGCAGCGGGATAAGCCATGCTGAGGCAGCATCGCCATCAACCAGGCACCCAGCCTTGCCAGCATTATTGGTTTGCCTCGTTGTAGCGGCGGACAATCCGGCGGAACTCCTCGGCCAGAATCTCGCGGCCGTGGGGCGGCTGCCACAGGGCCTGCCAGTCACCCTCGGGGTTGATCAAAAGGATGGCGGCGCTGTGATCCACCGGGTAGTCACCGTTTTCATCGGGTTGGCCCAGCGAGTAGCTGATACCCAACGACCCGGTGAGCCGGTCGATCGCTTCGCGCTCGCCGGTCACCCCCATGAACGCGTCATTGAAATGCTCGACGTAGCGCCGCAGGGTCTCGGGGTCATCCCGGCCCGGATCCACCGAGACAAAAACCACTTCCGGGACCGGTCCGCCATCGGCATCCAGCCGTTCCACGGCACCGGCCAGAGTGGCCAGCGTCATGGGACAGACGTCCGGGCAGTTGGTAAAGCCAAAGAAAAGAAACTGCCAGTCCCCCTGCAGGGATGCCCGGGTCCAGGGCTCGCCGTGGTGGTTTTCAAGCTCAAAGGCAGGCAGCGCCCTTGCCGTTGGAAAAACCGTTCCGACCGGCTCGCTGGGTGCCGGGCCTTGATCGCGCCACATCCAGACGCCTGCGGCAGCCACCAGGGCAGCCAGCAACCCGACCGCCGCCGCGGTTGTGATCAGCCGTAATCTCATGCTCACGATTATGCCATTGCTGGAGGCCGCCATGCGGTGGCAGCGATGTTAAACTCCGCGGATGAGTCACCACACGCTACAGACCATCGGCGATCATATCCGCTATGCCGCCAGTCGCTTCGAGGCGGCCGGCCTGCATTATGGCCATGGCACCGACAACGCCATCGATGAAGCGGCGGCGCTGGTGCTCGGCATCCTGCATATGCCGCCGGATCTCGCCGCCGGCTGGTTCACCTGCCGCGTCACCGATGACGAGCGCGAGACGCTGCTTGCCGCCATCGCCGAGCGCATCGACAAGCGCCGCCCGGTGCCCTACATCCTCGGCGAGGGCTGGTTCTGCGGCCTGTCCTTTGAGGTGGATGAAAGTGTACTGATTCCGCGCTCGCCCATCGCCGAGCTCATCGAACAGGGGTTTTCGCCCTGGATCGATCCGGCCCGGGTCGAGCGGATCGCCGATGTCGGCACCGGCTGCGGCTGCATTGCGGTGGCCTGCGCGCTGGCGTTCCCGCAGGCCGAGGTCTTTGCCCTGGACAACGCCGCCGGCGCCCTCGCCCATGCCCCCCACAATGCCAGACGCCACGGCGTCTCGGGCCGGGTGCGTGTACAGCGCTCGGATCTGCTCGAAGGCCTCGGTCAGGCCGGGGCGATGGATCTCATCGTCGCCAATCCGCCTTATGTGGACACCCGGGCGATGACCACCCTGCCGCCGGAATACCGGCACGAGCCCCGGGAGGCGCTGGCGGCCGGCCCCGATGGCATGGATGTGGTCCGCCGTCTGCTGCCTCAGGCAGCGCGATGTCTGGCGCCGGCGGGGTGGCTGGTCTGCGAGGTCGGGCATGGCATGGCGGCTTTCGAGGCGGCGTTCCCCGAGGTGCCGGTCACCTGGGTGGACCTCGAGCGGGGTGGCGAAGGGGTGTTTGTCATCCAGGGTGAGGCGCTGCAATCGGCCCTGGGTGCCGATGCGGCGATGGTTGGTGACGGGGTAGCATAAGCGCATGTCCGGAAACAGCATTGGCCGACTCTTTACCGTAACGACCTTTGGCGAGAGCCACGGGCCGGCGCTCGGTGCCGTGGTGGACGGCTGTCCGCCGGGGCTGGCGTTGACCGAGTCCGACCTCCAGGGCGATCTGGACCGGCGTAAGCCCGGCACCTCGCGGCATACCTCGCAACGCCGCGAAGGCGACGAGGTGCGGATCCTCTCCGGCGTATTCGAAGGCCGGACCACCGGGGCCCCCATCGGGCTTTTGATCGAAAACATCGATCAGCGATCCAAGGACTACAGTGACATCAGCGAGTTGTTCCGCCCGGGGCATGCCGACTACACCTACTGGCAGAAGTACGGCATCCGTGATTACCGCGGCGGGGGGCGCTCCTCGGCCCGCGAGACGGCCCTGCGGGTCGCTGCCGGGGGCATCGCGCGCAAGTATCTCCACGAGCAGTTGGGGGTGCGCATTCGTGGGTGGCTGGCGGCGCTCGGGCCCATCGAGCTGGCCTTGCAGGACTGGGATGCGGTGGACGACAACCCGTTTTTCTGCGCCCAGCCGGAGCGGCTGGGCGATCTTGAGTCCTACATGGACGAGTTGCGTCGCTCGGGGGATTCGGTCGGTGCGGTGGTCGGGGTGCTGGCCCGCGGGTTGCCGCCGGGCCTGGGCGAGCCCGTCTTCGATCGACTGGATGCGGATATCGCCCATGCGCTGATGAGCATCAATGCGGTCCGCGGCGTGGAAATCGGTGACGGGTTTGCCAGTGCCGGGCAGAAAGGCACCGAACACCGCGACGAGATCACCCCCGCCGGATTTGTGACCAATCATGCCGGTGGCACCCTCGGCGGGCTGTCCACTGGCCAGGATGTGGTGGCGCGCATGGCGCTCAAGCCCACCTCGAGCATCCGTATCCCGGGGCGCTCGGTCGACATCCACGGCGAGCCGGCCGAGGTGGTGACCACCGGTCGCCACGACCCCTGTGTGGGCATTCGCGCCACGCCCATCGCCGAGGCCATGCTGGCCATCGTTCTCATGGATCACTGGTTGCGGCATCGCGGTCAGAATGCCGATGTCGACTCGGGTACACCGGTTATTCCCCGACAAGCCGGCGATTGACGCCCCGCCATGGCTGCGGCGCTGCCCTACGGCCGACTGTCGGCCTTCTATCTGGTGTTCTTTGCCGTCCTTGGCGTGCTGGGACCCTATTGGGGGCCCTATCTCAAAAGCCTGGGCTACGAGGCTGCCCAGATTGGCACCCTGATCGGGCTTTTGCATGCCACCAAGCTCATCGCGCCCAACCTCTGGGGTTGGGTGGCCGATCGGCTGGGGCGGCGAATGGGGGTGATCCGCTTTGCCTGCGTGGCAGCGGCACTGGGCTTTGCCGGTGTCTTCGTGGCCGAGAGTTTCCTGACAATGGCCGGGGTGATCCTGGCGTTCAGTTTCTTCTGGAACGCCACCCTGTCGCAGTTCGAGGCCAACACGCTCAGCCACCTGGGCGCGCAGTCCCACCGCTATCCGCGGATCCGACTCTGGGGGACGGTGGGGTTCATGGTGGCGGTCCTGGCCGTTGGCGAGGGCATCGATGTGCTGGGCGCCGGTATTGTCCCGGCGGTGTTGCTGGCGCTTTTCATCACCCTCTCGGGGATCAGTCTGAGCGTGCCCGAGGCACCGGGCAATGGCGGCGATCGGGCAGGGCCCGGCCTTTGGGCGGTCTTGCGCCAGCCCAAGGTGCTGGGGCTTTTTGGCGCCTGCTTTCTGCTGCAGGCAAGCCATGGCCCGTTCTATGCTTTCTACAGCATCTATCTGCAAGATGCCGGCTACAGTGGCACTGCCATCGGCCTGCTCTGGGCTGTGGCGCTGCTGGCCGAAATCGCAGTGTTTCTGCTCATGCCCCGCTGGCTGCCCCGATTCGGCCACCGTCGGCTTTTGATCATCGCCATGCTGCTGGCGGTGGTGCGCTGGGTGATGGTGGGCCTGTTCCCCGAGCAGGTGCCGCTTCAGGCCTTTGCCCAGCTCTTTCACGCCGCGACCTATGGCGTCTACCACGCCGCGGCCATTTCCATGGTGGATCGCTATTTCACCGGCGCGTTGCAGGGGCGGGGCCAGGCGCTCTACAGCAGTCTGACCTTCGGCGCCGGTGTGGCCGTCGGCAGCTTTCTGGCCGGGGCGCTGTGGGATGTCATCGGCGGGGCATCGACCTTCGTGCTGGCGGCAGGTCTGGGTCTGGCGGCGGCAGTGCTGGCGCACCATACCCTGCCGCGGCCCGGGGCCAGGGCGCTGTCCGGCGCTTAACGCCATTACCCGCTCGGCGTATACTCGGTCTGCTAGGCAGATCAGGTCATCACCGCACGAGGAAAGGCAGATGGGCGGCAAAACGCTCTACGACAAACTCTGGGACGCCCATGTCGTTCGCGACAACGGCGACGGAACGGCCCTTTTGTACATCGACCGGCAGTTGGTACACGAGGTCACCTCGCCCCAGGCCTTCGAGGGCTTGCGACTGGCCGATCGGCCGCTGTGGCGAACACCGGCCAATCTGGCGGTGGTGGATCACAACGTGCCGACCACCGATCGCGACAAGGGCATTGCCGATCCGGTCTCGGCGTTGCAGGTCGAGACGCTCAACCGCAACTGCCGCGAATATGGCATCACCCAGTTCGGCCTTCTGGACCGCCGCCAGGGCATTGTCCACATCATCGGTCCGGAGCAGGGGGCGACCCAGCCTGGGATGACGGTGGTCTGTGGCGACTCGCATACCTCTACCCATGGCGCACTGGGGGCATTGGCCTTCGGCATCGGGACCTCCGAGGTCGAGCACGCGCTGGCGACCCAGACCGTGGTGCAGGCGCGCTCCCGGCGCATGCTCATTCGCGTCGATGGCCAGGTCGGCCCGGGTGTGACCGCCAAGGACATCATGCTGGCGATCATCGGCAAGATCGGTACCGCCGGCGGCACCGGCTATGCCATCGAGTACGGCGGCGAGGCCATCCGGTCGCTGCCCATGTCCGGGCGGATGACCATCTGCAACATGTCCATCGAGGCGGGGGCGCGCTGCGGCATGGTGGCGGTGGATGACACGACCATCGAATATCTGCGCGACCGCCCCTACTCGCCCCAGGGCGAGCTGTGGGATCAGGCGGTGGCTTACTGGCGCACCCTGGTCAGTGATGATGATGCCGAATTCGACCGGGTGGTCACCCTGGACGCGGCCGAGATCAAGCCGCAGGTATCCTGGGGCACTTCGCCCGAGATGGTGGTGCCTGTCGACGGGCGGGTGCCGAACCCGGCCGATGAGCCCGATGAGACCAAACGCACGGGGATGCAGCGCGCCCTCGAATACATGGGGCTCGAGCCCGGCACGCCGATTCGCGAGATCCGGCCGGAGAAAGTCTTCATCGGCTCGTGCACCAATGCGCGCATCGAGGATCTGCGCGCGGCCGCCCGGGTGCTCCGCGGCAAGCGGATCGCGCAGGGCATCCGCGAGGCGATGGTTGTGCCCGGCTCGGGGCTGGTGAAGTGGCAGGCCGAGCAGGAAGGACTGGATCAGGTGTTCAAGGCGGCAGGCTTCGAGTGGCGCGACGCGGGCTGCTCGATGTGTCTGGGCATGAACCCCGACCGGTTGAGCCCCGGCGAGCGCTGCGCCTCGACCTCGAACCGTAACTTTGAAGGCCGGCAGGGCGCCGGAGGCCGGACCCACCTGGTCAGCCCCGCCATGGCGGCGGCTGCTGCGGTGGCCGGCCATTTCGTCGATGTCCGCGAACTGGAGCAATAGGCGATGGAACCACTCACCCGTGTCGAGGGCCTGGTCGCCCCGCTGGATCGATCGAACGTCGATACCGATGCGATCATCCCCAAGCAGTTCCTCAAGTCCATTCACCGCACCGGTTTTGGGCCCAACCTCTTTGACGAGTGGCGCTACCTGGATGCCGGCGAACCCGGGCAGGATTGCAGCAACCGGCCGCTCAACCCGGATTTTGTCCTCAACCAGCCGCGCTATGCCGGCGCCAGCATCCTGCTCGCGCGGGAGAACTTTGGCTGCGGCTCATCCCGTGAGCATGCCCCCTGGGCACTGGCGGATTTCGGCTTTCGGGTGCTGATTGCCCCGAGCTTTGCCGACATTTTCTACAACAACTGCTCGAAAAACGGTCTGTTGGCGCTCACGCTGCCGGCAGAAACCGTCCAGGCGCTGTTCGAAGCCACCTGGGCCGAGTCAGGTTACCGGTTGACGGTGGATCTGCCGGCGCAACAGGTCATCACCCCCGAGGGCGATGTGCACGGTTTCGACATCGACCCCCACCGCAAACACATGCTCGTGGAGGGCCTGGATGAGATTGGCCTGACACTGGAACATGCCGATGCGATTCGCGCCTATGAACAGCAGCGGCGTCGGGTGACACCCTGGCTGTTCCAGGACCTGGATCCGGCATGAGCCACAAGGTATTGATGCTGCCCGGCGATCACGTCGGGCCAGAGATCGTGGCCGAAGCGGACAAGCTGCTGCGTTGTCTCGCCAGCGAGTTTGGCCTGGCGGTCGAGCTCGAGTATGCCAACCTTGGCGGCTGTGGTGTGGATGCCGAGGGGGCTCCCCTGCCGGACTCGACACTGGCACTCGCCCGCGACAGCGATGCGGCCCTGTTGGGCGCGGTGGGCGGACCCGAGTGGGATTACATCGAGCGTGACAAGCGCCCCGAGCGGGGGCTGCTAGCCATCCGTGCAGCGTTGGGCCTGTTCGCCAACCTGCGCCCGGCGCTGCTTGACCCCGAGCTGGTCAACGCCTCGTCGCTGCGGCCCGAGGTGGTCTCGGGGCTGGACATACTGATTGTTCGCGAGCTGACCGGCGGCATCTATTTTGGCCAGCCGCGGGGCATTCGCACCCGGGCCGACGGCGTCCGGGAGGGATTCAACACCCTGGTCTACGGCGTCGACGAGATCGAGCGCATCGGCCGGGCGGGGTTTGAAGCGGCCCGCCGCCGGGATGGGCGGCTCTGCTCGGTGGACAAGGCCAATGTGCTGGAGTCGAGCGAGCTCTGGCGTGAGGTGATGGAGGGGCTGGCCGGCGAGTATCCGGATGTCTCGCTGTCGCATATGTACGTCGACAACGCGGCCATGCAACTGGTCCGTGACCCACGGCAGTTCGATGTCATGGTCACCGGCAATCTGTTCGGCGATGTCCTCTCCGACTGCGCGGCGATGCTGACCGGCTCGATCGGGATGCTGCCCTCGGCATCGCTGGATGAGACCGGCCGTGGGCTCTACGAGCCGGTTCATGGATCGGCGCCGGATATCTCGGGGCAGGGCATTGCCAATCCGCTGGCGACTCTCCTGTCAGTCGCGATGCTGCTGCGATTCAGCCTCGATGAGGGTGAACTGGCGCAACGGGTGGAGCGGGCCGTCGCCCGGGTGCTGGCGGACGGGCTGCGGACCGCCGATCTTGGCGGCGGTCAGGGGCAATCGGTCGGCACGGCCGCCATGGGTGATGCGGTGGTTGCCGCTTTGCGGGCACAAGCAAACTAGGGGTTGATGATGAAAAAGGTCGGATTCGTCGGTTGGCGCGGCATGGTGGGCTCGGTGCTCATGGAGCGCATGCGCAGCGAGGGAGATTTCGGCGACATTGAGCCGGTGTTCTTCTCCACCTCGCAGACCGGTCAGCCGGGCCCGGACGTCGGCCGGGCCGTGCCGGCCCTGCAGGATGCCCATGACATGGCGGCGTTGTCCGAGATGGACGCCATCGTCACCTGTCAGGGGGGCGACTACACCAGTGCGGTGTATGACCCGTTGCGCAGCGCCGGCTGGCAGGGTTACTGGATCGACGCCGCCTCGACGCTGCGCATGAAAGACCACAGCGTCATCGTACTGGACCCGGTCAACGCCGGTGTCATCCGCCAGGCACTCGCCGACGGGACCCGGACCTTCGTCGGTGGCAACTGCACCGTCAGCCTGATGCTCATGGCCATCGGCGGGCTTGTCGAGCACGACCTGGTGGAGTGGATCGCGCCGATGACCTATCAGGCGGCCTCCGGATCGGGCGCGCAGCACATGCGCGAGCTGCTTCGCCAGATGGGTTATCTGCGTGACGCGGTGGGTGAGCGTCTGGATGACCCGGCGGCCGCCATACTGGAGATTGATCGGGACGTGACCGCGGCGCTGACCGGCGGTGATTACCCGGCCGAGCATTTCGGTGTGCCGCTGGCCGGGAGTCTGATTCCCTGGATCGACAAGCCCGTGGCGGGCGGCCAGAGTCGCGAGGAGTGGAAGGCCGGGGTCGAGACCAACAAGATCCTCGGCCGGCAGTTCGACCCGATTGCCATCGATGGGTTGTGTGTGCGCATTGGCGCCATGCGCTCCCACGCTCAGGCGCTGACGTTGAAGCTCAAACGGGATGTCCCGCTGGATGAGATCGAGGCCATGCTGGCAGCGGCCAACGACTGGGTGCGGGTCGTGCCCAACGAGCCGCAGCCGAGTCAGCAGCAGCTCACGCCCGCGGCGGTCAGCGGCCACATGCACGTGCCGGTGGGCCGGCTACGCAAGCTGGCCATGGGCGATGAATACCTCTCGGCGTTCACCGTCGGTGACCAGTTGCTCTGGGGCGCCGCCGAGCCATTGCGGCGCATGCTGCGGTTGGTGATCGGCGACTGATGCGCGGTGCCGGCGCGCTGTTGGCGCTCGCCTTTGCTCCGGCGGTGATGGCCGGTGCGGCGGGACTGGGCGAGCTCCAGTCCGTGGCCGTTGACAGCGATGGCCTCGAGGCATGGGTGGCCGTTCATCCCGGGGCCGAGCCGCCGAGCCGCCCGGCCCGCAGCCGGGTCGCCACCCGACCGGTCCAGGCGGCGGCCGGGCTCGAGACCGAACATCGGCCGCGGGATCTGACCGCCGAGCTGGTTGGTCAAGGCCGGGAAGCGCGGGTACGTCTGACCGCGACCGACGTTCGCCCGGGGCAGGGCTTTGAGGTGCTACTCGAGCTCAATACACCGGCTGGACGGCTGGCGCGGGGGTATCGCATCGATCCCACCGCGGCAGGCGGGTCGGGTCGAGCCCTGGCGCCTCTGCGCTTCGGGCCGACCACCTCCGGGCAGACCCTCTATCGGATCGCCAACGCCGTCCGGCCCCGGGCGGTGACCGGCAATCAGATGATGCTGGCGCTTCTGGCGGTCAATCCGGATCGATTCAATCGCAACAACGTCAATGCATTGCAGCGCGGTGTGCTGCTCGATATCCCCGCCGAGGACGCACTCGAGCTGGTGCCCATGGCCGAGGCCGATCAGCGGGTCCGCGCGCAGAACAAGGCCTGGCTGGACAGTGATGCGGACATGCCGGCCCAGGCCAGCCCGGAGCCGCCGGTTGAGGCCGAGTCGAGGGATCCGGCGCCGGACCCGGCCGCCGCCGATCCGGGGCTTTCCATCCGGCCATTGCGGCTTTTGCCACCGCCGGAAGCGCTGGTCTCGGAGGTGCTCGAGACACCGACATTCCAACGGCTGCAGGGGCAGATCGAACGCATGCAGGCCAGCAACGAGGCGCTGGCGCAGGAAAACCGCGAACTCGAAACCACCCTGGCGACCATGCAACAAAGCCTTGGCGATCTGCAGGCCGAGCTTGCAGCGGCTCGTGAACCCGTCGGGCCGGCGCGAGTCATCGACGCGGTGCAGGCCCAGTGGCGGCAGGCGACGACCACGCCGGCGCAGGCGTTGCAGCTGCCGCTTGTGCAGTACACGCTGTTGGGTCTGCTGGGGCTCGGGCTTTTGACTTTGTGGATCATCGGCAGCCGTCGACGGCGGCGTGAGGTCGCCGAGCAGTCAATGCCGGCCCGCTGGCAGCCCCAGACCGGCCGTCCCGAACCGTCCGCGGACACCGCCGATGTGGCACTAGGGGAAGTCTCGGTTCAGGACCGGGCGGTGGACCATACCGCGGCCCTGGCGGCGGCCGACGAGCTCATCGCCCACGGGCGTCTGGACGAGGCCCAGACGCGTCTGGATGACGCCCTGGGGGCGGCGCCGGATGATCTGGCGCTGCGGCTCAAGCTCTTGGATGTGCTCTACCTGCGTGGCGACCGATCGGGTTTTGAGGCCGAAGCCCATGTCCTGCACGCCCAGCTGGGTGATGCCTCGGACGAGCGGTGGCAGCGGGTGCAAGCACAAGGACGGACCCTGGCGCCGGCGCATCCCCTTTTTGCCGGGCCGGCGGGGGCGCCACCGGAGTCGGGATGAGCCTGTCGTGACGCGCATTGCCCTGGGCATCGAGTACGACGGTGCCGAATACAGCGGCTGGCAGCGTCAGGCCCACGCCCGCTCGGTCCAGGCGGCGCTGGAGGGCGCCATCAGCGCCGTGGCCTGTCACCCGGTCGAGGTGGCCGCCGCCGGGCGGACCGACGCCGGCGTCCATGCGCTGGGTCAGGTGGTGCATTTTGACACGGCGGCCAAGCGACCCGACCGGGCCTGGGTGCGAGGGGTCAACAGCCACCTGCCCGCAGATATCGGGGTGCGCTGGGTGGCCCATCCCGGAGCGGGTTTCGATGCCCGGCGCAGCGGGCTGGCCCGGCGATATCAGTATCTGTTGCAGGATACGCCGCTGCGGCCGGTGCTGGCCCGCCAGCGGGTCGGGTGGACCTGGCAGTCGATGGATGTGGCTGCCATGGCAGCGGCCGCCGCACCGCTGATCGGTGAGCATGATTTCAGCAGCTTTCGGGCGGCCGGGTGCCAGGCCCCGCATGCGGTTCGGCGACTCCTTCGCCTGGACGTCTACCGCCAGGGCGGGGTGGTCGTCTTTGACGTCGAAGCCAATGCCTTTTTGCATCATATGGTCCGTAATCTGGTCGGGAGTCTGATGCAGGTGGGCAGCGGCGAGCGGTCGTCGGACTGGCTGGCCGAAGTGCTGGCAGCCCGGGATCGGCGCCGGGCCGGGGTGACCGCACCGGCCGCCGGGCTCTATCTGCTGGGAGTGCGTTACCCGCCGGGCTTTGGCCTGCCGGATAGGCCGCCGGCGGGCGCTTTTGCCTGTGTCCCGGGCCAGGGGTAGGATGCGTTGGGTGCGTACCCGAATCAAGATCTGCGGGGTGACCCGGCCGGAGGATGCGCTGGCGGCGGCGGAGGCTGGCGCCGACGCCATTGGACTGGTCTTTCATGCGGCAAGCCCCCGGGCGGTGGATGCAGCGATGGCCGGCCGGATCATCGACCGGCTGCCGCCCCTGGTGGCGGCGGTGGGGCTATTCATGGACGCGCCCCGATCCCGGGTGGTGGCGGTGCTCGACCAGGTGCCCCTGGATTTGTTGCAGTTCCATGGCAACGAGCCGGCGGATTACTGTGAATCATTCCACCGCCGGTATATCAAATCCGTTGGCATGGCCGGAGGCGATGCGTTTGCCGTTGCCGCCGCCCATCCAGAGGCTTCGGCGTTGCTGTTGGATGGCCACGCCCCCGGGGATGCCGGTGGCAGTGGACAGACATTCGACTGGGGCAGCATGCTGCCGGATACGCATCGTATAATCGTCGCCGGCGGATTGCGGGCCGACAACGTGGCCGCCGCCATCAAGACAATCGAGCCCTGGGGCGTGGACTGCAGCAGTGGTGTGGAGTCTGCCCCGGGAATCAAGGACCGGCGCCAGGTCGCCGCCTTTTGCCAAGAGGTCTATCGTGTCAAAGGTAATGCAGGGCAGTGAAGCGCTGGGCAGCGAGCCGGCCGAGGCCGTTTTTGACGGGCATTTCGGTCCCTATGGCGGACGATTCGTCCCGGAGCTGCTCATGGCGCCGCTCGAGGAGCTCGCCGAGGCCTACGAGGCCATGCGCAACGATCCGGCCTTCCAGGCCGAATTCTATGCCGATCTTCAGCAATATGTCGGTCGCCCGACACCGCTGTACTACGCCGAGCACTGGACCCGGCGCATCGGTGGGGCGCGGCTTTTTCTCAAGCGCGAGGACCTGGATCACACCGGTGCGCACAAGATCAACAACACCATGGGCCAGGCGCTACTGGCGGTGCGCATGGGCAAACGCCGCATCGTCGCCGAGACCGGGGCCGGCCAGCATGGGGTTGCCACCGCCGCCGTCTGCGCCCGCCTGGGGCTCGAGTGTGTGGTCTACATGGGCGCCGAGGATGTCCGGCGGCAGTCGGTAAATGTCTACCGCATGCGGCTGATGGGCGCCCGGGTGGTGCCGGTGGAATCCGGTACCCGCACCCTCAAGGACGCCCTCAACGAGGCATTCCGGGATTGGGCGGCGAATGTCGATGACACCTTCTATATCATCGGGACCGTGGCCGGCCCCCACCCCTATCCGGCCATGGTGCGCGACTTTCAGTCGGTGATCGGCCGCGAGACCCGCGAGCAGTGCCTGGAGCAGCATGGCCGGCTGCCCGATGCGCTGGTGGCCTGTGTGGGGGGCGGCTCCAATGCCATCGGCCTGTTCCACCCGTTTCTGGACGACCACGATGTCAGCATCTACGGCGTCGAGGCCGGGGGTGACGGCGTCGAGACCGGCCGCCACGCCGCCCCGCTGTCCGCCGGGCGGCCGGGGGTGCTGCATGGCAACCGCACCTATTTGATGGAAAACGAGGACGGGCAGATCATGCCCACCCATTCCCTGTCGGCCGGGCTGGATTACCCGGGGGTCGGGCCCGAGCATGCCTGGCTCAAGGACAGTGGCCGGGTGAGCTATGTGGCGGTCAATGACGACGAAGCGCTGGCCGCCTTTCACAGCCTCACTCAGACCGAGGGCATCATCCCGGCGCTGGAAACCGCCCACGGCATCGCCTACGCCGAGCAGCTCGCCGCCCGTCTCGGGCCGGATCAGACCATCGTCGTCAACTGCTCGGGCCGGGGCGACAAAGACATCAATACCGTCGCCGAGGTGGAGGGGATGCAGGTATGAGCCGGATCAACCATCGTTTTGCTCAACGCCGGGCCGAAGGCCGGCGGGCGCTGGTCACCTATGTCACTGGTGGTGATCCCTACCCGGGTGCCACGGTGCCGATCATGCACGAGCTGGTCCGCTCGGGTGCCGATGTCATCGAGGTGGGCATGCCGTTTTCTGACCCCATGGCCGACGGGCCGGTCATACAGGATGCCTGTGACCGCGCGCTGGCCGGCGGAACCGGACTGGTCGGGGTGCTGGAGATGGTTCGCGAGTTCCGCCGCCAGGACCAGGATACCCCGGTGGTCTTGATGGGCTATCTCAACCCGATCGAGCAGATCGGCTATCGCCGCTTTGCCCGGGATGCGGCCGCGGCGGGGGTGGATGGTGTGCTCACGGTCGATCTGCCGCCGGAGGAGAGCCATGAACTGGTGCCGGCCATCGCCGAGCATGATCTCGACCCGATCTGGCTGGTGGCGCCGACCACCCGGCCCGAGCGCATCCGGGCGATCTGCGATCAGGCCCGGGGCTTTGTCTACTACGTCTCATTGAAGGGCGTGACCGGTGCGGCCACGCTGGATGTGGATGATGTTGCCGCCCATGTCGAGGCCATTCGTGAGGCCACCCAGCTGCCGGTCGGGGTGGGTTTTGGTGTTCGCAACGGCGAGGATGCCGCCCGCCTGGGGCAAGTGGCCGACGCCGTGGTTGTTGGCAGCGCCATTGTCTCGCGCATTGCCGAACACCCCGACGCCGATGAAAGCCAGCTCTCGCGCGAGGTCGGGGCCGTGGTGCGGGACCTGCGGGCCGGTCTCGATCAGCCGCTGCCGGAGGTCGCCCCGTGAGCTGGTTCGAAAAGCTCATGCCCTCGCGCATCCGCACCGAAGGCGGCAACCGGGGGCGCAGTGTACCGGAGGGGCTTTGGAGCAAGTGCGAGGGCTGCGGCGCGGTGCTCTATCGCCCGGAGGTCGAGCGCCATCTCGAGGTCTGCCCCAAGTGTGACGCCCACATGCGCATCGGTGCGCGCCGGCGGCTTGAAGTGTTCCTCGACAGCGAGGGGCAGCAGGAAATCGGCGCCGAGCTGCAGCCGGTGGACGCGCTGCGTTTCAAGGACTCGCGCCGTTATAAAGAGCGTCTGGGCCAGGCCCAGAAAGCCACCGGCGAGCGGGATGCACTGGTGGCCATGTCCGGACGGGTGCACAACGTCCCGGTGGTGGCGGCCGCCTTCGAGTTCCGCTTCATGGGCGGCTCGATGGGCAGTGTGGTCGGCGAGCGGTTTGTCCGCGCGGTGGACCATGCCCGCGAAGGGGGTGGTGCGCTGGTCTGCTTTAGTGCCAGTGGTGGTGCGCGGATGCAGGAGGCGCTGTTTTCGTTAATGCAGATGGCCAAGACCAGCGCCGCGCTCAAGCGCCTTTCCGATTCGGGCGTGCCGTTTGTCAGTGTCCTCACCGATCCGACCATGGGCGGCGTATCGGCCAGCCTCGCCATGCTCGGCGATGTCATCGTCGCCGAGCCGGGGGCATTGATTGGCTTTGCCGGCCCCCGGGTGATCGAACAGACCGTGCGCGAGACCCTGCCGGAGGGGTTCCAGCGCAGCGAGTTTCTGCTTGAACACGGCGCGGTGGATATGATCATCGACCGGCGCGAGCAGCGGGCGCGGCTGGCCTCGCTGATCGCCATGCTCACCGGAGCCGAGGCACCGGCCGTCGCCGCGCCGGCCACGGCCTGAACCCCCGGCGGTGAGCGCAAGCGAACTTGGCGGTTGGCTGCGCTGGCTGGAGGGGATCCATCCGCGCGAGATCGACCTGGGGCTGGTGCGCATTGCTCAGGTCGCCGACAACCTGGGGCTACGGCGGGGCGGGCATCGGCTGATCACGATCGCCGGTACCAATGGCAAGGGCAGTACCGTAGCCTGTCTCGAGGGCATCTATCGGGCGGCCGGCCGCCGACCGGGCGCCTACACCTCGCCCCACTTGCTGGCCTACAACGAGCGGATCCGTGTGGATGGCGAGCCCGTCTCCGAGGCAATGATCATTGAGGCCTTTCGCGCCATCGACGCCGCCCGCGGGTCCATTACGCTGACCTATTTCGAGTTCGCCACGTTGGCCGCCGCCTGGTGCTTTCGCGAGACCGCCGCCGACCCCTGGTTGCTGGAAGTGGGGTTGGGCGGGCGTCTGGATGCCACCAATTGCTTTGATGCCGACCTCGCGGTGGTCACGGCCATCGATCTGGATCACATGGAATGGCTGGGGGACACCCGCGAGGCGATCGCGATCGAGAAGATGGGGATTGCCCGACCCGGCCGTCCCGTTGTCTGCTCCGACCCTCATCCGCCCGCCACGATTGCCGATACAGCCCGTCAGCGGGGCGCTTTGCTGTGGCAGCTGGGCAGGGATTACCGGATCGGCGAGCTTGATGACGCCGGGCAATGGCAGTGGTTGGCCGAGGGTGGCCGGCGGCTGACCCTGCCGCGGCCCGAGTGGATGCCGCCGGCGGCGCTCGGCAACGCGGCGGGGGCGGTGATGGCGGTCGATGGGGCGCATCCTGATCTGCAGGTCGATCCGGCGGTAATCGCATCCGGACTGCGACACGCCCGGCTCGCCGGGCGTCAGCAGCGTGTCCGGCGGCCGGCCGCCGAGTGGTTGCTGGACGTCGGACACAATCCGGCCGCCATCGAGTTGCTCGCCGAAACCCTGCGGCAGCACCCGGGCCGGGTCCGGATGGCCTTCGCGCTGATGCAGCGCAAGGCCCTGGAGGTGGTGATTGAGCCCCTGGCAGGCGTTGTCGACGATTGGTACCTGCTCGATCTCGATGACCCCGGGGCCCACTCGGTGGAGACCACCCGGGCGGCTCTGGCTGGCATCGGGGCTCGGGTGGTGGGCGCCGGTCCGGCGGCATCGGCGGTCAGCGAGCTGGAGCAGACCGCCCGACCGGACGATCTGCTGGTTGGCTGCGGCTCGTTTCGCGTGGTGGAGGTGCTTGCCCGGGCCGGCGTGGAGGCTTGCAACCCCGGGGACAGCAGCCGAAACTGAGATCAACGCATGGCGTCGGGGGCATGGTTTTGGAGCAACGGCTCAAACAACGATTGATCGGGGCGGTGGTG
Organism: Spiribacter pallidus; assembly: GCF_040838495.1. Lineage (NCBI taxonomy): Bacteria > Pseudomonadati > Pseudomonadota > Gammaproteobacteria > Chromatiales > Ectothiorhodospiraceae > Spiribacter > Spiribacter pallidus. Next base: position 354,896 of record NZ_JBAKFM010000001.1, on the reverse strand, counting down.
CTGGTCGCGCTGGGGGTGATCTTCCTGCCCATGCTGCTGTCGGGCCCCGTCGAACGGACCCGGGTGGATATTGATCTGGACATCCCGGCCGAACCCGAGTTGCCGCAGGCGCCGGCGGTACCCGAGGACGACAGCCTCGAGGCGCCATCACCCGGCGCGGAGCTGGCCGAGACGCCCATCCCCGATGAGCCCGATCAGCGGCCGGATGTCGAGCCGCTGCCGGAGGTCGACAGGCCGGCCGAGGATCAGCCGGACGCCGATAGCCAGCCCAGCGAGGCAGCGCAAGTGGACAGGGCATCGGAGGGCGGCGTCTATGTGCAGGTGGGGGCTTTTGGCAGCATCGAAAACGCCCGGCGCCTTGCGGAGCGACTGCGAGAGGATGGCTTCGAGCTGCGGATTGTCGAGCGGGACAGCGAACTGGCGCATCGTGTCCAGGTCGGGCCGCTCGAAGATCGGGCGGCCGCCGAGGCGATGAGCCAACGCCTGGCCGAGGGGCATGAGCTACCGGGTTTTATCGTCGAGCCATAGCGGTGGCGGGTGATAGACTGGGGCAACGAGGATTGAATGAACTGGCTTGATTACGCGTTTCTCGGGGTGATTGGCCTGTCGGTGGTCATCGGGGTCATCCGCGGCTTCGTCCGAGAGGTGATCTCGGTGGTTGTCTGGGTCACCGCCTTCTGGCTGGCGGCCCGCTATGGTGTGCAGGTAGGCGAGCAGTTCTCTGGCTGGCTGAACTCGTCCATGCTGCAGATGGTGGCCGGCTTCGCAACGGTCTTTGTCATTATTCTCGTCGGCGGGACGCTGGTGGGTTATCTGGCACGAATGATCGTCGGCCAGACCGGACTCGGTGGCACCGACCGGCTGCTGGGGGTGGTCTTCGGCGGCCTGCGCGGCGGTCTGCTGGTCGGGCTTGTGGTGCTTGGCGCCGGGTTCACCGCGCTGCCGCAGCAGGCCTGGTGGCAGGGGTCGATCATCGCCAGCGGCTATCAGCCCTGGGTCTGTCATGACCGGGTTGGCCAGTGGCTGACTCGGGCCCGCGAGGTGCCGGGTATCGAGCAGGCACCGATGGACACCTCGGCGGCGTTCGCCCACTGGCAGGCCTATTGCCAGCGTCCGACACAAACCGATAACGGGAGCTGACTCCATATGTGCGGTGTCATTGGTATCGTCGCCCGGTCCGCGGTCAATCAGGCCCTCTACGACGGGCTCACCGTGCTTCAGCATCGCGGTCAGGATGCGGCCGGTATCATGACCTTCGACAACGGACGGCTGCATCTGCGCAAGGACAACGGGCTGGTGCGGGATGTCTTCAGCGCGGCGGATATGCTGGAGCTGCGGGGCAACATGGGCATCGGCCATTGCCGCTACCCCACCGCCGGTTGCTCCAGCTCGGCCGAGGCGCAGCCGTTCTATGTCAACTCGCCCTACGGGATCAGCCTCGCCCATAACGGCAACCTGACCAACGCCGAGGCCATTAAACGCGATCTCTATCTCGAAGATCTGCGCCATATCAACACCCAGTCGGATTCCGAAATCCTGCTCAATGTCCTGGCCCATCGCCTGGGGGGGCCGGGCAAGCTGCGTGCCAGCGAGTCGGATCTGTTCGACGCGGTGGCCACCATCCACGAGCGCTGCCGGGGCGGTTACGCCGCGGTGGCGATGATCAATGGCTACGGGATTCTCGGTTTTCGTGATCCCCATGGCATCCGCCCGCTTTGCTTTGGCAAGCGCGAGACCGATGCCGGCACCGAATACATGATCGCCTCGGAGAGCGTAGCGCTGGATGTGCTCGGTTACACACTGGTTCGCGATGTGGCGCCGGGAGAGGCGCTATTCATCGATCTCGACGGCAATCTCCACAGCCGCCAGTGTGCCGAGGCGCCGCGGCTTGCGCCCTGTATCTTCGAATATGTCTATCTGGCCCGCCCCGACTCGATGCTCGACGATGTGTCGGTTTACAAGTCACGGCTGCGCATGGGCCGGATGCTGGCCGGACAGATCAACCGCGAGTGGGCCAATCACGACATTGACGTGGTCATTCCCATTCCCGATACCAGCCGCACCAGTGCCCTGGACCTGGCCAACGAACTGAACATCAATTACCGCGAAGGCTTTATCAAAAACCGCTACATCGGCCGGACCTTCATCATGCCCGGACAGGCGGTGAGGCGGAAGTCGGTGCGCCAGAAGCTCAACGCCATCGATCTGGAGTTCCGCGGCAAGAATGTGCTGTTGCTTGATGACTCGATCGTCCGGGGAACCACTTCGGAGCAGATCATCGAAATGGCCCGCGATGCGGGTGCCCGCCGGGTGTATTTCGCTTCGGCGGCGCCGCCGGTGCGCTATCCCAATGTCTATGGGATCGATATGCCGGCAGCCCGCGAGCTGCTCGCCCACAATCGCAGCATCGACGAGATCCGTCAGACCATTGGCGCCGATGAGATGATCTACCAGTCGCTGGATGACCTGGTTGCGGCGGTGAAAGAGGGCAATGCCGGTATCCAGGGGTTCGACTGTTCATGCTTTGATGGCCGTTACGTCACCGGCGATATCACCGCCGATTATCTGCTTGATCTCGAGGCCCAGCGCAATGATCAGGCCCGGGTCGGCGACAGCGCTCGCGGCTACCCCGAGCGCGCCGGAGGGTTGTGATGGCCGAGTGGGGCGACGATACCACCGGGCTGCGCGCCGGCTGGGCGCGCACACCCGAGCAGGAGCATTCCGAGGCGATTTTTCCGACCTCGAGCTTTACCTTTCGCAACGCCGCCGAGGCGGCGGCTCGGTTCAGCGGCGAGGCGCCGGGCAATATCTATGCGCGCTTTACCAACCCGACGGTTCGGGCTTTCGAGGAGCGGCTCGCGGCGATGGAGGGCGGCGAACGGGCCATCGGCACCAGTTCGGGCATGGCGGCGATCCTGGCGATCTGCATGGGGCTTCTGCGCAGTGGCGATCATGTGCTCTGCTCGCTGGGCGTGTTCGGGACCACCGCGTCGCTGTTTGCCAATCAGTTAAGCCGCTTCGGGATCGAGACCGATTTCGTCGCGCCCACCGACACCGCGGGCTGGGCGGCGGCCATGCGGCCGCAGACGCGGCTGCTTTTTCTCGAGACCCCGTCCAATCCGCTGACCGAGGTGGCCGACATCCCGGCACTCGCCGACATCGCCCACGCCGGGGGTGCGCGGCTGGTAGTGGATAATTGCTTTTGCACCCCCGCACTGCAAAAGCCCCTTGCCATGGGGGCGGATCTGGTCAGTCATTCGGCGACCAAGTTCCTCGACGGCCAGGGGCGTTGCGTTGGCGGTGCGGTGGTCGGCGATGCCGGGACACTGGATAACCACATCTTTCCATTCCTGCGCACCGCCGGGCCGACCATGAGCCCGTTCAACGCCTGGGTCTTTTTAAAGGGGCTCGAGACACTCAACCTGCGGATGCGCCACCACAGCGAACAGGCGCTGGCCCTGGCCCAATGGCTGGGTGAGCAGCGCGCCGTGACACAGGTCTATTACCCGGGGCTTGCTGACCATCCCCAGCACGACCTCGCGGCCCGTCAGCAAAGCGGCTTTGGTGGCGTGGTCTCATTCGAGGTCGAGGGCGGGCGTGAGGCCGCCTGGCAGGTGGTCGATGCCACCCGCATGCTGTCGATCACTGCCAACCTGGGCGATGTCCGCACCACCATTACCCATCCGGCCAGCACGACCCACGGGCGGTTGAGTGCAGAACAACGCACCCGGATGGGGATCGGTGAAGGATTGGTGCGGATCTCGGTGGGACTGGAAGACCAGGCGGATATCCGCGCTGATCTGGCCCACGGGCTCGATCGTCTCGCTCCCGCCGGATGACGGCCATCGCCGGGCTTCGCGCCGACATCGAGCGGATCTACCACGCCGCCCTCGAGGCGGTGAACGGCCGCACCGCGGTGGCCCGGGCGCTGCGCGAAGGCGTTGTCCCCAAGGGGCCGTTCTACCTTGTGGCGGTGGGCAAGGCGGCCACGGCCATGGCCCACGGACTGGCGGACGAACGCGGCGGCGATGTCATGGACGCGCTGGTGGTGACCCGGGCGGGGTACGAGGATCCCGAACTCGGCGAGCGTCTACCGGGGCGAACCATCACCGCCCCCCATCCGATCCCGGATGGGCGCAGCCTCGAGGCGGGAGAGGCCCTGGTCGGTTTTATCGAACAGGCGCCGGCGAATGGGCGCTTTGTCTTTCTTGTCTCGGGAGGTGCCTCGAGCCTGGTCGAACGCCTCGCGCCCGGGATGGATGCCGCCGCGCTGGCTCGATTGAACCGCTGGTTGCTGGCGAGCGGACTGGACATCGGCCGGATGAACCGGCTGCGAAAGGCCTTCTCCACCATCAAGGGCGGTCGGCTGGCGCAATGGCTGGCTGGACGGCGGGCGGATGTGTTGCTGATATCGGACGTGCCAGGCGATGCCCCGGCGATGATCGGCTCGGGCCTGCTGTTCGCCGATGATGCGCCGCCCCTGACCGACGCCGAGCTGGCTGCCTTGCCCGAGGGGCTGGTGCCCGCTTCACCGGGCCCTGCGACGCCGGCACCTTCGGTCAGTGGGCATGTGGTGGCCAGCAATGCCGCCGCCGTCGAAGCCGCCGCCGAGCGGGCGCGGTCGCTGGGTTTTGCGGTGACCTGCCCCGGACGCTTCCTCGACGGCGAGGCCCGGGCGTTGGGGGCGAGCCTGGCCGAGACGCTGATCAATGCTCCGGATTGTCTGCATGTCTGGGGCGGCGAGCCGACCGTGACCCTGCCCGAACAACCCGGCCGTGGCGGGCGGATGCAGGCCCTGGCGCTGGCGGCGGCACAAAGACTGGCCGACCGCCCGGCGGTATTGCTCGCCGCCGGGACCGATGGCGCGGATGGCCCGGGAGAGGACGCCGGTGCGTTGGTCGACGGCCACACCCTGTACCGGGGCCACCGGGCCGGTCTGGACGACGAATACACCCTGGATGCCGCCGATTCGGGGCGCTTTCTTGCCGCCAGTGGCGATCTCATACGCACCGGCGGGACGGGGACCAATGTCATGGATTTGGTGATCGGCTACTACGGATCCAAAGGCACGGGGTAAGCCGATGAAGCGTTGGCTCGCGAGACGCCACCGGGGCGTGCGGCCGGATGTGTACGCCGACGAGCCCGATCAGCGTCGGGCCGCCGTCGAGGTGGGCCAATGCGGCGAGAGTGTCCTGCGCCGGCTTGTCAGTCGTGACGCGGACGCTCGTGTCCGCGCCGCCGCCGCGCGGCGGCTCCAGGATCCGGTGATGCTGCGCCGGGTGATCGAGTCAGATACCGATGTGCAGGTAGTGGCGTCGGCCCGGAGCCGGTATCGGCATTTACTGGCCGGTGGCGATGCCCTGTCACTGGACTACCGGCTGGCGGCGCTTGCGGCCTGCCGGGACGGGCAGATCATTGCCCATGTGGCCCGCAGTGCCCGAGAGCCGGCGCTGCGCCGGGCGGCCATGGAGCGGGTCGATGATCATCGATTGCTTGCCGAGATCGCCGAGCATGATGACGATCGCGACCTGCGCCGGGCCGCCGCCGGCCGGCTAGCCGCCATCCGCGGCAAAGGGCAGCGACGCTAGCTGCCACTCGCCCTGATCGATGCGCAGGACACTGCCTTGCTGGAACCAGTCTCCCAGCACCACGCGGCGGTAATCATTGCCATCGGCGCTCATCGCATGCACCGCCGGCCGATGGGTATGACCATGGATGAGGTCGCGGGCATTGCAGGCTGTCAGTCGATCGCGAACCGCCTGCTGGTTGACGTCCATGATGGCGCTGTCCTTGCCGGCCATGGCCTCGCCACTTTTCTCGCGGGCCTCGAGGGCCTGTCGGTAGCGCTCATCCGGGGGCAGCGCCAGAAAATCCCGCTGCCAGGCCGGGTCCCGAACCTGTTGTCGGAACGCCTGATAGGCGGCGTCGTCGGTGCAAAGGGCATCGCCGTGCTCGAGCACAACCGGGAGGTCGTCGACGCGGATGACCGTTGGCTCGCGCATTCGCTCGATACGGGCGCGGGCGATGTAGTCATCGCCGACGAGGAAATCCCGGTTGCCGGGCATGAAACCAACCCATGTGCCGTTCTCGACCAGTGCCCGGATGGCGGGGGCCACCGGATCGTCGGCCGGGGCGGCATCATCGCCGATCCAGGCCTCAAAAAGATCGCCCAGGATGAAAAGCGCGCCGGCCTGTCGGGCCTCACCGGCGAGGAAGGCCAGAAACGTCTGTATCGCCGCCGGCCGGTCTGGATGCAAATGGAGGTCCGCTACAAAGAGTAACGGCGAATCCATCGAGCTGAATTGCCGTGTGTCCATGGGTCAAAGATGGCGGTCGACGAAGCTGCATGCAAGTCGCGGTTCGATTACCATGCCGCCCATGAGTCAGCCGCCTGTCGTTACCCGGTTCGCCCCCAGTCCTACGGGGTTATTGCATGCCGGCAATCTGCGCACCGCACTTTTTAACTATCTGCTGGCTCGCCGGGCCGGTGGCCGTTTCATCCTGCGGATCGAAGACAGCGACGCAAGCCGTGCGTATCCGGATGCCGAAGCGGCGTTGCAACAGGATCTCGAATGGTTGGGGATCGACTGGGACCTGGGCCCCGGCCGGGACGAGCCCTCGGCCTGGCGGCAATCCGCCCGGCAGGATGCTTATCAGGCCGCCCTCGATACCCTGATGGCCGGGGGTCGGGCCTATTATTGCTTTTGTTCAATCGAGCGGCTCCGCGCATTACGCGAGGCGCAGCAAAAGGCCGGACAGCCACCGCGTTACGACGGTTGCTGCGCGGCACTCGATCCGGACGAGGCGGCCACTCGGGTCGCCGCGGGGGAGTCAGCCACCGTGCGACTGCGGGTGCCGGCGACAGGGGATATGACATTCGACGACCTGGTCCGGGGCGAACAGCGGTTCGACGCAAGCGCCTATGGGGATCCGGTGATCCGGCGCGCCGACGGGAGTGTGGCGTTTTTGTTCGCCAATGCCCTGGATGATGCGCGGATGGGTGTCACCCATGTTCTGCGCGGTGAGGACCATCTCAGTAACACCCCTTTGCAGCGGCAGCTTTTCAACGGGCTCGGCGTGGCCCCGCCTTGTTACGGTCACCTCTCGCTGGTGGTCGATGCCCACGGGGCACCGCTTTCCAAACGCAGTCAGGCTGCGGCGGTCGCGGCATTGCGGTCCCAGGGGTACCGGCCCGAGGCGTTGCTGAATTATCTCGCGCGGCTGGGCAACCCGATGCCGGGGGATGATCTGCTTGACATGGATGGACTGGCCGAGGGTTTCGCCCCCGACCGTCTGAGTCGCAGCCCGGCACGCTTTGATCCAACCCAGCTCGATGGCTGGCAGCAGCAGGCCATGGCGGCCATCCCGCTGTCCACCCTGCGGGGGTATTTGCAAATCGAGGTCCCGGCCGAGCGGCTGGACGGGTTTCTGGCCCTGGTCCGCCCCAATCTGCGAGTGGCCGAAGAGGTCAACGACTGGGCCGAACGGATCTTCTCGGCCGACTGGCGGGTTGATCCGGCAACGGCAGCGGGCTCGCCGCAACCGGCCGCCGCTTTCTATGAAACCGTCGCCCGGGTGATCGAGGCGACGGGCACGGACGACTGGAGCGCGCTGCGGCCAGCGCTCGAGGCCGCCACCGAGCGGCGCGGCGGTGCGATGATGAAACCGCTTCGACATGCCCTCACCGGGCTCGGTCACGGCCCCGCGCTGGGCGAAATCATCCGTTTGATGCCCGAGCCGGTGCGACGTCTGCGCCTGCAAAGGGCGGCCGCCGAAGCCGCCGGAGTCATCGATGCTTGAGATTCACAACAGCCTGACCGGCCGCAAACAGGCCTTCCAGCCCATCGATCCTCCGCGGGTCGGGCTTTATGTCTGCGGCATGACGGTCTACGACTACTGCCATCTCGGCCACGCCCGAGCCATGGTGGTTTTCGACATGGTGGTGCGCTATCTGCGCGCGAGCGGTTACCAGGTGCGGTATGTCCGCAATATCACCGATATTGATGACAAGATCATCCAGCGCGCGGCGAGCCTTGGCGAGCCCATCGAACAGCTGACCCGACGGTTTACCGAGGCGATGCATGCCGATGCCGATGCGCTCGGCTGTCTGCGGCCCGACGAAGAGCCCCGCGCCACGGCCCACATGGATGCCATTATCAAGATGATCGAGGCGCTCATCGAAAAAGGGCACGCCTACACCGCAGGGGGTGATGTCTACTTCTCGGTGGCGGCTTTCGACGGCTACGGGGCGCTTTCCGGCAAGCGGCCGGGGGACTTGCGGGCCGGGGCGCGCATCGAGTCGGACGAGGCCAAGCGTGACCCCGCCGACTTCGTGCTCTGGAAAGCGGCCAAGCCCGACGGGCCGAGCTGGCCTTCGCCCTGGGGCGATGGCCGACCGGGGTGGCATATCGAGTGCTCTGCCATGTCCACCCGTTGCCTGGGCAATCATTTCGATATCCACGGCGGGGGGCTGGATCTGCAATTTCCTCACCACGAAAACGAGATCGCCCAGTCCGAGGCGGCCACCGGCGAGCATTTCGTCAACTACTGGATGCACAACGGGCATGTGCGCATCGATGACGAGAAGATGGCCAAGTCACTGGGCAATTTCACCACGGTGAGGGATGTCCTCGCCGCGCACGACCCCGAATCGATCCGGCATTTTCTGCTCTCGAGCCACTACCGCAGCCCTTTGAACTACACCGCCGATGCGCTGGACCAGGCCCGGGCATCCATGGAGCGACTGTATCTGGCGCTGCGCGGGGGTGAGCGAGATGACCAACCCGGTGGCCATGACAAAGCTTATGCCGAGCGTTTTTATGCGGCCATGGATGATGATTTCAACACCCCGCTGGCATTGGCGGTGCTGTTTGACCTGGCCCGCGAAGTCAATCGGGCCCGCGAAGCCGGCGAGTCGGACCGGGCCGACGGCCTGGCCGGAGAATTGCGCCGACTCGGGCACATGCTGGGTCTGTTACAGGGCGATGCCGAGGGCTTTTTGCAGGGGGGCAGCGCCGAGGACCCGGCAGAAGTTGCCCGTATTAACGCCCTTGTCGCCGAACGCGACCAGGCCCGGGCCCAGCGTGACTTCGCACGCGCCGATGCGATTCGTGATCAGCTCATCGGCGAGGGCATCGTGCTGGAAGACGGGACCGGCGGCACCCGCTGGCGGCGGGGGCGCTAGTCCTTGTTGGCCGGCTGGATGCGTCGATCCAGTCGTGCCACCTTCACCCGGTTGTCTTCGGTCTGCATGACCGTGACCGGGTGGTTGTCGATCAAAAGGCTGGTGCCGGGCTCCGGGATGTTTTCGAGCTGCTCGAGGATCAGGCCATTCAGGGTTTTCGGCCCGTCGGCGCTGATCTCCCAGCCGAGCAGGCGTTTGAGCTCGCGCACACTGGCGCTGCCTGCAGCCAGGTAGCTGCCATCGGGCTGACGATGGATATCCCCCACCGCCTCGGCCGGATCGGTGGTGAATTCACCGACAATCTCTTCGAGGATATCCTCGAGGGTGACCAGCCCCAGCAGCTCGCCGTATTCATCCACCACCAGGCCGATGCGCCGCTTCTCGGTCTGGAAATTGATCATCTGCCGGTGCAGCGGCGTGCCTTCGGGGACAAAGTAGGGCGGGCGGACATGCTCGAGGAGATTGTCGCGGGTCAGCTCACCGTCGAGCATGGCGGTCACCACCCGCCGGACATGGATGACCCCGCGGATATTGTCGATCCCGCCCTCGAAAACCGGCAGACGGGTGTATTCGGAGGCCGCGATCTGCGCGGTGATGGTGCGCCAGTCGGCCTCCAGGTCGATGCCGGCGACCTCGTTGCGCGGCACCATGATGTCCTCGACGGTGGCCTGGTCCAGATCCAGGATACTCAAGAGCATGCGTTGGTGGCGCTGCGGGATCATGGCGCCGGCCTCGTTGACCACGGTGCGCAGCTCTTCCCGGCTCAGTGGCGATTCGCCTTCTTCCGATGGGTTGACCCCGAGCAGACCAAGCAGGGCATTGGCCAGGGTGTTGGTCAGCCAGACCAGCGGGTAGAGCAGTCGCAGCAGCGGTCGCAACACCAGTGCCGCCGGAAAAGCCACCCGCTCGGGGCGCAGGGCCGCCAGGGTCTTCGGGGCCACCTCGGCAAAAATCAGGATCGTCAGGGTCAGCAGCCCGGTGGCCGCCGCTAGTGCGCCCTCGCCACCCAGTCGCAGGGCAATGAGGGTGGCCACCGACGAGGCCGCGATGTTCATGAAATTGTTGCCAAGCAGGATGATGCCGATCAGGCGGTCCGGCCGCTGGAGCAGCCGCTCGGCCCGGCGCGCCCCGCGATGCCCGTCCCGGGCCAGGTGTCGCAGCCGGTATCGGTTTAGGGTCATCAGTGCCGTCTCGGAGCCCGAAAAACAGGCCGACAGCAGGATCAGCACGCCCAGGGCGAGAAACAGCAGCGGTAGGGGGATACCGTCCAATTCCTGGCCTCAGCCTTTGAGCAGGATTTCAAGCACGACCTTGCTGCCAAAGTAGGCAAGGGCGAGCAGGACAAAACCGGCCAGGCTCCAGCGAATGGCGGTGCGTCCGCGCCAGCCGGCCCGCTGACGGCCAATCAGCAACGCCGCAAAGACCAGCCACGCCATCATCGATAAAAGCGTCTTGTGCGCCAGGTCCTGGGCAAACAGATCCTCGACGAACAGCCAGCCGGTAATCAGCGCCACCGACAAAAGCACCATGCCGGCGGCGAGCATCTGAAAGAGCAGTGCTTCCATGCCCTGGAGCGAGGGCAACATGCCGATCAGACGGCCAGCCCGACGGCGACGCAGGCTGCGGTCGAGCCAGGCTAGCAGCACGGTCTGTGCACAGGCGAGGCCGAATACCGCGTAGGCAAGAATCGAGCTGACCACATGCCAATCCACCGGTGCGCCGATCGGTACCAGCGTGGGTGCCGGGGTCCCCAGCGCGCCGGCCAATCCCGCACTGATGGCAGCGAAGGGAAAGACCACCAGCCCGAGGCTTTGAACCGGCTGCCGAAGGGTCGCCAGCAGCAGCATCGTGACCATGATCCAGCCCAGCAGCGAGAGTGCGTTGTAGAGCGCGAGATTGACGCCGGCCGCGGTCCACAGCCCCTGCCAGAGCGCAGCGGCATGCAGCGGCACGGCAAGTACCGCCATGAACAGCGCCAGCCGCTCGCCGCGACGTGGCATAACCATCCCCTGGAGGGCGGCCACGAGGCTCAGAACTGCCAGTGCATAGAGGATGACCGCGATCCAGCTGATCAGGCTGTGCATCATGGCCGCCGTCGGTTGTACCTGCTTGGGCGCATGGCTTGATCATCGCACAGAACGCGGGGGCATTCGAGAAGACGGCGCTGGCGCGAAACCCGGGGTTGCACTGGTACACTAGCCGGACAGGATATCGCCACGGCAGGAGTTCCCGGCGCTATGTTCGACAATCTCAGTGATCGGCTCGAGGCCATTGGCAAGCGCCTGCGGGGCAAAGGCCGCCTGACCGAAGACAACATCCAGGATACCCTGCGTGAAGTGCGCATGGCGCTGCTCGAGGCGGATGTCGCACTGCCGGTAGTCAAGGACTTTGTGGCGGCCGTACGCGAGCGGGCGCTGGGTGCGGAGGTGATGAAAAGCCTCACCCCGGGGCAGGCCTTTATCAAGATCGTCAACGATGAACTTGTCCAGGTTATGGGCGAGGCCAATGATGCGCTTGACCTCAGCGTCCGCCCCCCGGCGGTGGTGATGCTTGCCGGTCTGCAGGGCTCGGGCAAGACCACCAGCATCGCCAAGCTCGGCCGCTGGCTCCAGGAGCGCGATCAAAAAAAGGTGCTGGCGGTCTCGGTTGATATCCACCGGCCGGCGGCGATTGATCAGTTGCAGCGCCTCGCCGGCGAGGTGGGCATCGATTTTTTCCCGACCGAACCGGGGGCGGATCCGGCAGCGACCGGCGAGGCCGCGCTCGAGCGGGCCCGGACTGGCTACTACGATGTGCTGCTGGTGGATACCGCCGGGCGGCTGTCGATTGACGAGCAAATGATGGACGAGGCTCGCCGGGTGCATCATGCGGTGGCGCCGGCCGAGACGCTGTTCGTGGTCGACAGCATGACCGGGCAGGATGCGGCCAATACCGCTCGGGCATTCGATGCTGCCTTGCCGCTGACCGGGGTGATCCTCACCAAAGCCGACGGCGACGCGCGCGGCGGTGCGGCGCTCTCCATTCGGCAGGTTACCGGCAAGCCCATCAAGTTTCTTGGCGTCGGTGAGAAGACCGATGCCCTCGAGCCCTTCTATCCCGATCGCATGGCCTCGCGCATCCTCGGCATGGGCGATGTCCTCAGTCTGGTCGAGGAGGTCGAGCGCAAAGTCGATCGGCAACAGGCCGAGCGCATGGCCGGCAAGCTCAAGAAAGGCAAAGGATTTGATCTCGAGGACATGCGCGATCAGCTCCAGCAGGTCACCCAGATGGGCGGCATGGGCGGTCTGATGGACAAGCTCCCGGGGATGGGGCAAATGAGCGAGCAGGTCAGCCAGCAGATGAATGACGGCCAGCTGCGTCGGCAGATCGCGATCATCAACGCCATGACCCCCGGCGAGCGTCGCCGCCCCGATGTCCTCAACGGCTCGCGCAAGCGCCGTGTGGCCTCGGGCGCCGGGCTGCAGGTCCAGGATGTCAATCGTCTGCTCAAGCAGCACAAGCAGATGCAGAAGATGATGAAGCAGTTTAAAAAAGGCGGCATGCAAAAAATGATGCGTCAGCTTGGCGGTGGCGGCATGCCCGGCGGCGGTATGCCTCCGGGGGGCGGACTGCCACCGGGGCTTGGCGGGCGATAACGCCCGGGGTAGAATGAACGGTTTACTAGTCGGCCTGATCAATTAGGGACTTACATGGTTACGATTCGTCTTGCGCGCACCGGCGCCAAAAAGCGGCCTTTCTACCATCTCGTGGTGACCGACAGCCGGAACGCCCGGGACGGGCGGTTCATCGAGCGGCTGGGCTTTTTCAACCCTGTCGCAGCGGGCGAAGAGGTGCCGCTGCGGGTGGATGTCGAGCGCGCCCAGTACTGGCTCTCGAAAGGGGCGAAGCCCAGCGAGCGGGTCAGTCAGCTGTTGCGCCAGGCCCAGGCCGCCGAGAGCGCCAGCGCCTGAGGGTAAGGTGATGGGGACAGCCTCCGGGGATCAACCGGATTGTGTTGTCCTCGGCGAGGTGCTCGGGGCCCACGGTGTCCGCGGCGATCTGCGGATCTACTCCTGGACCCGGCCCAGGGAGAACATCCTTGAGTATTCGCGCTGGACCCTCGGGGCCGGCAGCGAGGCAGAACAATACAAGGTAGCCGCGACCCGCGTTCAGGGCCGCCATCTGCTGGCACGGCTGCAGGGGGTGGATCACCGCGACGCTGCCGAGGCGCTGCGCGGTCAGCCGATTGTCGTTGGCCGCGACGCGCTGCCTGAGAAAGGCGACCACGAGTATTACTGGTGGGAGCTCAAGGGACTGGCCGTGGAGACCCGCGACGGTCATGGGCTCGGACGGGTCAGCGGGCTCATGGAAACCGGCGCCAATGACGTGCTGGTCGTGGATGGCGAGAAGCGCCACCTGATTCCGTATGCGCCGGGGCGCTACGTCGAGTCGGTGGATCTTGCCGCAGGCCGGATGCGGGTGGACTGGGATCCGGAGTTTTGAACGGGAATGCGATTCGATGTCATCACGCTGTTCCCGGAGATGGTCGCCTCGGCGCTTGGCTACGGAGTCATTGGTCGGGCGCTCGATGAGGGTCGGCTGGAGCTGGTGACCTGGAACCCGCGGGATTACGCGGATGATACCCACCGAACGGTGGATGACCGGCCCTACGGCGGTGGCCCGGGCATGGTGATGAAAGTCGCGCCGCTGCTCGGGGCGATCCGCGCTGCCCGAGAGGCGGCAGCGCCAGCCCCGGTGATCTATCTCTCGCCGGAGGGCGCGAAGCTGGATGGCGGGCGTGCGCAGGCGCTGGCACAACGCTCGCGGGTCATTCTGCTGTGCGGGCGGTATGAGGGCATCGACCAACGGGTCATCGACCTTGAGGTCGATATGGAATTGTCCATTGGCGATTTTGTCGTCAGTGGCGGCGAGCTGCCGGCGCTGCTGGTGGTGGATGCGGTTGCGCGTCATCTGCCGGGTGTGCTCGGGCATGCGGAATCAGCCGAGCAGGATGCCTTTTCGCAGGGCCTGCTGGACTGCCCGCACTACACCCGGCCCGAGGTGGCCGAGGGCCAGTCGGTGCCGCCGGTGCTGCTGAGCGGAGACCACCAGGCGGTGGCTCGCTGGCGACGGCGGATGGCCATTGGCCGGACTTGGGAGAAAAGACCGGATCTGCTGGAGAGCCGCGAGCTCAGCGACGAAGAACAAGCCCTGCTGGACGACTATCGGGGCGATGGAACTGACTGACAAGGGATGCTGGAATGAGCAACATCATTGACGAACTCGAGCGCGAGCAGGTCGAGAAGACCGGCCGCAATCTCGATGACATCAACCCGGGCGATACGGTCCTCGTCAACGTCTGGGTGCGTGAGGGCAACCGCGAACGCACGCAGCCCTTCGAGGGCGTGGTCATCGCCAAGCGGAACCGGGGGCTGAATTCATCGTTCACCCTTCGCAAGGTCTCCCACGGCGAGGGTGTGGAGCGGGTGTTCCAGCTGCACTCCCCGCTGATCGAGAGCATGCAGGTCAAGCGCCGGGGCGATGTCCGTCGGGCCAAGCTCTATTTCCTGCGCGAGCGCAGCGGCAAGTCGGCCCGGATCAAAGAGAAGGTCCGGTCCAAGAACCGCTCGGCGAGCTGACCCGGCGTCAAGCCCCGACCATTCTGCTCGACGCCGGCAAGGCCCGCCTAGTGCGGGCTCTCGGCGTCGTTCATCCCCATCAGGTACAACACCCCATCCAGGCCGATGGTGGATATCGCCTGGCGGGCGCTGCGCTGGACCAGTGGCTTGGCATGAAAGGCGATGCCAAGGCCGGCGATGCCCAGCATGGGCAGATCGTTGGCGCCATCACCCACGGCGATGACCTGGGCCAGGTCGATACCCATTTCGTCGGCCAGCGAGCGAACCAGCTCCGCCTTGCGCTCACCATCGATCACCGGTTCGCGGACCTGCCCGGTCAGACGCCCGTCGACGATCTCGAGGCGGTTGGCGTGGACCACATCCAGTGGCAGCAGGGTCTGCAGGTGTTCACCAAAGAAGTCGAATCCGCCGGAGATGACAGCGGTCCGGTAGCCGAGCAGCTTCAACGTCTTGAGCAAGCGATCCGCGCCCTCGGTCAGTGTGAGCCGTTGGGCGACCCTGGACAGCACGGCGGTATCCAGTCCTTCCAGTAACGCCACCCGCCGGGTCAGGCTTTCCCGAAAATCGATCTCGCCGCGCATCGCCGCCGCGGTGATCTCGGCGACCGCCTCGCCAACCCCCGCCTCGCGGGCGAGTTCGTCGATGACCTCCTCGTGGATCAGCGTTGAGTCCATATCAAAGACCACCAGGCGACGATTGCGGCGGTAGAAGTTGTCCTGCTGAAACGAGATATCGATGTCCATCTCCTGCGAGATCGACAGAAACTGGGCTTTCATCGCATCCGGGTCGTCGGGTTCTCCGCGCAGGCTGAGCTCGAGACAGGCGCGCCCGGCGTTGAGATCTTCATGCAGCGGGCTGCGGGCGGACAGGCGGACGATATCCTCGATATTCAATCCGTGGTCGGTGGTCACCGCGGCGATGCGGGCAATCTGGGCCGCTGTCACGCGACGCCCCAGCAGGGTCAGTACGTAGGCCGGCTGGCGTTGTCCGGTCACCCACTGCTGGTACTCGTCGCTGGGCACGGGCTGAAAACGCACCCGCAGATCCAGTTGATGGGCCTCGAAGAGAAAATCTTTGAGCACTGAGGCCGATTGGGATCCTTCGGGGAGTTTGATGAGGATGCCAAGGGCGAGGTTTTCGTGGACCATCGCTTGGCTGATATCCAGGACACGGACGCCGTATTCGGCGAGGATGCCCATCAATACGGCGGTGATGCCGGGGCGGTCACTGCCGGAGATGTTGATCAGCAGGATCTCGCGGGCATTGTGGGAATCGCTCATGGGCTCGCTCGCTGGCCGGATATCACGCTATTGTAGGGCAAATTCTCCGGGAGCCGGTTGCAATGAGTGAAGATGAGGGATTCGCCAGGGTGGACTGGCGGCAGCGATTGACCCCCGAGCAGTATCGGGTCACCCGCGAGCATGGCACCGAGCCGCCTTTCAGCGGCGAGTACAACGATTTCAAGGGCGATGGCCAGTTCGATTGTGTCTGCTGTGGCCAGCCGCTTTTCGACAGCGCGCAGAAGTACGATTCGGGCTCGGGATGGCCGAGTTTCTGGGATCCGGTTAGCGAGGCGGCCATCGTCACCCGGGCGGACAACAGCCTTGGCATGCGGCGTGTCGAAGTCCTCTGCCGGCGCTGCGATGCCCATCTCGGGCATGTCTTTCCGGATGGCCCGCCACCCACCGGACAGCGCTATTGCATCAATTCCCTGGCGCTGGTGTTTCGTCCGCGCCATGACTGAGCCGGTGGCTTGTGGCACAGCGGGCTGCATCGGTATGATCAAAAACTGATCACAACTATCTGATTTTGAGACAACGACATGCAGGATCCCGCCCCCTCCACCGAGCTTGATCAAGCGCCGGGCCAGCCCGGCGGTCAACCCAGCCACCCCCGTGCCGGCGAGCGTATGAGCGGGGCGGAAATGGTGGTCGAGGTGCTGGCCCAGGAAGGGGTGGGTACCGTATTCGGCTACAGCGGCGGCGCCATTCTGCCCACCTATGATGCGATCTTCCGCTACAACGAGCGGGAACGCGCCGCGGATGGCGCCGATCCGATGCCACTGATTGTCCCGGCTAACGAGCAGGGCGCCGGGTTCATGGCCGCCGGCTATGCCCGTAGCAGCGGCGAGGTCGGTGTGTTTCTGGTGACTTCCGGCCCGGGTGCCACCAATACGGTCACCCCGATCCGCGATTGCATGGCCGACTCGGTGCCGGTGGTCTGCATCACCGGTCAGGTGGCGCGTGGCGCCATGGGCACCGATGCCTTCCAGGAAGCGCCCATCGTCAACATCATGGGCAACTGCGCCAAGCACGTGTTTTTGGTGACACGCCCCGAGCAGCTCGAGGAGACCATCCGCACTGCATTCGAGGTGGCCCGCTCGGGACGGCCCGGGCCGGTGGTGGTGGACCTGCCCAAGGATGTGCAGAACTGGGTGGGCGAGTTCAAAGGCAGCGGGGTGCTTGGCATCCGGGGTTATCGGCAGCGCATGGAGGCCCTGCGGCAGACCGAGATCTCCGAGCGCAAGGCGCGGCAGTTTTTCGAGATGCTCGAAAAAGCCCGGCGGCCGTTGCTCTACATCGGTGGCGGTGCCATCCACGGCGATGGCAGCGAGGCGGTTTCGGCATTTGCCCGGGAATACGGCATCCCCAGCGTCAGCACGGTCATGGGCCTGGGGGCGGTCGACACCAAAGACCCGCTGCATCTGCACATGCTCGGCATGCACGGCACGGCCTATGCCAACTACGCCGTCGAGGACTGCGACTTTATCATCGCTGTCGGGTCGCGGTTTGACGACCGGGTGGCGGCCAAGGCCGAGCTGTTTGCCCCGCAGGCCGAGCATGTCGCACACATCGACATCGACGCGGCCGAAATCGGCAAGGTCAAGCGGGTGGACTGGTCCCATGTCGGAGAGGCCGGCCACGCCATGGAACAGCTGTTGGCCTACGGCCGGTCGATGGGCTTCGGGCCGGACTACAGCCGTTGGGCCGCTCACTGCGACAAGCTGCGTGACAAACACCCGATGGCGTTCAAGGAAGACGGCGCGCTCATCCAGCCTCAGGCGGTGATGCGCACCCTCAACGAGATCACCGGTGGCGAGGCCATCATCAGCACCGGTGTGGGGCAGCATCAGATGTGGGCGGCGCAGTATCTCGACTTCCGCAGGCCGCGACTCTGGATGACCTCCGGGTCGATGGGCACCATGGGGTTCGGTCTGCCGGCGGCGATCGGCGCGCAGTTCGCCAACCCGGGGGCGCTGGTTGTGGATGTCGACGGCGACGGCAGCCTGCGCATGAACCTGGGCGAGATGGAAACCGTCACCACCTACGGCCTGCCGGTCAAGATTCTGCTTTTGAACAACAACGGCGATGGCATGGTCCGGCAGTGGCAGAAGCTGTATTTCAACGACCGCTTCTCTGCCAGTGACAAATCCCTCCATCGCAAGGACTTCATCAAGGCCGCCGAGGCGGACGGCTTCGCATTCGCCCGGCGCATCAGCGACCGGGACGAGCTGCAGGCGGGGCTGCAGGCGTTCATTGATTTCGACGGTCCGGCCTTTCTCGAGGTCATGATCGACCCGGACGCCGGGGTCTATCCCATGGTGGGCCCGGGGATGGGCTACAAACAGATGGTCACCGGCGACTACATCCCGGGCCGTGAGGTGCCGGAGATTGGCAAAGGGGGGCGGGTCGACCCCAGTGAGGCCTTCTAGGCCTGTCGGCACTTTCCGTATCAGCGCTTGAATCCGTCAGGTTCTGTCCCTATTTCGAGGGAGGACAGAGCAACTGATGGTAATGGATGGAACAATGAGCGAGACCCAGACACCCGAGACGCACGAATTCCAGGCCGAGGTCCGGCAGCTGCTGGATCTGATGATCCACTCCCTCTACAGCAACCGCGATATCTTCCTTCGCGAGCTGATCTCCAACGCCGCCGATGCCGCTGACCGGCTCCGGTTCGAGGCGCTGCAGGATGACACCCTGTTCGAGGACGACCCCGAGCCGCGGGTACAGATCGCCGTGGACAAAAACGCCAGAACCATCACCATCACCGACAACGGGATCGGCATGAACCGCGCCGATGTGATGGACAACCTCGGCACCATTGCCCGTTCGGGCACGCGCCGTTTTCTCGACGCGCTGACCGGCGACCAGAAACAGGATGCCCAGCTGATCGGGCAGTTCGGCGTGGGCTTCTACTCGGCGTTCATCGTCGCTGACCGGGTTGTCGTCCATACCCGGCGCGCCGGCGAGCCGGCCGAGAACGGCGTGCGCTGGGAGTCCGACGGCCGGGGTGAGTATGCTCTGCAGAGCGTCTCACGTCAGGCCCGGGGGACCGCCATCACCCTCCATCTGGGTGAAGATCAGGATGAGTTTCTCGAGCCGCAGCGGCTGCGGCAGATCGTGCGGCGCTATTCCGACCATATCGCGCTGCCCATCGAACTGCTCGGCGAGGATGATGCGCCCGAGACCGTCAATCAGGCCTCGGCGCTGTGGATGCGGCCCAAGCGCGAGCTCGAAGACAGCGACTACGAGCAGTTCTACCAGCAGCTGACCTTCGATCCGGAAAAGCCGTTGACCTGGATGCACAACAGCGTCGAGGGCAACCAGGCCTACACCAGCCTGCTTTATATCCCGGCGCAGCGACCGTTTGATCTTTTCGAGCCTGAATCCAGCCACGGGCTGCGGCTTTATGTGCGCCGCGTTTTCATCATGGAGGACAAGGAAAACCGGCTGTTGCCGCGCTATCTGCGGTTTGTTCGCGGTGTTGTGGACTCGGACGACCTGCCACTGAACGTCTCGCGTGAGATCCTCCAGCACAACCGACTCATCGATCGCATCCGCGGCGCATCGACCAAACGGGTTCTGGATGCGCTGGCCCGCCTGGCTGAGGACGACCCCCAGGCCTATGGCCGTTTCTGGTCGGCCTTCGGGACGGTGCTCAAGGAAGGGCCGGTGGAAGACCCCGGCAATGCCGAGAAGATCGCGGGTCTGCTGCGTTTTCACTCCACCCATGATGAGACCGGGCCGAATGTATCGCTGGCCGACTATGTCGGTCGCATGCAGTCGGGGCAGAAAGCGATCTACTACCTCACCGGCGAGGGACTGGCCGCGGTGCGTAACAGCCCCCATCTGGAGGTTTTCCGCAAGCGGGGCATCGAGGTATTGCTGCTGGCCGAGCCGATCGATGAATGGCTGGTCGCCCATCTGAGCGAGTACGACGGCACGCCGCTGCGCTCGGCCGGCAAGGGCGAGCTTGACCTTGACGAGCTGCCCGAGGCCGAGGCGGACGAGAAGGCCGATGAGACGCCGGATGCCTCGGTGCAGGCGTTGATCGACCGGCTGGGCGAGACGCTGGGCGAGCGGGTTTCGGCGGTTCGCTCGAGCACCCGCCTGACTGATTCGCCGGCGTGTATTGTCGTCGGCGAGCATGAGTTCGGGTTGAACATGCAACGCATGCTCGAGGCGGCGGGGCACGATCTGCCGGCGGAAAAGCCGGTGCTCGAGATCAATCCCACCCACCCGCTCATCACCCGGCTGGCCGGGGACGAGTCGGCCTCGCTGGCGGACTGGGGGGCACTGTTGCTGGAACAGTCCATCCTTATGGACGGCGGTCGGCTGGACGACCCGGCGGCGTTTGTCCGTCGCATGAATCGGCTGCTCGACTGATGTCGACAACCGAGGCCTTCACGCTGAAGGGGCGGATGGCAACCCTGTCGGTGCTCGAGATCATCGACCCGGGACGGCTTTTCGATCAGCTGGATCAGCGGCTTGGCCAGGTGCCCGGGTTCTTTGACGGCATGCCATTGGTGGTGATGCCCGGTCCCGGGGTGGATTTTAGCCAAGAGGCGTTTGCCGCACTGATTGACGGGTTGCGTGAGCGCGGCCTGCTGCCGGTGGCGGGCAGCGGGGTGCCGGCTGCGGTGGCCGCCGCGGCCGGGCTGGGCGTGATGCGCAATCCGGCGGGCCACGAGCGCGCCGAGAAACCATCGCCGGCGAATAACGGTGCCGCCACCGGGCAGCCCCCTGCGGGGGGGCGGGACAACCCCCGGGGCCCGGCACGGCGGGTGGATCAGCCGGTGCGCTCGGGCCAGCAGATCTATGCGCGCGGGGGCGATCTGGTGGTCACCGCACCGGTCAGCGCCGGGGCCGAGGTGATGGCCGATGGCCACGTGCATATCTACGGCGCACTCCGCGGCCGGGCGCTGGCCGGGGTGCAAGGGGACCGGGATGCGCGTATCTTTTGCCAATCGCTGGAGGCCGAGCTGGTGGCGGTGGCCGGTCAGTATCGACTCAGCGAACAGCTGCCGGGACGTCTGCGGGGCAAACCGGCGATGATGGGCCTGCAGCAGGACGAATTGCAGGTCGAGGCACTCTGATTCGGAGGTGAACGTGGCGCGAATCGTCGTGGTGACATCGGGCAAAGGGGGCGTGGGCAAGACCACCACCAGTGCGGCGCTGGCGGCGGGGCTTGCCAAGGCCGGCTACAAGACCGTCGTGGTGGATTTTGACGTGGGTCTGCGCAACCTGGATCTGATCATGGGGTGCGAACGTCGGGTGGTCTATGACTTTGTCAACGTTATCAATGGCGAGGCCAACCTCAATCAGGCCCTCATTCGAGACAAGCGTGTTGAAGGCCTGGAAATCCTGCCCGCCTCTCAGACCCGCGACAAGGACGCCCTGACCTTCGAGGGGGTGCAGTCCGTACTAGAAGGGCTGGCGGAGAACCATGATTACATCATCTGCGACTCGCCGGCCGGCATCGAGCGGGGCGCGCATCTAGCCATGTATTTTGCCGACGATGCCATCGTCGTCACCAATCCGGAGGTCTCATCGGTGCGCGACTCGGATCGGGTGCTGGGTCTGCTTGCCAGCAAGACCCGCCGCGCCGAGCAGGGGGATGCCCCGGTGGCAGAGCATCTGGTGGTCACCCGTTATGCGCCGTCGCGGGTGGGCAAGGGCGAGATGCTGAGTGTCGAGGATATCTGCGAGATCCTGTCCATCGAGTTACTGGGGGTCGTGCCCGAGTCCAACGCCGTGCTCAACGCCTCCAACGCCGGCGTCCCGGTGATCCTCGAAGACGGCACCGATGCCGGACAGGCCTATGACGATCTGGTCGCCCGCTATCTGGGCGAAGCGCGCCCGCAACGCTTCCTCAACGAGAAAAAGGGCCTGCTGGGCCGGATCTTCAAGGGCTAGTGGCATGGGATTCCTGGATTACTTTCGCTCGCAGCAGAAAAAGCGCACTGCCTCGATGGCCAAGGACCGGCTGCAGGTCATTGTGGCCCGCGAGCGCAGCCACCGTGACGGCCCCGATTATCTGCCCGCGCTGCAGTCGGATATCCTCGAGGTCATCCGTCGCTACATCGAGGTCGAGGACGATGCCGTGCGCATCCAGGTCGAGCGCGAGGGGGATTGTGAGGTCCTCGAGCTCAATGTCACTCTGCCCGAGGAAAGCTGAGCGGATCGCCGAGGGGTCAGCGGCCGCCGCTTTGCGCCGTCACATCGACGCGTAGGCGCAGGCGCTGACCGGGCTGAAGGTAACTGCCTTCGGCGATGTTGTTCCAGCGCTGCAGATCGGCCACGGCCACATTGAAGCGTTGGGCAATCAGATAGAGCGAATCACCACTGCGCACGGTATAGGTGACCGACTGCAGGCGATCAACGGGCCCGGCGCCCGTATCGACAGCGGTCTGCTGGACCGGGCCGTTGCTCCAGATCACCAGCTGTTCACCGATGCTCAGGGTGTCGCCGGGTGCCATGCCGTTCCAGCGCGCCAGTTCTCGAACACCGACGCCATGACGCCTGGCGATGGCCCAGAAGCTGTCGCCGGCCTGGACGGTATATTGCCGGCGCTGACGGTTGTCGGGGCCCGTGCGCTGTCTCGCTTGGCGACGGTCGTCGGCGCTCAGGCGGTACTGCCCGCTCGGCCGACTGGCCACCGGCACCAGCAGATGGTCGCCAGCCCGGATGATATGCCCGTCGATCCCGTTGCTCTGCTTGAGGGTGTCCACGGTGACATGGTAGCGATCGGCGATCTCCCCCAGCGTCTCACCGCGGGCGATGCGGTGGCGCTGCCAGCGCAGCCAGTCGCTCTCGGGGGTCTGTGCCAGCCCTCGACGAAAGGCGGGGATGTTCTCGAGCGGCAGCAGCAGGCGGTGCGGTCCATCGGGGGCGGTGGCCCAGCGGTTGTAGCCGGGGTTGAGCCGGTAGAGGGTCTCGATGTCCAGCCCGGCGAGCTCGGCGGCCAGTGCCAGATCGACCTGTCGCTCCAGCGTGACCGCATCGACCACCGGTTCGTTGGGAATGGGCTGCAGCGCGATGCCGTGGGAGGAAGGGTCGGCGACCAGCTCGCTGATGGCCAGCAGCTTGGGGACATAGTTCATGGTCTCGCGCGGCAGCTCCAGTGACCAGTAGTCGGTGGGCCGGCCCGCCTGGCGGTTGCGCTCGATGGCCCGCGAGACTGTGCCTTCGCCGCCGTTGTAGGCGGCGACTGCCAGCAACCAGTCGCCATCGAACATCTCTGCCAGATATTCGAGATAGGTCAGCGCCGCGTCGGTGGCGGCGAGCACATCGCGGCGGCCGTCGTACCACCAGTTCTGCTCGAGCCCATAGTGCCGGCCGGTGGCCGGTATGAACTGCCAGATCCCGGCGGCCCGGCCATGGGAGTAGGCGAACGGCCGGAACGCGCTCTCGACAATGGGCAGCAATGCGAGCTCCATTGGCATGTCGCGCGCGTCCAACGCTTCGACGATATGGAAAAGATAAGGGTGAGCGCGCTCGGAGACCCGCTGCCAGTACCCGTCCAGTCCCCGGAAATGCTCGTACTGCGCCTGCACCCGGGCATTGTCGTGGCCGGGGATGGCATAGCCGCGTCGGATGCGCGCCCACAGATCCCGCGGCGGTGCGGGCGGCTCGGCGGTTGCCGACGCGGCGGGATCGGCATTGGCATCGCGGCCGCTGGCCCGTTCGGCCGGTTCGGCCGCAGTGGGCTGTGAGGGGGCGTCGCTGACTTCGGTGGGTTGGTCACCCGGCACACTGGCACAGCCGGCCAGCAACAAAACAACGCCAATGGGCAGAAACCGACGAGTGTTCACGAGCGATCCTAGAAGTGGTCTTTCCATTGGCGCAGGGCAGCAAACACCGCGACATCGCCCTCGAGGGCATGGCCCGCCTGCTGACGGGCCTGCTTGATGACCTCGGGCTTGTCCCAACGCAGAAACGGGTTGGTTGCCTTCTCTTCGCCCAGAGTCGAGGGCAGCGTCACGGCCTGACGGGCCCGCTGTTCGCGGACCTTGTCGAGCCGCTGTCGCAGCTTTTCGTTACCCGGTTCGGCGGCGGTGGCGAACTCGAGGTTGGCGAGGGTGTACTCATGGCCACAGTACAGCCGCGTCTCATCGGCGAGCTCGCGTAGCCGGGCGAGATAGCCCTGCATGGTGGCGGCGTCGCCTTCGAACATCCGTCCGCAGCCGCCGGCAAACAGTGCGTCGCCAGCAAACAGCGCGTCATCGCCGATATAGGCAATATGGTCAAGGGTATGACCCGGCACCGTCATGACCGTCAACGTGGTGTCCAGACCCGGCAGCAACACCGGGTCACCTTCGCCCACGGGCTCGGTCACCCCGGGGGTCTGCCCACCGGCGGGGCCAAAGACCGGCATCCCGGGCTGGCTGAGGTCGGCGACACCACCGACATGGTCATGATGATGGTGGGTGAGCAGGATGGCCGAGAGGGTCAGGCCGAACCCTTCGAGGGCCCGACGCACGGGCTCGGACTCACCCGGGTCAACCACCGCGGCATGGCTCGACTGCGGCGAGTGCAGCAGCCACGTATAATTATCCGCGAGAACGGGTATCGGGGTAATGTTGAGCATGGGCGAATGCTACCCCGCCCGTCGATCGCTCACAAACCGAATCAGGCCATTTTGTGGGGGTGACTGATGGCGTGGCTCAATGACTGGTTCAAGACACCGGCGGGTCGGGAGCTGGCGCAACAGGAGTCGCGCCTGCTATCCCGTCGTCTGGCCGGACTTTATGCCCGTCGGGTGCTCCAGGTGGGCAGTTACGGCGAGGGCTGCGGTCCGACGGTCTACGACCACACCCGACAGTGGATCATGGATGCCTGTCCCGGTGAGGCGATCACGCTGCGCGGCAACAGCCAGGTCATGCCGCTGGCTTCGGGCAGCGTCGACGGGATCGTGCTGGTCCATCAGCTGGAGTTTACCGACAAACCCCATCAGGTCTTTCGGGAGGCCGCACGTGTACTGGCACCCGAGGGCCATATGCTGGTGCTCTGCTTCAACCCCCTGAGCCTTTGGGGAGTGCGGCGCTGGCTGAGTCTGCGGGCCGACGCACCGCCATGGAACGGGACCTATCTTTCGGCCGGCCGATTGATGGACTGGATGCGGCTGCTCGGCGTGACGCCGCGACCGCGCGAGAGCATGGCACCACTGCCGCCACCCCTGTATGGTCAACGCGCAGGGGGTCAGGACAATCGTCGTCGGGATACCCGTCTGCCTCGCATCATGCGCGGCCTGGGCGGGGTCAATCTGATCATCGGCCAGAAGCGGGTCAGCGGTCAGGTCCATCCACCGGCGGTCCGTCAGCGGCGGCTAGCGATCATCCCTGGGGGGCTGGCCCAGGCCGGCGCCCGTGCAGCGATCAGACAGGAGCGGCATGACTCAGGTTGAGATTTATACCGACGGCGCCTGTCGCGGCAACCCGGGGCCGGGTGGCTGGGGCGCCTTGCTGCGGTGGGGCGATCAGGAGCGCACGCTCCATGGGGGTGAAGCGCAGACGACCAACAACCGGATGGAGCTGATGGCTGCCATCCAGGCGCTCGAAACACTCAATCGAGCCTGCCGCGTCGAGCTGACCACGGACTCGCAGTATCTGCGCAAAGGCATTACCGAGTGGATGGCTGACTGGAAGCGGCGCGGCTGGAAAACCGCCGCCCGAAAGCCGGTCAAGAATCGGGACCTGTGGGAGCGACTGGATGCCCTCACAGCGCGCCATGACATTCATTGGCACTGGGTCAAGGGGCATGCCGGGCACGACGAGAACGAACGGGTCGATGCCCTGGCCAACCGCGGCATTGATGAACTGCTGGGAGGAAGTGTTTGATGCGCCAGGTGGTGCTGGATACCGAGACAACCGGCCTCGAGCCCGAGGCAGGCCACCGGGTGATCGAGATCGGCTGCTACGAGCTCGAGCAGCGGCGGGCGACCGGCGAGACCTTTCATGCCTATCTCAACCCCGGCCGGCCGGTGGATCCCGAGGCCATGGCAGTCCATGGGATCACCGATGCGTTTCTGGCGGACAAACCGCGGTTTGCCGATCTGGCCCAGACGTTCGTTGCCTTTGTCGCCAACGCCGAGGTGATCATTCATAACGCGCCGTTCGATGTAGGTTTCCTCGATTACGAACTCGCCCGGCTGGGTGAGGCCTGGGGCAGGCTCGAGGATCACTGCCGGGTCGTGGACAGCCTGGCGATGGCGCGGCAACAGCACCCCGGCCAGCGCAACAGTCTGGACGCCCTCTGCCGGCGCTACGGAATCGACAACAGCAGCCGCACCCTGCACGGGGCGCTGCTCGATGCCGAAATCCTGGCCGAGGTGTATCTGGCCATGACCGGTGGGCAGGTGACATTGCATCTTGGCGGCGACGAGGGCGGTCCGGCCGCCGCCCGCATCGATCCGCCCCGACCGGTGAGCAGCGATCGCCCCCGGCTGCCGGTGATCGAACCGGCCGAGGCGGCGCTCAACGCCCATGCCGCGTGGCTGGATCGGCTCGACGAGAGCGCCGGCAAACCCTGCGTGTGGCGGCAACTCGAGTCCGGAGCGGCATCATGATCCCGCGTCCCCTGCAGGCGCCGGTCGCCGTGGTGATGTTTGATCTGGACTTCACCCTGTGGGATCTCTCGGGGGTGATTCCCCATGCCGAGCAGGTTTGTCAGGGACTGCTCGAACAGCGCTATCCGGCGGTCGCCGAGCGATTTGATATCGAGTCACAGCGCTCACTGCGGGTGGAGTTGGCCGAGCAACACCCCGAGCTGGCACACGATGTCACCCGACTACGTCGAGCCTCGCTCGAGCGGATCGGTGCGGTGGCGGGCTATCAGGGCGCCGCCCTGCAGGCACTGGTGGAGGAGGCCTTCACCGCCTTTATCGATGCTCGGCATGCGGTGACACTCTATGACGATACCCTGCCGTTGCTGCGCGCCCTGCGTGGACAGGTGCGGCTGGGTGCGCTCACCAATGGCAATGCCGATGTCCATCGGATCGGGCTGGGCGAGTACTTTGACTTTACCCTCTCGGCGGTGGAACTCGGGGCGGCGAAACCTTCGCACCTGGTTTACGAGACAGCGGCCCGTCGAGCCGGTGCCCCGGCGGCAGAGATTGTCCACGTCGGCGATGATGTCCATACCGATGTCTACGGTGCGGCGAACTTCGGGATGCAGGCGGTGTGGCTCAATCGCGATGGAGCGCACTGGCCCGACGAGGTGCCGGCCGTACCGCATCACGCCGTCGGCAGCCTGGCTGAACTCGAGGGGATGCTGCTCGGCCTTTTGAGGGCGGCGTGATGAGCGCCGAGATGCAGGGCTTCGGTCTGGTGGTGATCGGCGATGAGCTGCTCTCGGGCAAGCGGGCCGACAAGCATTTCCCGCATCTATGCGGGCTTTTGGCCGAGCGGGGGCTGGAGCTGCGCTGGGTGCGATTCGTCAATGACGAGGCCCGGCTGATCACCCGCACCCTGCAGGAGAGCGCCGAGGCCGGTGATGTGGTGTTCAGTTGCGGTGGCATCGGCGCAACGCCGGATGATCGTACCCGTCAGTGCGCGGCGGACGCCTTCGATCGCCCGCTGGCGGTCCACCCCGAAGGCCGGGCCATGCTCGAGGCGCGTTTTGGTCGTCCGGTCGAACCGGCGCGGCGGCTCAATCTGGTGAACTTTCCCGAGGGCGCGACGCTCATCCCCAACCCGGTCAACGACGTACCGGGTTTTTCGCTTCTCGATCATCACTTCTTGCCCGGCTTCCCGCAGATGGCCTGGCCGATGATGGCCTGGGTACTGGATCAGCATTATGGGCATTGGCATGATGCCGGGCGGCTGGGCGAGCGCAGTATCATCGTCCATGGCGCAAGAGAGAGCGACGTCATCCCGTTGCTCGAGCGATTCGAGGCCGACTACCCGGCACTGCGACTCTCCTGCCTGCCGAGTCTGCGCGACGAGGGCCATCAACTCGAGCTCGGGCTGAGGGGGTCGCCCGATGACATCGAAAACGCCATGCCGCGGCTTTGTGATGCCGTTGCCGCGTTGGGGTTTTCCTGGAAGGAGGCCATTGCCTGATGGATAGATCAACCGCACCCGGTCGGGGCCTTCTGGGGCTGCTGGCGGTGCTGATCGTGCTTGCCTATGCCGTGCCCTACGGGCTTTTGCGCGACATCCCGTCCTGGCAGGCCGCGTTTTTGTTCTGGACGCTCTTTGGTGTCGCCGCGGTGGCAGTGATCATCCGTTTGATCAGCGGGTGGCGGCCATGACACAGGGTGTGTTGATCCTGCTCGGGGTCTACGCGCTGCTGGGCATGGCGGTGGCGTTTAGTGCCCGGCGTGGGCTTGGCGAGGGCGCCGGTGAGTACTACCTCGCCGGGCGACGGGCCGGTGGTGTTCTCTCGGCGTTGAGCTACGGCGCGACGACCTACAGCGCCTTCATGATGGTGGGCCTCGCCGGGTTGACCTATGCAGGGGGCGTGGGGGCGCTGGGCTTCGAGCTGGTCTACCTGGCCGGCCTGGGGCTGGTGGCGATATTCGGCCCCCGTTTCTGGCTGGCAGGCCGGGCCCACGGATTCATCACGCCGGCGGAAATGCTCAGCCATCGTTATGACAGCCCCTGGGTGGGGGGTGTGATGGCGGTGGCGGCCTGCATCTTTCTCATCCCCTACAGCGCCGTGCAGCTGATGGGCATCGGCTATCTGCTCGAGGCGGTGACCGATGGCGCGGTGGGCTTTCAGTCGGGCATCCTCATCGGCGCGGGGCTGGCGTTGATCTGGACACTCGCGGCGGGGCTGCGATCGGTGCTCTGGACCGATGCGCTGCAGGTGATCGTGATGCTGGTGACCAGCCTGTTGGCCGTCGGTTTCATTGTCGCTGCCCTCGGCGGTCCGTGGGATTTTCTCGATACCATCGCCACCGATCATGGTGAGTGGTTGGCGGTCCCGGGGCCGGGGCTGTTCAGCCTGACAACCTTCATCGGCCTGACCCTGCCGTGGTTTTTCTTCTCGATTAGTAATCCCCAGGTCAGCCAGCGGCTGTTTACCACCGAATCCCTGGGTGCGATGCGCACCATGCTGGCCGGGTTTCTGATCCTGGGGCTCGTCTACACCCTGGTCTCGGTGGTCTGGGGCTTTTCGGCCCTGGCGCTGTTGCCCGGGCTGGAGAGTGCCGATCAGGCCACCCCGGCGCTGCTCGCCAGCGGCGCGATCCCCAAGGGCATCGCCATCGTCCTTGTGATTGGTATCGTCGCGGCTGCGGTCTCGACAGTGGACTCGATCATGCTCAGCCTCTCGGCGCTGGCCGGTCGTGATCTGTACCGGCCGCTTGCCCGGGGCGGGCGGCACGAGCTGCTGGCCGGCAAACTGGTGATGCTGCTTGTCACTGGCCTGGCGATCGCGTTCGCCCGTCTGCAGCTCGATCTCATCACGATTCTCTCGGTGGCTTCGTCGTCCGGGTTGCTGGTGACGGTGCCGGCCATTGTAGGGTGTTTTTTCTGGGCAAGGGGCACGGCGACGGGGGCGCTTGTCAGCATCATCGGTGCCGGGGTGGTGGTGACCCTGCTGCAGGTGACCGGCAGCAACCCGCTGGGTATCCCCGCCTCGGTGTGGGGTGGCGCACTGGCGGTGGTGCTGTTTGTCACCGCCAGCCTGCTGACCCGAGCGCCGACAGCACGGGCCGAGGCGTTCATGCAGCCGGTGCGCGAGGGCCTGGCGCGCCATCGCGTGCTCTAGACCGGGGTGATGGCTGCCGCCGCGGCTCAATCAACCCGGGCGAGCAGATCCCTCCGCAGCGATGCCGACAAGGGTGCCTCGGCATCCAGCCAGATGCCGAAATAGGCAGCGGCAAAGTCGCCACCGGGGACGGTGCCGAGCGGTTCGCCGTTGAAGTACAGGGTGGTGCCCTTTTCTGGCTGGTAGTCCATGCGATACCGGTCGCCTTCACTAACCGGGCGGAAGAGGTCGTGGAACTGCTCGATAGACGATCCCAGAGGCTCGCGCTCGGCGTCGGTGAGCTGTTCGGCCAGCTTGGTGTTGGCCGCGCGAATGATGTCCTCGGCGCTTATGTCGTGGAAGTACTCGATGGTCAGCCGCCGTGGTGTGTCCGCTGCCAGCACGGCCTCGGCCGGTGTCTGCGGTGGCAGATGCAGCGCCGCGGCGTAAACCGTGAACACCAGCCGGTAACGGACCGTGCCCGTGCCGCTTAGCTGCAACGGCCGATCATCGATGCGAACCGTCTCGGCGAAGGTTGCGCCATGGGTTTCGACCGTCTGCGCCAGAGCGCTGCCGGTGGTCAGCCCGGCCAGGGCCAGAAGCGCGGGCGCGATCCATTGCCGGGCCGGACGTGGCCGTGTCATGGCGTGCCGGACGCCGTCGCGGCATCCGCTCGCCGGAAGAAAAGTGTCACTGTCCCGACCCGGAACCCGAATTTGGTGACCTCGGCGGTATTGATCAGGGTGTGCTCGTCGGTCAGGTACATCCAGTCGTCGAACTGCAGATTCCAGGTCCGATCACCCACCTCCAGGGCCAGCGTGTACTGCCAGTTCAGTGCGTTGCCATAGCGTTTGCCCGTGGCCACGCCCACCACATCGCCGGCCCGGCCTTCGTAGGTGTGCTCATCGATGCGCTCGATCTCCCATACCCGGCGGTCGGTTTCGCCATCGGCGTAGTGGAACCGCTCATCCAGGGTGATGCGATCGCCCTCGACGGTGCCATCGATATCAACCGTAAAACGCCGGCGCACCTCGCCATTGCGGGCCTGGAACATCCCCCAGGCCTGGACACGACCGTCAAAATACTCCTCGATGCGAAAGCTCGGCCCCTCGCCGGCGTAGTCCTGCGGCTCGACACCGGCACAGGCGGTGAGCAGCAATGTGAGCAGGGCGAGTAGGATCAGCTTTGGGTTGTTGGCAAGCGGCATTCCGGCCTCCTGATTGGCCCCTTTGATGCATTGGGTCGACGATGGTTTGACCCTATCATGCACCAGGAATTCGTGAAGCGGGGAGTGGGCATGGCAGACAAGCTGAACGCCGGCCAGCCACCAGCGGCGGCCTGGATGGGCTATCTCGGGCTTTTGCCGTTCCTGGCCGCGGCGCTCGGGCTGTGGGTGGGACCGGCGTGGTTCGCGGGGGTGCTGTCTGCCTATGGCGCGGTCATCCTCTCGTTTGTCGGCGCCATCCAGTGGGGGCTCGCCAGCTCGGCGGACCATCCCCGGGCCGACGCCTTCTATGCCTCGGTGGTGCCGGCCCTGGTTGCCTGGCTGGCCTTGCTGCTGCCGGCGTGGCTCGCCCTGCCGATGCTGGCATTGGGGTTTGTGGTCTGGCGGGTCTGGGAAGGCCTCAACGGTTTGTCCATGCCCCGGTGGCTCGGGCGTTTACGCACCGTACTGACCATCGGTGCGGTGATCTCGTTGCTCGGTGGTTGGCTGGCGCTGCTGCCAATTACAGGTAAGGGGTAAACAGCCAGGCGATGGCATCACGGATGCGCGGCAACAACGGCCGTGCATCCAGGGATTCCAGTGTCACGCGTTCGCTGGCGTCCCGCGCCCGCTCAACATGACTGGCCATGGCGGCGCCAAAGTGCTCGTCATAGACCTCCACCACCACCTCGAAATTGAGCCGCAGACTCCGCGGGTCGAGATTGGCCGATCCAAGCTGTGTGTAATGCCCGTCGACCACCAGCAGTTTGGTGTGATCAAAGGCGCCATCCTGGTAATAGACCCGCACCCCCCATTTGACCAGCTCCCAGAGCATGTTGCGGGTCGCCCAGTGCATGAAAGGCAGGTTGTTACGTCCGGGCAGGACGATGTCCACCCGTGTCCCGCGCACGGCGGCGGCCTGCAGCGCCGCCACCAGCTCCCGGGGCGGCAGGAAATAGGGGGTCATGATCGCGATATGCTCGCGGGCGGCGGCCACCGCGCCGACCAGCACCATGGTCAGTCGTTGCAGGTCTTCATTGGGGCCATCCACCAGGGTCCGGGCCAGGGCCGTGCCGGCCCCGGCAGGCGGTGGCGGCAGCGGGGTGGGGGGCGTCGGCGCGGCATCGCTGGCAAATGCCCAGTCATCCAGAAAGACCTGTTCGAGTTGCGTGGTCAGGGCCCCTTCGATACGGAAATGCAGATCGCGGACCCCCCGGCGACCCCGGGGGCGATCCATCAGGTGCCGGTCGCCGATGTTCATGCCGCCGGTAAAGGCCTCGCGGCCGTCGATGATCAGCAGTTTGCGGTGATTGCGCAGATTGATCACCGGATTGGGAGGCAGCAGCCGGGGTGGCAGAAAGCGAACCGTGGCGACGCCGGCACGGCGCAGGGCGCGACGCGCCCGGGGCCAGCTGTACCACTCGCCGGCGCCATCGAGCAGGACCCGAACATCCACCCCGCGTTGATGGGCGGCGGACAGGGCGGTGATAAAGCGCTCGCCGCTATGGTTGCTCTCGAAGATGTAGGTTGAGAGATAGACCCGGTGCCGGGCGCCGGCGATGGCCTCGAGCATGGCCGGATAGGCCTGCTCGCCGCCGCTCAGCGGCTTGATATGATTGCCGGCGGTGATCGCGAGCCCCGCCACGGCCCCCGAGATCTGAGCCTGGGTGCGAAAGGCGGCGGGCACCGGGGGGTCGTCGTGATCCGTCCGGTCGGGGTTGTATCCCAGCGGTTGCCGCAATTGCCGGGCCCGGGTGCGCACCCGGTTGATCCCGAACAGGTAATAGAGCACCGGCCCGACCACCGGAAAGAGCAGGCATGTCGCGATCCAGGCGAATGCCGCCGGCGGCTCGCGCTTGTACAAAAGCGCATGCAGGGCGCTGCCGGTCGAGACCAGGGCGATCAGCGCCAGTACGATCCATTGCAGGGGCTGCATTGTCGGCGATGGTCTCCCGGGGCTACTATCCAGTGAAAGGCACAGCGGTGCCGAGGAGACCGCATGATAACCCTCCAGCGCTGGATTCTGCTTGTCGCCTGCCTGTTGCTGGCTTCGCCCGGCACGGCAGCGGATCGATTGCCCCGACCGGAGGGCCTGGCGCCCGCCATCGATTTCTGGGTGCATATCTACACCGAGGTGCCGGTGGATGCCGGCGTCATCCACGATGCCGCGCATCCGCTCAGGCGCTATGGCCGGGTGGCCGTGGCCGCGCCCCCCGAGTGGCGGGCGCGACGCGAGCAGGTCCGCGACGCCCTGGCGCGGTATCGCCAGGCGTTCGCCGACCTCGCCGATCACAACGGGCAGCCCCGGACGCCGTTGCAGCGACGGATTGCCGCCCGGTTGCCAGCAGACGCGGGCGCCGCCGAGATCGCGCGCATCGGCGAGCGACTGCGGTTTCAGGGCGGGTTGCGTGAGCGGTTCCGCAACAGCCTGATCCGCGCCGGGCGGTGGCGGGCGTACATCGCCGATGTGCTCGCCGCCGAGGGGGTCCCCGCCGAGCTTGTCGCGCTGCCGCACGTGGAATCGTCGTTCAACCCCCGGGCCCGCTCCTATGCCGGAGCCGCCGGCCTCTGGCAGTTCACGGCCGGGACCGGCCGCGAATACATGCGCGTCGACCCGGTCGTCGATGAGCGACTCGATCCATGGGCCAGTACCCGGGCGGCGGCGGCCCTGCTGGCGGACAATCATGAAAAGCTCGGCCACTGGCCGCTCGCAATCACCGCCTACAATCATGGTGCAGCGGGGGTCAAGCGCGGTGTCGAGGCCGTGGGCGAAACCGATTACATGGCCCTGTATCACCGCTACGAGGGGCCGCGTTTCGGCTTTGCCTCACGCAATTTCTACCCCGCCTTACTGGCGGCCGCCCGCGTCGATCGCCGGCCCGGGGCGTATTTCGCCAATCTCCAACCGGACCCGGCCGTCGAGCCGGTGCGCACGGCGCTGCCGCATTTCACCCCGGTGTCGGTGTTACTGGCCGAATTGCCCGTTGATGAGGCAACACTCCAGCGACTCAATCCCGGGCTCGGACCATCGGTCTGGGATGGCCGTAAGTTCATCCCCCGTGGCCATCGGCTGGCGCTGCCCGCCGATGGCGTGGACGACTGGCGATTGGCTATCGCCGCACTGCCCGGGTCAGGGCTCTACCGCGAACAGCGTCCGGATGTCACCCACCGCATTGCGGCCGGCGACACCCTCTCGGCGATCGCCGCGCGCTACCAGGTGGCCATGGCAGATCTGATGCGCCACAACGGTATCGATCACCCCGACCGGATCCGCGCCGGACAGCAACTCGAATTGCCGGTTGCCGGGGGGATGCCGGCGCCGGTGGGTGGTCAGCATTACCGGGTGCAGCCCGGCGATACCCTGGGGGAAATCGCGCGTCGTCACGACCTGCGCACGGATCAACTCGCCAGTCTCAACCAGCTGGATGATCCGGATCGTTTACAGGTCGGGCAGCGTCTTCTGGTGGATGCCGCGGCAGTTGCGGCGGTCGACATTGAACAAACGCCCTGATAGGAAGGGGGCAGGGTTGAGTGACGGGGACGGATTCGGGCAATGATTGATGCCATCAAGCAGTTCTTTGACACCCGCATTGCCGGGGACGAAAAAGAAACCGCCGATACCGGACAGCATCGCCTGCAACTGGCCACCGCGGCGTTGCTCATCGAAATGGCGCAGGCCGACAACCAGCGTCACAGCATGGAGTTTCAGGCCATCCATGACGGGATCATGGAGGTCTTTGACCTCTCGCCCGAGGAAACCGCCGAGATCATCGAGCTGGCCGATGAGGAAGCCCACGAGGCGACGGATCATTTCGAGTTCACCCAGCTGATCAACCAGCAGTTCGGATACGATGACAAATGTCGGGTGGTCGAGCTGCTCTGGCGGGTCTGTCTGGCGGATGCCGAGATGGATCGCTACGAGGAGCAGCTGGTTCGCAAGATCGCCGAGCTGCTGCATGTCCAGCACAGCGAATTCATTGCCGCCAAGCTTCGTGTCCAGCGGGCCTACAGTGCCGCCAGTCACCTCGCCGATTTCGACGACTACGAATAGTGGCGGCATTTCGCGCCCGTCAGGTTGCCTGCATTCGCGACGCCATCGCCGCTGGGCGGCGGGCCGTGCGGGCCCATGGCGATGCCGACCCGGTGGTGTTTGCCCGGGCTTTTGTCGAAGCCGGTGGGGCGCAGGTGCCCGGCGATCGGCAGGGGGACGCCTCGCGGGCGCTCGGTGAACGGCTGCTCGCCGCGTTGGCCCGGGGTCAGAGGCCGCCGGGCGACGATGCGGACCTGGCGCGGGAGATGCAGCGCGCCGACAACGAATCGCGCTGGGCGATGGCGCTGGACGATGAGCATGTGGTGGGTTTTCTGCTGGATCTGCCCGAAGCGGCGCTTGAACAGCCCACCGTCGAGGCACTCGCCCACCAGAGCCAGGGGCTGGGCCCGGGGGTTTTCCGCAAGGCCGATATCCTGGTGCTTCAGCCGGAATGCGACGGCGCGCGGTTCATTCCGGTGACCGAGCACGACATCGAATGCTGAGAAGGAGTGAATCATCAATGAAGGATCTTGGACTCCTGTTATTGGGGGTGTGGCTGCTGGTGACCGGCGCTCAGGACCTGCTGGCGCTGGATTTCCGTCATGACGAGGTGATTCTGGCGCTGCTCGGCATCGCCGCCGGCGGTCTGATCATCGTTCGGCGATAGCGGTTGACTTGGGTTTTTCTTGGGTTAGTCTAGAGTTAATTGCACAATATGTAGTGGCCGATGGGGAGTCGGCTTGTACATATTGTGTAACAACACCGGCAGCGGCCCGCTGCCGCGGGCTGGCCAAGAACCGAACAGCGCAAGGAGAACCCCATGACGACCGCGACAAAATTGCGAGCGCTACCGACTGCCGTGACCGAAATCCCCATTCAGCCGGCATCGGAAGACATCTGGGATAAAAAGTACCGACTCAAGACCAAGGAAGGCGAAGCGGTCGACCAGGGTGTCGATGACACCTACAAGCGCGTCGCCCGGGCACTGGCCGAGGTCGAAGAGCCAGGCAATCGCGAATACTGGTACGAGCAGTTTCTCTGGGCACTTCGCCGCGGGGCCATCCCGGCCGGGCGGATCACCTCGAATGCGGGCGCCTGGGAGCACAAACCGGCCACCTCGACCATCAACTGCACCGTCTCATCGACGGTGGGTGATTCGATGGACGATATCCTCGATAAGGTCCACGAGGCGGGTCTGACGTTGAAAGCCGGCTGTGGCATCGGCTACGAGTTCTCCACCTTGAGGCCCAAGGGCGCCTACGTCACCGGAGCCGGTGCCTACACCTCCGGGCCGCTGTCGTTCATGGATATCTACGACAAGATGTGCTTTACCGTCTCTTCGGCGGGTGGGCGCCGTGGCGCGCAGATGGCCACCTTCGATGTCGGCCACCCGGATGTCATGGACTTCATTCGCGCCAAGCGGGAGGACGGGCGGCTTCGGCAGTTCAACCTCTCGCTGCTGATCACCGATGGCTTCATGCAGGCCGTTGAAAAAGGCGAGGACTGGCCGCTGGCCTTTCCGATGAAAGCCGATGAGGCCGAGAGCGAGGGCGTGGATGTCAATGACCCGCAGCAGGTGCTCTGGCGGGAATGGCCCAACCGTAACAATGGCTACCTCACCCGCGAAGACGGGCTGGTCGCGTGCCGGATCTACCGCTGGGTCAAGGCACAGCGGATCTGGGACATGATCATGACCTCAACCTATGATTACGCCGAGCCCGGTTTTGTGCTCATCGATCGTGTCAACGAGATGAACAACAACTGGTTCTGCGAGGAAATCCGCGCCACCAACCCCTGCGGCGAACAGCCGTTGCCGCCTTACGGAGCCTGCCTGCTGGGCTCGGTCAACCTCACCAAGTTCGTCCGCGAGCCGTTCACCGACCGGGCTCACTTCGACTGGGAGGAATACCGGCGGGTCGTGGCGCTTTTCACTCGCATGCTCGATAACGTCGTCGAGATCAATGGCCTGCCGCTGGAGCGGCAGCAGCAAGAGATCTACCGCAAGCGCCGCCACGGCATGGGCTTTCTGGGGCTTGGCTCGACGGTGACCATGTTGTGCATGAAATACGGCGACGCGGACTCCCTCGCCTTTACCGAAGAGGTGGCCAGGGAGATGGCCCTGGAAGGCTGGCGCGAAGCCCTGCGCCTGGCCGAAGAGAAGGGGCCGGCGCCGATCATGGAGGAAGACTTCGAGCTCACCGAGCGCATGCTGGCCTGGCGGCCGGAGCTCACCGACGATGGCTACCAGGTCGGCGACAAGGTCAAGGGCCGGGTGCTGTGGGGACGCTACAGCCGCTACATGCAGCGGGTGGCCGAGGCGGATCCCGAACTGGTGGATGCGCTCATCGACAAAGGGGCTCGGTTTACCCACCACACCTCGATCGCGCCCACCGGCACCATCAGTCTGTCGCTGGCCAACAATGCCTCCAACGGCATCGAGCCGAGCTTTGCCCATCACTATTTCCGCAATGTCATTCGTGAGGGCAAGAAGTCGAAGGAGAAGGTGGATGTATTCAGCTTCGAGCTGCTGGCCTATCGTAGCCTCATCGATGAGGGCGCACTGCCGAGCACCGATCCGGAGACCCGGAACCTGCCGGATTATTTCATCGCTGCCGATGATGTAACGCCCAAGCAGCATGTGGACATTCAGTCGGCTGCCCAGAAGTGGGTGGACTCGAGCATCTCCAAGACGGCCAATGTCCCGACCGAGTATCCCTACGATGATTTCAAGGACATCTACCGTTATGCCTACCAGAACGGGCTGAAGGGCTGCACGACCTTCCGCTTCAATCCGGAGGCGTTCCAGGGCGTGCTGGTCAAGGAATCCGATCTCGAGAACACCACCTACCGCTTCAAGCTCGAGGACGGCCGGACCGTCGAGGTCAAAGGCGGTGACGAGGTTGAATACGATGGCGAGGTTCACACCGCCGCCAATCTCTACGACGCCCTCAAGGAAGGGTACTACGGCAAATTCTGAGGACTGTGGCCATGGCCGTGAAAATCGACACCAAGATCATCGACTACGAAGTGGCCCGGGCAGAGGCCGAGGGCGCGGCAGCGGAGTCTGCACAGACGGGTGCCGAGCGCGACATCGAGCACATGCACGAGGAGCTCCAGCGTCCGGAACGCCTTGAGGGGCAGACCTACAAGATCAAGACGCCGCTGTCCGAGCATGCGCTTTATGTCACCGTCAATGATGTGATCCTCAACGAAGGCACCGAGCATGAGGTGCGGCGTCCCTTTGAGGTGTTCATCAACTCCAAGAACATGGACCATTTTCAGTGGATCGTGGCGCTGACGCGTATCGTCTCGGCGGTGTTCCGCAAGGGCGGTGACTGCACCTTTCTGGTCGAAGAGCTGCGCAGTGTTTTTGACCCGCGGGGCGGGTATTTCAAAAAGGGCGGCAAGTTCATGCCTTCGCTGGTTGCCGAGATCGGTGATGTGCTCGAACAGCATCTGCGCTCTATCGGGATGATGGAAAGCGAAGGGCTGGATGAGCACCAGCAGGCATTCATCGCCCAGAAACGCGCCGAGGTGGAAACCCGCGCCGCCCAGGAGCCCGTGGAGGCGGATTGCGATGACAGCACCGGTGACTACCCGCCCGGGGCCGAGCTGTGTGCAAAATGCCACACCAAGGCGATGGTGGTCATGGATGGCTGCCTGACCTGCCTGAGTTGCGGCGAGAGCAAGTGCGGCTGACCCATCGCTGATCGGCCGCGCGGCGTCTGCCGGCCGCCCGGCGGTTGACCCCCTCAGGTCATGCCCTTGCTAGGGTCGGGGGCATGGCTCGAGTATCGCGGTACGCATCGGTGGTTGGTGATCGACCCCGGCAACAGGGTGCGACGCTGATCGAAGTCCTGGTCGCGGGGCTGCTGCTCGCCGTTGCTCTGCTTGGCCTGGCGGGGGCGCAGGTCCGCGCGGTCGCCGAAGTGCGATTTGCACAGCAGATTTTTTTCGCGGCCACCGCAACCGACGATCTGATCGCCCGCTGGCGCGCCCATGGACGCGAGCCGGTGCCGGCGACGCGAGTTAATCGATGGCGTGCCAGGCTGGAGGATCAGTTGCCCGGTGCCCGGGCAAGCGTTCGCTGGCCCACGCCGGATCGCCTGGGTCAAATCGAAATCCGCTGGGCCGATTCGCTTGGACCCGCCTACCGGCGCGCGTTCGGCCCATGAACAACGGCTTTCGGCAACGGGGGTTTTCGCTGCCGGAACTGCTTGTGGCCATGGGCCTGGGCGTCACGCTGCTGCTGGCCGCCGCGCAGATCCACACAAGCCTGCTGGGCAGCGTCCAACAGACGATCGCCGAGGCCCGGGTCAACAACGATGCCCGGGTGGCCCGGGCGCTTCTCACCGAGGCCATTCGCAGCGCCGGCTTTCCGGGATGCCACCCGCGGTTGCAGCAGAATCTGACCGTTGATGACTGGCAGCCCGGCGTCCCGGCGGTGGGCGTTGACGCCGGGGACGGTGTTGTGGGTCCGCGAGAGCGACTGGTGGTGCGGCGCATGCGTTCGATCGGTATGTTCCGGGTGGTCCATCAGGACCCGGTGCAGGGTGCCCTGACCCTGGATCGACCCCATGGCCTGGAGTCGGGGATGCCGGTGGTGGTCGCCGGCCGCGGCGGCGCCGTCTGCCTGGTCTTTCGCCAGGCGGTGGACGATCCACGGGTGTTATATCCGGGGCCCGGGCCCCGACAGATCAATCGCCCTCGCGACGCCTATCCGGCGCTCACCGGTCCGGTGGAGGTTTTCCGTCCTCAACGTCGGGTCTTTTTTCTCGCCGAGTCGGTCGGCCAGTCCGATCAGAAAAGCCTGTATCGGCGACGCAGCGACCGGGGGAACCGGCGCGAGGCGCTGGTGGAAGGCATCGATGACCTGACGC
Source organism: Spiribacter pallidus (assembly GCF_040838495.1). NCBI lineage: Bacteria > Pseudomonadati > Pseudomonadota > Gammaproteobacteria > Chromatiales > Ectothiorhodospiraceae > Spiribacter > Spiribacter pallidus. The sequence continues at coordinate 315,002 of NZ_JBAKFM010000001.1, read as the reverse complement.
TGGCCTACGGCATCGATGAAACCGGCGATGGCGCCGCCGATGGCTATCACCCCGGTTTTCAATCGACCTCGCCCGTATCGGTGGTGGCCGTTGACCTTGGAATCCGCCAAGCATTGCCCATCCCCGGCGAGGCGACGGACGGTGGGCACCGGCAATGGCGGACGACCGTGAGTGTGGCCGGGCGTCGATGAGGGCTCGTCGGCAGACCGGTGTGGCGTTGATCGGTGTGCTTGGCTTCATTATGGCCGGCTCGGTGGCCGCGTTGACGGTGATGGAAAGCGCTGCGGTACAACATCGTATGGCGGCGGGCGCGGCAGACCGCCGGCTGGCGATGACGCTGGCCATTGCCGCGATCGAGCAGGGCCATCGCCGGTCGGCGTCGTTGTCGGTCCCGCTGGCGGCGGCGATGCCGCCCAGTGCGACGGTCTGGCAGGACCGCCTCGAGGATGAGGGCATCGCATTGCCGGCCATTGGCCGTGGTGAGGCCGACGCGCCACCCCGGGTGATCGTCGAGCGCCTGCGCCGCGATCCCGATGCCCCCTGCGGCGCTGACAACCCCTGTGGCTATCGGGTCACCGCCCTGGCCAGAGGCCGCCACCCCGCGGCCCGGGCGGTGCTGCAATCGATTCGTCTTGCCGAGGCGAACACCCGTATCCGCCGCGAACTGCGCTAGACTGACGGCTTTGGGTCCGCGTGCGAAGGGTTGGGCGGTGTCACGAATTGTTTATGTCAACGGGGCGTACCTGCCCGCCGAGTCGGCCAGTATCTCGATATTCGATCGGGGCCTGCTCTTTGGTGATGCGGTCTATGAGGTCACCGCCGTGATCGATGGTGGGTTGGTGGATTTTCACGCCCATCAGCAGCGCCTGCGGCGCAGCCTCGGCGAGCTGGGTATCGACTTTGACCCGGCATCAATCGATTTGATGGGCATCCATCAGGGGTTGCGCGACCGCAATGGCCTCGACGAGGGACTGATTTATCTGCAGATCAGTCGGGGTGTCGCCGACCGGGATTTTCTCCAGCCCGAGGGGCTGGAGCCGTCGATCCTGCTTTTCTCCCAGGCGCTGCCCTTGATCGATTCGCCGGCGGCGGAGCGCGGATTGGCGGTGATCACCCGTGAGGATCTGCGCTGGGGTCGACGCGATATCAAGACCACCCAGCTGCTGTATCCGTCAATGATGAAAACCGAGGCCGTGGGTGGCGGGGCGGATGATGTGTGGATGGTCGACAACGGCACCGTCACCGAGGGCAGCTCCAGCAATGCCCACATCCTCACCGCCGACGGGCGGTTGATTACCCGCGGTCTGTCCCACGATATCCTCCACGGGATCACCCGGGCAGCGGTCCTCGATTACGCCCGCGAAGCCGGCCTTGAAATCGAGGAACGCCCGTTTACCGTCGCCGAGGCGCAGCAGGCCCGAGAGGCCTTCGCCACCAGTGCAACGGCCTTTGTCATGCCGGTGGTCTCCATCGATGGCCAACCCATTGGCGATGGCCGTGTCGGCGAGAGTGTCCGGCGGCTGCGCTCGCTGTACATCGAGCGCAGCCGCGAGCGCCTGACTTTCTAGCCCGGCGCGGTCATTCGCTGCCGGGGTGGGCGCCGCCCATCACCGCCTGCATCTGATCGCCGCGCGGGAGACCCCGAACGAGCCGGATCTTCCCCTCGTCGTCGCGGTAGAACACCGAGGGCGTGCCCCGGATCCCGAGCTCACTCATGAGCTGGTTGTTCTGCTGGACGCGTTCCTGGGCCTCGGCGGGCAGACGGTCGGCCGGTGTGACGCCGCCCTCGTCAAAGTTCGCCTCGTGCTCGGCCAGTGCGGCCGATGGGTCGTCCGAGGCCAGCAGGGTGGCGGACTTGGGCAGACTGTCCTGGCGGAGCACCCCTACCATCACGTGCCGGATCTGCACTGCACCGGCCTCGATCCAGTCACGGCTTTGCTGATAGAAGCGGTGGCAGAACGGGCAATTCGGGTCGGTGAACGCATAGACCACCCGCTCGGCCTCGTCGCTGCCATCGGCAATCCAGCCGGCTTTGGCAAGCGCGGCCCAGTCACTCTCGGGCCGTGCTGCGTTGGCCGCGGCCTCGATCACCGGCTGCGAAAGGTTGGTGCCGTCACCGTCGAGCAGTGTGCCCACCACGACATGCTCACCATCGCTGGTGAGATAGGCCGCCAAGGTCTGGCCCTGAAAGCTGACGGTGTAGCCGGTCAGTCCCGAGGGAGCCTCGAAGGACTGGCCGATTTCTGCCCCCCGGTCGGCCAGCGCCGCCATGGGTGCAGGCAGTGTTTCGTCACCGTCCTGTGCGGCGACCACCGGGGGGTAACCGACGACCAGGGCGATAGAGATGGATGCGAATAGCCGGATCATGTGGACGTTCCTTGACGTTTTCATTGGTCGCATTGGAACACAAGGCGGCCGGTGAGTTCTCGCGATGGGGCCAGTGGCGGGTCGCCGGCCATAAAAAACCCCCGGCCGCCGACGCGAACCCGGGGGTGATCGAGGTGACCGGATGGTTTAGCCCGAGGCCTGGACCCAGGCACTGCACCAGCCGTTGGTGTTGACCAGCTTGCCCGGAAAGGCCGTGCAACCGCCCCATTCCGCGTCCCGCTCGGCGAGATACAGCCGGCAGTTGGCGCAGATGGCGCCGGGCTCACGCATGTCGTCCTTCTCGGTTGCATCGTGGACGTAGTTCAGGGCCACGGCCTGAGGATCGTCCTCGGAGAGTTTCGGCATATCCTGCGCCAGGGCATTGGAGCCGCGCAGGCTCACGGTGGCCAGCGGTGCGGCGGCAATGCCCATCAGGGCGCCACGCAGAAGCCGACGGCGATCATTACGGAATTGATGGTCAGTCATGGTTTTCCCCTTGGATGATGGATCGAATCGTTGTTTGTAAACGTTGCAAAGATGGCTGACACAATACCCGACCCGGATGAGCCGGGAAAAGTTCGTTCTGCCGTCGACTTGATCCAGGGCAACCGTGCCACGCTGCGATCGGCGGCTTGGGGGTCAACCCTCGGGCACACAGATCTCGCCGGCCCGGGCCGCCTTTGCCGTGGCAACCGCCAGCCAGGCGATCACGAGCGTTGTCACCGCCACCAGCAGCCCGCTCGCCCACAGCGTCCAGGGGGTCTGGGTGAGCTGGTGGTAGACCATCATGGCCACGGTCATCGCCGCCAACGGAAAGCTGTAGGCCCAGAATGAAATGAAAAACGGCAACGCCACGAACCGACGAAATTGGATGGCCAGCAATAACGTCAAAAACAGCGCGATATTGACCTGGACCCGGGCAAACGCGTCCAGCCCGCCGGCGAGCTGGGTGTAGCCGATGAAACCGGCGGCCGGTGGCGCCACAAGGATGAAAAGGGTCGGCAGCAGCCGACCGGGCAGTGGTGCATGGAAAAACACCCGATAGAAAATGATCGTGAGCAGCACCAGCCAGAACACCACCCCGATGCTGAAGAAAAACCACGACGCCGAAACCTGCCCAAACCCGACCCCGGCGATGGGGACGAGGATATTGCCCACTGCCGGGATGAACCAAGCGGGATTGATGTGGTTGATCTCGAAATGCTGGTGATGGATCCAGCGGTTGACGATGAACAGCGTGAGCAGCAGATGGGCCACCGCGCCCACCGTCCAGATGGTCTCGGCGATTGCCGGCAGGCTGTGGGCCATGCCGGTGCCGATGAGGATGAGGCTGATGCTGATCGCCGGGACAAAGCTCAACTTGACCGGATGGTCCAGCTCGGCCCGGACTGCGTCGGGGTGTTTAAGCCACTTAACGCCATAGGCGAGGGCAAACACGCCAAATATCAGCGTCGCCAGCGCAAGCAGCCCTTGGCCGATCACCGCCGGGGTGTCGAACACCTCGGCGGCTTTCTGCCAGACCAGGCTGAGGCCCGACAGCCCCATGACCATGGCGAAGAAGCCGACCGGAAAATGGGCGAGTCGGGTGTCTGTCTGCATACCGCCCAGTGTCGGTCAGGCCGGACGACGCATCAACAGCTGTACCGGTGGATAGCTCAGCAGCCCGATGGCAACCCCCACACCGATCGCACCGCCGATGATGCCGGCATAGTCGATCATGCTGCTCAGCTGCGATAGATCGGCCCCGGTCCAGGCGGGCAGGTAGAAGGCCGTGGCGGCGGCGGCCACTGCGCCGATGATCAGGCTGGTCCGCACGCCGGCGCGCAGGTTGAGTCGCCGATGCCGCCCAATGACGGCGCCAAACAGCAGCAGATCCGCCGCAACCACCAGCCCCATGGGCAGGAGCAAGGGGCGGAAGAGCTCCAGGACCACCGCCAGGATGCCAAAGATCGAAAATTCCATGACGATTCTCCTCAGACCCGGCCGCGAAGCATGGCGTTGTATGCGGCATGCAGCATGCGCTCTTTCAAAAACCACGGCGCCCATTGGGGCTCGAATGGATTGAGAAAGTCGAACGACGGCGTCATCTCGAGGCTGAAGTCGAACTCCACCAGCATGGCCTGTCCCCGTTCAGTGATCAGCGGGCACGAGGTGTAGCCATTCCAGGCAGCGGGGAATTCCCGTTCCTCGATGGCGGCGACCAGGTTGTCCGCCACCACCGGCGCCTGCGCCTTGACACTGGCGGCGGTCTTGCCAAGCGGGGTGCCGACCACGTCACCGGCCCCAAAGACATTGGGGTAGCGCCGGTGCTGCATGCTGTACTGATCGACTTCCATCCAGTTGCGGAAGTCGCCCTCCTGCCAGCCCAGGTCGCCGTATCGGATCATGTCCGGGGCGGACATGGGCGGGACCACGTGGATGAAGTCATAGCCAACGGTCCGGGGGCCTTCCGGTGTCGTGAAGGTGGCCTCGCGCCGGTCGCTGTCGATTGCCGCCAACGGATGGTTCCAGTCGATGGCGATGCCGCGTTTTTCCGGAAAGTAGTCCTTGAGAAACTCGTGGATATCCGGCTGCGAGAACAAGCCCTCGCCCGGCGGCAGGTAGTGCATCTCGGCCGCCTCACGGGTGCCCTTGTCGCGCAGCGCATCCTCGATGAGCATGGTTACCTTCAGCGGTGCACCGGCACATTTGATCGGCCCCGGCGGACGGGTGAAAAGGCCCACGCCGCCGTTTTCGACATACTGGCGGGCGGCCTGCCAGGTGCGCTCGGCATGATCGGGGTTGGCATAGACACAGCCCACTCCTTTGTTGCCGATCAACGATGGCTCCATGCCCTCGATCTCATCAAAGTTGAGCTGCAGCCCCGTGGTGACGACCAGGTAGTCATAGTCGACACGCTCGCCACCGGCGGTCTCGACCTGGTTGTTGTCCGGGTGGAATGCCACCACGTCGTCCTTGATCCAGCGGGCATCGCCGGGCATGTAGCGGGTGTTCCGGTCCTTGACATGGTCGCCATCCCACACGCCGGTGGCCACCAGTGTGAGACCGGGCTGGTAGAGATGCGTTTCGCGACTGTCGATGAGGGTGATCCGGGCGCCGTTGAGCGAGCGGCTGAGCCGGGTGGCAATGGACAGACCCGCCGCGCCGGCTCCGGCGATGACGATACGGGCGTTGGTGTCGACGGCACGAGCGGCCGGACTGCCCAGCAGGGCACCGGTGCCAAGGCCGGTTGCGGTTGCCCCGGCGGCCATCGCCGAGGCGGTGAGAAAGCGGCGTCGAGACGCGTTCTGTGGCGTCTTGGTATTCATCGTATTCCTCCTCCCGAATCACTGGCTTTAAAGCCATATCAAAGTGTCGCGCCGGGCGCGCCGGGGCGACAGTGACATAGTCACCGAGGTCGCGATGCGGGGAGGGGCGCCCGGTCCCTAGCGCTCATCGGCCGGGGCCGACCCGTCGCCGGCCGCGGGGGTTCGGGCGTCGTTCGCGTTGCTTAACTGGTCGAAGTAGCTGCGCCAGAGTTGCCCGCGCATCTGCAGCGCACTTAGGGAGAGTTCCGAGGCCACATCGACCATGCCGTTGACCCCGGGGACATCGGCGGCATTGCGGCGAATGGTCTCGAGCAGATTGGCCTCAAGGTCGATGGTCCGCTCAACGCTCTCGCGCTGCAGATCGATCCACTGTTGTGCCAGGTCGCTGACGGCTTTCTCGGTCGGTTCCATGATCTCGCTCCACTTGTCGTTGTTGGCCAACCGGCAAACGCTTCGATGCCAGTCTCTGCCCATTGCGACCACGCGGTGAATCCGAAATTCGGGTCAAAGCAAGGCGGCCGCCGGCCGGGGGTGGCGCGGCTGTCATCGAGCCGGCACACTGCCGGATCAGGGAGCGCGGGCGATGGATCTGCGCCCGACACCGTCAAAGGGCTCAACGGTTTTTCTGTGGATCTGGGAATTTGCGTGATGTGCGATCAAACGGTCGACGTAGGCGCGGCGCGCCCAATGCCGCGAGCAGGCATCGCTGCCGGCTAGGCTGATGGCAGCAGTCTATCGACAAAAGCGATTTAACCGCCGGGTCAACGCGCTGGTGACGCTCGTCTGTTTTGCCTTGGTGGCGGTTGCCGTCGCGCTGGAACATTGGGCGGGCATGGAGCCCTGTCCGCTTTGCTGGTTTCAGAGAATGGCGTTTGTGGCCTTAGGGGTGGTTGCGGCAATCGGTGTGATCGCCCCCGGGTGGGTCGTGGCTGGCCTGGGCGTGCTGGCAGCAGTCAGTGGGGTGGCACTGGCGTGGCGTCATCTCTGGCTGCAATCCCTGCCACCTTCGGAGGTGCCGGCCTGTGGCCCGGGGCTGGATTACATGCTCGAGACGTTCCCGTTGGCTGATGCCGTTGCCATGATCCTGTCCGGCTCGGGCGAATGTGCCGAGGTCGACCGTGTCCTGGGTGTGAGCATTCCCGCCTGGACGCTGCTGGCCTTTTTGATCCTCGGCACGTTGATGGTGCTTGGCAACTGGCGGGCACGCGGGTCGGCGCGTTCATGAGCCTTGTCGATCTGGCACAGGCCGCGCTGGCGGAGGACGGGCCGTTTGCCGATTGCATCGACGGTTACCGGCCGCGGCCACAGCAGGCCGCCATGGCGGGTGCGGTGGCCGGCGCCATTGAACAGGGCGACAGCCTGGTGGTGGAGGCCGGCACCGGGACCGGCAAGACCCTTGCCTATCTGATCCCCGCCCTGCTGGCCGGGCGCCGGGTGATCGTCTCGACCGGCACCCGGACGTTGCAGGATCAGCTCTACCATCGTGACCTGCCAATGGCCCGTACGGCGCTGGAACGGCCCGTTCGAACCGCTCTGCTCAAGGGCCGGTCGAATTATCTCTGCCCCTATCGCATGGAGCGCACCCTCGAGGAGGGCCGGTTGGAGGATGCCGAAATGGCCGACAGCCTCCAGCAGCTCAAGGCCTGGTCGGGTCACACCCGCAGCGGCGATCTGGCCGAGCACCCTGCCGGACCGCCGCCGGGGCGGTTAGTGCCCCGGGTGACCTCCACCGCGGATAATTGCCTGGGGCAGAACTGCCCGCTCCACAGCGAGTGCTTTCTCATGGAGGCGCGCCGCCAGGCCCAGGAGGCGGAAATCGTGGTGGTCAACCATCACCTGCTGCTTGCCGACTGGTCACTGCGCCAGGGCGGCTTTGGCGAGGTGCTGCCCGAGGCCGATGTCTACATCCTGGATGAGGCCCACCAGCTGCCCGAGACCGCAGCACGCTTTTTTGGACTCAGTCTCTCATCGCGGCAGCTCCAGGATCTGGTCCGGGATACCCGCCTGGAGCAACAGCGGGAAGCCGGTGACAGCGCGGAACTCCTGGATGCGGCCGCCGTTGTCGAGCGCTGCAGCGCCGATATGAGACTGGCGCTGGGAGAAACCGGGAAATCGGCCTGGGCGGCCATCCGCGGCGAGGTGACACCGCTCGCCCAGGGGCTGATGAATGCCCTGCATGGTCTGACCGAGACGCTGGCGCCGCAGGCAGCCCGGGGCCGGGGCCTTGAGAACTGCCACCGACGGGCCGAGGCGCTGCTCGGGACACTGCGGGCCTTTGTTGATCACCGCGACGAGGACAATCGGGTCGGGTGGGTGGAGACCCGCAGCCAGGGATTCATCCTGCGGCTCACCCCGCTGGATGTCGCCGACCACTTTGCCGGCCATCGCGAGCGTCATGGCAGCAGCTGGGTCCTGACTTCGGCGACCCTTGCTGTGGGCGAGGACTTTGGTCACTTTACCCAGCGCATGGGGCTGCCCGATGCCAGGACGCTTCAGCTGGATTCGCCTTTTGATTATGCCCACCATGCGCTTTTGTACCTGCCGCCGGATCTTCCGGCACCGGGAGAGGCGCGCTTCAACCAGGCCTATCTCGACGCAATCGAGCCGGTGCTCAGGGCCAGCCAGGGCCGGGCGTTTTTGCTCTTTACCAGTCATCGGGCACTGCGGGAGGCCGCCGAGACCTTGCGAAGCCGGGGCTGGCCGGATCTGCTGGTGCAGGGCGAGGGCGCCCAGCAGCAGCTGCTGGAGCGCTTCCGCGAGCGTGCCGGGGGGGTGCTGTTGGGCACGCAGTCATTCTGGGAAGGCGTTGATGTCCGTGGCGAGGCGTTGTCCTGTGTGATGATCGACAAACTGCCCTTTGCCTCACCATCCGAGCCGGTGTTGCAGGCGCGCATGGCCTGGCTGCGGGCGCAGGGCGACAATCCATTTGCCCACCATCAGTTGCCCGAGGCGGTGATCAGCCTCCGGCAGGGGGTGGGCCGGCTGATACGGGATGCCGATGACCGGGGCGTCCTGGTGCTGGGCGACAATCGCCTGACAAGCCGTCCCTATGGCCGTCATTTTCTCGACAGTCTTCCCCCCATGCCGTTGACCCACCGTCTGGATGAGGTCGAGGCGTTTTTCGCTCAGTCCTCCACCAGCTCGTAGGACCCATCGGCATCGTGGGTTTCACGGCCCGTCACCGGCGGGTTGAATGCACAGATCAGTCGCATGTCTTCGGACCCGCCGCGCAGGATATGCCGGTCATGCTGGTCCAGTGCGTAAAGGACACCATCACGAATGGGGTGAATCTCGCCGGTGGCGAGATCTTCGATGCTGCCGTCGCCGGCCACGCAGTACACCGCCTCGAGGTGATTTTTGTACCACAGCTGCAGCTCGGCACCGGCGGGGATGATGGTCTCGTGGAACGAAAACCCCATGCCGTCCTTTTTCAGCAGCAGCCGCCGGCTGGTCCACCCCGGGCCCTCCACCTCTTGGTCGGAGCCCTTGATGTTTTCGATATCGACGATTTTCATGGTCTGGTTCTCTGGCAGTGCCTGGGGGTTGCGCTACGGCGCCAGGCGGTTGAGGGCATCGGGCCGGTACGGGCCGATGGTAAAAAGCTCTTCGGCCGCATGGCCGGGCTCGGGAAAGTCCTCCGGAGCAAAGCAGGGCGACACGCGGCAATCGGTCTCAAGCTCCCGGGCCATCGCCTGAAACAGCGCCCTCGAGGCCTCGTTATCCGGGGCGATGGTGGTCTCTAGCATGCTGGCACGGTCGGCACCGGGCTGGCGGAGGAAAGCGGCGATAAGCCGCTTGCCCAGCCCCTGGCCCTGGTGATCGGGGTGGATTCCCACCTGCCATAGAAAGATCACCTCGGGATGGCGCGGGCGGCGATACCCGCTGGCAAAACCCACCACCTTGCCCTGCCGCTCGGCGACGACGCAGGTGTCGGCAAAATCCCTTGCCAGCAGCATGTAGAGGTAACTCGAGTTCAAATCCAGGGTGCCGGTCGCCCTGGCCACTTCCCACATGGCACCGCCTTCGTCATGCTCGGGGGCGCGTAGACGGATGCCCTGATCGGGGATTTCCTCGAGAATCACGGATGATCACTCCTGCCGGGGTTGTTGCCAGGGTAGGGCGCAGATCTTAGCAATGCCGTCCCGGGGCTTGCCAATCGATCATGGCCAATCGCCGATGGCTGCACTAGACTCTGGCCGTGTACCGCGTTATCTCGCCATTTGTCGCGCTTTTTGTCTCGATCGGGTTATTGCTCGGCGGCGGTGGGCTGCTGACCACGCTGGTGGGTGTGCGGATGTCCGAGGAGACCTTCCCCACCACCCTGATCGGTGTGATCACCGCCTGCTATCCGGTGGGCTTTGTCATTGGCACGCGCCTTTGCGCCCCCATCATTGCGGCCGTCGGGCATATCCGGAGCTTTGCTGCGTTTGCGGCCATGGCAGCGATCAGCACGCTGGTCTATCCGATGTTGATCACCCCCTGGGTGTGGGCGGGGCTGCGTCTGGCGTACGGACTCAGTCTGGCCGGGCTTTTCATGGTCACCGAAAGCTGGCTGAACGATCGCACACCCACCGAGCGCCGGGGCCAGGTCCTGGGCGTCTACAGCATTGTGACCTATGTCGCGCTTGGCGGGGGGCAGTTTCTGTTGCTCACCGGTCGCTCCGGTGGCTTCGAGCTCTTCAGTCTGGCGGCGATGCTGATCGCTGCGGCGGTGGTGCCGGTGACCATCACGCGGATCGTCTCGCCGGAGCTGCCCAGCATCGAGCGGGTCACCCTGCGGGCCCTTCTGGATGCTTCGCCGCTGGGGGTGGTGGGATCGGCGCTGGCGGGCATGATCAACGGCGCCTTCCTCGGGCTCGCGCCGGTCTATGCCCGTGAGACCGGATTTGCCGATGCCGGCATCGCGCTGCTGATGGGCTTGTCGATCCTCGGCGGATTTTTGCTTCAGTGGCCCATCGGTCATCTGTCGGACCGGTTCAACCGGCGGGACGTGCTGGTGGGGGTCAGTCTTGCCATGGCGGTGTGCAGTCTGGCGATCGTACTCGCCACGGGTCGCGGGCCTGTGTGGGTCATCGCATTGGCCGTGCTCTGGGGCGGGCTGGCATTCACCCTCTACCCCATCGCGCTGTCGCTCGCCAATGATTTCCTCAGTCGCGCCCAGATGCTGGGTGCCACCGCCGGGTTGCTCCTGGTCCATGGTCTGGGGATGATCATCGGACCGTTGGTGGCCTCTCAGCTCATGGCCCTGATCGGGCCGGTGGGGCTTTTCTACGCCCTTGCCGGCGCCGGGCTGGCCCTGGGGGCCTTCGCCTGGCTGCGCCAGCGGATCGGGCCGCCGATTCCGGTCGGCGAGCCGGATACCTATCGGGTGGTGCCACGGGAAGGGGTTTATGCCGGTGGCCTGGACCCGCGCTATGAGGAAGTGCAATTGGAGTTTCAGTTCGACGAAGGGCCGCCGGCGCCCACACCGGAGACCGAGCCATGAGTGGATCCCCCGTCATTCTGGGGCTTGAGGCCGCCACCGGCGTCAGCTCGGTGGCATTGATGCATGGCGGTCAGGTCATCACCCGGCGCCATGATCACGGCCGGGCGCGGACCGATGCGCTGTTGTCGCTGGCCGACGAGTTGCTGGCCGAAGCCGGGGTCCGGCGCTCGGCACTGGACGCGGTGGCCTGTGGTCGCGGGCCGGGTGGGTTTACCGGTGTGCGCATCGGCGTCGGTGTCGCCCAGGGGATCGCGATGGGAGTCGGCTGCCCGGTGGTGGGGTTATCGACCTTGCAGATCCTTGCCGAGACCGCCCGGGCGGCGCACCCCGGGCGTCAGGCCATCGCGGCGCTGCTCGATGCCCGAATGGGTGAGGTCTATGCCGGCTGCTATCGCGTCGATGACGCCGGATGGACCACGGCGGTGGGCGCGGAGTGGCTGGCAGACCCCGACACATGGGCGCTGCCGACGGGGGATTGGTTGGGCGTGGGCAGCGGTTTTGCCCGCTTTCCGGCGCTGGCACACCGCGACGGGCTGGTCGGGTGTGAGGCGGGGATGGTGCCGGAGATGCATTGTGCAATGGCACTGGCCGCAGCGCGGTTTGCCGCCGGTGAGATCCTGCGGCCCGAAGCCCTCGAGCCCCGCTATCTGCGCGATCGGGTGGCCCACCAAACACCCGTGGGTGGCGATGGTTGAAACCCTTGTCCCTTGCCCATATATCCGTTGGCGAGGGAGGGATGGAAAGTGAGCAACGATTCATCTCATCGAGGAGGTAACCATCATGGAGCTCAAACCCTATCGACCCATCGGCGGATTAATGGATCTGCGACGCGAACTCGATCGTTTCTTCGACGCCCCCTGGTTGGGCGGTGCGCCGGATGGCTCGACCGTTGAGACCAGCCAGTGGGTCCCGGCGGTGGACATCCGCGAAGAGGCCGATCATTACCGGGTAGAGGCGGATATTCCGGGCGTCAAGCCGGCGGATATCGAGGTCACCATGGAGCACGGCATGCTCAGCATCCAGGGTGAGCGGCGCACCGAACATGAGCAGACCGAGCACGGAGTGCGCCGGATGGAGCGTTCCCACGGAGTGTTCTACCGGCGATTCGCGCTGCCCGATGATGCTGACCCGGAGGCCATCGAAGCCAAGGGCCATGACGGTGTGCTGACCGTCACCATTGGCAAGCACAAGGCCAGTCACAGCCGCCGGATTCCGGTGAAACACTAACCATTCAGGGTTTTACGTATCGGGCCGATGACCGTAGGCTAGCCGCTGGGTCAGGAGCCATATCGATGCGTAAAACCCTTCAGTCAAACCGGGCGACGACCCATGTCGTCAATCCATTCCCGGGCGACGATCACGACCATCAGCACTGTATTGACGAGGCCCTTGCCGAGGCGGAGCGGCTCTGCGCCGAGCGGGGACGCCGCCTGACGGCGCTGCGTCGACGGGTGCTCGAGTTGATCTGGGCCAGCCATCAGCCGGTCAAGGCCTATGAGTTGCTGGCACGGCTCCAGGAGGCATCGGCCTCGGCGGCGCCGCCCACCGTCTATCGGGCCCTGGACTTTCTCCTGGCTGAGGGGCTGATCCATCGTCTCGCTTCTCTCAACGCCTACGTGGGCTGTGGCCAGCCCGATCACCACCATGCCGGGCAGTTTCTGATCTGTCAGGGCTGTGAGGCGGTGGCCGAGCTGGATGATCCGGCCATCGCCGGGCTTATCCGTGAGAAAGCCGAAAACCAGGGGTTTTCGTTGGTGGATCAGACCATCGAACTGGAGGGGCTGTGCCCGGAGTGTCGCGACAACGCGAATGACCGGGGTGTTGTCCATGACTGATGCCCGCGGCGAGAGTGTCGACCCCCGGGAGACCGCGCATTATCACCGCCTGGCCCAGGCCTGGTGGGACCCGGATGGGCCCTTCTGGCCGTTGCACGGGCTCAACCGGTTTCGCGTGGGGTATCTCCGGCAACGCGTCGCCGAGCATTACCACAGCGACGCGGATGATCGACCCGCTGCGGGGCTCTCGGTTGTTGACCGCACCGGCGTGGCGGTCAGTCCCGTGACGCGGCGGTTCCGCTACACATCCAGTCTGGCGGTCAACTATATGATGACGGCCATTCGCGAGAACAAGCCGGGGGTGTCGCTTGCCTAGTCCCCGGGGTGCCGCGATGCTTGTCGCCATGGCTGGTTGGCTTCTGGCCGGTGTGGCCATGGCGCTCGAGCTGGATGGCCCCCGACGCCAGGGGGGTCTGTTGCACGGCGAGGTGCCGCCCGGCAGCGAGGTGCGTTTTCTTGGCCATGCGGTCCCGGTGGATGAGGAGGGGCGTTTTCTGCTGGGGCTGGGTCGGGACGCCCCCGAGCAGCCGGTGATCACGGTGACGGCCGCCGATGGAAGCGTGACCCGCCACCGCCTGACGATCGAGACCCGTGCCTACGACATCCAGCGCATTGACGGATTGCCGGACAATCAGGTCAGTCCCGATGCCGAGACCCTGGCGCGGATCCGGCGGGATGCGGCGTTAGTTCGCGACGCCCGCGCCCGGCGTCTGCCACAGCGTTTCTTCGATGCCGGCTGGCGCTGGCCGCTCACCGGGCCGATTTCCGGGGTTTATGGCAGCCAGCGCATTCTCAATGGTCAGCCCCGACAACCTCATTACGGCATCGATATCGCCCGCCCCACCGGCACACCGGTGCGGGCGCCGTCGGACGGGGTGGTCACCCTGGCCGAGCCGGATCTTTTTTTCTCGGGCGGGACGCTGATTGTCGATCATGGCCAGGGGCTGTCGTCGAGCTTTCTGCATCTATCCGAAATGCTCGTCTCACCGGGCGAGGCGATCCGTCGCGGTCAGGTCATCGCCCGGGTCGGCGCCACTGGACGGGTGACCGGCGCCCACCTGGACTGGCGCGTGAACTGGTTCGATCAGCGCATCGATCCCACCTTGCTGGTCCCACCCATGCAGGAGGTGCGGGGCAATGACTGAATCGAATCGATTGGTGGTGGTGCTTGGGGATCAACTGGATCGCCAGAGCGCGCTTTTTGATGACCTGGATGCCGGCCGCGATCGGGTCTGGATGACCGAGGCGAGTGCCGAGGCTTCCCGGGACGCGGTGCATCAACAGCGTCTTGTGCTGTTTTTCGCGGCCATGCGCCACCTCCGCGATGAATTGCGTGGCCGTGGGGTGACAGTGGAATACCACGCCATCGAGGACCACCCCCCCGGGGCGGCGCCGCGAAGCCTGGCCGACCATCTGGCCGACGACCTGGACCGGCTGCGGCCGGCCGAGGTTGTTATGATGGAATGCGGGGACTGGCAGATCGAGCAGGCCCTCTGCGCGGTGATTGCCGAACGCGGTATCCCGCTGGACTGGCGCGACGACAGGCACTTTCTGGCCAGCCGCGCCGACTTTGCCCGCTGGGCCGAGGGGCGGCGCAGTCTCACGATGGAATATTTCTATCGTCTCATGCGCAAGCGTTATGGCGTGTTGATGGAGGGTGACCAGCCCGCCGGGGGCGCCTGGAACTTCGACAAGGACAACCGGGCCGCCTTCGGTGCCGAGGGACCAGGGGCGCTGCCGGCCCATCCGCAGTTTCAGCCCGATGCCCTGACCGCCGGGGTGATTGCCGCGGTCCGCGAGCGCTATGCCGACCACCCCGGTGATGCCGCCGACTTCAACCAACCGGTGACGCCGGCCCAGGCCAGGGCCGCGCTGGATGACTTCATCGAGCATCGCCTGCCGGCCTTCGGGACCTGGCAGGATGCAATCTGGACCGGTGAGCCGCTGCTCTTTCATGCCCGGCTGTCCACCTCGCTCAACCTGCATCTGCTCGATCCGCGCGATTGCATCGAGCAAGCCGAGGCCGCCTGGCGGGCCGGCCGGGCGCCGCTCAACGCGGTCGAGGGCTTTATCCGTCAGGTGCTTGGCTGGCGCGAGTTCATTCGCGGGGTGTACTGGCTGAAAATGCCGGATTACGCCGAGCTCAATGCCCTGGGGCATGAGCAGGCGATGCCCGCGTTTTTCTGGGATGGCGACACCGAAATGGCCTGTCTGGCGGATGCAATGGAGGGACTGCTCACCCATGGTTATGCCCATCACATCCAGCGGCTCATGGTCCTGGGCCTGTTCGCCCAGCTCTATGGGGTGCACCCGTATGCCTTCCATCGCTGGCATATGGCGATGTATCTCGATGCCGTGGACTGGGTGAGCCTGCCCAATGCGCTGGGGATGAGCCAGTTTGGCGATGGCGGGGTGGTCGGGACCAAGCCCTATTGCGCCAGCGGTGCCTACATCGATCGGATGAGTAACGCCTGCGCCCAGTGTCGCTACAACCCGAAAAAGGCGGTTGGCGACACGGCCTGCCCCTTTACCACCCTGTACTGGGATTTCCTCGACCGGCACGAGGCCCAGCTCGGTGGCAATCGGCGGTTGCAGTTCCAGTTCCGTAACCTGCAACGCAAAAGCGATGCCGAACGCAGCGAGATCCGCCAGGCCGCCGCGGCGCTGCGCACTCGGCTGGCTGACCATGGGGGCGGTGGATGAGGCAGGCCCCGATGTTCGAGCATTGGCGGGAACGGGCCGGCGGGTGGATCGAATCGCCCATCCCGCATTACGGCATCATCGGGCTGATCATCGCCAACGCCGTGTTGCTGGGCCTGGCCACTTCCGATGGCGTCATGGCCCGGGCCGGAGACTGGATCCTGGGGCTCGAGGCGGCCATCGTGGCCATTTTTGCCCTCGAGATCGGCATCAAGCTTTTTGCCTGGGGGCCGCGCTTTTTCCGCAGTGGCTGGAACTGGTTCGATTTCATCATCGTGGGTATCTCGCTGGTGCCCACCGCCGGGCCTTTGAGCATCCTGCGCTCACTGCGGATCCTGCGGGTGCTGCGTCTTCTCTCGACCGTCCGGCGTCTGCGACTGCTGGTCGAGGCGCTGGTTTCGGCCATTCCCAGTATTGGCTGGATTGTCTTTCTGCTCGGCCTGGTCTTCTACATCTTTGGTGTGATGGGCACCGAGCTTTTCGGTGAGCGCTTCCCCGAATGGTTCGGCACCCTGGGTCGGTCGATGTATACCCTCTTTCAGGTGATGACCCTCGAGAGCTGGTCGATGGGGATCGCCCGGCCGGTCATGGCGGCCTATCCCTTTGCCTGGCTTTATTTTGTCTCGTTCATCCTCGTGACGGCGTTCACGATCCTCAATCTTTTTATCGGTATCATCGTCAACACCATGCAGTCGGCGCACTGGGAAGAAGAAGACGAGCGCCGGGCCGAGTCAGAGGCCCGTGCGCACCAGGAGCGCGAGGAAATCCTCGAGCTGTTGCGCCGCACCGATCGGCGGCTCGAGACGTTGGAACGCAAAGCATTGATGCATGTCAAGAACGAGTGATAGGCGTGGCAGGAATAGGTTCATCCGAGCCGGATTTTGCTATACTGCAACGCAACAGAGGGTTTTCTCTCTCTCCTCCTCTTGGCCGGCCGCAATGCCGGCTTTTTTTTGCCCGGATCACGCCGGTGCCACCCGCCGAACCCGGTCAATCGCGGCCGACTTCAATCACCCGCGCGCCGGTCGTGACCAATCGTCGACACCCATCGCCCGGGCCCACGGGGGCACCGCCGGTGAATTCGCCGAACGCAGGCAGGATCAATCCCTGGTCGCCCCGGATGATGAAAGCCGGCAGGCGCAGTGCATCACCGCCGCCGCTGAGGCGGACCACCGGATGCAGGTGCCCGGCGATCCAGGGTTGAGCCGACGGCGTGGCCTCGTCGGGATAGTGACAAAGCGCCAGGCCGTCGCGCTGCGTCCCCTCGGTCAACAGGGTCAGTGCCGGCGTCAGACGCTCGAGAGCGGCGTCGTGGTTGCCCGGCACGGCATGGAACTGAACGCCCGGATGGCCCTCGAGCCATGCATGCAGGCGCGCTTCGAGGTCACGGTCGGTGGCCAGCGAGGTATGCAGGATATCGCCGAGCCAGTAGACGCGCTCGGGCTGCCAGTGGTCGATGAGCGCCGACAGTCGGGTCAGCGTGGCGGCGCTCTGCCCTGCGGGCACCGGCACGCCGGCCCGCCGGAAGGCCGCCGCCTTGCCCAGATGCAGATCGGCCAGCAAAAGCGCCCGTTGGCCCGGCCAGTAGACCGCCCGCTCGGGCAGCAACTGCAGCCATTGGCCGGCGAGCTGGATGGGCAGATCGGTGGTGCTCAAGACGCGGCTTTCTCCAGTTGACCGATCATCCTTGCCACCCGATCCTCCCAGCTTTGTGTGGTCAGCCGGTTACGCAGCCGCTCGGCCCAGAGCGGAAAGGCCAGCGGCGTCAGTCGTTCGGTGTGGTTGATCGTCCATTCCTGGGTTTTCATCCGCTCGAGGGCGTGGCGCAGACGTTCGACCTCGAGCGCGCTTTCCAGGACCTCGCGTCGCGCCTGTTCGAGCAGACGATTGTCCGGGTCGTACCGGCTCAGGGTGTCGAACATCAGCCCGCTTGAGGCCTGCAACTGGCGGTTGCTCTTGCCGCGGCCGGGATACCCCTGAAAGACCAGCCCGGCAATGCGGGCAATATCCCGGAACTGACGCCGGGCCAGTTCGCTGGCGTTCATGGCCCCGAGCAGGTCGTCCACCAGATCGTCGGTGGTCAGTATCGCCCCGAGGCTTGCTGTATCAAGCGCGGGCATCTCACGGCCGAGCAATTCAAAGCCATAGTCATTGACCGCCATGCTGTAGGTGGCGGGCCGGTACCCGGCGAGGCGCCAGGCGACCAGGGTGGCCAGCCCCTCGTGGGCCAGCCGTCCGGCGAATGGATAGATAAAAAGATGCTCGCCCTCCCGCGAGCGGGTGCGCTCGATGACCAACCGGTCGGGGCCGGGGAGGCTGGACCAGCGCTTTTGCACCGCCAGCAGGGGCCGCAGGGCTGCCATCTCGGGTTCTTGCCACCGGCCCTGGTCGGCTTCGGCCAGCAGGCTGAGTACCTGGTCGGCCAGCTCGCTGGACAGCGGCAGCCGTCCGCCTTGCCAGCGCGGAATCGCCTGCCGACGTCGATGGGCCCGACGGACCCAGGCGGTGAGATCGCGGACCCGGATCAGCTCGAGGCTGCGGCCGCCGAACAGAAAGACATCGCCGGGCTTCAGACGGGCGATGAAGCTCTCCTCGATGCTGCCGATATACCCGCCACCCTGGTAGCGCACCGAGACGGCGGTATCGCTGCTGATGGTGCCGATGCTCATGCGATGGCGGCTTGCCTGTTGCCGCGAGGCGATCCGATAGCGTCCATCCGCGGCCTCGACCACGCGCTGGAAGTCCGGATAAGCCGCGAGCACTGGACCGCCGTGGGTGATGAAGGCGAGTACCCAGTCCCAGGCGCTGTCTTCGAGCGCGCGGTAGGCGTGGGTAGTGCGGACCTCGGCAAGGGTTTCGGTCGGGTCAAAACCCTCGCCTGTGGCCAGGGTGACCAGATGCTGGGCGAGGACATCGAGGCTGTTTTGCAGTGGCGGACGGGCTTCGATGACGCCTGCCTGCCAGGCCCGCCGGGCGGCGGCGATTTCGGCCAGTTCCAGCGCATGGGTGGGGACACAGAGAATCGCGCTGCGGCCGTCGGGTTGATGGCCGCTGCGGCCGGCGCGCTGTGCAAGCCTTGCGATGCCTTTGGGACTGCCGATCTGGACGACGCGATCGACCGGAGAAAAATCCACGCCCAGGTCAAGGCTGGATGTGGCCACCACGCAGCGAAATTCGCCCCTGGCCAGACCCGTCTCGATGCGCTGTCGCAGCCGCCGGTCGATCGAGCCATGGTGCAGTCCCAACCCCTCGAGCCAGTCACTGCGCGCATGCAGGATGGTCTCGAACCAGCGCTCGGCCTGCGATCGGGTGTTGGTAAAAAGCAGACAGGTCCCGGGCTGATCAAGATGGGCGAGTACCCCCTCGCTCAGACGCGTGCCCAGATGGCCGGCCCATGGAAAACGCTCGCAGCCTTCCGGTAACAGCGCCTGGATGGCAACCGGCCGGGCCGACGGCCCCTCGATCAGCCGACCATTGTGGCTGTCCTCGCCGAGCAGGGTGTCCTGGGCCTCGCCCAGATTGCCCAGTGTCGCTGACAGCCCCCAGGTGCGAAGCTCCGGCCGCAGCCGGCGTAATCGGGCCAGGCAGAGCTCGAGCTGGACCCCGCGTTTGGTCCCCATCAGCTCATGCCATTCATCGACAATCACCGCCTGGAGATGGCGAAACTGCCGTCCGGCATCCCGGTAGGAGAGCATCAGCGACAGGCTCTCCGGCGTGGTGACCAACGCCGCGGGCGGGCGTTGCCGTTGCCGGCTGCGGGCGCTGCTGGCGGTATCGCCGGTGCGGGCCTCTACCCGCCAGTCCAGACCCACGCCGCTGGCCGCGGCCTGCAGATTGCCCACGGTATCGGCGGCCAGCGCCCGCAGCGGTGTGATCCAGAGCACCATGAGCCCCGGGCTGGCACGGTCGTTGTCGATGCCTTCGGCAAGCGGCCCGCCCCAGGCAGCCAGGGATTTGCCCGAACCGGTGGCCGAGTGGATAAGCCCGCTCTCGCCCGATCGGTACGCCGCCCAGGCTTCGCGCTGAAAGGCCGCCGGCGTCCAGCCCCTGGCGGCAAAGTAATCAGTCAGTGCCCGGGGAAAGGCCTGGCTCATGGCAGCAGGGCCCGGATCTGCTCGAGGGTATCGGCATCATCGGGGCCGAGGTCTTCGCGCCAGCGCTTGATGCGCGGAAAACGCAGCGCGACTCCGGATTTGTGTCGGCTCGAGGGGGCGATGCCCTCGAAAGCGAGCTCGAAGACCTGCACCGGCTCCACCGATCGGACCGGGCCGAAGCGTTCGCGGGTGTGACGGCGGATCCAGTGGTCGAGGCGCCGGATCTCGGCGTCATCCAGCCCTGAATAGGCCTTGGCAATGGGCACCAGGGTGTCGCCATCCGGCACGGCAAAGCTGTAGTCGGTATAGAGATTGGCCCGGCGACCGTGACCGGGCTGGGCGTAGAGCAGGATGGCATCGAGGGTGAGGGGCGCTACCTTCCACTTCCACCAGATCCCCCGCGGCCGACCGGCGCCGTAGGCGCTGTCGCGACGCTTGAGCATGACCCCCTCGACCCGGCGTTCGCGGGCCTCGGCACGCCGATCGGCGAGCTCCGACCATTGCCGGGCATGAATCAGCGGTGAGCACATCAACGGTGCCTGGACATTCGCCATGAGGGCCTCGAGGGTCTGGCGGCGTGCCCCGAGCGGCCGCTCGCGGATGTCTTCACCCCTCTGTTCGAGCAGATCATAGGCGAGCAGCCGCACCGGCACCTCGCGGCGCAGTTTGGGGCCGGCGCGCTTGCGTCCCAGGCGACGTTGTAGCTCGGCAAAGGGCAGTACCGCCTCGTCCCAGGCCAGGATCTCGCCGTCGACCACCGTGTCATCCGGCAACTGCGAGGCGGCCTCAACAATCTCCGGAAAGGTCTCGGCGATCAGCGCCTCACCCCGCGACCACAGCCAGGTCTGGCCCTGACGGCGAATCAGCTGCGCGCGGATGCCATCCCATTTCCATTCGAGCTGCCAGTCATGGACGGGCCCCAGCGTATCGGCCGGATCCCCTTCGAGCGGATGGGCCAGAAAGAACGGATACGGCCGCGAGGCGTCCTCGTCGGCCGAGCGAGCCTCGAAGAGGCTTTTGAAAAAATCAACGCTCGGCTGCCACTGACCCATCAAGCGGTGGGCGATCACCGGTTGGGGTTGTCCAGTGGCCCGGGCCAGCGCGCGCTGCACCAGGGTCTGCGAGACCCCGACCCGAAGTGCGCCGGTCAGCAGTTTGTTGTAGACAAACCGGCCGGATTCATCCAGCGCCTGCCAGGCGGCGGTCACCCGCTGGTACTGCTCGTGCGCTTCGATATCCCGCAGTGCCAGTATTTCTTCCTCCACCCAGCGGGCAAGCGGCCGAGGATCGTGCCGATCGCGATCGCCGGTGGTCTCGAGCATCAAGGCGATGGTCTCGGCCAGATCGCCGACGTGCTGATGGGTTTCTTCGACCAACCACTCGGGCAGCCCGCTGCATCGGGCCAGCCATTCGCGCAGCCGGACCGGGCCGATGAGCCGCTTCAGTCGCCGGCCGCTGAGAAAGTAGACCGCCCAGGCCCCGTCGTCGGGCTCGACCCGGGCAAAGAAATCGGCCATGGCATCGACCTTGGCGTTGGTGCCGCGCTGCTCATCGAGCTGGCGATAAAGACGGGCGAATGCCTGCATCAGCCATCATCCTCGACATCGCCATAGAGCGTCGCCAGTGGGCGGGCTTCCAGCCCCCGCTCACCCAGGTAGCGCACCAGCTCGTCGGCCCGGCCATGGGTGGTCAGCACCCGCCTGGCGCCGGTCTCGGCCAGCGTTTGCAAAAGCCCGGGCCAGTCGACATGATCCGAGATAACGAATCCACGGTCGTAGCCGCGCCGGCGCCGATTGCCGCGGATGCGCATCCAGCCCGAGGCAAACCCGGTCGCCGGTCGGCGAAAACGTCGCATCCAGGTGGAGCCGCCGGCGCTGGGCGGTGCGATCACCAGCGCCTGGGCATAGTCCTCATCCGCCGGGGCCTCGCTCACACGGCGGGTGGTGGGCAGCGGGATGCCGGCAGCGCGGTAATCGTCGGTCAGCGGGGCCACCGAGCCGTGCAGATAGATCGGGCCGGGGGATGGTTGCTCCAGCGCGGCGAGCAGTCGCTGGGCCTTGCCCAGGGCATAGCTGAAAAGCACCGTGGTCCGCCCCTGGCGGGCGTTGTCATGCCACCACTGCTGAATCTCGGCGGCCACCGACGCCACCGGCGGCCAGCGATAGACGGGCAGGGCGAATGTGGCCTCGGTAATAAAGGTATCGCAGGCGATCGGCTCGAAGGGCTCGCAGGTCGGGTCGGGATCGCGCTTGTAGTCCCCCGAGGCCACCCAGACCTCGCCGTCATGCTCGACGCGCACCTGGGCCGAGCCGAGAATATGACCGGCGGGATGCAGGCTCACCCTGACCGGGCCGAACGAATGGACCACTCCGTAGTCGAGCCCACGCAGGGGGGCGTTCTGGCCCAATCGGCGGCGTAACAGCGAAAGCCCGGGGCTGGCGGCGTAGTATTGGTCGCTGCCGGGGCGGGCGTGGTCGGCATGGGCGTGGGTGACCACCGCCTGCGGGACCGGGCGCCACGGGTCGATGAAAAAATCGCCGGCAGCGCAGTAGAGCCCCCGGTCGGTGGGTTGGATGAGCGGCTGGGACATCGGTCAATTGTATCGCGAGGTGCAGGAGGATGAATGCAGCATCTTGATAATGACTGCGAGGCGCTGGTCGTCGGCGCGGGCGGCGGCATCGGCGGTGCCCTGGTGAAAAGGCTGCTGCAGGATACCCCGGTCGGACGGGTCTGGGCCGCCAGTCGGACACCCCGGCAGGCGAGCCTCGCGGCGCTCGCCGACGCGTATGGCGAGCGGCTTGCCCCCATCCATGTCGATGTCGCCGATCCGGACAGCATCGAAGCCATGGCCGGCGAGCTTCGGGCCCGCGGGGTGCGGCTTCATCTGCTCATCAACGCCTTTGGATTTCTGCATGATGCCAACCACAGGATCTGGCCGGAAAAACGCCTCGAGGACATCAGCGCCGAGGGCATGGAGCGGAATTTTCGCATCAACACCCTGGCGCCGGCGCTGGTCGTGCGGCACTGCTTCGATCGACTCAACCATGGCGAGCGGGCCGTGATCGCCAATCTGTCCGCCCGTGTGGGCAGTATCAGCGACAATCGGCTGGGCGGCTGGTATGCCTACCGCGCCAGCAAGGCGGCACAGAACATGTTCACCCGCGGGCTTGCCATCGAGTGCGCCCGCCGGGCTCGCCGCGTCATCTGCCTGGCGCTGCACCCCGGCACCACCGATACTGGCCTCTCCGAGCCCTTCCAGGCCCGGGTGCCGGCCGGCAAGCTTTTCTCGCCGGATTATGCTGCCGGTCAGCTGCTGGCCCGCATCGATGGTGCCACCGAGGCCGACTCGGGCGCCTTTCTGGCCTGGGATGGCGCGCGGATTACCTGGTAGGCCGGCCGCACTCAGGCCGATGTGGCCTGGGCGGCCAGGGCCTCGGCGACCACACCGGTCAACCGGCGGGCCATGGGCAGATGCAGGAACTCGTTGGGTCCATGGGCGTTGGCCCCCGGCCCCAGCACCCCGGTGACCAGAAAGCGGGCGGCCGGGAATCGCGACGCCAGCAGGTTCATCAGCGGGATGCTGCCGCCCTCGCCCATGAACACCGCCTCGCGCTGGAACCAACGCCGGGCGCTGGCGTTGAGGCTGTCCTCCAGCCAACCGGCAAAACCCGGGGCATTCCAGCCGTTTGCCGAGCCACCGGGATGAAACTGCACCCGGGCTCCCTGGGGTGGATCGTCGGTCAATGTCTCGGCCATCGCCCGGGTTGCTGTCTCACCGTCCACGGTCGGGGGCAGTCGCAGCGACAGGCGCAGTGCGGTCCGCGGACGCAGGACATTGCCCGCCTCGGAGCTGGCCGGCAGCCCTTCGGCCCCGATCACCTCCAGCGCCGGTCGCCAGGTGCGATTGAGGATCAGCTCGGCGGTATCCGTGGCATTGGGTCGGGTCGTGCCGGCAAACGGAAATTTGCCCGCCAGTCCGCCGCCGATGACTTCGGCGGCGGCCGTTGCCTGCCGTCGCCGCTCTTCGGGGATGTCGGCCTGCAGGGCCGGATGGGTGATGCGGCCCGTGGCGCTTTCCTCGAGCCGCTCGATCAACGCCCGGGCAATGCGGAAGCTCGACGGCACCACCCCCCCGGCATCGCCTGAGTGGACCCCCCGTTCGAGGACCTCGACGCTGAGATCGCCGGCGGCCATGCCACGCAGGGAGGTGGTCACCCAGAGTTGCTCATAATTGGCGCAGCCGGAATCCAGGCAGACCACCAGCCCCGGGTTGCCGAGCCGATCGGCAAGATGATCGAGCTGGGCGGCGAGATCCGGGCTGCCGCTTTCTTCGGCGCACTCGATGACCAGCATGCACCGGGGGTGGGGGACCCCTTCGTCATGCAGAAGGCGGATCGCCTGTAGCGAGGCAAACAGGGCGTAGCCATCGTCGGCGGCGCCGCGGCCGTAGAGGCGGTCTTCGGCAATGACCGGCTGCCAGGGCCCCTTGTCGCTGTCCCAGCCGCTGGCCTCGGGTTGTTTGTCGAGATGGCCATAAAGCAGGGCTTCACCCTCGCCGGTGGCGGGCACATCCACCCACAGCAACGGCGTTCGACCGGGCAGACGGATGACTTCGACCTGGCTTTGCGGTGGTGCGATGCGCTGGCACCAGTCCTCGGCCAAGCTGACGGCCTCGTCCAGATAGCCGTGGGTGGCCCAGTGCGGATCGAAAGCAGGGGATTTGGCCGGGATGCGGATGAAATCCTCAAGGGCAGGGAGGATGTCCGTTCGCCAGGCCTCGTCGACCTGGGCTCGGGCCTTGTCGATGGGCAGGGTGTCGCTCATGGCAGCTCCGGTTGGTTCAATGCCGATCCACCAGCCTAACGGCCACCGTCTAGAGGGGCCAGACCATGGGGATCAGGGTCAACGCCACCGCCATGACCAGCAGGTTGAGCGGCAGACCGAAGCGCAGGTAATCGCCAAAGCGGTAGGCCCCGGGGCCGAAAACCATCAGATTGGTCTGATAGCCGATGGGCGTGGCGAACGCTGCCGAGGCGGCGATCATGATCGCCACCACAAACGGCATGGGCGAGACAGCCAGTGACTCTGCGGCGGCCATCGCGATCGGGAAGACCAGCACGGCGGCGGCGTTATTGGTAATCAGCTCGGTGGCAATCAGGGTGAGCAGATAAATCGCCGCCAGGGTGAGCAGCGGCGACCCGGCCGTCAGCCCCATGACCTGCTGGCCGATCACCGCGGCGGCGCCGCTGTTGTCCATTGCCTGGCCAATGCCCAGTGCCGCGCCGATGACCAGCAGGACGTTCCAGTCGACGTTGCGCAGCGCCGCCCCCGGATCCATGCAACGCGTTGCGATCAAAGCCAGCGCCGCCAGAAGGGCGGCGTTGAGCATGCTCACCCCGGGCAGGGCAGCGAGCACCACCATCACGGCGAGAATGGGCAGGGCGATCCGGGCTTTGTCGTGCTGGGGCGGCGCGGAGTCGTCGACCCCACTGACCAGATAGAAATCACGCGCATCCCGCTGGCGCTCGATAAAGCTGGGGTGGGTCTCGAGCAGCAGGGTGTCGCCTGGGCGCAGGACGATGTCACCGATCTTGCCGGGCAGCTGGCGACCGGCCCGTGACACGGCAATCACGGCGGCCCGGTAGCGCTCGCGAAATCGTCCGGCCCGGATGCTGCGTCCGACCAGCGGGCAGGCCTCGGCAACCACCGCTTCGACCAGACAACGCTCCCGGCGGGGATCTTCCAGGTCATCCACCGCATCGGTTGCCGGTTTGAGCCCGCGCATTTTCTGCAGATCGACCACCGACTCGAGGACACCGACAAAGACCAGTCGATCGCCGTTGCGCAGTACCTCATCCGGGCCCACTGCCGGTATGACCTGTCCATGGCGCTCGATTTCGGCAAGGAACAGATCGGGCAGATGCCGCAGGCCGGCCCCCTCGATGGTCTTGCCCACCATCGGGCCGTCCGGCTCGACGAGCAGTTCAACGGTGTAGCGACGCGGATCCAGGCGTTCAGCAATGGCCTCGCGCCGATCCGGTAACAGCCAGCCCGAGGCGAGTAACAGATAACCCAGACCCAGGATCGTGGCCGGTACGCCCACCCAGGCCAGATCGAAGAGCCCCAGCCCCTGGCTTGCCGCGCGGGTGCGGAGCAGGTCGTTGACGATCAGGTTGGTGCTGGTGCCGATGAGCGTACAGGTGCCGCCGAGGATGGCGGCATAACTCAACGGCAGGTAAAGCCGCGAGGCGGGCAGCTTGAGGCGCCGGGCCAGATCATCGACCACCGGCAGGAACAGCGCGACGATGGGGGTGTTGTTGAGAAAGGCGCTCAGTCCGGCCACGGGGGTGAGTAATCGCCATTGTGCCGAGCGAAGCCCTCTGGCCCGGCCGATCAGCGGTTCGGCGATCAACGACACTGCCCCGGTGCGGGTCAGACCAGCGGCCACGACAAAGAGCAGCCCCACGGTCAGCAGTCCGGTGCTGCCAAACCCGTCGGCCAGTTCGGCCGGGCTGATCAGTCGATCGGTGCCGGTCAGCGCACCGACGGTCACCAGCAAAGCCACCGCCGTGAATACCACCCCGACCGGTGCCGCGATGTTGCTGGCCAGCCCGGCGAGGACCATCAGTACAACGGCAATGGTAAACCAGCCTTCCCAGGCCATGGAGACTCCCTTGCAATTTCAGCGATCGGCGCGGTACTCCGACGGGCTCGCCGGGCGCCAGTATCCCGCCGCCGGATCCTGCTGACCAGTCCCCAGGATGTGGGCGATGATCTCAAGCCCGGTGAAGGCGCTGGGCCCCGGGCGGCTGAAGTGCCGATTGCCGTCCAGCAGATAGACCGCTGCCGATTGCACCGCGGTCAATGCCGGCCACCCCGGTCGCCGGCGCAGCGATGCCAGGGCGTCGGCCGCCCCGGTGAGATCCTCACCGCAGGGCATGATCAGGATGACCTGGGGGTCGAACGCCTGGACCGCCTCCCATGACACGGTGGTGGAATGGGCCCCGGGTTGGCCCAAGGGGGCACCGCCGGCGGCGACGACCATATCCGGCACCCAATGACCGCCGATGAAAAGCGGGTCGGGCCACTCGACGGTCAACACCCGTGGGCGGGGCGCCGGTGGGGTGCCAATCGCCAGGCGCCGTTCCACGAGCCGGTCAACCAGCGCCTGTCCATGGTCGGTGGCACCGGCGGCCGCGGCAACGGTGTGAATATCGGCGAGCAGTCCGTCCAGATCCCGGCCGTCGAGGGCGAGCACCCGGGCGTCACCCACCGCTGCGGCGGTCAGCGCATCGGGTGTGGCGGCGCAGACATCGCAGAGGGACTGCGAGAGGATCAGATCAGGGCGCAGCGCAGCGAGCGCTTCATGATCGGCCCGAAAAAGGGGCTCGCCCGCGGCCAGTCGATCGCGGACGCGGCGATCGATCTCGGCGGCCTCGGCATCACCGGTGTCCAGCAGCGAGAGACTGACCCGGGGGCGGTCCATGACCGAGGCGGGCTGATCGCATTCGGCCGAGATGCCGACCAGCCGGTCTTCGAGGCCCAGTGCGCAGACAATGTCGGTGCCGCCGGGCAGCAGCGAGACGATACGCTCGGCGTTCATGGCTTGCCGCGGTGCAACGCGGCGTCAGCGCCGCTGATCCTGCGCCCGGTGATGTCGATCGATCCAGGCCTGTTTGTCCAGGTGGGAATCGAGTTCACGGCGCAGCTGCCGCTCGAAGGCCCGCGCCTCCAGTTCGCTGTCCACCTGGGCGCGCAACGCATCCAGAGCTTCACGACTCATCTCGGCCAGATTGATATCTCGCTCCACGGGCTCGTTCCTGTCCTTTTTGACGAAAACTACTGATTGAACCGATCGGCGAGGCGTTGGAGTTTTTCCGATCGCTCGCGTTCCGCTTTGGCCTCGGCCTGTTGGCGTCGACGCTCGGCAGCCCGGGCTTTTTGCTCGGCGCGTCGGGCGCTGGCGTGCTCGATGGCTGCCTCGGTGACCGGCTCGACCGGGTTGCCGTCCAGATCGATGCGATCACCGCCGGCCATCACCGCCGCCAGATAGGCCGGCGTGCGGGTGTAGCGGGCAAGGGCCTGACGGATGAGCCAGCCCGGCACCGGCTCGGTGGCGTCATCCTTCTCGAGCTGGCTGCGGATGGCCTTCTCGATGCCGATGGCCAACGGCCGGACGTCATCCCGGTTGCGGGTAAAGCATGCGGGAAAGCGCTGGGTGAGTGTCTCGACGAACGCTTGTGTCCGCTGTGCCCGGCGGCGTTTCTGGTTGGGCGTGGTAGCCATACTGATCCGCGTCGATTCCTTCAACTGCACTGCTTTTAACATACCGCATGGTGGAGTGGGTCAACAGACCGCCGATCGGGTTGTATGATGCAATAATGACAACCTAGCCATCGCGAGGTGAGCCCCATGACCACCGATGCCATGATTGCCAAGGAAGAACTGCTGCAGATCCTTGAAGAGAGCCCGTTCGAGCATCTCACAAGCAGCGTCCATGTCATGGACAACCAAAAAGGCAAGGGCCATGAACTGGCCGGTGTCTCGCTGTACTCCAACGCGCGGGGCTGGATGGCCCAGGTCAACTGGCGGGCGGTCATCGATGCCGACGAGATCACCCTGCGTGTCGGTGACGGTGATAGTGGCGAGCGCGCCTATGAATTGCGCGGCGAGGACCACGCCCGTCTGAGCGTGGAAGACGACGACGGCGATCTGGTCAGCGCCGACGAAATCTCGGCACTGGTGGCACGGTCACCGCTTGCCAAGAGTTGGGAGGAGGATGTGGTGGGTGTGCTCAAGGACACCCGCGAGCGTCAGGCGACGCTGCACTGAGATGCGGACATTGCCCGCCGCCCTGGCCGAGCGGTTTCACCGCGAGGCCGATCAGCTTGCCGGGGTGGACGAGGCGGTCTACAGCGCCGCCGGCCGGGATGTGCACGATCCGGTCTTCGGGCTTGGTCCCCGCGAGGCAAAGATCGCGTTCTTCGGCCGAGACCCCGGGCGCGATGAGATCCACATCGGCGTGCCGTTCATTGGTGCGGGCGGCCGCCAGCTCCGTCGGGTGCTCTACCGGCGGCATTATCACGGCGAGCTCGTCACCACCGAACAGGCCCTCGCCGCGGGCGAGGGCTACTTCTGGGCCAACACCGTCCCCTACAAGCCGCTGGGCAATAAAGCCTGGTCCATGGGGGTGAAACGGCGATTCCAGCCGCTGGTCGCCGAGGTGCTCAGCCATCAATGGACGGGGCGGCACGTCATCACCCTGGGGCGGGAGGCGTTTTTCTGGTTTGGCATCAATCAACCGGCAGCGCTGCGGCAACACCTCACCCATCACTGGCGCCAGGCGGATCGCTTCGAGACCGAGCTGACCGTCGACTTTGTCACGCCACAAGGCGAACCACGGCCGCTGACGCTCCACCCGCTGCCGCATCCATCGCCGCTCAACGCCACCTGGTTCAAACACTTCCCGGGGCTGCTCGAGGCACGACTCGAGCGCATCGAGGGCACGCCGTGAATCCGATGGACTGGTCGGATCTCACCACCGTGGCGGTGGCCGAACGGGTCAACGATCGGACCGTGGCGGTGCTGCCCCTGGGGGCGACTGAGCAGCACGGCGGGCATCTGCCGTTGGCAACCGATACGCTGATCGCCCGGGCGCTGGTCGAACGGGCCATTCACCGACTGCCGGCGGGCACCGACGTGCTGCAGTTGCCCACTCTTGCCCTGGGGCAGGGCATGGAGCACGCCGACTGGCCGGGGACGCTGGCGCTCTCGCCGGCCACCATGGAGGCGCTACTCGACGATCTGGGGGATTCGCTGGCGCGCAGTGGTCTGCGCCGGTTGGTGATATTCACCGCCCACGGCGGCAATGGGGCGGCCATGGAGCATGCCGGGCTGCGGATGCGTCGCCGGCACGGCATGCTGGTGGTGAAAAGCTGCTATTTCGACTTTCCGCGCCCGGCGCAGCTCCTGGCTGACCGTGAATGGGATGTGGGTATCCACGGCGGTGCCGTCGAGACGGCGATCATGCAGGCGCTGCATCCCCGGCAAGTAGGCCCGGTCCAGCCGTCTGATCCCGTCGGGGCGCATCATCCCGAAACCTCTACTCTGGGGTACGAGAATGCCTCGGGGCGGATCGCCTGGTTGGCCGAGGATATCGGCCCGGACGGGGTGGCCGGCGATGCCAGCCTGGCGACGCCGCAACTGGGTGAGCGACTGGTGGCGCACTACGCCGACGAGCTGACCGCCATACTGACCCGGGCCGGCAGCTGGCCCTTGCCAGGGCAGCCTTAGCGGGAGGCCGAGTCGGTGATGACCGCGTCCAGCCAGTGGCCGGCGCGGTCCGCCTTGGCTGTGAGATATCGCTGGTTGTGCGGGTTCATCAGCCCGTGAACTGCCGATCGCCCCTCGATGCCGATACCGGCCGCTTCGAGGGCGGCGATTTTCTCGGGGTTGTTGGTCACAAGCCGGATCCGGGTCAGCCCCAGGTCCCGCAGAATGGCTGCGGCACTTTCATAGCGGCGCTCGTCCGGGCCAAACCCCAGGCGCTGATCGGCATCCACGGTGTCGAGGCCGGTGTCCTGCAGGCCATAGGCGCGGAGCTTGTTGGCGAGACCGATCCCGCGGCCCTCCTGAGCGAGATAGAGCAATACCCCGCCGCCGTCTTCGCGAATCATGGCCACGGCATTGCGTAGCTGCTCACCGCAGTCACAGCGCAGCGAGCCGAACAGATCGCCGGTCAGACAGGCAGAGTGCAGGCGCAGCGAGGGGGCCGCCGGCCATTGCGCCGGATCGCCGATCAGCACGGCGACATGCTCGTGCAATCCGTCGGCCTCGCGATAGACCACAAAGCGGGCGGATTCGGACGGCTCCAGGGGGACCTGCGCTTCACTGACGCGTACCGGCGGCTCGTGGGCCATGCGGGTGAAATCGGCGACCGCCCGGGGGGTGACCGAGAGGATTTCCATCTCGTTGATGGCCGCTTCGAGCAGGCCACTGCCGGTATCCACCGGCAGGCTCACCAGTGCCGGCAGCAGGCCACCCGAGCGGGCCAGTGCAAGCCCGGCCCGCTCCGCCGTGAGGGCACGCTCGGCGTGGTCAGCCAGGGCGTCGGGCAGCTCATCGCCCAGGCCGAGGCCGACCGGGTCGGCGAGCAACCCTGGATCGTGACAGGGAAATGCCAGGTCCTGCTCGTCCCCGATGTCCAGGCCCACCGCCCGGGCCCGATGGTCTCTCAAGACCAATCGGGGTGTGCGTCGGGTCATGCCATCGAGTGTCGGAAGCACCGATGACTGGAACATCTCAAGCGCGAGAATGATCACCGATGCCGGGCCGTTGTCGAGATGAACCGGCTCTCCGCGCCGCAGATCGGTCAGCGCACGGCGAATGCGTTGCATGGATTGTCCCTTTGTCTGGCCTATGGCGATGGACCATCGATCACTGTAACAATTCCGTGATGACAACGCAGATCGACCCGCCGCCCTATGCCGAGGGCAGTCAAATGATCTGGCGCTACCTGCGGCAGTGCTGCGGCCGGTGGCGCCCGCAAGCCGATGAATCGGCCATGGAACGGGCAGTGGATCTGCCATTGGATGAGACCATGGCCGCCGAGGTCTTGCATCGACGCTATGCCCCGGCAACCGCCGCAGGGCCCGGGTCACCCCGGGTCATTGCCCAGTTGGGCCAATCGCTGGATGGGCGAATTGCCACGGCGACGGGGCATTCCCACTATGTCACCGGCGCCGCGGACCGGGCCCACCTGCATCGGCTTCGGGCGCTGAGCGATGCGGTTGTCGTCGGGGCCGGGACGCTGCGGGCCGACGACCCGGCGCTGACCGTACGGGCGGTGGCCGGACTCAATCCCACCCGTGTGGTGCTGTCGGATGCGCGGGGGGTAAGCGGCGATGAACGGATCTTTCGTGACGGCGAGGCACCGGCATGGCTGATGGGACCCGTCCGCGACCTGCCGACGGGCCTGGATCGCCACGACCGGGTGGATGTGAACGACCCGCATGCGGTCCGTGATGCGCTTGCCGAGGCGGGATTCGAGCGGGTGCTGATCGAGGGCGGTGCCCGCACCGTCTCGGCCTGGCTGGCGGCGGGGTTGGTGGACGTGCTCTATCTTACCATCGCGCCGGTGATCATCGGGGCCGGGCCGACGGGCCTCGAGCTGCCCCCCATCGAGCGCATGGATGAAGCGCTCCGGCCCCGGGTGGCGCGTTTCGAAATGGGCGAGGATATCACCTTCTGCCTCGAATTCAGCGGCGCAACAGGGTGAGCAGGCCCGGCGTGCTGCCGATCAGGCAGACCAGTCCATAGACCACCGCACCACTGATGCCCTGCTCGGCAGAGAGGCCGGCCAGTGGCCAGATCGCAGCCGCGGCGCCCTCGCGCAGGCCCCATCCGCCCACGGTCAGGGGGATGAGCATGGCCAGCAGGATGAGCGGAATCAATGGCAGCCACACCGAGGCCGGCGCCTCGATGCCGATGGCCAGCAGACAGCAGGCGTATACCGCCACATAGCTTGCGACCACCAATGCCGAGGTGGCCAGCTGTACGCCGAGCACCCGTCTTTGCAGCAGTGCCTGCCCCACGGCATGCCGCCACCGGGCCAGCCAGGCGGGTTGATCGTCCGGTCGATGCACACGGCCAAGCCACCCGCCGGTGGCGAGGACGAGCAGCAATCCCGTGCCCGCGCCGGCATAGTGCCGCCAATCGGGCGGTTCGGCCGGCCAGTGGATGAGTGCGATCATCACCGCGCCCAGCATGGCGAGCTGCCCGGAGACCCGCTCGATCACCACCGCCTGGAAGGCCGGGCTCAGGCCGCTGGCGGTCCGGCCGTGGCGCCAGGCGCGGTTCGCGTCGCCGAGTACACCGCCTGGCAGCAGTTGATTGACCAGGTTGCCCAGGTAATACTCGCCGACCGCATCGGCCCCGCCCAGGGGCAGATCCAGTCGGCGCGCGGTGTACCG
Organism: Spiribacter pallidus; assembly: GCF_040838495.1. Taxonomy (NCBI): domain Bacteria; kingdom Pseudomonadati; phylum Pseudomonadota; class Gammaproteobacteria; order Chromatiales; family Ectothiorhodospiraceae; genus Spiribacter; species Spiribacter pallidus. The sequence continues at coordinate 282,242 of NZ_JBAKFM010000001.1, read as the reverse complement.
CCACCGCCAGGCCGACAACAGGGTCTGAGCCACCGTGATCGCCAGGGCCAACGCCAGCCAGGTCGGCTGGGCGGCCAGCAACCGTGCTAAGACGGCCTCGCCGAACCGGGCCATCAAAAGGCCAAGCAGAAGGCCCGTGAAGCCGATGCGCAGCAGCGGGCTTATGGCCATGCCAGAAGGTCCTGATGCCCCACCCGGATGTGGCTTCGATCGAGCAGCTCGACCCGGGTGTGCAGCCACTCATCGAAGCGCTGCCGGTCACCGGGGTTTTGCCGGATCACTGCGGCATGCCAACCCACAAGCAGCTGACGCTGCAGTTCTGCCTCATCGGGGGTGAGTTGCCAGTCGCTGGCCATCAATCGGACTTGGTAGCCGCGCTCGCGAAAAAGCGCCGCGGCCCGTGCCGGGGCCGTGGTGCCGAGCGCGGTGCCCATGTCTTTGGGGCCATTCTGATGGGCCTGGAGCGCCGCCAGCACCCGGTCATCGTTGCTCGCCGGCGGGTCGAGCTGGATTCGGCCGTCGACGCTCAACGCCAGCAGCGCTACACAGTCATGGGCGATGCAGTAGTCCACCAGCCGCGCCAGCCAGGCCTCGGTGACCAGATCGAGCAGGGCCGAGGCGGTGATCAGCTGCGGCGGCGGCAGCGTGGGTGGCGGGAAGGCTTGTAATGCCATGCACAGGGTGTCGAACGGGACATCGCCGGGCGTGGTGACCGCTTCGAGCAGCGCGGCGTCGTGATCGATAAGCCGCCAGTGCTGACGCCGGTCGAGCCGTGGTCCGAGGTAGCGCAGATTGCTGCCGCTGCCGGCGCCAAGGTCGATGACCTCGAGCGGTTCGGTGCCCGGCAGAACGGTGTGCAGGGCGTCGAGCAGCGCCCGGGGGCGAGCAGCATGGTCGGCGGGTTCACGCAACGACAACCAATCCGCGGCAAAAACCTCAATCATGGCCCAGGACCTCCCGCAGGGCGGCGGCAAACCCGGCCGCGGCCTGGTCAGGCGTGGTCAGCGCTGCCCGGGCCGCACGGGCGCCCCGGGCCAGTTGGCGGTGGGTGGCCGGGTCGCGCAGCAGCTGACTCAGCGTCTTGCGCAGTGCATCGGCATCATGGGGTGGGACCAGTACCCCGGCGCCCGGTGGCAGTGTATCGGGGATGGCACCACCCTGTGTGCTCACCACCGGTAGCCCCCGGGCGATCGCCTCGTCGATGACCATTCCATAGCCCTCATAGACCGCAGGGAGGACAAACAGATCCGCCCGGTGATAGGCGTTTTCCAGTCGATCCGTATCCAGTGCGCCGGTCACTGTGATGCGCCGGTCGAGGCGCTGTGTCTCGATCTGCCGGCGAATCCGCCGGGCATAGGCCGGGTTCAGACGGTCCTCGCCGGCCAGTGTGCAGTGCCAGGGCTGATCCTGCATGCCGTTCAGGGCGTCGATGAGTACATGCTGTGCCTTGCGCGGGGTCAGCGAGGCGACGCACAGCAACGTCGGGTCGCCATCGCTGCCTTCGGCGAGTGGCCGGGGCGCGGTCCCCGGAGGCGCCACATGCACCGGTCGGTGGGCCAGTCCAAGCGTTTTGATCCGGCGGGCGGTGAAGGCACTGGTGGCGATGATTCCCTTGCAAAGCGCCAGGGATCGGGCTTCACTGAGGCGCAGTGTCTCGGCGCTCGGGTGGCTCAGGCCGGTTTCATCAGCCAGCGGGTGGTGGACAAGCCCGATCAGTCGCAGCCGGTTGGCCTGTTCGGCAAACAGCTCGGGTAATCCCCCCAGAATCAGGCCATCCACCACCAGCACGGCGCCATTGACTTGCGATTCCAGGGTTGCCCTGAGTTGCTGCTGGTCGTCTGCCCCGGGATGTGGAAAATCTCCGGTCACCGCGGCCAGCCGGGTCTCGATGCCCAGGCCGGGGAGTGCCTCGGCCATTCGCCGGTCATAGGCGTTGCCGCCAGTGGCCCGCTCGATGGGCGCGGGCATGACCAGGGTGACCGTGGTCACGGGTTGATCGGGCGCTCGCAGGCGGCGGATGCCACATGGGATTCATGCAGGGTGACGCGCAGATGGCTCAGGCCCCGGGCGGCTTCACCCAGACGCCCTGCATGAACCGCCTCGGCCAGCTGGTCGGCAATCCGGCCGGCGAGGAATTCGGTGGTGGTGTTGACGCCGGCAAATGCCGGGTTGTCATCCAGATTGGTCAGGTTGTACTGCTGCAGCGTCGCTTGCAGCACGCGCATGGCCAGTGCGATGTCCACCACCACACCGTCATCGTCCAGCGACGGGCGGAAGAAGGTGGCATCGGTGACATAAGTGGCGCCGTGCAGCGCCTGTGCAGGGCCGAACGTCTCGCCCTGAAAACTGTGGGCGATCATGAAGTGGTCGCGGACGTTGACAGAAAACATGATGACTCCGAATAGCGAATGCGATGACAAAGGGCGTCGCCGGCGGCCACTGAGGCCATGACCCGGGGGAGGTCGGCGAATTGGCTCTCGCCATCGATCAGCACCTCCCACGCCGGGTTGGCGGCGAGCAGTTCGAGCGCCTTCTGCAGCCGGCGTTGGTGATCCCAGCGTGGGCGCTGGGCAGCGGCCAGCTGGCCCACCTGACTGGACTTTAAAGTCAGCCGCCTCGAGTGAAAGTCCTCGCCGAGCGGCAGGCGCACAGCGCGTTGGCCATACCAGCTCAACTCGACGATGGTGGCCTCGTCGGCGGCCAGCGACAGCGCCAGCGCTGCGCCGGACTCACTGGCGCTGGCATGAACCACGCGATCCGCGCCGCTGCGGGCGCGTGTCGGCTCGGCAAAGGCGATGCCCAGTCGTTCGGCGATCCGGCGGCGTTGGGGGTTGATGTCAATGAGCTCCACCTCGGTCCCGGGAACCGCCGCGCAGAGCGCCGCGGTCAGACAGCCCACCACACCGGCGCCGACGACGCTGATGCGCTCGCCGGCGAGGGGGCTGGCGTCCCAGCAGGCGTTCAACGCGGTCTCGGTGTTGGCGGCCAGGACCGCGCGTTCCGGCGCCAGCCCCGGTGGCAATGGATGGGCGTCGCGCACCGGGAGGACAAAACGCTCCTGGTGGGGATAGAGCGAGAAGATCCGCTGACCCGGCCATGGCTCCGGGCCGGCCTCGACGACGCCGATGTTGCAGTAGCCATACTTGACCGGTGCCGGGAAATCACCGGCCTGAAACGGGGCGCGCATCCGCTGGTACTGACTCTCGGGCACCTGGCCATTCCAGACCAGCGACTCGGTGCCGCGGCTGATGGCGGAAAAGCAACTGCGCACAAGCAGCTCGCCGTCTTTCGGCTCGGGCAGCGGCTCATCGCGCAGCTCGCCCTTGCCGGGCGCGGTGACCCAGAAAGCGCGGGCGGTGCTGTATGCCATGCCGATGCCTCCTTTGCGGCTGCTAGACTGCCCCGTCGAGGGCGTCAACGGCAGGAGGGTAGCATTGGTTGCGGTGCTGGCGGATCTACTCATCGGGGCCATCCTGCTGGTGGCGGCGGCCGCCGCGCTGCAGCAGACCCTCGAACTGACACCGGTGGTCCTGCCGCTGGCGCTCTTCGCCTACCTCGGCATGGCCATGCTCATTGCCATCGCCCGGGATGGCCGGCCGCTGACGCCCGCCGACCGGGTCACCCTGGGGCGCGGGGTGCTGGTGATGCTGCTCGTGGGGCTGCTGGCTGCCGCCGGCGATCTGGCCGCGGATCCTTCGGTGGTCTTCGCGCTGGCGCTGGTGGCGGTGCTGCTCGATGGCGTCGATGGTCTGGTGGCGCGTCGTCTGGATTGCGCGACCGAGGCCGGCGGGCGTTTTGACATGGAGCTGGATGCCTTTTTGCTTCTGGTCTTGTGTCTCTGGCTGTTGTTGCTCGAGCGGGCCGGCGCCTGGGTGCTGCTCATCGGGCTCTGGCGCTATGCATTCGTCGCGGCGGGCTGGGGGGTTGCGGCGCTGAAACGGCCGCTGCCGCCATCCCAGCGTCGGCGGGTGATCTGTGCGGTACAGGGCCTCGGCCTTGCCGGCTGCCTAATCCCCGGTCTGCCGGCGCTTTGGTCGTCGCTCATCGCCGCCGGCCTGCTCATCCTTGTGAGCTATTCGTTTGTCACCGACATTGCGGCATCATGGCGGGCCGACCCGTCGCGAGGAGTATCCCCATGACTGTCTTTCGCTGGTTTGCCACCGTCTTGCTCGCTGGTCTGGTGTCATCTCCAGGCATCGCCGCGCCCGAGCGATTCGTGCTGGACGAGTCCCACGTCAGTGTCGGCTTTCTTGCCGGGCATGCCCGGTTCGCCCGGGTGCTGGGTCAGTTCACTGAGGTTAGCGGTGACTTTGTCTACGACGCCCAGACCCGGACGCTCGCCTCGGCCGAGGTCACGATTGCCGCCGACAGCGTGTTTACCGCCCACGAGGGGCGGGATGAGCACTTGCGCGATGGCGATTTCCTGGATGCCGGGGCGCATCCGACCATCCGGTTTGTTGCCACCGATTATCAGGCCGATGATGATCGCAGCGGCACGGTGACCGGTGATCTGACCCTGCGTGGCGTGACACGGCCCATCACCCTGGATGTCACGCTCAATCGGCGGGGACCTCATCCCATCGGCGGTGCCGATACCCTGGGTGGCTCCCTGCGCGGCAGTCTGCGGCGCAGCGAATTTGGCATGACCTATGCGCTGGAAGGCGAGTTGGTGAGTGATCGCATCGATTTGATCATCGAGTTCGAAGCCACCCGCGATGACGAGTGAACAACAACGACCGCGGATCGGGTTGGCGTTGGGGGGTGGCGCGGCCCGGGGGTGGGCGCATCTGGGCGTGATTCGCGCCCTTGATCGCATGGGTATCCAACCGGACATGGTCGCCGGCACCTCGGTGGGGGGCATTGTCGGGGCGGTGCTCTGCAGCGGACATATCGCGGCCTTCGAGCAGTGGGTGCGTGGTCTCAATCGCCGCGATGTGCTCGGCTACATGGATTTTGCCCTGGGCAATGGCGGGTTTATTCAGGGGCGTCGGCTGATGCGGCGGTTTCAGGAGGCCTTTGGCGCGGTCGATTTTGCCGATCTGGACCGGCCGTTGGCGGTGGTGGCCACCGATCTGTACAGCGGCCAGGAACGCTGGTTGCGTGAAGGGGATGTGGCCACGGCGGTGCGCGCATCGATGGCGCTGCCCGGGGTGTTTACGCCGATCCGTCTGGGTGAAGAGTGGCTGGTGGACGGCGGGCTGGTCAATCCGGTGCCGGTATCGCTGTGCCATGCCATGGGCGCGGATCGGGTCATTGCGGTCAACTTGAGCGGCGGCTTGGTGGGACGCCGCATTCAATCGCCGGTCACTGCCACGGCCAGCGACTCGAGCGATGATGCACTGGATGAGGCCGAGGCCGACGGCCCCCTGGGCTGGTGGCATCGTCTCTCGAGCGGGATGCGCGATGGTGCCGAGGCCTTGCAGGCGCAGTTCCAGCGGGGTGACGCCGATGCCGCACCCGGGGTGTTCGATGTGATCGCCACCTCGGTCAATGTCATGCAGGATCGCATCACCCGCAGCCGGATGGCCGGTGACCCGCCCGATCTGATGCTATCGCCGCGCCTTGCCCATATCGGTTTGCTCGAGCTCCACCGTGCCAGCGAGGCCATCGCCGAGGGCGAGGCCTGTGTCGAGCGCATGGCGCCGGCCCTCGAGGCGGTTTTTGATCATTGACCGTCAGTCGCCGGCGGCGATGGCGCTGATGCGATTGATGACCGGCCAGGCCACCAGCATTTGCGCGAAGCGCACCGTTGCCGGCCACTCGATCCCACTGCCACCGGCCGGTGCATCGAGCCCGGCGAAGGCGCAGATGGACTGCGTCAGTGTCTCGAGCCCCGCCGGCGCCATGTGGCCGTCGACGTGCAGGACATTGACCGTGCGGGCCTGATACTGACTGGGGACGATGGCCAGCATGAAGGGCATGGCCTGCTCGCGGGTCATGCTGTTGAGATCCACCGGCAGAAACAGCGAACGCTGATCATCGCCACCGGGGGCAACGATCAACTCGAGGTGATAGAAGCTGTCGGGCACATCCGCTGACAAGCGGCCAATGGCCAGCTTGCCCAGCTCGCTGGGGTGGATGCGCAGGATGACCTCGGCGTGTTGCTCTTGATCGGCGATCCACCGCTCGTACTGATGGGCCCGTCGCGCGATCTCGGCCTCGGCTTCGGCCCCCTTGTAGCCCCGCTCGCGGGTGTCCCGGCGCATCTTCCATTCGCGTTTGACCTCGGTGGCGGTGTCGACATACACCGCGACATCGAGCATCGACCGCAGCGCCGGATACAGCGTGTGCAGGCCTTCAACCAGGATGATCGGCGTGGGTTGATAGACCCGGGCGTCCCTGAAGACTCCGTCCTCGTGGTCATAAATGGGGATGCGGGTCGCCTCGCCGCGACTGAGTCGCTCAAGATCGGTGCCGGCCCGCTCGAGGTGATTGGCTTCGGGATCCAGGGGCGAGCGACCCGAGGCCCGTCGGGTGGCCCGGTCTTCGGCATGGTAGCCGTCCAGACTGACCTGACTGACCAGCTCGGGGCCCAACAGCCACTCCAGCCCCTGGGTGTAGGTGCTCTTGCCGCTGCCGCTGTCGCCGGCGACACCGATGATGATCGGTCGCCGGCGACGCCGCAGTCGCGCGGGCAGGTCGTTGACGCCGGCCTGCGGCGCCGGCTTGTCGTGCGGGTCGCTGGTCATGGTTGGTTACCGCCGTCGATCGGGCTCTAAGGCAAGGGCTTGCATTCTGCGCCCTTCAGAAGTGCTGTCAAATCGTCGCGCCGATGCGGTGTTGCTCGCATGGGCTGACAGGGTTAGCTTTCGGTTGTCAGGGCAAGGGACATGTTGGATGGCCATCAAAACCACGGATCTGTGTGACGATCATGCATCGGCGTTGCGCGTCATGGCGCCGATTTTCGGCAATTACGGCGGGCGCCACGGTTTCTCGGGCACGGTCGAGACCGTCAAGACCTTTGAGGACAACAGCCAGGTGCGCGAACTGCTCGCCGAACCCGGTGAGGGGCGGGTGCTGGTCATCGATGGCGCCGGTTCGCTGCGCTGTGCGTTGATCGGTGACCAGATGGCCGCCCGGGCCCGCGACAATGGCTGGAGCGGGCTGGTGGTCTACGGCTGTGTCCGTGATTCGGCCGATCTGGCCGATCTGGACATCGGCATCAAGGCCCTCAACACCCATCCTTGCAAGAGTGAGAAAAACGGCGTCGGCGAGATCGGCGTCAAAGTGACTTTCGCCGGAGTCACCATCACGCCGGGCGAGTGGCTCTGTGCCGATCGCGACGGCATTGTAATCGCCAACGAACCCCTGGTCTGAGGGGTGACGGGGGAGGGGAGCGATGAGTGCAACAGTCCGTAGTCTGATTAAAACCCGTGTCGACGGCGTGCATGCGCTGGCACCGCAGAGCATGGTCAGCGATGCCGTCGACCTGATGAATCGGCGCAATATTGGCGCGGTGGTGGTCATGAACCCGGAGGCGGAGCTTTTGGGGGTGTTCACCGAGCGGGATGTGCTTCGCCGGGTCCTTGGCGAAGGGCTGGATGCCGCCCGCACCCCCCTGGAGGCGGTGATGACACGGGAGGTGTTCTGGATTCCGCCGGATTGCTCGGTGGACGAAGCCATGGCCGTGGTCACCGAACGTAACGTCCGCCACCTCCCGGTGATGGAGGCCGGCCGGGTGCTGGGTGTGATCTCGGTCCGGGATCTGACCGGCGCGGTGGTCGCCCATCGCGAGTTCGAGCTCAACGAACTGCGCAGTTATGTCCACGGAAGCTACGGCGGCCATGTCGGCAGCTGACAGCGTTCGCCTCGACCGGTGGTTGTGGGCGGCACGGTTTTTCAAAACCCGTCGGCTTGCCGTCGACGCCATCAAGGCGGGCAAGGTGAGTGTTGACGGGGTTCGTGCCAAGCCGGCGCGGGCGGTGAAGACCGGACAGCGGCTGGATATCCGCAAGGGCGCGGTCACGTTCAGTGTCGATGTCGACGCATTGAGCGACCAGCGGGGGCCGGCAAACACCGCCGAGACCCTCTACACCGAAACGCCCCAGAGTCGCGAACGCCGAGCGCAGCAGCGGGCCGAACTGCGGGCGGCCTCGGCCGCCCAGCCGCGCCCGATGCACCGGCCGGAACGCCGCAGCCGTCGGGAGCTGGCGGCGTTCAAACGCGGCGGCAGCCAGTGATGGCTCAGTCGGGGGTGTCCACCCCGGCCGTGTAGCCGGCCGCTTCGATGCCGGCCACCGCACATTCCTCGTCGGCATCGGAGGTATCACCGCTCACCCCGACCGCGCCGATGATGCGGTTGTTTTCGATCACCAGCACGCCCCCGGGTACCGGGATGAACTGACCGTCCGAGGCGGCGGCCACCCCCGCCAGGAATGCCTCTCTGCCTTGATTACGGGCGCCGACGGTCCGGCTGCTGATCCCAATGCCAAGGGCCCCCCAGGCCTTGCCACGGGCGACCGGCTCGCGGGCGATCCCTGACCCATCCTCGCGTTCCATGGCGATGGTATGTCCGCCGTCATCGAGCACCACCACTGTCAGCGGCATGAAACCCCGCTCACGACCGCGCTGCAGCGCGGACTGGATGATCGACCGGGCCTTGTCCAGGGGCAGGGCGCTGGGGCGAAGGAAAACCTCACTTTTGGGCACGATATACACTCCTTGGTCTGACCAAAACGGGCGTCATGATAAAGGTTCCGCTGCCGACGCGCACCGACGCTCGGCAAGGAAGGGGCCGAGCAGCACGCCGGTACGGGACTCGGTGTTTCGTCCGACCTGCTCCGGGGTGCCCTGGGCGACGATACGTCCGCCGGCACTGCCGCCCTCCGGTCCCAGGTCGATGACCCAGTCCGCCTCGGCCAATACATCCATGTTGTGCTCGATGACCACAACGCTGTGGCCGGCATCCACGAGCCGGTGGAGCACACCGATGAGGCGCTCGACATCGGCCATGTGCAGACCGACGGTGGGCTCGTCCAGGATGTAGAGGGTCCGGGCGCCTTTTCTCGGGCCGGTATCCGGGCGGGCCTTGGCCAGTTCGCTGACCAGTTTGATGCGCTGGGCTTCGCCACCGGATAACGTGGGGCTGGGTTGCCCCAGGGTGAGATAGCCCAGACCGGTATCGCGCAGCAGCTCCAGGGTGTGATGGAGGCGCGGCTGGGCGGCGAAAAAATCCACCGCGGTCTCGATATCCATGTCCAGGACCTCGCCGATGGACCGGCCCCGCCAGGTCACGGCCAGGGTCTCGCGGGTAAAGCGCTGGCCGTGACAGGCCTCGCAGGGCACGGTGACATCGGGCAGGAAATTCATCTCGATGCGCCGCATCCCCTGTCCTTCGCATTCAGGGCAGCGTCCCTCACTGGTGTTGAAGGAAAACCGCCCCGGCCCATAGCCGCGCAGCCTGGCCTCTTCGGTCTGGGCGAACAGGCGGCGGATTTCATCGTAAATGCCTACATAGGTGGCCGGGCACGAGCGAGGTGTCTTGCCGATGGGCGTCTGGTCGACCTCGAGGACCCGGTCAATGCCCTGCGTGCCCCGCAGGGCGGTGCAGCCGGCGACCTTGTGGTTGTATTTGTCGGGGTTGAGCCGCGCCTTCAGCCCGCCGTGGAGCACCTCGCGGACCAGTGTGCTTTTGCCCGAGCCCGAAACGCCGCTGACCACCGTGAGCCGGGCCAGCGGGAAGCGGGCATTGACCGCCTGCAGGTTGTTGGCGCTGGCCTCGACCACCTCGATCGCCTCGGCGGCATGGGGGTCGCGGCGGGCGCCGCGGATCGGGTGACGGAGTGGATCGGCCAGGGCCCGGCCGGTGACCGAAGCCGGGTTGTCGAGCAACTGCTCGAGGGTGCCTTCGGCGACGACCCGGCCGCCGCGAACACCCGCGCCCGGCCCCAGGTCGATGACATGCTCGGCCCGCCGGATGGTGTCCTCGTCGTGTTCAACCACCACCATGGTGTTGCCCTTGGCTTCCAGCGCGGCGAGGGTGTCGAGCAACATGCGGTTGTCCCGGGTGTGCAAGCCGATGGTGGGTTCATCGAGGATGTAGCACACCCCCTGGAGATTCGAGCCGAGCTGGGCGGCGAGTCGGATGCGCTGGGCCTCGCCGCCGGACAGCGTGGGGGCGGCGCGCTCGAGGGTCAGATAGCCAAGCCCGACCGACTGCAGAAAGCCCAACCGGCCCTGGAGCTCGACGAGAATATCCCGGGCAATGGTCCTGGCCCGGCCATCCAGGGTCATGTCGGTAAAAAACGAGGCGGCCTCGGTCACCGACCAGGCGCCGAAATCGGCGATGCTGCGCTCGGCAAACCGCACGGCCAGGGCCTCGGGTCGCAGCCGATGGCCCTGGCATGCATCGCATTGCACGGGCTGCTCGTCGGTCTTGCGCCAGTGTCGCTCTTCACCGGTCTGCTCGGCGTCAAAGCCTTTGAGGATCACGCCGGTGCCGTAGCATCGCGGGCACCATCCATGGCGGGTGTTGTACGAAAAAAGCCGTGGATCCAGCGGCTCAAAGCTGCGGGCACAGCCGGGGCAGGCGCGTTCGGTGGAATACAGGCTGGTCGCGTGATCGTCCCTCGCCACCCGGAGCTGACCCTTGCCATAGGCGAGGGTCCGCTCGAGGGCTTCGCGCAGGGCATCCTCCCGGGCCGGGTCGATGGTCAGCTCGGCGACAGGCAGGTCGATATCATGTTCCTGGTAGCGATCCAGTCGCGGCCAGTCGTTGGTGGGGATATCGGCGCCATCCACCCGCAGATGGGCAAAACCCTTGCCCGCCGCCCACTGAGCGAGGTCGGTGTAGTAGCCCTTGCGGGCGACGATCAGCGGGGCGAGCAGGGTGACGGGTCGGCCGCGGTCGTGGGCAAGCAGATGATCGAGGATGCTCTCGATGCTCTGCTCGCGGATCGGCAGATCGCAGTCGGGGCAGTACTGGGTGCCGAGCTTGACGAACAGCAGCCGCAGAAAGTGGTGGATTTCGGTCATGGTCGCGACGGTACTCTTCTGCCCGCCGCGGCTGGTGCGCTGTTCGATGGCCACCGTCGGCGGAATGCCGAATACCCCATCGACATCCGGCCGGGCTGCCGGCTGGACAAACTGCCGGGCATAGGCATTGAGCGATTCCAGGTAGCGGCGCTGCCCTTCATTGAAAAGGATGTCGAAGGCGACGGTGCTTTTCCCCGACCCGGACAGTCCGGTAATCACGGTCATGCGGTTTTGCGGGATATCCAGATCGATCCCCCGCAGGTTGTGCTCGCGCGCCTGACGGATCGCAATGGCCGTGGCCGATGGCCGGGACGGGGCAGCCGGCCCCCGCGGTGCCAGGGCGCTCGCCGGCTGGTCGGCAGTGCCCGGCCGCAGGGCCTCGGCGGTATGGCCGATGCCGGCGGCGGCGACTGTTTCGGGCGCGCCTTCGGCGATCAGTTCGCCGCCGGCCTGTCCACCCTCGGGGCCCAGATCCAGCAGGTAATCGGCGGCGCGGATGACATCGAGGTTGTGTTCGATCAGGACCACCGAGTGCCCGGCATCCAGTAGCCGCTCGAGGGCGGTCAGCAGGACGCGGATGTCTTCGAAGTGCAAGCCCGTGGTGGGCTCATCGAAGAGGAAAAGCTTGTGCCCCCCCCGGCGTTTGCCGGCCCTGGCCAGATGGCCGGCAAGCTTGAGCCGCTGGGCCTCGCCGCCGGAGAGGGTCGGCACCGGTTGGCCCAGCTGCATGTACCCCAGGCCGACGGCGGCCAGGGGTTCGAGCCCGCGGAGAATCTCGGCCTGATCGGCGAAGAACTGCCGCGCTTCGTCTACGGTCATGGCCAGGCAATCGGCAATGGACGCCGGTGGATGGTCGCATCCCGCCGCCGGCGGCATGCGCACATCGAGTACCGTGTCGCGGTAGCGTTGCCCGTCACAGACCGGGCAGCGCAGATAGACATCCGAGAGGAATTGCATCTCGACATGCTCGAACCCGCTACCGCCACAGGCCGGGCATCGGCCGGCGCCGGCGTTGAAGCTGAAGGTGCCAGCGGTATAGCCCCGCTCGCGGGCCAGGGGTTCGCGGGCAAAGGCCTTGCGGATCGGGTCAAAGGCCCCCACGTAGCTTGCCGGGTTGGATCGGGTGGTCCGGCCGATGGCCGACTGATCCACCATGACCACTTCGTCGATGGCCTCCGCGCCCTCGATGCGGTCGTGTTCGCCGGGCGGCTCGACGGCCTCGCCCAGGCGCTTTCGCAGCCCGCGATGGATGATCGACTCGAGCAGTGTCGACTTGCCGGATCCGGAGACACCGGTCAAACAGACCAGCCGCTGCAAAGGGATGTGCACGTCGAGGTCTTTGAGATTGTGTTCCCGGGCGCCATGGATGCTCAGCCATGCCTCGGGCGCCGGCCGCGAAGGGCGGTCATCGGCCTGGACTTGACGCGCGCCGCGCAGATAGGCGCCGGTCAGCGAGTGCTCGCTTTCCATCATCGCCGAGACGCTGCCGTTGAACACGATCTCGCCCCCGGCGCGCCCGGGACCGGGGCCGATATCGATCACCCGGTCGGCGGCCTGCATGATCGCCGGGTCGTGTTCGACCACCAAAAGCGTATTCCCGGCGTCCCGCAATCGGGTCATGACCGTGTTGATGCGCTGGATATCCCGCGGATGCAGACCGATGCTGGGTTCGTCGAGGACAAAAAGCGTGTTGACCAGCGATGTGCCCAGAGCCGTGGTCAGGTTGATGCGCTGCACCTCGCCGCCGGACAGGGTCCGCGACTGCCGGTCGAGGGTGAGATAGCCCACGCCCACCTGTTCGAGATAACCAATTCGGGTGCGAACCGCCTCGAGCAGCGGGGGGACGGCTTCGTCCATCGGTGCCGGCAGGGTCAGATCGTTGAAAAACGTCGCGCTGCGGCTCAGGGGCAGCGACATCAGATCGTGGACATTCAGCCCGGGCAGCCCCTGCCATTGGGCGTCGGTCAGCGTGGCCCCGCGCGGCCGGTGCCTTTGCCCGGCCGCCACCGCGGCATCGGCCTCGGCGTGCCCCCCGAGCCGCCATAGCAATGCCTCGGGCTGCAATCGTGCCCCCTGGCAGTCGGGGCAGAGGTCGTAGCTGCGATATTTCGAAAGCAGCACCCGGACATGCATTTTGTAGCTCTTGGACTCCAGCCTGTCGAAAAAGCCCTGCACCCCGTACCAGCCCGCGCCATCCCCGTCGATCACCCAGCGGCGGTCCGCTTCGGGCAGGTCCTGCCAGGGGATGTCGGTGGCCACGCCCGCGCGTCGCGCCGCCTGCAGCAGATCCTTCTGACATGCGGCGGATTTACCCGACTGCCAGGGCCGGATGGCGCCCTGTGCCAGGCTGAGGCGCTCGTCGGGGATGACCAGCCCGTAGTCGATACCCATGATCCGGCCGAACCCGCGACAGGTCTCGCAGGCACCCACCGGCGAGTTGAACGAAAAAAGGCTGGGACTGGGATCCCGGTAGTGGCGGTCGCAGTCGGCGCAGTGCAGCGCCGCCGAGAAACGGTGTTCACCACAGACGCTGCGCTCGGCGTCGAGTACCTCGACGACCATATGGCCGCGGCCGTGGCGGAAGGCCGCCTCCGCAGCCTCAATGAGCCGATCGCGGCGTGTGTCGCTGACTCGCAGCCGGTCCTGGGTGACCCTCAGACGCTGGCCATCGAGCTCACGCACCCGGGTATAGCCCTGGCGCTCGAGGAGGCGGCGCATCTCGGCCGTCTCGTACTGCGGGGGGATGGCGATATCAAAGGCCACCACCACCCGCTCGCCCCCGCAGCGATGCTCGAGGCGGTGGAACACCCCCTCGGCCGTATCCCGGGTGACCTCCCGGCCGCAGCCACCGCAAAAAAGCCTTGCCGCACGGGCAAACAACAGCTTGAGGTGGTCGTTGAGCTCGGTCATGGTGCCCACGGTGGAGCGTGAGGTGCGCACCGGGTTGGTCTGGTCGATGGCGATCGCCGGTGGGATGCCCTCGACCCGGTCGGTGGCCGGCCGATCCATGCGGTCGAGAAACTGCCGGGCATAGGGCGAGAAGGTCTCGACATAGCGCCGCTGTCCCTCGGCATAGATGGTGTCAAAGGCCAGGGATGATTTGCCCGAGCCCGATACCCCGGTGATCACGGTGAACTCGCCGATGGGCAAATCCAGATCGAGGTTGCGCAGGTTGTTCTGGCGGGCGCCGCGGATGCGGATGCACGAGTCAGTCATGGGCGTTGTCCAGCAGTTTGAGGGTCAGGCGACGCAGCTTGGTGATGGCCTTGCGCCGCCCGTCGGTGCCGGTGGCCGCGCTCAGCGATCTGGCATCCTGCGGGCTTGCGAGGGCTGCATCAAGCACGCGTCGCTCCCGGTCGCTCAGATTGCTGGCGCAAACCGGACGGGCAAGCAACCGCGCAAGCGCCCCGCGGCTGTCGAGCAACAGTCGCTGGCCGCGGGCGAACGCCCTCAGATCACGGGCATCGATGGCGGTTTCATCGGGCGATGGCAGCTCGCGCTGCAGGGCAGCAACGATGGCCGGGTCGAGGGCGGGGGTGGCGGCGGCGATCTGGTCGGGGAGGTGGACGGCCAGACGCGCCCGAGCCGATCGGTACAGCGCCTCGCCCCGCCTGGAGAGCGGTTTGAGGACGATGACCGAGGGTTGACCGCTGCGCGGATCCGCCTGATTGCCCAGCCGGACCGGCCAGACACCGTTGGCCCACCAGAAGGCCAGCAGATCCGGGTCGCTGCCAAAGCTCGCCCCGATCCAGTCCAGCCCCTGCAAGGCGGCCCACTGGCCGATCGCCGCCACCAGCTCGCTGCCCAGCCCCTGGCGGTGGCGATGGGGGTGGACGGCCAGTCGCTGGATGCGCAGCCCGCGACAGGTGGGTGCCCGGGGGATGCCGGCGTGAAACGCCAGCGACTGGGCGATCAGGTGCCCGCGTGGTCGTCGTCGGCCCTGGTGGATGGCCTCGCCAAGCCGGCGCGCCAGCCCCCCTTCTTGTCGGACGATGGCCACGGCGGTGGTCTGACCGTGCTCGCGGATTCGCCAGATGCGGACATCCGGGTCATCCAGCATCTGGCGAAGATCCCGGGGCCGGGTGCGGTAATGTGCCCCCACCAGAAGGCCAAAGGCCTCGGCGAGGGCGGATTCATCGACGGCCAGCGCCCTGGCGTCGACGGCCTCGGCATGGGCACGGCCGGCGGTCGGCGCCTCGGGGGCGGTCGCCTCTAACGGCGCCGGTTCGGCGTCCAGCAACAGGATCCGGTGGATGAGTGCCTCGAGTCGGTCATCGTCCGGCCAACGCACCGGCTGCGCCAGGTGCCGATGCACCAGCGGGCGGCCCAGCCCGGCCAGCCAGCGATGCAGACGCAGCGTCATGCCGTGGCCGCTGCCCTCATAGCCGTGGACGGTGCCGGTGAGCACGCACCGGGGGTTGTCGCGCAGCAGTTGCTGCACCCGGGCAAGGGGCAATGCCGCCGCCTCGTCGACGAACAAAACCGCCTCGTCGCGACGGACATCTTCGGGGGCGATGAATGCCGGCGGCGTGGATCCGCTGTGCTCGATGGCGGTATGCACCGCCGAGCGGGAAGGCCCGGTCAGACGGGCCCGGCCGGGTTGCCGACCCATGGCCAGTCCCAGGGCGGTGGATTTGCCGCGGCCGCGATCGGCGGTGAGCAACAGTACCCCGGCTTCATCCTGGCGGGTCAGCGCAGCGATCTCGTCCATGGCCTGTCGCTGATCGGGTGTCGGCTCGAGGATCGCCGGATCCGGTCCAGCACCCGGTCGGGTCAGGGGGCGGAGCGAGTCGAGCCGCGGACGCTCGACCCAGCGGGTGGCCTGTAGCCAACCGATGAGCCGGGTGATAAACCCATCGCCGAGCGCTGCGGGTTGTCGTCCATGGCTCAGCCACCGCTGACAGGCGGTGTCCTCGAGCATCGTCCAGTCGTCGGTGGCGGGGCTGATCAGCACCAGTGCGCCGCCACCGCGGATCGTGCCGGCGAGGATGCCAAGGTCATCCGGGTCAAGGCCGGTGTGGGCGTTGAGGACGCCGACATCCAGGGTCTTGCCCAACAACGATCGACCCCTGCCGCAGGGGGTATTGTTGAGGTGGTCGGGGCCGCCGTCACCCACCCATGCCAGGCGTTCCGGGGGGAAGGACCGCAGCAGCCTGGCCGCGGCGGCCTCGCCGTCGGCACGATCGCCGGCAAGCCAGATCAAACGGCGCTGCCGAGTGTTCATGATCAGGCGTCGGCTGCTTCGGGCAGGTCGGCGATGACCTGCAGAAAGACCTCGCCGTAGCGTTTCAGCTTGCTGGCACCCACCCCGGGGAGTTCGGCGAATTCGGCGAGGCTGGCCGGGCGTTGCTCGAGCATGGCGACCAGGGTGGCGTCATGGAAGATGACATACGGCGGGATGCCTTCGTCTTCGGCGATCTGTCGTCTTGCCGCGCGCAGTGCCGCCCAGGCAGCCGGATCGACGGCGACATCGTTGGCGCTCACCCGCCGTTGCGGTGGCTGGCGGGATGCCAGGACATCCTCGCGCATCTGGATGGGCGTGTCGCCGCGCAGCAATCCGCGACAGCGTTCGCTTAAAAAAAGGATGCCGCGGCCATCGCGATCGGTCTGCAAATGACCGTGGGCCAGCAGCTGCCGGGCCACCGACTGCCAGGTGTCGCGGCCGAGATCCCGGCCGATCCCGAAGGTGCTCAGCCGGTCGTGACCGCGTTGGCGGACCCGGTCGGTGACCCGGCCGGTGAGGACGTCGATGACATGACCCGCGCCAAACCGCTGACCGGTCCGGTAGACGCAGGAGAGAAAACGCCGGGCCGCATCGGTGGCGTCCCAGCGTCGGGGCGGGGCCTGGCAGTTGTCGCAGCGCCCGCAGCCGCCGGGATGGGATTCATCAAAATGCGCCAGAAGCGCCGGACGGCGACAGTCGGCGGTCTCGCAGAAGGCCAGCAGGGCCTCCAGTCGCTGATGGCTGCGGATCTGTTGATCCGGTGGGGTATCGGTATCGATGCCCAACTGACGGACCCGGGCGATGTCCTTGAGCCCGTAGACCATCCAGGCGTCCGCGGGCAGTCCGTCCCGCCCGGCGCGTCCGGTCTCCTGATAGTAGGCCTCGAGGGTTTTGGGGAGGTCCAGATGGGCGACGAAACGCACGTCGGGCTTGTCGATCCCCATGCCAAAGGCCACCGTGGCCACCATGACCAGCCCGTCTTCGCGCAGAAAGCGGTTCTGGTGATGCTCGCGCTGATCCGATGACAGTCCGGCATGGTAGGCGAGCGCCGGTACCGCGCGGGCGTTGAGCCAGTCGGCGACTTGCTCGGTGGCCCGTCGCGACATGCAATAGACAATGCCCGAGTCACCGGGGTGCCGATCGCGGATAAAGCTGAGCAGCTGCTCGCGGGGCCGATCCTTTAAGTGGATTTCGTAATGCAGGTTCGTCCGGTCAAAGCTGCCGAGGAAGACCTCGGCCTCCGGGGGCAGGAGCTGCTGGCGGATCTCCTGACGGGTCCGATTGTCGGCCGTGGCGGTGAGCGCCAGTCGGGGAACGTCGGGAAAGCGCACCGCCACTTGGTGGAGCTGCATGTATTCTGGCCGAAAGTCATGTCCCCATTGCGAGACGCAGTGGGCTTCGTCGATGGCAAAAAGGGCGACAGGGATGTGACTGAGCCGGCCCATGAGGTCGCCATTGATGAGGCGCTCCGGGGCGGCGTAGAGCAGATCCAGTTCGCCGGCGGCGAGGGCCTGCTCGGTCTGGGCCCGGGTCTCCGGCGGCAGGGCGGAGTGGAGTGCCGCGGCATTCACCCCCTGGCGGCGCAGGGCCGAAACTTGGTCTTCCATCAGCGCAATCAGCGGCGAGATGACAACGCCAACCCCGGTGCGGACCAGCGCCGGTATCTGATAGCAAAGCGATTTGCCGCCGCCGGTGGGCATGAGCACCAGGGCATCGCCACCATCGATGACATGATCGATGACCGCCGCCTGTTGACCGCGGAAGTCGCGGTAGCCGAATACCCGTTGCAGAACCGCCCGTGGGCTTTCCCGTTGTGTCGACGCTTCGGGCATGCCGCCGCGCATCCGTTACCTCGTGTTCATGGAGGCCAACAGTCTACAGCGATCCAGCGCCCATGGGTGCCGGTGGATGAATGGTCAGTGGAAATCCCGCGAGCGGACCTGCAATGCGCCCAGGAGGTGGCTGTGATCCTCCAGCCGGCCGGCGACCAGGTGGCAGACGGTGCCGCGCCGCTCCCAAATGCCCACCACGCCCAGCAGCTGTGCCCCGACCACTACACGGCGCTGGCGCTCGGCCAGATCCTTCCAGACCACGACATTGACCGAGCCATCCTCGTCTTCCAGCGTGAGAAAGACCACGCCGCCGGCGGCCCCGGGGCGTTGGCGATTGGTGACAAGACCGGCCGCCCGGGCAATGCGCCGGTGACCGGTGGATTCAAGCGTGGCCGAGGGGCGATAGCCCCGGGCACGCAGTTGGTCGCGCAGCAGTGCCATGGGATGCCGGCCCAGTGTCAGCCCCAGGCTGGCATAGTCACTGATCAGGTCTTCGCCTTCCTCGGGTGCCGGAAGGTCTGCCGCCGGCTCACGGATCGGGGTGTTTTTCAGCAACGGGCCATCGTCCGCCACGCCTAGGACTTGCCACCAGGCCTGGCGGCGATGACCGCTGATCGCGGCGAGGGCCCCGGCATCCGCCAGCGCGCGCAGTGCACCACGATCCAGCTGAGCCCGGCGGGCGAGGTCGTTGACATCGCGAAACGGGCCTTCGTCGCGGCGGCTGCGGCAGAGCCGCTGTGCCGGTGCCTCGCCCAGTCCATTGATCATGCGCAGCCCGAGCCGCAGAGCCGGTTGCTCGCCCTCACCGGGCGCAGCCTCGAGGCTGCAGTCCGAGTCGCTGTGGTTGACATCAACCGATCGCACCGCCACGCCATGTTGCCGCGCGTCCCGGACCAGCTGAGCCGGTGCGTAAAAGCCCATGGGCTGGCTGTTGAGCAGGGCACAGACAAAAACGGCAGGGTAGTGGTGCTTGATCCAGGCCGAGACATACACCAGCAAGGCAAAGCTTGCGGCATGGGATTCGGGAAAGCCGTACTCTCCAAACCCACAGATCTGCTGGAACAGTCGATCGGCGAAAGCCGGCGAATAGCCGCGGGCCTGCATGCCATCGAGGAGCCTGTCGCGAAACGGTCCCAGTCCGCCGCGTTTTTTCCACGCCGCCATGGCCCGGCGCAGCTGATCCGCCTCGCCGGGTGTAAAGCCGGCGGCAACCACGGCCAGTTGCATGACCTGTTCCTGGAAGATGGGCACCCCCAGGGTGCGCTCTAGTACGGCACGCACCTCGTCGCTGGGGTAGTCGACGGCCTGCTGGCCGTCGCGTCGGCGCAGATAGGGATGGACCATATCGCCCTGGATGGGCCCCGGCCGCACGATAGAGATCTCGACGACCAGGTCGTAGAACGTCCTTGGCCTGAGCCGCGGCAGCATGGCCATCTGGGCCCGCGACTCCACCTGGAACACCCCGACCGTATCGGCCCGGCAGAGCATATCGTAGACCGCCGGGTCCTCGGCGGGGATGTCCGACAGGGCAAGGGTGCGGCCGTGCTGCTGCTCGATCAACGCCAGGGCCCGGCGGATGGCGCTGAGCATGCCCAGTGCCAGACAGTCCACCTTGAGCAGACCCAGTGTCTCGAGATCATCCTTGTCCCACTGGATGATGCTCCGCCCCGGCATGGCGGCGTTTTCGGTGGGCACGAGCTCACTCAACGGGCCCTGGCTGATGACGAATCCGCCGACATGTTGTGAGAGATGCCGGGGAAATCCGATGATCGCCGCCGCCAGGGTCAATGTGCGGTGAACCAGCGGCTCATCCGGGTCGATACCGTTTTCCCGTACGCGCTCGACATCGACCCGTTGGCCGTCCCACCACTGAATGCTGCCGGCCAGTCGCTCGACAAGGACCGGATCGAGCCCCAGAGCCTTGCCAACGTCGCGCAAGGCGCTGCGGGGGCGATAGCAGATGACCGTGGCCGCCAGCGCGGCCCGGTGGCGGCCGTATTTGCGATAGACGTACTGAATGACTTCTTCGCGTCGGTCGTGTTCGAAGTCCACATCGATGTCCGGTGGTTCGTTGCGCTCTTTGGAGATGAAGCGCTCGAACAAAAGGCTGGCGCGGTCCGGGTCGACAGCCGTGATGCCCAGGCAATAACAGACCGTAGAATTGGCCGCCGAGCCCCGGCCCTGACAGAGAATCCCTTTGCGCCGGGCAAAGGCCACGATGTCGTGGACGGTGAGAAAATAGGGCTCATAGGCCAGCGACCGGATCAGGCCGAGCTCATGTTCGATGGCCCGGCTGACCTTGTCGGGGACACCATCGGGCCAGCGGGCCCGGGCGCCCGATTCGACCAGCGATCGCAGCCAGCTGGGCGGGTCATGGCCCGGGGGAACCAGTTCTTCTGGATATTCGTAGCGCAGCTCATCCAGCGAGAAGCTGCAGCGTCGGGCGATCCGTGTGCTCTCGGCGAGCATCTCCGGTGGATAGGCCCGGGCCAGTTGACGGCGTGGGCGCAGATGGCGCTCGCCATTGCTGGCCAGCTCGTGGCCCATGGCCGATAGCGGGCGGTTGTGTCGGATCGCGTTCAGGGTGTCCTGCAGCGCGCGGCGGCTGCGGCGGTGCATGACCGCGCCGGTGCTGGCAACCGCGGGTAGACCGGTAAGCCGGGCCAGGTGACGGCAGCGTGCCAGCCGCAGGTCATCATGACCGTCATGGCGGATCGACGTGGTTAGCCAGGCCCGATCGGGAAAGCAATCGGCCAGCCAGCGTGCATCCGCCTCGGGTGTGTCGCCCCGGATGACGAGCAGTGCCAGACAACCGGGGATGCCCGCTTGCAGATCGCTGCGGCAGAGATGGTACTGGCCTTTGCTGGCCTGGCTTCGGCCCAGCGCGATGAGCGCAGAGAGTCGGCCATAGGCGTGGCGGTCGGGGGCCAGGAGGACGATTTCCGGACCGTCCTCGAGCCGGATGGTGCTGCCGATGATCAGTTGCAGCCCGTAGTCCCGGGCGGCGGCGTGGGCGCGCACCACGCCGGCCAGCGAGCATTCATCGGTAATGGCAAGGGCGCGATATCCGAGCGCCTGGGCGCGATGCACCAGTTCTTCGGGATGCGAGGCGCCTTGCAAAAAGCTGAAATTGCTCAGGCAATGAAGCTCAGCATAGGCTGGGGTCGGCGCTTGCATGGCGTCAGGCAAACAGGCCGTGCAGATACCAGCGACGCCCGCCACGCCGGTCGCGATAGACCCACAGCCGCTGGCCCCGGGGATTGCGGGCTATGTAGTAGTCACGGGCGACGTCTTCGCCATCCCACCAGCCCGATTCGATACGCTCGGCGGGCGATTCCAGCACCAGCGCGCCATGATAGTGGGGCTGTCCCTGGCGGGTGTCGAGTGACAGCGGTGTCTCCAGCAGCCACCCGGGTCGTGGTGGATGATCCGGCCGATGCTCATCGCCAGGGCTTGGGTCACCCGGGCGTCGATAACGCCAGGCGCGTTCCGGGCGATGGTCGGGATACGCGTCGACCAGGCTGAGCTGCGCCTCGCCCAGGCGGTGTCCCAGCAGTTCCACCAGCGTCTGCCAGTCGTTCTGAGCGCTGTCGTCGGCCAGTGCATCCAGCAGATCCAGGGGCGGGCTGTCATTGTTGAAGCTGCGCAGGGGGCCGCTTTGCAGGTGGGCGCCGATGATCCCGTCGGCGCTGGTCTGGCCCTCGAGTCGTTGTTGGAGAAGCGCCTTGAGGTGCTCGGCATCGCGGCTTGGTGAGAGCACGCCGACCGTCAGTGTCCTGGCGTCACCCCGTGTGGGTGTGAGGGTGATGTGCACCCGCAGGATACCGGCATCCCGTCGCCGCAGCTCGGTACAGAGGCGGTCAATCAACCCGCCCAGTGGGGTGTGTAACTGCTGGTGATCGGTCACCGGATCGGCAAAATCAAGATGTGCTTCAAAGGACTGCGCCGGCTTCCACTCGGGCTGTGGATCCGGACGCTCACCATGGGCTTTTTGCAGGGTTTCGACCACGTGGCGGCCGATCCGGCGGGTCAGACCGGCGACCGGCAGACGACGCAGCTCGCCAATGGTCCGGCAGCCCAGCCCCTGCAGGGCCTTTGCCTGGCGTTGCTCGACAGACAGCACCCCCAGGGGCAGCGGCGCGAGTCCTTCGGGCAGATCGCGGCGATGGATGATCGGCGTGTCACCGCCCGCGCGGGCAATCAGCCAGGCTGCGGTGGGGGTGGGGGCGATCCCGGTATGGATCGGGATACCCAGCTTCTCCAGTCCCTTTTGTACACGCTGGCGCAAGGCCTCCAGGCCGCGGAAGTAATGCAGGCTGCCCCCGATTTCGAGCAAGACGCTGCCGGGCAGATTCAGACTGATACGCGGCGTGAACTCCAGCGCCCAGTTGGCCAGGCGCTGGAGCGAATCGGCCTGCCTCTCCCGGTTTGGGTCATCAGCGAACAGGCACAACCACAACATCGCAGATCATGGATCTGTCAGTTGTGCAGGGGGAGGGGCTGTTGCTCATGCAGCGCACCAGCCGGGCGGTCATCCAGCTGGACGGGGCCGGGTGTGGCGCCACGGCATTTCAACACCCGGACCCCCAGCCGCTGGCCGTTGTCGCTGTCGATTCGCAGTCGTAGCGCGGCCGGAGAATGTTGCCCTGCAGCCAGGCTGTCGCGGAACAAAAGCCCCAGGCTGTTGCCGGTCTCTGCCGCCAGCTGAAAGCGCCGCAGGCTGCGGTCATCGCAATGCTCTGGCCAGGCCAGTACCGCCGCACAGGTGCCGGCTCTCAGGGCCTGTTCCAGCGCCCAGCGGGACTGCTGTTCGCTGGTGGGATGAACCACCAGTACGCGTGACAGATCCATGCCCCGTGCCGATAACCCCGGTGCATAGGGGATGTGGGGCGGGGCGATCATGGCAATCCAGCGTCCGCCGCGGGAGAGCCTGGCGAGGGCCGGCATGGCAAGCCGCAACTCGCCCATGCCATGACTGTCGTGCAGGACTTCGGTGAGCGCGCCGCTCGGGAAGCCGCCCCCGGGCAGGGCCGTGTCCAGCACCGAAAATCCGGTGGGGATATGCTCACCCCGGGCCCCGGTATGTCGAGCCGTTTCGCTGGCCCGCCAGATGCCCGGGCGGGCCAGTAGCTGATCGATGGCCTGTTCCATGATTAAACCTCCGTGGGTGGGGCGTCAGAGTCCGGAGCGGATGACGCCGACACCAATGCCTTCAATCGCCAGTTCTTCCTGGCGCAGATCGATTTCGATGGGCTGGAAATCGGGGTTTTCCGGCAACAGCCGGACCCGATGGCCTTCACGAGTGAAGCGCTTGACGGTGACCTCGTCGTGCAGCCGGGCGACGACGATCTGTCCGTTGTGGACCTCTCCGGTGCGGTGCACGGCCAGCAGGTCGCCGTCCAGGATGCCGGCATCCCGCATGCTCATGCCCCGGACCCGCAGCAGGTAATCCGCACCGGGGGTGAAAAGCCCGGCGCTGACCTGGCAGTGCCGCTCGACATGGGCCTCTGCCAACAACGGGCTGCCGGCGGCCACTCGACCGATGACCGGCAGGCCCTGTTCGTCTTCGGCGAGCAGTTCGGCGGGGCGGTCCGCTTCGCACAGTCGAATCCCCCGTGAGGCACCGGGCTGTAACCGGATGACGCCCTTGCGGGCCAGGGCGCGCAGATGCTGTTCGGCTGCATTGACCGACCGAAAGCCCAGCTCGGCGGCGATTTCACTGCGGGTGGGGGGATAGCCCGTGCGCGCAATGAAACGCTGGATAAGCTCAAGGATCTGTTGTTGTCGAGCAGTGAGCGCTGGCATGGCCAACTCCATCATTTGCGATAACTGTTAATATATACAGTACTGTATGGATTAACAATACCTCAAGACGGTAAAATCCCACCCATGACTACCGAATCGTTGAATGCCCAGGGCGCTGACCCGGGCTTTGTGTCCTGGGTCGCGGATCTGCCGCTGAATCTGGGTGATGAAGACCGTGATCGGCTGGCACGGGCCTGGTCGCTGGCGCAGACCCATTACGCCGACCAGCGACGGGCCGCCGGTGATCGGCGCATGGATCATGCCCGGGCGGTTGCCGACATCCTGGCCGGACTGGGGCTGGATGCAGACTCGCTGATCGCCGGTCTGCTCCACGACCTGCCGGTATGCGGGGGGCCGGATGTGGCGACCCTGGGGCGTCTGGTCGGCGAGCCGGTGGCCAGTCTGGTCGATGGCTGTCTGCGCATGGGGCAGGTCAGCCGGCTCCATGGTGCCGGCACCGCCGGTGACGAGAGCGCCCGGTCCGAGGCACTGCGCAAGATGCTGCTGGCCATGGCCCGGGATATTCGCGTGGTCTTTCTGGTGCTCGCCGAGCGGCTGCACGATATGCGGCTTTTGCGTGATCGCGATGCGACGATGCAAAAGCGCATCGCCCGCGAAACCCTGGATCTGTATGCGCCGCTGGCCAATCGACTGGGCATCTGGCAGATCAAATGGGAGCTCGAGGATCTTTCATTCCGCTACCTCGAGCCTGACACCTACAAGCGCATCGCCACCCTGCTGGCCGAGCGGCGGGTGGATCGGGAGCGGTTCATCGACGCCATGCGAAGCCGCCTGATGGAGGCGCTCGGCGAGGCCGGGCTCAATGCCGAGGTGACCGGCCGGCCCAAGCACATCTACAGCATCTGGCGAAAGATGCAGCGCAAGGGGCTCGGCTTTCACGAGCTCTATGACCTGCGGGCACTGCGTATCCTGGTGGACAGCGTCCCGGACTGTTACGCCGCGCTGGGGCTGGTGCACAGCCTCTGGCAGCCCATCCCGCGCGAGTTTGACGACTACATCGCCAGTCCCAAGGAAAACGACTACCGATCACTGCATACCGCGGTGGCGGGCGAGGGCGGACGGACGGTCGAGGTCCAGATCCGCACCCGTGAGATGCACGAACAGGCCGAGCTCGGCATCGCCGCGCACTGGCGCTACAAGGAGGGCCGGGGCTCGGACCCGGATTTTGATGCCCGGGTCGCCTGGTTGCGCAAGCTTCTGGAGTTCTCCGGCGACGGTGACAGCGACAGCGATAGCGACCTGATCGACCGTTTCCGTGCCGAGGTCTTCGAGGATCGGGTCTATGTCATCACCCCCCGGGGAGATGTGGTGGACCTGCCACGGGGCAGTACGCCGCTGGATTTTGCCTACAGCATCCACAGCGAGATTGGCCATCGTTGCCGTGGCGCCAAGGTCAATGGCCGTATCGTGCCACTGACCCAGGCATTGCAAAGCGGTGATCAGGTCGAGGTGCTGACCGCCCGCAATGCCGAACCCAGCCGGGACTGGCTCAACCCGTCGCTGGGCTATCTGACCTCGCCGCGGGCCCTGTCCCGGGTTCGCGCCTGGTTTCGCCAACAAGACCAGGCCCGCAACATCGAACAGGGCCGCGACGTCCTCGAGCGCGAGCTCCATCGACTGGGCCTTGCCGATGTCAATCTCGAGGCCCTGGCCGGGCGGTCGCGCTACCCACGGCTCAACGACTTTCTCGCGGCGATCGGTCGTGGTGAAGTGACCGGTGCCCAGATCGCCGGTCTGCTGCGGGATCGCCTATTGCCCGATGCCGATGCGCAGACGCGGTTGACCGGCCGTCAGCGTCGACGCCCGGCCACCGGCGGCGACCAGGACGACGTCACCATTCACGGCGTGGGCAATCTGCTGACCCGGCTGGCGCGCTGCTGTCAGCCGGCCCCCGGGGATGCCATTGTCGGGTTCATTACCCGGGGCGAGGGCGTGAGTGTCCACCGCAGCGACTGCAGTAATCTGCGCCGGCTGCAGGATACGGCCCCGGAGCGACTCATCGAGGTGAGCTGGCAGCCCGCCGGCGAACGCTATTATCCGGTGGACATAGCCCTCGAGGCCTACGACCGGCGGGGATTGATTCGTGATATCTCTTCTTTGCTCAACAACGAAGGCATCAACGTGACCGCGGTCAACACCCGCACCGACCCCGGTGATCAGATGGCGCGCATGACGTTGAGCCTCGAGGTGCTTGATGTCGATCAGCTGAGCCGCGTCATGGAGCGTATCAGCGGACTGCGAAACGTGCGTGATGTCCATCGCGCCAGCTAAGCGATCGTCCCGATGGCCGGGGTGGTGCCGGGCTCGTGTCCTGGTGGCCGCGATGGCTCTGGCGGCCGGACCGGTTCAGGGGGCGGTGGGGGCATGCGGCGCATCGGGGACCACATCGATTGCGGCGGTCACGGGCCTGACCGGCGAGGCGATCGCCGAGGGTGAGCCTGTCGTGGTCGAAGCCACCGTGACCGCCAGTTTTCTGGGCGAGGACGCGCTGGATGGGTTCTATCTGCAGGGTGGCACCCCACCGGCGGGGGTATTCGTCTATGCACCCGGGTTCAAGCCGCCGGCCCCGCCACGACACGGCGAGCGATGGCGTCTGCGCGCCCGGACCGGACGCTATCGCGGTCGGGTCCAGCTCGAGGCCGTCGAAGGGACGCGCTTTTGTGGAAAGGCCCCGGTGGCGCCGGTCGCGCTGGATGCAACCCGCCGACATCGCCTCTCAGCGCTCGCCGATCGGCTTGTTCGTCTCAAGGGGCCGTTGACCGTAGCGGATGTCTACAACCTTGGCCGCTACGGCAGCCTGGGCCTGGCGGTTGGCGGGCGGCCGTTTCACCCGGCCAATGGCGTAGACGGCGGCGCCCGGCTCGGGGTCCTGCTGGATGACGGCAGTTACCGCCGACAGCCGCGCCCCCTGCCCTTTGTGGACGAAAACGGCGTGCGGCGGGCCGGGGATCGGGTCGGGGACATTACCGGTATCCTGACCCGGGCCTTTGGCCATTGGCGGATCCATCCGCTGGATCCGCCGCGTTTCGAGCCTCGCAACCCCCGTCCCGAACCGCCCGGGCCCGGTGACGGGCTGCGGGTGGCGCAGTGGAACCTGCGCAATTACTTTGTCGATCTGGGCGGCCGCGGCGCCCGGACACCGGGAGATCTCGCGCGTCAGCGTCAACGGGTGCGATCGGTGGTCCGTCATATCAACGCCGACGCGCTCATCCTCCATGAGGTGCAAAACGATGCGGCAGCGGTGGAGGATCTGCTGGCCACCATAAATCGTGGGCTGGAGGGGCGGGACCGCTATCGGGCCGCTTTCCGGGGGGGCGGCGAGTCGGTCATCCGCACCGTGATCCTCTATCGGCCCGATCGCCTGCGCGTGACAAAGCGGCGACGCGCTGCCCAACCCATCCACCCCCGGCCGCCCCTGTGGGTGCGGTTTGATCGTCACGGGGGTGATGAATTCGCCGTGCTTGCGGCGCATTTCAAATCCCGGGGTGGCTGTCCAGAGCGCGGCGATCACGACCGTGGCCAGGGCTGTTGGGCGCAGCGGCGCGACGCCCAGGCTCGAGCGCTGGTGCGTTGGTTGGACGGGCTGTATCCCGAACCCGGGTCGATGCCGCCGACGCTGATACTCGCCGACTTCAATGCCTATGCCCTCGAGACCGCGATGCGGACCTGGCGGGATGCTGGTTTTATGGATCTGATCGCCGCTCGCGTCCGGCCGCAGGATCGCTACACCTACAACTACCGGGGCGAGAGCGGTTATATCGACCACGCACTGGCAGGCGGTGGGCTGTCTGAACAGGTGCAGGCGGTGGATATCTGGCATATCAATGCCGACGAGCCGGCCTATCCCTACCGCCGCGGGGCGGGAATCTGGCGGGCATCCGACCATGATCCGGTGATTGTCGAGCTACGCCCCCCGGCAGAATGAGCCCGGGCCACTCCGGCGTTGTTGACAGGCAACGGCGCCAGACTGCTAACTTGCTGACCTTAAACCAACACGCAGCCCCTGGAGGCCGACCATGGACCGAATCATCCCCGCCCGGGCATCGCTCGTCTGGATGGCGATGGCGCTATTAACGCTTGGGCTTGCCACGCCGGTCTTTGGCCAGGGCAGTGATGGCGATATCCAGGGCAAGCGACAGGAGCTCCAGTCGCTGCGCCAGTCGCTGGCGGCGATTCGGCAGAGCACCATGGAGGCCAATCCCGAGCTGGCCGAGCGTCAGTCGCAGCTCGAGGACCAGATGATGGCCCGTATGCGTGACGAAGGGGTGCGTCCGCGGCAGGACATTCGCCGGCTTCAGGATATCGCCAGTGAACTGCGGCAGGAGGGGCTTGAGGATGCTCGCCGCGAGTCGTTGATGAGCGAGTACCAGTCCACCCGCCAGGACCTACTGGCCGCTCGCCGGGCGGCGATGGACGACCAGCGGATCCGGGACTCCCAGTTGGCGCTGCGCGAAGAGATGGTGGCGGCCATGACCGAGCAGGACGCCGACGTGCCAGGGATGATCGATCGGTTCGAGGCGCTACGCGAGGAGTTGTCCGGCGCCGGTGGCGTCCGCTGAGTCCGGCCGTCGGGTAGGCATCAATGGAGTTGACCCTGGGGACACCGTCATTGCTCTTTCCGGCGGTGTCCCTCCTGCTTTTGGCCTATACCAACCGCTTCCTGGCCCTCGCCTCGCTGATCCGTGACCTTCAGGCGCAGTACAGCACCACACCGCGGCAGAGCCTGGCCGCGCAGATCGATAACCTTCGCCGGCGGGTCCGTCTGATCCAGTCCATGCAGGCCACGGGCGTGGGCAGTCTGCTGCTGTGTGTGGCGAGTATGTTCGTGCTCTTCGGTGGCCTCGCCGAAGTCGCCGGGTGGTTGTTCGGGGCCAGCCTGGTATTGATGATGCTCTCGCTGGCGCTTTCGGTCCGTGAGATATGGATCTCGGTGACGGCGCTCAATATCCAGCTGGCCGACATGGAGTCGGGCCGATGAACCTGCCCCTTGGCGCGTTGTTGCCCGGTGAGGATCCGCGTCAGTCGTTGCGGGTCCGCCGCTTTTTGCTTGCATCGACGGTCTACGTGTTGGTCATTGCCTTTATGGGGCTCTATGTCCGCCAGGGACTGCTGGACTTTCATGAGTGGCGGCTGACCACGTTGTTGATCGTCCTGGTCAACCTGGCGCTCTATGTGTTGTTGCGCTCGGGGCGTAACGAGCGATTCGCCGACCCCAGCCTGACCGGTATCCAGATGTTTGTGGTCTGCCTGATCATGGGACTGACCATGTATCTGCTCGATGGTGGTCGCGGCGGCATTCTGCTGTTGTTTCTGGTTTTGCTGATGTTTGGCGTGCTGCGGCTCAACGCCCGGCAGTTCACGGCCCTGGGTGTGTTTGCGGTGGTTTGCTACGGCGTGGCGGTGACAGCGGTCTGGCAACAGCGCCCGGCGGCCTTCGACGCCCAGGTCGAACTCTTGCATCTGGTGGCACTGGGGACCCTGGCGCCCTGCGGCGGGTTCTTTGCCGGCTATGTCAGTGGCCTGCGCCGGCGCTTGAGAGAACGGCAGATCGACCTGCAGCGTGCCCGCGAGGAGGTCCACGACCTCAAGGTGCTGGATCCGCTCACGGGGGTGAGTAATCGCAGCGCCATCATCGCCTTTCTGGGTCAGGAGCGAGAGCGGGCCGATCGGCTCGATCAACCCCTCGCGGTGCTGTTGGTGGATCTGTATCGGTTCAAGCGCATCAATCGCGAATTCGGTCACCGGGTAGGGGATCAAGTGCTGTACGAAACCGCCCAGCGCCTGCGCGGTTGTATCCGCGATATCGACGGCCTGGGCCGTTATGGCGGCGAGGAGTTCCTGCTCGTGTTGCCCGACGCCGACGTCGACGAGGCCGGTCGGGTCGCTGCCCGGGTAGCCGATCGGATCGAGTCACGTCCCATGGCGGGGCTGCCGGCCAATTACCGGCAACGCTGCACGGTTGGCGTGGGGCTGCTGGCCGCCGCGGATGACGATATCTGGCAGGTCATCGAGCGCGCCCGGAGCGATGCCGAAGCCCGGCAAACGGATCCGTCGCGATGAAGCGTCGGCGACGGCCGACGGATGATGCCGAGGTGGCGGCCGTTGACCTTGGCTCCAACAGCTTTCACATGATCGTTGCCCGACCCGAGGGCAACAGCTTGCGGATGATGGACCGACTCCGCGAGCCGGTCCGGTTGGCCGCCGGGCTGGATGACAAGCGGCGCCTGGATGCGGCCGCCCGCGACCGGGCGCTGGCTTGCCTCGAGCGCTTCGGGCAACGCCTGCGGGGACTGCCCTCGCAGGCCGTTCGTGCCGTCGGCACCAACACCCTGCGGCAGCTGCGCGCCGCGGATGATTTCCTCGACCGGGCCCAGGCGGCCCTCGGCCACCCGATACAGATCGTCTCGGGCTACGAGGAGGCGCGGCTGGTATATCTGGGTGTCGCCCACAGCATTGCCGGTGATGACCGACGCCGGCTGGTCATGGACATCGGTGGCGGGAGTACCGAGCTGATCATCGGCGAGGCCTTCGTGCCACGACAGATGGAAAGCCTGCACATGGGATGTGTGAGCGCCACGCAGCGGTTTTTTACCGATGGCCGTATCACCGAAAAGACCCTGCAGGCCGCGGAGCTCGCCGCCCGACGCGAGCTCGAGCCGATCGCAGCGCGGTATCGCCGTGCCGGCTGGGAACGGGCCGTGGGTGCCTCGGGCACGATCCGCTCGGTGGAGCGCTGCCTGCGGGATAACGGGTGGTCGGAAAATGGCATCCACCCTGCCGGGCTTGCCCGGTTGCGGGCTGCGCTCATCAAGGCCGGTCGCATCAACAAGCTCACCCTCGATGGTGTCAGTGCCCGTCGCGCCGAGGTTCTGCCCGGCGGTTTTGCGGTGCTCAGCGCCGCCTTTGACCAGCTTGGAATCGCCCACATGGACGCCGCGGATGGCGCGTTGCGCGAGGGGCTTTTGTTTGACCTGCTCGGTCGTATCCGACACGAGGATGTCCGAAGCGCCAGTATTGCCGCCATGGCCCGTCGCTATCACGTGGATACCGAGCATGCCGGGCGGGTGGCCGATACCGCCGAGCAGCTACGGCGCATGGTGGCTGATGCGTGGCAGCTCGATGAGCCGGGCATGGCCGATATGCTGCGCTGGGCGGCATCCGTCCACGAAATCGGCCTGGATATCTCTCACAGCCAGTATCACAAGCATGGCGAGTATATCCTCCGCCACAGCGACCTGGCGGGCTTCTCGCGCGAAGATCAACAGGTCATCGCGACACTGGTCCGCGCCCATCGGCGCAAGTTCCCGCGTGCGGTTTTCCGTGAGCTGCCCCAATACTGGCAACGCCCGGCAATGCGTCTTGCCATCGTGCTGCGACTGGCGACCACGCTGCACCGTGCCCGGACCGCCGAGCCACCGCCGCCGGTCTCGGCGACCACCGAGGGCAAGACATTGCACCTGGCTCTTGCGGATCGCGGTGGGGCGGGGCACGCGCTGATCGAGGCTGATCTGCAGGAAGAGGCGGACTATATTGCCGTGGCCGGCTACAGGTTGCTGACAAGCCGGGGCTGAGCCCGGCGTCTAACCATCCTCGGCATAGCGGGCGAGCAGTTGTTGCTGCGCAGAAACCGCCGGACCCTCTGCCGCCGGGCCGGCGCGCTGATATTCACCATCGGCATCGAGAAGCCAGGCCTGGGCATTGTCGGCGAGATAGATCTCGAGATCGGACAACACCCGCTGGCGCAATTCGCCATCGACCAGTGGAAAGCAGGTCTCCACCCGACGGAAGAAGTTGCGCTCCATCCAGTCGGCTGAGCTGCAATAGAGCTCGGGCTCGGTGTGGTTGGCGAAGTAGAACACCCGGGTGTGTTCGAGAAAGCGGCCGATGATCGAGCGCACACGGATGTTGTCGCTCACACCCGGGATCCCCGGCCGCAGGCAGCACATGCCGCGAACAATCAGATCGATCTCGACGCCCGCCTGGGACGCGGCGTAGAGCGCCCGGATGACCTTGGGTTCGACCAGCGAGTTGACCTTGATGATGATCCGGGCATCCCGGCCGGCTTCGGCATGGGCCTGTTCGCGCCCGATTTTCTCGATCATGGCCGGGTGCAGGGTGAAGGGCGACTCCAGCAGGTGGGTAAGATCCGAGACCTTCCCCAGGCTGGTGAGCTGCAAAAACACCCGATGGACGTCTTCGCCGATATCCGGATCGGCGGTGAGCAGCCCGTAGTCGGTATAAAGCCGGGCGGTCCGCGAGTGATAGTTGCCCGTGCCCAGATGGACGTAATGCCGCAGCCGTCGGCCCTCGCGGCGGACGACCAGGATCATCTTGGCGTGGGTTTTGTGCCCTACTACGCCGTAGACCACATGGGCGCCGGCTTCCTGCAGCCGGTTGGCCAGTCCGATATTGGCCGCCTCGTCAAAGCGGGCCCGCAGCTCGACCACCACGGTGACCTCTTTACCCGCGCGCGCCGCGTTGACCAGGTGTTCCACCACCGCCGAATCCGGACCGGTTCGGTAGAGGGTCTGTTTGATGGCCAGCACATCCGGGTCCTGTGCCGCCTGACGGAGCAGCTCGACGACCGGAGCGAAGGATTCGAACGGGTGATGGAGCAGCACATCATGCTGGCGCATGACCTTGAGCAGATCACCCCCGTGGCGGAGCTCGGCCGGCAGACCCGGCGTGAACCCCGGGTATTTGAGCTCCGGGCGGTCGACGATGTCGCAGACCGCCAGCAGGCGGTTGAGGTTGACCGGACCGTTGACCTGGTAGAGGTCGTCGGGCTCGAGCCGGAATTCCTCGAGCAGAAAATTGGCCATGTGATCCGGGCAGTTGGCGGCGACCTCGAGGCGGACCGCATCGCCGTAGCGGCGTGATGCCAACTCGCCTTCCATCGCCCGCAACAGATCATCCACCTCTTCTTCGTCCACATACAGGTCGCTGTTGCGGGTCACCCGGAATTGATAGCAGCCGGTGGCATTCATGCCGGGGAAGAGATCCGTGACATGGGCGTGAATGATCGATGAGAGGAAAACGAAGTCGTAAGCGCCATTGCCCTCAAGCTCCGGCGGCAGCTGGATGATGCGGGGCAGGGCACGCGGGGCTTGGACCACCGCCATACCGCTGTTGCGGCCAAAGGCATCCCGTCCCTCGAGCGAGACGATAAAGTTGAGGCTTTTGTTGAGCACCTGCGGAAACGGATGGGCCGGATCCAGGCCGAGCGGGCTGAGGATGGGAAGCAGCTCGGTTTCGAAATACCCCCGAATCCATTTCTGTTGCGCCGGCGTCCACTCATTGCGGCGCAAAAAGCGGATGCCCGCCTCGGCAAGCGCCGGTGTGACCTCGTCATTGAGTAGCCGGTACTGTTCTTCGACCAGGTCGTGGGCACGCTCACTGATCTCGCGCAGGACCTGTTGAGGGGTGCGATTGTCCGCGCCGCCTGCGCCCACGCCCATCTCTCGTGCCTGGCGCAGTCCAGCGACCCGGATCTCGAAGAACTCGTCCATGTTCGAGCTGGCAATGCAAAGAAACTTCAGCCGCTCGAGCAACGGATTGGCCGTGTCGGCGGCCTGTGCGAGCACCCGACGATTGAATGCCAGCAGGCTGAGCTGGCGGTTGAGATAGAGATCGGGATGGCTGAGATCCGTATTCGTCATCGACCCTGCTCTGTTTGCCCCAAGGGAGTTTGCGACAGCCGTGTTACCGCTCGATGACCGGCCACCCCGACAGTGCCGCTCATCGAACCCGGTTGTAACCGTTCAGTGCCGCGACCCGGTAACCCTCGGCCATGGTCGGATAGTTGAAGGTGGTGTTCATGAAATAGCGCAGGGTGTTGTTGGGTGCGGGCTGCGCCATGATTGCCTGGCCGATGTGGACGATCTCTGCCGCTTGGTCGCCAAAACAGTGGATGCCGAGGAGCTCGAGTGTCTCGGCATGGAAAAGCAGCTTGAGCATGCCGGTGGTCTGTCCCGAAATCTGCGCCCGGGCGAGATCCTTGAAAAAGGCATGACCGACCTCGTACGGGACGCGGGCGTCGGTGAGCTCTTGTTCGTTGCGTCCCACCGAGCTGATCTCGGGGATGGTGTAGATGCCGGTGGGCACGTCATGGGCGAGGCGATAGTCGCAATCGCCCTCGACCATGTGGGTTGCGGCAAACCGACCCTGGTCATAGGCCGCGCTGGCCAGGCTGGGGTAGCCAATCACATCGCCTACCGCATAGATGTGGGGCTGGTTGGTGCGGAAGTGCTCATCGACTTCGATCTGCCCCCGTCCGTTGGGTTGGATGCCCAGCGCCTCGAGGCCCATGTCATCGGTGTTGCCGGTGCGCCCGTTGGCCCAGAGCAGCAGATCACCACGGATGCGTTTGCCCGACTGCAGCGCCAGCGTCACCCCGTCGTCGTCGGCTTCGATATGGTCGTACTCCTCGCGATGGCGAATCAGTACACCGTGTTCGCGCAGGTGATAGGACAGCGCGTCGGAAA
This sequence comes from Spiribacter pallidus, assembly GCF_040838495.1. Taxonomy (NCBI): domain Bacteria; kingdom Pseudomonadati; phylum Pseudomonadota; class Gammaproteobacteria; order Chromatiales; family Ectothiorhodospiraceae; genus Spiribacter; species Spiribacter pallidus. The sequence goes on along the minus strand of NZ_JBAKFM010000001.1, from coordinate 247,902 downwards.
TCTCATCATCGAGAAAGGCCAGCATGCGTTCGCGGGTATTGATCAGGTCGACCTTGACCCCCAGCCCCCGAAAGATCGAGGCATATTCGCTGCCAATGACACCGGCGCCGTAGATAACAATATTCCGCGGGGTGTGGCTGAGGCTGAGAATCTGGTCGCTGTCGCAGATGCGCGGGTGGCTGAAGTCGACGTCGGATGGCTGATACGGGCGCGAGCCGGTGGCAATCAAAAATCGATCGGCGCTGTAGTGATTGACCGTGCCGTCCGGGTCGGTCACCGCGATCTCGTGGGGCCCGACAAATCGCGCCGGCCCTTTGAGGATGGGGACATCGTTGCGCAGGTAAAACCGACTGCGCAGCCCGACCTGGTCGTCGATCACCTGACGGGCATGGCCCAGCATGGTGGGGAAGGACAGATGACGGGGCTCGCCGGCTTTGCGAAAGAGCGGCGAGTCGTTGTACTCCATCAGTCGCCGGATGTTGTGACGGAGCGCTTTGGAGGGGATCGTGCCCCAGTGAGTGCAGCCGCCGCCCACCTCCCGGTAGCGCTCGACCATGGCCACCGACCGGCCGCTTTTGGCCAGTTTCATCGCGGCGCCTTCGCCGCCCGGCCCGCTGCCCAGTACGATTGCGTCGAAATGCATCTCTGCCATTGCCGCTGCCCTGCGATGCAAACCCGCGATTTTAGCAGCTCGTCGACCATGCTTCATGGGGTGGGCGGGGCTTGCGCGGGTTTAAAGGGTCGCGACGCTGGTTTATTTTAGCGAGCCATTCGTCCACGACAGAAAAACCACCAACGAGGAAGAGGCCATGAGCGAGCGCGTCGAAGCCGCTGGGTTGCAGATTGCCAAACCCCTTTACGAACTGATCAACCGCGAAGCCATTCCGGGCACCGGCGTTGATGCCGATGCTTTCTGGCAGGGGCTGGCGGCCATTGTCGGCGATCTCGGGCCTCGCAATGCGGCGCTGCTCGAGCGACGTGAGGCGCTGCAGGCCCGGATCGATCAGTGGCACCGCGACAACCCCGGCCGCCATGCCGATCCCGCCTACCGGGCGTTTCTCGAAGAGATCGGCTACCTCGAGGCCGACCCGGGCGAGGTGGCGGTGACCACGGCCAATGTCGACCGCGAAGTGGCCGAGGTCGCCGGCCCGCAGCTGGTGGTGCCGGTCAATAACGCCCGCTACGCCCTCAACGCTGCCAACGCCCGATGGGGCAGTCTCTACGACGCGCTCTACGGCACGGATGTCATCCCGGAAGCCGACGGTGCCGAGAAAACCCGCGGCTTCAACCCCGAGCGGGGCCGCCGTGTGGTGGCCTGGGCCGCCGCCTTTCTGGATGCGAATTTCCCCCTGGCTGCCGGCAACCATGCCGATGTGACCGCCTATCGGGTGGTCGCCGACCAGGCCGGCCATGCCCTCTCGGTGACCCTCGAGGGTGGGGGCGAGACCGGGCTCAAGGACCCGGGGCAGTTCGCAGGGTTTGCCGGCGGCGAGCAACCATCGGCGGTATTGCTTCGCAACAATGGCCTGCATGCCGAGATCAGCATCGATGCCGAGGATCCCATCGGTCAGAACCATCCGGCCGGCGTGCGCGACGTCATACTCGAGTCGGCGGTCACGGCCATCCAGGACTGTGAGGATTCGGTGGCCGCCGTCGATGGCGAGGACAAGGCGCTGGTCTACCGTAACTGGCTGGGCCTGATGCGGGGCGATCTGCAAGAGACTTTCTACAAGCAGGGACACCCCGTGACCCGCCAGCTCAACCCGGATCGACGCTATACCGGCGCCGATGGCGAGCCACTCACGCTGCCGGGGCGCAGCCTGATGCTGGTGCGCAACGTGGGGCATCTGATGAGCACGCCGGCGGTGCTGGATGCCCAAGGCAACGAACTGCCCGAAGGCATGCTCGATGCCATGTGCACTTCGCTGATTGCCATGCACGATCTCCAGCGCGAGGGCGGTAACAGTCGCACCGGCAGTGTCTACATCGTCAAGCCCAAGATGCACGGGCCCGACGAGGTCGCATTGACCGTCGAGCTTTTCAGCCGGGTCGAACAGGTGCTTGATCTGCCCGCCAACACCCTCAAGGTGGGAGTGATGGACGAGGAGCGTCGCACCACGCTCAACCTCAAGGCCTGCATCAACGCCGCCCGCGAACGGCTGATCTTCATCAACACGGGCTTTCTCGACCGCACCGGCGATGAGATCCACACCAGCATGGAAGCCGGCCCCATGATCCGCAAAGGCGAGATGAAGCAGTCGCGGTGGCTGAACGCCTACGAGGACTGGAACGTCGACACCGGTCTGGACTGCGGCTTGCCGGGGCATGCGCAGATCGGCAAGGGGATGTGGGCCATGCCCGATCGCATGGCCGATATGCTCGAAGCCAAGATCGGCCACCCCCGCGCCGGCGCGAACTGCGCCTGGGTGCCATCGCCCACGGCCGCGACGCTCCATGTCACCCATTACCATCAGGTCGATGTGCGAGAGCAGCAAAAGGCCCTCGCGGGCGGCCACCGCAGCAGCATGGATGATCTGTTGACCATTCCGGTGGCGGATAACCCGGATTGGAGTGATGAGGCCATTCGCGCCGAACTGGAAAACAACTGCCAGGGCATCCTGGGTTATGTGGTGCGGTGGATTGACCACGGCGTGGGCTGCTCGAAGGTGCCGGACATCAGCGATGTCGGCTTGATGGAAGACCGGGCCACCCTGCGTATCTCCAGTCAGCACATCGCGAATTGGCTCCATCACGGCATCGTCTCGGAGGATCAGGTCATGGAGACGATGAAGCGCATGGCCGCGGTGGTGGACCGGCAGAATGCCGATGATCCGACCTACCAGCCGATGGCGCCGGCATTTGACGGGATCGCCTTCCAGGCTGCCTGTGATCTGGTTTTCAAGGGGCGCGAGCAGCCCAGTGGCTACACCGAGCCGCTACTCCACGCCCACCGGCTCGCACTCAAGGCCCGGTCAGCAGAATGATCCAAATGGCACAGACCATTTGCGAGCGGGGCACAGATATGGTCTAGTCTTTGGCCAGACCAATTTGACCCGACAATCCGTCGGGCATCGGGTCTAGCGAGAGCGCCCTGCGGGGCGGTTTTCCCGAAACTGGAGGAGAGAAGCAATGACCGATTCCAAAGTGGAGAGCGTCAAGAAAGACTCGGCGCAGCCCGATGGCTCCCGCCGCAAATTCCTCAAAGGCAGCCTTGCCGCCGCTGGAGGGGTCGCCGCAGGCACCACGATCGTCGGGGCACCGTATGTCAACGCCCAGTCGCCGATCGTGCTCAAGATGCAGACCGCCTGGGGTGGCGGCAACATCTGGAACGATTTCGCCCGCGAGTATGTGGATCGGGTCCACAGCATGTCCGGTGGCCGCATCCAGATCGACCTGCTGCCCGCCGGGGCCGTGGTCAAGGCCTTCCAGGTGATGGACGCCGTGAGTGACGGCGTGCTGGATATCGGTCACGACGTGCCCGTCTACTGGTATGGCAAGAACAAGGCCGCCTCGCTCTTTGGCACCGGCCCGGTCTGGGGGGGTGACGCCAACAATATGCTGGCCTGGTGGTATGCCGGTGGCGGCCGCGAGCTCTATCGCGAGCTGACCCAGGACATCATGGGGCTCAATGTGGTTGGCATGTTCGGCTTCCCGATGCCCTCGCAGCCGTTCGGCTGGTTCAAGGACGCCGACGTCACCACGGTTCAGGACATCCAGGGCCTGAAGTACCGCACCGTGGGCCTGGCCGCCGATCTGCTCCAGGAGATGGGCATGGCCGTCGCCCAGCTGCCCGGTGGCGAAATCGTCCCGGCCATGGAGCGCGGCGTCATTGACGCGTTCGAGTTCAACAACCCGTCTTCGGACAGCGACTTCGGCGCCCAGGACGTTGCCAAGAACTACTACCTCGGCTCGTATCATCAGGCCAGTGAATCGTTCGAGTGGCTGTTCAATCGGGATATGCTCGAGAGCATGGACGATGATCTGCAGGCCATCCTCATGCATGCCGTCGAGGCGACATCGACGTCCAACACGGCCAGCGCGCTGGACCGCTACTCGGCGGATCTCGAGGCGCTTCAGACCGAATCCGGCGTCACCGTTCACCGGACCTCGGACGAAATCCTGGCCGCGCAGCTCGAGGCCTGGAGCACCCTCATCCCGACGCTGGAAGAGGACAGCTTCATGCGCCGCGTCATGGAAAGCCAGAAGGAGTGGGTGGAGCGCACCGTGTTCTACGAGCTCATGAACCAGCCGGATCTGCAGCTCGCTTACGAGCACTTCTTCCCCGGCCGGCTCAACATGTAAGGCCGGCGCCACGCCGACGACACTGCCCCGGTCTACGCACCGGGGCAGATTTATTTTTATCGCACAACCAAGAGTGATCTATGCTTCAGGTCATCCATTTGATTGATCGATTGACGACATGGGTCGGGAGAAGCTTTGCCTGGCTCATTCTGCTCATGGCCTTTGGCATGGGTTACGAGGTGTTGTCGCGTTATCTGTTCAACGCGCCGACGGCCTGGGCCTACGACATGTCGTACATCCTCTACGGCACGCTTTTCATGGTGGGGGGTGCCTATACCCTGTCCCGAAACGCCCACGTCCGCGGTGACTTTCTCTATCGCCTCTGGAAGCCGCGCACCCAGGCGATCGTCGAGCTGATCCTTTATTTCATTTTCTTCTTTCCCGGCATCCTGGCGTTGATCTTTGCCGGCGGAAAATATGCCTCACGCTCGTGGCAGTACATGGAGACCAGCGTTTTCTCGCCGGCGGGGGTGCCAATTTTCCACTTCAAGACGATGCTGGTGGTAGGCGCGGTTTTGCTGTTCATCCAGGGCATCGCCCAGGTATGCCGCTGCATTGTCTGCATCCGCAGCGGTGAATGGCCCGCCGACGTCCGCGATGTCACCGAGCTCGAGGATCAGTTGCTGGAAAGCGGTGGCCAGGACTTCACCGACAACCCCGAGACCAATCCATCGACCGCAGGAGGAAATGAGCGATGACCGATCCCCAAATCGGGATCCTGATGTTAGGGGTCTTCATTCTCTGTATCTTCCTGGGGTTTCCGATCGCCTTTACCTTGATGGCGCTGGGGATCGGCTTTGGCTATTTCGCCTACTTCGACGGCGGTCGCATGTGGCGTGGCTATGAGCGGCTTGTCGAAGAGGGGGCCGAAGGCTGGCAGGTCTGGCAGGCCTACCTCGAGGGGTTTCTCAACAACCGCATCTTCGATCTGTTCGTCAACCAGACCTACTCTGTCATGGCCAACGAAGTGCTCACCGCGGTGCCCTTGTTCTTGTTCATGGGCTATATCGTCGAGCGTTCGAACATCGTCGAGCGGCTGTTCTCCACGCTCTACATTGCCGCGCGCCGGGTCCCGGGGGCCATGGCGGTGGCGGCGCTGATTACCTGTACGCTGTTCGCGACGGCCACCGGCATCGTCGGGGCGGTGGTCACGCTCATGGGGCTGCTGGCATTGCCGGCGATGCTCAATGCCCGGTACAACAACTCCTTCGCCTCGGGGGTGATCTGCGCCGGCGGGACACTCGGGATCCTCATCCCGCCTTCCATCATGCTGATCGTCTACGCGGCGGCCACCGGGACCTCGATCGTCCGGCTCTATGCCGGGGCCCTTTTCCCGGGGCTGTTGCTGGCGGGGCTTTATATCACCTACATCGTGGTGCGCAGCTTTCTGCAGCCGTCGGTGGCACCCAAGCCCACCGATGACGAGGTCGGCGATGTCTCCATGGGCAAACTGGTGGTGATGATCCTCACCTCGTTTGTGCCGCTGGCGGTACTGATCATTGCCGTGCTCGGGTCGATCCTCTTCGGCCTGGCAACACCGACCGAGGCGGCCTCGGCCGGTGCACTCGGCGGGCTCGGCTTGGCCGCCATCTACCGGGCGCTGACCTGGGACAAGCTCCGCGATTCGGTGTATCTCACGCTCAAGACCACCGCCATGGTGTGCTGGCTGTTCGTGGGCTCCTGGACGTTTTCGTCGGTGTTCTCCTACCTCGGTGGTGAGCATCTGATCACCGAGTTTGTCACCGGGCTCAACCTCAACACCATTACGTTCCTGATCCTGGCGCAGTTGATCATCTTTTTGCTCGGCTGGCCGCTGGAGTGGTCCGAGATCATCATCATCTTCGTGCCCATCTTCCTGCCGCTGCTCGAGATCTTTGGCGTGGATCCTCTGTTTTTCGGCATCCTGGTGGCGCTTAACCTGCAGACGTCGTTCCTGACACCGCCAATGGCCATGTCGGCCTACTATCTCAAGGGCATCGCGCCGCCATCGGTGCAGCTGATGCAGATATTCAAAGGCTGTATGCCATTCCTGTTCTTTGTCCTGGTGGCGATGGTGGTGCTCTACGTCTTCCCCGAGATCGTCTTCTGGCTTCCGGACACGGTCTATGGCTGAGCGGGTTGAGATCGGTGATCCATCGACGCTGACGGCGACGGCGCTTGCCGGCCATCTGGCGGACGGTGTACTGACAGCCGAAGCGGTGACCCGGGCCTGCCTCGAACGGATCGAAGCCTCCGAGCCAGATATCCAGGCCTGGGCGCACTATGACGAGCGGTTGGCGATCATGCAGGCAAAGGAAGCCGATCGCCGTCGGGCCCAGGGGCTGCCGCTCGGGCCGTTGCACGGCGTCCCGGTGGGGCTGAAGGATATTATCGATGCCCGCGGTTTGCCGACCCATAACGGCACACCGCTGGATGCCGGTCACCGGCCGCTTGAGGATGCCACGGTCACCCAGCGTTTGCGTAATGCCGGGGCGATCATCGTTGGCAAGACGGTGACCAGCGAGCTTGCCTATTTCCATCCCGGGGCGACAAAGAACCCGCATGACCCAACGCGAACCCCCGGGGGTTCGTCCAGCGGATCCGCCGCCGCGGTGGCCGCTGGTATGGTGCCCTTTGCCGTGGGTACCCAGACCAATGGCTCGGTGATCCGGCCGGCGTCTTTCTGTGGTGTGGTGGGGTACAAGCCCAGCTACGGGACGGTCCCCCGCACCGGTGTGCTCAAAGCGGCCCCCTCGCTGGACCACGTCGGGTTTTTCGCCCGTAGCATCGACGACATCACGCTCGCGGCCGCGGCAATGGGCCCGGATGACGAGGATCGCGACTGCGATCTCAACGTCGGGCCCCTCCAGCCGATCGCGCAGTCCACGCCGCCGGTGACACCGGATATCGCCATGGTTCACACGCCTTTCAGCGAGCGCCTCGAGCCCGAGACCCGGGCGGGGTTTGCCGAGCTGGTGGACGTGCTGGGTGAGCATGGAACGGAAACCGAGCTGCCCGAGCTCTTCGGCCGTGGCGCCGGCTGGCTGGCGACGATCATGGCCAGCGAAATGACCCGTAATCTGGGGCATTACCTGGACCGGGATGCCAGCCAGATTAGTGATGCCTTTAAAGCGCTCATGGATCAGGGCCAAGGCATCCGGGCGGTGGATTATCTGGCCGCCCGCGATATGCAGCCGGTCCTGCTCGAGGCGCTTGAGCCGCTTTTCGAGCGGTTTGATGCGATCATCACCCCGGCGGCCCCGGGTGAGGCGCCGGCGGATCTCACAACCACGGGGGATCCGATATTCTGCACACTCTGGACACTGTGCGGACTGCCCGCTGTGACACTGCCGCTTTTGAGCGGTCGAAACGGGATGCCCGTGGGCGTTCAGCTGGTCGGCGCCTATGGACAGGATGCACAGCTGCTGCGCACGGCACGTTGGCTACTGGCACAATGCCAGCCGGACGGAGAGGAGACGTAATGATCGACCGAATAATGGCGCTGATCGGTTTGTTGATGCTCGGGGCATTCCTTGTGGTCGTCCCGATCTTTGTGCCCCATCTGGATTTGATTGCCGTGATCGTCGGCTGTGCTGTTCTGGCCACCTATGATATGTGGCGCCACGTGGTCGGCAAGCACAGTGGTGGATGACAGCACTTTGATGTGATCAAAAAAAAACCCGGCACATGGCCGGGTTTTTTGATCGGGGCGAGGCTCGCCCGTTGCCGGCCTCAGGCCGCTTGAGAGCGCTGCGCCAGATCCCGCAGGACGTAGTGCAGGATCCCGCCGTTGCGGTAGTACTCCCACTCGGTGGGAGTGTCGATCCGCACCCGCGCCTCGAAGCTCTTCACCTCACCGTCCGGTGTCACGGCCCGGACCGTCACGGTGCCGGGCTGGTCATCGAGACTATCGATGCTGAAGGTCTCTTCGCCGGTCAGCCCCAGCGTCTCGGCGTTCTCACCGTCCTTGTACTGCAGCGGTACCACACCAAAGCCGACCAGATTGGAGCGATGGATACGCTCGTAGGTCTCGGCGATGACCATGCGAACCCCGAGCAACGCGGTGCCCTTGGCGGCCCAGTCACGGCTCGAACCGGTGCCGTATTCCTTGCCGGCCAGCACCACCAGGGGTGTCTGCTCTTCTTTGTAACGCATGGCCGCGTCGTAGATAGAGATCTGCTCGCCGGTCGGGAAGTAGGTGGTCCAGCTTCCCTGGGTGCCGGGTGCCAACTCGTTTTTCAGTCGGACGTTGGCGAAGGTCCCGCGCATCATGACCTCGTGGTTACCACGGCGCGAGCCGTAGCTGTTGAAGTCCTGCGGCATGATGCCCTGCTCCTGCAGGTACTTGCCTGCCGGGCTATCGGCCTTGATTGCACCGGCCGGCGAGATATGGTCGGTGGTGATCGAGTCACCCACCTTGACCAGGCAACGGGCCTGCTTGATCTCCGAGACCGCGCCGGGCTCCAGGCCCATCCCCTCGAAGTACGGGGGGTTGCGGACATAGCTGGAATCGGGCCATTCGTAGATTTCGCCCGCCGGCGTCGGCAGCTCCTGCCAGGTTTTAGAACCCTCGAAGACGTTGGCGTACTGCTCGCGGTACATCTTCGAATTGATGTGTTCCTCGATGACATCGGCGATCTCTTTCTGACTCGGCCAGACGTCTTTGAGGTAGACCGGGTTGCCGTTGTGGTCTTCACCCAGCGGCTCGCTGGTCAGATCACGCGCGGTTGACCCCGCCAGGGCATAGGCCACCACCAGCGGCGGCGACGCCAGATAGTTGGCCGGGACATCCGGGTGGATACGGCCTTCGAAATTGCGGTTGCCCGAAAGGACACCCGAGACCATCAGGTCCCCTTCGCGGATGGCGTCGGTGATCTCCTCGGCCAGCGGGCCGGAGTTGCCGATGCAGGTGGTGCAGCCGAAGCCGACCACGTTAAAGCCAAGGGCCTCCAGCGGCTTCATGAGCCCCGCATCATCGAGGTAGGCCGGGACCACCTGAGACCCCGGCGCAAACGATGTCTTGACCCAGGGCTTGCTGGTCAGGCCGCGCTCGTGGGCCTTCTTGGCCACCAGGCCGGCGGCCACCAGCACCGCCGGGTTGGAGGTGTTGGTGCAAGAGGTGATCGCGGCAATCACGACATCGCCGTGGTTGAGGGTGAAGGACTGGCCATCCATGTCCACCTGAACCGCGCCGGTCTCATGCAGCAGCTGATTGCCGGGGGCGGTGTCGCCTCCCTCGCCCTCGAAGCGCGCCTCGTCGGCGTCCGGCATGGTTCCGCGGGCGGTCAGCTCGTTTTCGAGATGATCGAGGAACGAGCGCTTGGCTTCGGTGAGCGGGATGCGATCCTGTGGCCGCTTGGGCCCGGCGATGCTCGGGACCACCTGACCCATGTCCAGCTCGACCACGTCGGTGTAATCGGCGTGGCGCGAGCCGGTCTCGCGCCACATGCCCTGCTCGCGGGCGTAGGCCTCGACCAGGTCGATGGTCCCCTGGTCACGGCCCGAGACCCGCAGATACTCGATGGTCTCGTTGTCGACCGGAAAGATCCCGCAGGTCGCCCCGTACTCCGGCGCCATGTTGCCGATGGTGGCGCGATCGGCGAGCGGCAGGTTATCCAGGCCATCGCCGAAGAACTCGACGAACTTGCCGACCACGCCCTTCTTGCGCAGCATCTCGGTGACGGTCAACACCAGATCGGTGGCCGTTGCACCCTCGGGCAGCTCGCCGGTGAGCTTGAAGCCGATGACTTCGGGAATGAGCATGGTGATGGGCTGGCCCAGCATGGCGGCCTCCGCCTCGATGCCGCCCACGCCCCAGCCCAGGACGCCCAGGCCGTTGACCATGGTGGTATGCGAGTCGGTGCCGACCAGTGTGTCCGGGTAGGCCAGCGTGCCGTCATCGGTTTCCTTGGTGAAGACCGTCTTGGAGAGATATTCCAGATTGACCTGGTGGACAATGCCGGTGCCCGGCGGGACCACACGGAAGTTGGAGAACGCCTTCTGTCCCCAGCGCAGGAACTTGTAGCGCTCTTCGTTGCGCTTGAACTCGATCTTGGTGTTGAGATCCAGCGCATTGTTGCTGCCGGCATGGTCCACCATGACCGAGTGGTCGATCACCAGATCCGCCGGCTCGAGCGGATTGATCAGTTCGGGGTCGCCACCGAGACGCTGCATGGCGTCGCGCATCGCCGCCAGGTCAACCACGGCCGGTACACCGGTGAAATCCTGCAGCACCACCCGGGCGGGCATGAACGACACCTGCTCGCCGGGGCCGCCTTTGGGGTCCCAGTTGCAGAGCGCCTCGATTTGCTCGGTGGTCACATTGCGTCCGTCTTCCTTGCGCAGGAGGTTCTCCAGCAGCACCTTCAACGAGAAAGGCAGGCGGTCGACGTCGTAGCGTTCCTTGAGCGCATCCAACCGGTAGATTTCGTATTGTTTGCCCTTGACGTCCAGCGTCTGGCGGGCGTTGTAACTGTTACTCATGGTTCCTCCCGAAATCGCAGTGCGCGCAAGGCACGTTGCTTTATACTGAGTATCGTCGCCGTTGACGTGGCGCCGGATTATACATGATGCAGCGCCGCAACGGCAGTCCCGACGCGCCGCTCGATCACCCCGAGGGCACCTGGCTGAGGGCGCGGCGCGCGGACTCGATGATTTGCGGCCGACCGAATATCAACCGCAGCCGGCCGCCGCCGTTGGCCTGCCATAGTCCGGCGGCGCGAATGGCTGCCAGCAGCAATGCCCGGATGGCCGCGGCATGGCGTTCGTCTTCGAGATACCGACCATGGCCCTGCACGATAATGCGCGGTCGAAGGGGGCTGATCCGGTCTTTGTAGGTCTGGGCCACACTGGCGATGACGCTCGGATGCGTGACCTCGCCAAAGTAATCCATCTGTCCCCGGGCCCGTTCCAGTCCGTCCCCGACCTCGGCAAGTCGGCCGCGATCCCGTCGCAGCTTGCGCTCGAGCTGGAGTACGCTGACCAGATAGCGGGTCAGCTGCATGTTGCGCGGCTGCGAGAGATGGTCGGCCAGCAGGCGAAGGCCTTCATCAAGACAGCCCGGCTCGCCGTAGAGTGTCTCCACATCGTTTTGATAATGCCCCAGCAGTCCGCGCAGGCAGACGGCAAGCGCGGCGTTGTCGGTACGCCCCTGCTCGGCAATCTCGCGGACTTGCTTGAGCGCGAGGAACAGGGCGCCAAGGGCCATGGCCCGCTCCGAGTCAGGCGACGCCACGGCGATTCGGCTCCTCGAGCGGTAGCCGCTCGGTGATCGTCCCGCCCCCCAGGCAGGCGACTTCGTCGTAGACCACCACCGACTGGCCCGGTGTCACCGCGCGCTGGGGGCGTTCGAAAACCACCCGGTGACGGCCATCCGGCGCCGGTGTGAGCCACGCCCGCTGCTCGGGCTGGCGATGTCGCAGCCGGACAGTGCAGGCCATCGGCGCAGCCGGCGGTTGACCGGCCACCCAATGCCAGTCGTCGGCGATCAATCCGCGACTCATCAACGCCGGATGATCATGGCCCTGGGCGACAATGAGCCGGTTGCCGGCCATCTCTTTGTCCACCACGTACCAAGGCAATCCCGAGTGCCGGGCCATTCCGCCGAGGTCGAGTCCCCGCCGCTGTCCAATGGTGTAGAAGGCAAGGCCGTGGTGCTCACCCAGCGTCTCCCCCTCGACGGTGACGATGGGGCCGGGATCGGCGGCGATGTATTGTCCGAGGAAGGCGCGAAAGTCGCGCTCGCCGATAAAGCAGATACCGGTGCTGTCGGGCTTGTCGAAGTTGGCAAAGCCGGCCTCATCGGCCAGCTCGCGGACCCTTGCCTTGGTCAGTGTCGCCAGCGGGAAGATCGCCGGTGCCAGCTGTGACTGGTCCAGCGCGTAGAGGAAATAGGTCTGGTCCTTGTTGCTGTCGGCGGCGCGAACCAGTCGGCGCTCCCCCGTCGGTCCGGTGACACCGGCGTAGTGCCCCGTGGCGATCCATGTCGCGCCCAGCCGGCGGGCATGATCGACAAAGGCCCGAAACTTGATGTGCTGATTGCAGAGAATGTCCGGGTTGGGGGTGTGACCGGCCCGAAACTCGTCGAGGCAGTGATCAAAGACCTGCTGCCGGTAGGCGGCCGCAAAGTTGACCCGATGCAGGGCAATCCCCAGGGTGTCGGCCACCTGTCGGGCGTCGGCGTAGTCGGCCTCGGCACTGCAGTGGCCGCTGTCATCGTCATCTTCCCAGTTTTTCATGAAAAGCCCCTCGACCCGGTAGCCCTGCCTTTGCAGCAACCAGGCGCTGACGGCGGAGTCCACACCACCAGAGAGGCCGACGATCACCAGGGGGTCATCATTCATGTGTGAGAGGATAACATTGGCGGGGCAGGCATCAGCTTTTAGAATTGCCACTCTGACCATTTATTACGCCGCAATCCCGGGGTCCGTGCCCATGAGCGAAGAAAACGAGCCGCTACGGGAGGACGACCTGTCGGTCCAGGAGGCCGATCCCGAGGTCAAGGAGCCGCCCCTGTACCGGGTCATCCTTCTCAACGATGACTACACGCCCATGGAGTTCGTGGTAGAGATATTACAGACCTTCTTCCGCATGGATCGGGAGCAGGCAACGCAGGTGATGCTCCATGTCCACACCCGGGGCAAGGGGGTTTGCGGGGTGTTCAGCCGCGACGTGGCCGAAACCAAGGTTGACCAGGTCACCGAATATGCCCGCGAGCACAATCACCCGCTGATGTGCACCATGGAGCCGGCATGAACAGGAACACATCCGCCGCCGGCGGGTCCAAGCAGGCAGCAAGCCAGGTGGGAGTCCGATGCTGAGTAAAGAGCTGGAATTCACGTTGAACCTGGCCTTCAAGGAGGCCCGGGAGAAGCGCCACGAGTTTCTGACCGTGGAGCATCTGCTGCTGGCGCTGACGGACAACCCCGCAGCCCTTGAGGTGCTGCGCGCCTGCGGCGCCGATCTGGATACCCTGCGCAAGGATCTGGAGGCGTTTCTCGACGAGACCACGCCGCTGCTGCCGCACAACGACAACCGCGAGACACAGCCCACGCTGGGGTTCCAGCGGGTGCTCCAGCGCGCCATCCTGCATGTCCAGTCCTCGGGCAAAAAAGAGGTGAGCGGCGCCAACGTGGTGGTGGCCATCTTCAGCGAGCAGGAATCCCAGGCGGTGTATTTTCTGCACAAGCAGAACATCTCGCGCCTCGATGCGGTGAACTTCATCTCGCACGGGATCTCGAAGGTCTCCGACGAGGAGGCTAGCTCGGATGCCGAGGGGGCGCAGGAGTCGGGCGAGACGGATGAAGACGGCGGCAGCGCCAAACCGCTTGAGAGCTATGCCACCGATCTCAATGCCCGCGCCCGGCAGGGCCGGACCGATCCGCTGATCGGCCGCAAGCACGAGGTGGAACGGACCATCCAGATCCTCTGCCGTCGGCGCAAGAACAATCCGCTTTATGTCGGCGAGCCCGGGGTGGGCAAGACCGCCATCGCCGAGGGCCTCGCCAAACTGGTCGAAGACGGCGAGGTGCCGGATGTGCTCGCCAATGCGCAGATCTATGCCCTCGACCTGGGGGCGCTGGTTGCCGGCACCAAGTACCGCGGCGACTTTGAAAAGCGGCTCAAGGCGTTGCTGGCGCAGCTCAAGAAGTCGGACAACGCGGTTTTGTTCATCGATGAAATCCACACCATCATCGGCGCCGGCTCGGCCTCGGGCGGTGTGATGGACGCCTCCAATCTGCTCAAGCCCATGCTCGCCAGCGGCGAGTTGAAGTGCATCGGCTCGACCACCTACGAGGAGTACCGCGGGATTTTCGAAAAGGATCGGGCGCTCGCCCGGCGCTTTCAGAAAATCGATGTGCCCGAGCCCACCGTCGATGAGACGGTCCAGATCCTGCGCGGGCTGAAGGATCGCTTCGAATCCCATCACGGGGTGCGTTACACCCACCCCGCGCTAGAGAGTGCAGCGGAGTTGTCGGCCAAGTACATCACCGATCGTCATCTGCCCGACAAGGCCATCGATGTCATCGACGAGGCCGGCGCCAATCTGCGGCTGCTGCCACCGTCAAAGAAGAAGAAAACCGTCGGTGTGGGTGACATCGAGACCATCATCGCCAAGATGGCCCGGATTCCGCCCAAGCGCGTGTCCAGCTCGGACATGCGGCTGCTCGAGACCATGGAAAAGGATCTCAAGCGGGTGATCTACGGCCAAGACGAAGCCATCGACACGCTGGCAGCGACCATCAAGATGTCGCGGGCCGGGTTGCGGGATACCGAAAAGCCGGTCGGCAGCTTCCTGTTTGCCGGGCCCACCGGTGTCGGCAAGACCGAAGTCACCCGACAGCTCGCCGAGATTATGGGGATCAACCTGATCCGGTTCGACATGTCCGAGTACATGGAGCGCCACACCGTCTCGCGGCTGATCGGGGCGCCGCCGGGGTATGTCGGCTTTGATCAGGGCGGGTTGCTGACCGATGAGGTGCTCAAGCACCCGCATTCGGTGGTGTTGCTCGATGAGATCGAAAAAGCCCATCCGGATGTCTTCAATCTGCTGCTGCAGGTCATGGACCACGGCTCACTGACCGACAACAACGGCCGTCATGCAGATTTCCGCAACGTGATCCTGGTGATGACCACCAACGCCGGTGCCGAGGAGCAGAGCCGGCGCAGCATCGGTTTCACGCCCCAGGATCAGAGCAGCGACGCCATCGAGGTGATCCGCAAGCAGTTCACACCGGAGTTCCGCAACCGGCTGGATGCGATCATCCAGTTCAACAGCCTGGTGCCCGAGGTCATCCAGCGGGTGGCGGATAAGTTCATCCGCGATCTGCGCCATCAGCTGGCTGAAAAACGCGTCACACTCGAGGTCAGCGAACCGGCCCGTGCCTGGCTCGCCGAGCAGGGCTACGACCCGGTCATGGGCGCCCGGCCTATGGCCCGGTTGATCCAGGACCGGCTCAAGCGCCCGCTCGCCGATGAGCTACTGTTCGGCCGCCTCACGCAGGGCGGTCACGTGCAGGTCGAACTGGATGAAACCGGCGAGGCACTGACGTTCCGGATCGATACCCCGGAGCCGGTCGAGTAGGGAAGGGCGCGCGGGCCGTTTAGCGCGCGCGATAGACGATGCGGCCTTTGTTGAGGTCGTAGGGCGTGAGCTCGACGGTGACCGTGTCACCCCGCAGGATGCGGATGTAGTGCTTGCGCATCTTGCCGGAGATATGGGCGGTCACGGTGTGGCCGTTCTCCAGTTCGACGCGGAACATGGTGTTGGGCATCACCTCGGTAATGGTGCCCTGCATCCGGATGTTTTCCTCTTTGGACATGCAGCCTCTCGCTTGCGGTAAAACCCGATAGTCTACCGGAGGCGTTGCAACGGCACCAAGCGGTGATCACAGCGCCGGGAAGCGTTGCCACTGCCCCTGGATGTAACGCTCGTGGGGCGCGAAATGCCGCTTGTAGTCCATCCGGGGGGCCGCGCCAATCCAATAGCCAAGATAGAGCCAATCCCGCTGGCGGCGACGGGCCTCGTCGATCTGCAGCAGGATGGCAAGCGTGCCCAGACCCCGATGCGCTGCCTCGGGGGCGTAGAAGGTGTACACCGCCGAGAGGGAATGGCCCGTGTCGTCGGTCACCGCCACACCCAGCAGCTCATCGGTATCGCACTGACGCAGCTCGAGAAAGTCGGTCGGGCACCATGGCGCGGTGAGGAACTGCCGGTACATATCGACATCCACATCATCCATGCCGCCGCCTGGATGGCGAGCGTTGACGTAGCGCTGGTAGAGGGCGAAGTGCTCGGGGTTGTGGCGAAACCCGGCATTGACCAGCCGGATGTCGTGGTTGCGCCGCAGGCACCGTCGGTGGCGTCGCCGCGGCGCGAACGCGGTGACGGGGATGCGCAGACTCTCGCAGGCCTGGCAGCCGGGGCAGCCGGTGCGGTAGATGTGTTCGCCGCCGCGACGGAACCCGGCCGCTAGCAGCTCATCGTAGAGCGCGGGTGTGCAATCGAGCCGCGGGTCCACCACATCAAAGCGCGACATCCGGTCGTCGAGGTAGGGGCAGGGCTGGAAACCGCCGTCAAAAAGCCGGATGGATCGATAGGATGTTGCTTTTGTCATCCCAGCCACGCATCCAGATCGTCGGCGCGGATTTCAAGCGACCAGGGCCCGGGATGGGTGGAGGCGCGTTGACTGGCCGCCAGTGCCATTAGAAAACGTTTTCGGGGCATGGTCTCGGCGCCCAGCCGCATCAGGTGGTCGGTCGGCATCTGGCAGTCCAGAAAGTCAAAGCCCCAGTGCTCGAGCTGACAGCACAGCCAGGCCATGGCGATCTTGCTGCCATTGACCCGGGCGCTGAACATGGATTCGCCAAAAAAGGCCCGTCCCAGCGACACGCCGTAGAGCCCGCCAACAAGGTGCCCGTCCCGCCAGATTTCGATGGCGTGGGCCAGCCCCAGGACATGCAGCCGGCTGTAGGCGGCATGCATCGCCGGGGTGATCCAGGTCTCCGGTTGACCCGGGCGGGGGGCGGCGCAACCGCTGACCACCGCATCGAAGGCGGTATCCAGGGTCACCCGGTAGTCATGCCGTCGCAGGGCCCGGCGCAGCGAGCGGCTGACATGGAAGGCCCCGGGACGGAGGATGGCGCGGGGGTCCGGGCTCCACCACAGGATGGGTTCGCCGGGCGAGTACCATGGAAAGATCCCTCGACGGTAGGCGGATTCCAGCCGACGCGGCGATAACGACCCACCGATGGCCACCAGACCATTCGGGTCGGCCATTGCGGTCTCCGGGTCGGGCAGCGGGGTGGTTTCGTCATCCGCTGCCAGCCAGGGCACCGGAAGCCGGGGCTCAGTCATGCGGCAGTCGCTCCATGACCTCGGCGCGATAAGGCGCTTCCCGGGTCAGCTGCCGTGCATAGTCCTCCACCGCCGGGCGCTCCCGGGCCAGAAAGTCGTCCACGGCCACCTGGAAGCGTTCGTCCAAAAGCGCATGGGCCGAGTGGGTGATCACCGGCAGAAACCCCCTCGGGATCTTGTGCTCGCCTTGCGCCCCGGGTTCATAGCGATCGATCCCGTGGCGGATGCAATAGTCGATCCCCTGGTAGTAGCAGGCCTCGAAATGGAGTCCGTCATAGTCGGCGGCCGCGCCCCAGTACCGTCCGTACAGGGTGTCGTCGCTGCGCAGGCAGATCGCCCCGGCCACCGGGGCCTGGCCATGATGGGCCACAAAGGCCACCAGCCGGTCGCCGAGGCGTCGACCCAGCGCCTCGAAGCAATCCCGGCTGATCACCGGCAGATTGCCGTGGGCGCGGAAGGTATCCACATAAAACGCATGCAGCGCATCCCATTGCCGGGCATCGATCTCATCGCCATGCAGGGTCTGCAGCTCAATGCCCTGGTCGGTGACCTGGCGACGCTCGCGGCGTATGTTCTTGCGCTTTTTCGAGCTCAGCCCGGCGAGAAACGCATCAAAATCGGCATAGCCGGCATTGCGCCAGTGATACTGGCAGCCATAACGGTGGGCATAGCCGCTGGCCTGCAAAGCGGCCTGGTCCGCGCGCCGGGTAAAAAGCCAGTGGACCGAGCTGATGCCCATTTGCGCGGCCATCTCGCGGGCACCGTCGGCCAGTGCCTGGCGCAACGCCCCGGCGGGATGGTCGCCGTTGAGCAGCATGCGCGGGCCATTCACGGGGCTGAAGGGCACCGCAACCACCAGCTTGGGGTAGTAGTCCATGCCGTTGCGCTCGTAGGCATGGGCCCAGGCAAAGTCAAAGACGAATTCACCCCAGGAGTTGAGCTTGAGATAGGCCGGCGCCGCGGCCAGCAGCGTGTCGCCGTCCTCGAGCAACAGGTGATGGGGGATCCAGCCATGGGCCTCGCCAACGGCGCCATGGGCTTCGAGTGTCGACAGAAACTCGTGTCGAAGGAACGGGTTGTCCGCCCCCTCGAGGGCGTTCCAGCGCGCGGCGGCGATCTCGTCGATGGCGGGGATGGCTTTCAGCTGCATGCCTCGATGGACCCTGGGGTGCTCTGGAAAGTGCCTTTGAACCGGCGAGCGCGACGCTGCTAAACGCCAGATCCCTACTGTACACTTCGTCCTATGGCAAGCAAGACAACAGCCCGGGCTGACGCCACGCCCATCGCCCAGCAGCTCGGCAGGATGCTGCGCGAGGCATCACTGCTGCTGCTCATGGCGGTGGCGGGCTTTTTGCTGCTCGCCCAGCTGACCTACAGCCCGGCAGATCCGGGCTGGAGCCGCGCCGGACCGGCGAGCGGTATCGCCAATGCCGGGGGCGTGGTCGGGGCCTACTGGGCCGATGTCAGCCTCTATCTTTTTGGCTACCTGGGTTTTCTCTTCCCGGTATTGATTGCCCTGCTGGCCTGGCTGGCCTATCGCTGGCAACGGCAGGACGGGCGCATGCAATGGGGCGTGATCGGCGTGCGTGTGGTGGGGTTTGTCCTCACGCTGCTGGCCGGTGCGGTGCTGGCGCGGCTGCACATCGAGCCGGTCGCCGGCACGGTGCCGCTGAGCTCGGGCGGGGCGCTGGGCAACCTGCTTGGCGACTGGGTGGAGCAGGGATTCAGCTTTACCGGTGCCACGCTGCTGACGCTGGCGATATTCCTGGCGGGGATTACCCTTTTTACCGGCCTGTCCTGGATTGCGCTCATGGACCAGCTGGGCCGACTCGTCCTCGCCCAGGGCCGGCATCTGGCCGCGCTACAAGCGGCGTTGCAGGATCGGCTCGCCGCCCACCGGGCCCGCAAGGCCCGGAGCACCGCCCGGGTAGAAGAAAAGCAAAGGGCGAGCCGTCGACCCCGACCGGCGATCGCACCGCCGGCGGAGGATCCCAAACCGGGCGAGAAGGCCAAGCGCGAGCAGCAGATCCAGCTTTTTCATGCGCCCCCCACGCCGGGCGATCTGCCACCGGTCTCACTGCTCGATCCACCCCCCACCGAGAAGGCGGGCTACAGCGATGATGCGCTCGAGGCGATGTCGCGGCTGGTGGAACACAAGCTGCGCGATTTTGGCGTCGAGGTCGAGGTGGTCGCCGTCCAGCCCGGCCCGGTCATTACGCGTTTCGAGCTCAAACCTGCCGCCGGGGTAAAGGTCAGCCAGATCACCAATCTGGCCAAGGACCTGGCCCGGGCGCTGTCGGTGACCGCCGTGCGTGTGGTCGAGGTGATCCCCGGCAAAGCCGTGGTGGGGCTCGAGATCCCCAACGAGCATCGGCAGGTGATCGCCCTTGCCGAGATCATCCAGTCCGAGGCCTTCGAAAAGGCGCCATCGCCGCTGACCCTGGCCATCGGCAAGGACATCGGCGGCCACACCCAGGTGGTGGATCTTGCCAAAATGCCCCATCTGCTGGTGGCCGGGACTACGGGTTC
Organism: Spiribacter pallidus; assembly: GCF_040838495.1. Classification (NCBI taxonomy): domain Bacteria; kingdom Pseudomonadati; phylum Pseudomonadota; class Gammaproteobacteria; order Chromatiales; family Ectothiorhodospiraceae; genus Spiribacter; species Spiribacter pallidus. The sequence continues at coordinate 228,236 of NZ_JBAKFM010000001.1, read as the reverse complement.
GGGCAAATCAGTGGGGATCAACGCCATGATCCTGAGCCTGCTCTATAAAAACGGGCCGGATCAGGTCCGCACCATCATGATCGACCCCAAGATGCTGGAGCTCTCGGTCTACGATGACATCCCGCATCTGCTCGCGCCGGTGGTCACCGACATGAAGGAAGCCGCCAACGCCCTTCGCTGGTGTGTCGGCGAGATGGAGCGTCGATACCGCCTCATGGCCAGTCTGGGCGTGCGCAACATTGCTGGGGCCAACCGCAAGATCCGCGAGGCCCGCGAGCGGGGCGAGCCACTGACCGATCCGCTGTGGTCCGGACCGGACGAGCGCATCGAGCCGACGCTCGACGGCGAGGGCGAAACACCCCGTGCGCCAGAGCTCGAGACCATGCCGTATATCGTCGTGGTGGTGGACGAATTTGCCGATATGATGATGATGGTCGGCAAAAAGGTCGAAGAACTCATCGCCCGGCTGGCGCAGAAGGCGCGCGCTTCGGGGATTCACCTCATACTGGCCACTCAGCGGCCTTCGGTGGATGTCATCACCGGGCTGATCAAGGCCAACATCCCGACCCGGATGGCCTTTCAGGTCTCCTCCAAGGTGGATTCGCGGACCATTCTCGATCAGATGGGCGCCGAGTCGCTGCTCGGTCATGGCGACATGCTCTATCTCGGCCCCAGCAGTCGGGGCATTCCCGAGCGGGTCCACGGCGCCTTTGTCTCGGATGCCGAGGTCCACCGTGTCGCCGAGCATCTCAAGCAAAGCGGCCAGCCGGAGTATGTCGAGGGCATCCTCGAGGAAGGCGGTGGCGATGCCACGGCGATTCCCGGACTGCCCGGCGAGATGAGCGCCGATGGGGGCGAGGCCGATCCGCTTTATGACCAGGCGGTACGGATTGTCACCGAGACCCGCAAAGCCTCGATCTCGGGGGTGCAGCGGCGGCTGAAGATCGGCTATAACCGGGCCGCCCGGCTGGTGGAAGAAATGGAAGCCGCCGGTATCGTCGGACCGCTCCAATCCAACGGCGGGCGCGAGGTGATCGCGCCGCCACCGCCCGGGGATTGATCGTGCGGTGGCTGCCCCGCTGTCTTACCATGCCGGTGTTTGCTCTGGTGGTCATTGTGCTGGTTGCGATTTCCATCGCCCGGGTCGCCGAGGCTGCCGATGAGGCGTCGACGGCGGCCGACGGGCCGGTCGCCGAGCTCAGCGGGTATTTCGAATCGGTGGAGACCCTCGCCGGCGAGTTTCGTCAGACCACCCGTGATGACACCGGCACGGTGATCGAACAGGCCAGGGGGCGGTTTGTCATGGCCCGGCCGCAGCGGTTTGTCTGGGATTACCGGACGCCGTGGGAGCAACTGATCGTCTCGGACGGCGAGCGGCTCTGGGTCCACGACGTGGGGCTAGAGCAGGTCGTTGTCCGGCCCCTGGAAGAGGCGCTGGGTGTCGGTGCGGCGCAGCTGCTCAGCGGTGATATGGCGCAGCTCAAGCAGAACTTCTCGCTGACCGCGGTGGGTGAGGACGGGGTGATCCTCCAACCCACTGATCCGGCCTGGGACTTTCAGCGGGTCCGGCTGCGGCTCGACGATGGCATTCCAACGGCGATCACGGTCGAAGATGGCCTGGGGCAGCGGGTCGAGGTCCGGCTGCTGGATCTGACCCTCAACCCCACGTTCGAGGCGGATCGCTTTGAATTTGACCCGCCCGCCGGCGTCGACGTCATCGAAGGCTCATGATCGATCGACCTCACCGGATTCGCGTACACTTTCCTGCTTTCGAAAGCGAGGCATTGGCCGATGGCCTTCTTCGGTGAATGGACGGCGGTTGCCGCCGGTGGGGCCCTTGGCGCATTGATGCGTCACGGCACCACGCTGGCGGTGGCGCAATGGCTGCCCCGCGGGTTTCCTTGGGGCACGCTGGCCGTGAATGTGCTGGGCAGTCTCTTCATGGGCGTCGCCTTTGTGCTGCTGGTTGAACGCGGCCTCGTCGCGCCCGCCTGGCGCGTGTTTTTGACCGTTGGTCTGCTGGGCGCCTTCACCACGTTCTCGGCGTTCTCGATCGACGCCCTGACGCTCTTCGGCACCGGCGCCACGGCGAGGGCGATGCTCTACATACTGGCCAGCGTAGCGATCTGCCTCGCCGCTGCCCTTGCCGGTATCATGATGGCCCGGAATTTCTAGGACACGATCGAATCCATGCTTGATCAAAAAGCCCTCAGACAGGACCCGAAAGCCATTGCCGAGGGGCTGGCCCGCCGGGGCCATGACTTCGACGCCGAGCACTACAAGGCGCTCGAGTCGCAGCGACGTGAGCTTCAGTCGCGCACCGAGTCCCTGCAGCACGAGCGCAATGAACGCTCCCGGGCCATCGGCCAGGCTAAGAAAGCCGGCGAAGACATCCAGCCCCTGCTGGATGAAGTGGCCACGCTGGGTGAGTCACTGAAGGCCGCCGAAACCGAGCTCGAGGCCGTGCAGTCGAGCCTGCGTGACATCCATCTGGGACTACCCAACCTGCCCCATGAAAGCGTCCCGCCGGGTGAGGACGAAAGCGACAATGTCGAGATCCGACGCTGGGGCGTACCGCCGGCGTTCGATTTTCGGGCGCGTGATCATGTCGAGCTGGGCGAGGCACTGGGCAACGGGCTTGACTTCGCCGCCGGCGCCAAACTCTCCGGGGCGCGTTTTGTTGTCATGCGCGATGGCATCGCGCGGCTGCATCGAGCGCTGGCGCAGTTCATGCTCGATATCCACACCACCGAGCACGGTTACCGGGAAACGGCGGTTCCCTATCTGGTCGGTGAGTCGGCACTGATCGGCACCGGGCAGTTGCCCAAGTTCGCTGAGGATCTTTTTGCCATCGACAGCGACGAGCACCCGCTGCATTTGATCCCCACCGCCGAGGTGCCGCTGACCAACCTGGCGGCGGACGACATCCTGGATGCCGGTGAGCTGCCGCTGGGCCTGGTCTGCCACAGCCCCTGCTTTCGCTCCGAGGCCGGATCCTACGGGCGCGATACCCGTGGCATGATCCGTCAGCATCAGTTCGACAAGGTCGAGCTTGTCCAACTGACCCGGCCGGATGACTCCTACGATGCCCTCGAGCGGCTGACGGCCCATGCCGAGGCAATCCTGCAACGCCTGGGGCTGCCCTACCGCGTCGTGACCCTGTGTGGGGGGGATATGGGATTTGCCGCTGCCAAGACTTACGACATCGAGGTCTGGCTGCCGGGACAGGCGGCCTACCGCGAGATTTCGTCATGCAGCAACACCGAGGCCTTCCAGGCGCGGCGGATGCAGGCCCGTTGGCGAAACCCTGACACCGGCAGGCCCGAACCACTCCACACCCTCAACGGCTCGGCGCTGGCGGTGGGTCGCTGCCTGGTTGCGGTGCTCGAGAACTACCAGCAACCGGACGGCCGGGTGGCTATCCCCGAGGCGTTGCAGCCCTACATGGGCGGTCAGTCAGGGTTGGCGCCATGATCGGCGATGTGCACGAGGTGATGGCCGCCTGGATGGCCCGTACCGAACCCGCCGAGGCGACCGGCGAGGGCACGTTGGCCTATCGCTGGTTTGGCCACGTCCGGGCAGTGCTCGAGGCCGAATCGGCGTATCTGGTGCTGATGCGTATCGAAACCGATCCGGCCTGGCGGGGGCAGGGCGAGGCCAGTGCCGTGCTGGAATGGCTCAAGGCCCAGTGCGATGAGCACGGGGTTACCCTGCTGGGTCAGGCCAATGTCGATGACGAGACCGGGCTGGACGAACAGGCGCTGCTTGCGTGGTACAGCCGCCATGGCTTTGAAGTCGACGACTCGCTGCAGGGCGAGCCGCTGGTCTGGTACCCGTCAAGGCCCGCTGGGTAAGGGGGCGTACCCTATCCGGTGGTCGCCCGGGTGGTGACCATGCCGTCGGGCCCGAGGACGCGGCGCTGCAGCGATGCCAGCACCACCCCGTAGGCCGGGACAAAGAGCAAAAGCGAGATAAGCAACTTGGAGGCGTAGTCCACAGCCGCGATCTCGGGCCAGTTGGCGGCCATGAACGGATCCGGGCTCTGGTAGAAGGCGATGCTGAAAAACGCCGCCGTATCGGCCAGGTTGCCAAAGACCGTTGAGACCGCAGGTGCGATCCACCAGCGCGCGTTGCGGCGCAGGCGGTCGAAGACGTGGATATCGAGCAGCTGGCCGAGGGCGTAGGCCATGAAGCTGGCGGTGGCAATGCGCCCGACAAAGGTGTTGGCCGCGAGCAGCGCATCGGCCCCCTGGAAGCTGCCCTGCTGAAAAAGCACACCGATGACATAAGAGATCAGCAACGCCGGTCCCATGGCAAAGAAAATGATCCGGCGGGCGGCCTCTTTGCCAAAGATTCTGACCGACAGATCGGTGGCGAGGAAGATGAACGGAAAGGAAAACGCCCCCCAGGTGGTATGCAGACCGGCCAGATTGATCGGCAGTTGGACCAGGTAGTTACTGGCGGCGATGATGGTGATGTGTGCCGCTGCCAGAAACAGGACCGCACGCCGGTATTGAGCAGGAGTAATGGTTTTCATGGCAGCGGAGTATAACAGGCCTGATCCGGGCGTTGAGATGCCGCGCCGAAAGGTGTTCGATCTGGCCTGGCCGCTGATCCTCTCGAACATCACCGTTCCGTTGCTCGGGCTCGTGGATACCGCCGTGGTCGGGCATCTGCCGGATAGCCGCTATCTGGGGGGTGTCACCCTGGGGGCGACCCTTTTCAGCTTTCTTTACTGGGGATTCGGTTTTCTGCGGATGGGAACCACCGGGCTGACCGCCCAGGCCCACGGCCGGGGCGAGGTGGATGCCATGCTGCGGCTGCTCGGCCAGGGGCTGATGCTGGCGCTGGTCATTGGTCTGGCGCTGGTCGCGCTGCACCCGCCGGTAATCGCGCTGGGCCTGTCGCTGCTCGATGGCAGTGCCGCGGTGACCGCCCAGGCCGAGCTCTACGCCCGCTGGCGCATCTTCAGCGCGCCGGCCGTGCTGGCCAACTATGTGTTGATCGGCTGGTTTCTGGGGCGGGGTAACAGTCGCGTGACACTGCTTTTGATGGTGATCAACAACAGCATCAACATTGTGCTCGATCTGCTCTTTGTGGTGGGGCTGGGTATGACCGTTGACGGTGTCGCGCTGGCCAGCGTGATGGCCGACTACTGCACCCTTGCGGTGGGGATTGCCCTGGCGATGGGCGTCTGGCGGCGCTGGTCATGGCGGCCAGTGGCCGGCGTTTTTCGCGACCTTGGGGGATATCGTCGCCTGTTGTCGGTCAACCTCGCCCTTTTCATCCGTACGCTCTGTCTGCTGTTTGCCTTTGCGTTTTTCCACGCCCAGGGGGCGGATATGGGCGATACCACGCTGGCGGCCAATGCGGTTTTGCTGCAGTTCGTGCTGCTGGCCTCCTACGCGCTCGATGGGTTTGCCCATGCCACCGAATCGCTGGTGGGGCAGCGGATTGGAGCCAACGATGAGGCTGGGTTCCGGGCCGTGGTCTGGGCGGCGTCGCAGTGGTCGCTGTTGGCCGCCGGGTTGGCCAGTGTCAGCTTCTGGCTGGCCGGTGACGCGCTGGTGGCGGTGCTCACGGATCTGCCTGCGGTGCGCACGATGGCCGGGGTGTATCTGCCCTGGGTGATTGCCATGCCGCTTCTCGCGGCGGCCAGCTATCTGCTTGATGGCATCTTCATCGGTGCCACCCGTACGCGGGCGATGCGGGATACCATGGTGCTGGCGGTGCTGGGGTTTTATCTACCGGTCTGGTGGCTGACCCAGCCCCTTGGCAATCACGGCCTGTGGCTTGCCTTTGTGGCCTTTACCCTGGCGCGCAGCCTGCTGCTCGGTGGGCTTTTCCATCGGGCATGGTCGCAGAGGCGGTGGTTTGCGCCCGCCGGTCATCCGGCCGGCTGATCAGCGGCGGCGGCCAGGATCTCGTCCAGCGCGGTGATCAGGCGGTCGTTTTGCTCCGGAGTGCCCACGCTGATGCGGATCTTATCGGCCAGCCGCGGGGTGTCGAAGTGACGGATCAGAATGCCCCGGGCCTTTAACCCATCCTTGATCGCTGCCGCGCTCAGTGGGCTATCCGGCGGCCGGGTTGCCAGGCAGAAGTTGGTCGCGCTCTCGGGCACCGTAAAGCCGCGCGCCTCGAGCGCCCGGGTCAGTCGGCCCCGCGCGTCACAGACCGCCTGCCAGGTCGAGCGGGCATGGTCCTGGTCGGCCAGTGCCGCGGCCCCCACGGCATCGGCCACCGCGTCCACGCTGTAGCTATCGCGGGTCTTCTCGGCGATCGGTGCAATCAAACCGGGTGCGCCGATGCCATAGCCTAGACGCAGCCCGGCAAGCCCGTATCCCTTGGAGAGGGTGCGCAGGACCAGCAGGTTGTCGTGGCGAGCGATCAGGCCGACGACATCATGATCGGCAGGCGCAAAATCCACATAGGCCTCATCGACAAGCAACACGCCGTCGAGCGCCGCCGCCAGTTGGCTGATCCGCGCGGCCGGGAGCAGGTGGCCACTGGGGGCATGGGGGTTGACGATGAGCGTCAACGGCACACCCGCGGCATTCATCCGCTCGGCAAAGTCATCCGGCAGCGACCACTGGGCGTCCAGCTCGGCCGCCTCGATGGGGCTGTCATGGATGGCGGCGAGCACCGGATACAGCGAATAGCTGGGCTCGGCGATGCCGATCGGCGCGCCCGGCGGCACGAAAGTGGTCATGGCAAGGCGCAACAGCTCGTCGCCGCCGTTGGTGGTGACGATCTGGTCGGTTGATACGCCATGCAATCGGGCGGCCTGGTGGCGCACGGCCGCCGCCGTCGGCGAGGGATACCGGCGCAGGGCGTCTTCGGCGATCTGCTGCAGCGCTGCCATGGCCGCGGGGGAGGGCGGCCAGGGGTTTTCGTTGGTGTTGAGCTTGAGGACCCGGTCGTCATCGGGCTGTTCGCCGGGCTGATAGCCGGCCATGCGCTGGATGTTCTCACGTTCGTAGGTCATGCCCCATGATACCGCGCGTTGGTGAAAAAATAAGCGCTCATGCGTATTATTCTGGACCAATAAAGTCCACTTCGATTGATGCCGCCAGGAGAGCCGTCCGTGGTTGCCACTGCCCGTTCGCTGCCGCTTCTCAGCCGTCTTGCCCTGGGCCTGCGCCGTACCGGTGCATGGCCGGTGATCATGGCAGTGATTGCGCTTCTGGTCTCGTTGCCGGTGCTCACTGTCCTGAGCCAGATATTCGTGCCGGCGCCGGAGATCTGGTCGCATCTTGCCAGCACCGTTTTACCGCGTTATCTGCTTAATACCGCCGGATTGACCCTGGGCGTTGCGGTGGGTGTGCTGGTCATCGGTGTGGGCACCGCCTGGCTGGTGGTGATGTGCCGGTTTCCGGGCCAGCGCTGGTTTGAGTGGGCGTTGCTCTTGCCACTGGCGGTGCCCACCTATGTGATCGCCTACGCTTACACCGACTTCTTTCAGTTTGCCGGCCCGCTGCAGTCGTTTTTGCGCGAGACATTCGGCTGGGGCGCGGGGGATTACTGGTTTCCGCCCATTCGCTCGCTGGGCGGGGCGATTGCGTTGCTCACCCTGGTGCTCTATCCCTACGTCTATTTGCTGACCCGGGCGGCCTTTCTCGAGCAGTCGGTCTGTGTGCTGGAAGTCGGACGAACCCTGGGGCGCGGGCCATGGCGGCTGTTTGCAACGGTGGCGGTGCCACTGGCCCGTCCGGCGATCGCCGGCGGCGCGGCGTTGGCGTTAATGGAGACCCTCAACGAGTTTGGCGCAGTGCAGTTCTTTGCCGTGGATACCTTCACCGCGGGCATCTATCGGACGTGGTTCGGGCTCGGCGAGCGGACCGCCGCCGCGCAGCTTGCCGGGGTGTTGCTTTTGTTCGTGCTTTTGCTGTTGGTCATCGAGCGCGCCTCGCGGGGCAAGGCGCAGTTCTTCCATACCTCGAGCCGCTATCGTGAGCTGCCGCGCTACGAGCTCAGCGGTGCGCGGCGGTGGCTTGCCACCACGGCCTGTCTGTTTCCGGTGGCGCTCGGTTTCCTGCTGCCGGCGGGGTTGTTGCTGGAGATGAGCTTGACCAACGGCGATCAGCAGCTCGGCTGGGGATTTCTTGGTTATATCTTCAACAGCGTATCGCTGGCCACGGCGGCGGCGCTGGGGGCGGTGGGCCTGGCGGTGGTGTTGTCCTACGGAGTCCGGCTTTCGGGGTCCGGTTTCAGTCAGGCCATGGTCCGGGTCTCGGCGATGGGCTATGCAATCCCCGGGGCGGTTGTCGCGGTGGGCATCCTCATCCCGCTGGGCTGGCTCGACCAGCGGCTCTATGGCCTGCTCCACGGTGAGTGGGGCTGGGATGTGGGGCTGGTGCTCACCGGCACCGGCTTTGCCCTTGTCTATGCCTATCTGGTGCGTTTTCTCGCGGTGTCCTACAACGCCGTTCAGGCCAGTCTGACCAAGGTCACGCCCAGTATGGATGCGGCGTCCCGCACCCTCGGGCGGACCGCCGGCGGCACACTGCGTCGGGTCCATGCGCCGATTATCCGTGGCAGCCTGCTGGGTGCCGGTATCCTGGTCTTTGTTGATGTCATGAAAGAGCTGCCGGCGACCATCATCCTGCGCCCGTTTGATTTCACCACACTGGCCGTGCGCTCTTACGAGCTGGCATCGGATGAACGCCTCAGCCAGTCCTCGACCGCGTCCCTGGCCATCGTGCTGGTGGGGATCATCCCGGTGATCCTGCTCAGTCGGGCGATGCGTCGCTCGCGGCCGGGTTCCGGGGCCGGGGAAGCCTAGAGCGGAAAGACGAACGCCTGGCTGGCGTCGAGATGGACGTCGATGGGGTCGTCACGCTCGGGCAGGTAAACCCCCGGGATATGGGCGTGCATGTGGAATTCATCGTTGCCCTGGTGCACACACAGATGAATGAAGCTGGCCCCACCGAGTAGCCGCGACATCAGCACATGGCTGCCGGTATGGTCCCGCGGGCCGCTTCGCTGTTCCACGCGCAGGGCCTCGGGCCGGATCAGTACCTGTGCCTGGCTGCCCTCGGGCAGGTGTTGCGCCTCGACCGGGCCGACCGGTGTCTCGACACGGCCATTGGCCACCACGCCCTGGAGTTCGTTGACATCGCCAAAGAACCGCACGACAAAAGGGTCGATGGGGTGGCAGTAGATTTCGGTCGGGCGGCCCTGCTGGATAATCCGGCCGTTGCGCATCACCGCGATCCGGTCGGCCATGAAAAGCGCCTCTTCCGGGTCATGGGTCACCAACAGGGTGGCGGTGCCGTTGCGTTTGAGCAGATGCAGCGTGTCATCGCGAATACGATCCCGCAGTCGCGCATCGAGCCCCGAAAACGGCTCGTCGAGCAGCATGATACGGGGCGATGGGGCGAGGGCCCGGGCCAGGGCCACCCGTTGTTGCTGGCCGCCGGAGAGGACATGCGGGAAGCTCTCGGCGAAAGGTGCCAGCCCCAGCTGTGCCAGCAACGCCCGTGCCCGCTGCTCGCGCTCTTTGGCAGAGAGCTTGGGCAGGCCAAAGCAGACGTTTTCGAGCACGCTGAGATGCGGAAAAAGCACCGCATCCTGGAATACCAGTCCGACCTGACGCTGCTCGGGCGGCGTCCAGGTGCTGCTTTGCGAATCCGACATCAGCTGCTCGCCGATTCGCACCCGTCCGTGTTGTGGACGCTCCAGCCCGGCAGCGAACCGCAGCAAGGTGGTCTTGCCGCAGCCGGATGGCCCCAACAGGCAGACCAGCTCCTCGGGCTCGACATTCAGGTTGATGTCTTCGGCCGCTGTCACGGTGTCGAAATCGTGGCTGATGTGCTCAAGCGCCAGTGCCTCGCCGGCCGGATAGGGGCAGGGTGACTGCACGGCCGAGACACCGCCGGCGGGGAAGCGAGAGACCAATGGATCGTGCTGTGCGCTCATGGGCAAAGTGTCGGCGATCGGGCCGGCCAATTGCAAGCGATTCTCATTGGGGTTGACCCGGGGGCAGCGATGGGGTGGAATGCCTCTCAGATGCGAATGGTTCGCATCCTCATTTAAATTGCAACGTTTTAAAGGAGAACCACCCATGGCAAAGCGGACCCACACCACGGCATGGATGATCGGCCTGGGGCTCGCCACCGGGGCGAGTGTTGCGGCGGCGCAGACGCTCAACCTCTACACGGCGCGGCACTACGACTCCGACGAGGCGCTTTATGACGCTTTTACCGATGCCACCGGCATTGAGGTGAATGTCCTTGAGGGCGATTCGGACCAGCTCATCGAGCGAATCCGCCGCGAAGGGGCGGCCAGTCCGGCGGATGTGTTCATGACGGTCGACGCCGCGCGTCTGCAGCGTGCCGAGAACGCCGGTATCCTCGCCCCGGTGGACTCCGAGGTGCTGGAGTCGCGTCTGCCGGCTGCACTCCAGCACCCGGATGATCTGTGGTTTGGCTTCAGCGAGCGTGTCCGAGTGGTCTACTACAACACCGATGTCTACGACGAGCCGCCGCTCGAGCGGTACGAGGATCTCGCCGATGCGCGTTTCGATGATGAAATCTGCATCCGCTCGTCGAGCAATGACTACAACCAGTCGCTGGTCGCCTCGCTGATTGCCGCCAACGGCCTCGAAGCGACAGAAGCCTGGGCCGAGGGCCTGGTGGAGAACATGGCCCGTCCGCCGCAGGGCGGGGATACCGATCAGCTCCGGGCGGTTGCCGCGGGCGAGTGCAGCCTGGGTGTGGGTAACCACTACTACTACACCCGTCTGGAACTCTCGGACGATCCGCAGGATCAGGCCGTGGTCGACACCACCGCGCTGTTTTTCCCCAATCAGGATGACCGGGGGGCGCATCGCAACATCGGGGGTGCGGCGCTGGTGGACGGCGCACCGAATGCCGATGCGGCGGTGCAATTCCTGGAGTTTCTCGCCTCTGACGAGGCTCAGCGGATGTTCTCGATGGGCAATAACGAATTCCCTGCCGTGGACGGGATCGAGCCCATTGAGGCGCTCCAGCCCTATGCCGATCGCCGGCTTGATGACCTGAACGTCGGCGTGCTGGGCGAGAACAACGCCCAGGCGGTGCGGCTGATGGATCGGGCGGGCTGGCGTTAAGCCGCCGTTTGTAGACTGACTCTCTCCCCTTGGAGTGCTGGCCGTGGTCGGGGCGAACCCGTCCACGGCCTTTTTTGTCCCAGTCAGTGATCAGCGGCAGGCGTGTCTGCCGGGGTATGATCATTCAACAACCAACAGGGGACGGTCATGACCATTCCAGTGCTTATCATTTTGGCCGCGGTCGCGGCGATTGTCGTTGCATCGTTTCGGGTCTTTCGCGAGTACGAAAGGGCGGTGATCTTTCTGCTGGGCCGGTTCTGGAAGGTCAAAGGGCCCGGATTGCGGTTGGTCATCCCGATCATCCAGCAGGCGGTCAAGGTCGACCTGCGGTTGATCACCCTGGATGTGCCCTCGCAGGATGTGATTTCGAAGGATAACGTGACCGTGAAGGTCAACGCGGTGTTGTATTTTCGCGTAATGGACCCGGAGCGCGCCGTCATTCATGTCGAAGATTATTACGCCGCGACCAGTCAGCTGGCCCAGACCACGCTGCGATCGGTGCTCGGCAAGCATGATCTCGACGAGATGCTCTCTGAACGGGATAAACTCAACGCCGACATCCAGGAGATCCTCGACACCCAGACCGACGCCTGGGGCATCAAGGTGGCCAATGTCGAGATCAAGCATGTGGATCTGGACGAGTCGATGATTCGCGCGATCGCCCGCCAGGCCGAGGCCGAGCGAAACCGCCGGGCCAAGGTCATCCATGCCGAAGGCGAGTATCAGGCCTCGGAACAGCTCCTGCAGGCCGCCCAGGTGCTCGCCGAGAACCCCCAGGCCATCCAGTTGCGCTATCTGCAGACCTTGAGTGACATTTCCGTGGATAACGCCTCGACGATCGTCTTTCCGGTGCCCATGGACATGCTCAAGGCGCTGGGGCCGAATGCGCTGGGGTCGAACCCGCTGAAACCCAATCCGGAGCCCGAAGCATGACCCAGGCCCCCGAGGCCGACCGGATCGCTGCCTTCGTTGATGCGTTGTGGATGGAGCGGGGCCTGGCAGAAAACACCCTGGCCGCTTACCGGAGTGATCTGCAGGGCTTTGCTGCCTGGCTGGCGGCCCATGGGCAGACACTGCTGGCCGCCGATCGCGGCGATGTGATGGGCTATCTGGCCTATCGGGTGGGGCATGGCGCCAGCCGCCGCAGCAGCGCGCGGCTGCTCTCGAGCCTGCGGCGGTTCTATCGCCACCAGCAGCGCCAGGGCGCGGTCCGCGAGGATCCTACACAGCGTGTCGACGCACCGCGGCCGGATCGGCCGCTGCCCGGGGCACTGACCGAGGCCGAAGTCGAGGCACTGCTACAGGCGCCTGATCGACAGACCGACCTGGGGCGACGCGACCGCTGCATGCTGGAGGTGCTCTACGCCACAGGGCTGCGGGTCAGCGAATTGGTGGGTCTGCGGCTTGACCAGGTCAATCTGCGCCAGGGGGTAGTGCGCATCACCGGCAAGGGAGGCAAGGAGCGCCTGGTGCCGCTGGGCGAAACGGCGGTGGACTGGCTGGAGGATTACCTAGCCAGCACCCGGCCGGGGTTGGCCCCGGCGGGTCGCAGTGATGCGGTATTCGTCACCACTCGCGGTCGCGGCATGACCCGGCAGGCGTTCTGGTACCGAATCCGCCACCACGCGCAGCAGGCAGGCATCCAACGGGCGCTCTCACCCCATACGCTTCGCCACTCCTTCGCCACCCACCTGCTCAACCACGGGGCAGATCTGCGGGTGGTGCAACTGCTGCTTGGCCACAGTGACCTGTCCACCACCCAGGTCTACACCCATGTGGCCCGCGCCCGGCTGCAAGCGCTGCATGCCGAGCATCATCCACGAGGCTAGCGCTCGAGCAGTTCCAGTTTGCCGCTTTTGCCGTCCCATTGTTCGGCATCCGCCGGTGGATCTTTCTGTTCGGTGATCACCGGCCACTGCTGGGCGAGTTCGGCGTTGAGTTCGAGAAAGTGGGCCATGGACTCCGGCAGGTCGTCCTCGGAGTAGATGGCCTCGGCCGGGCATTCCGGCTCGCAGAGGGTGCAGTCAATGCACTCGTCCGGGTCGATGGCCAGAAAATTGGGCCCCTCGTGGAAGCAGTCCACCGGGCAGACTTCGACACAGTCGGTGTATTTGCATTTGATGCAGTTTTCGGTGACGACGTACGTCATGAGTGACTCCACAGGCAGTGGTCAGAGGATATCGTGACCATAGGGGGCTGCACCGATCGCATCAACCTAGCGGCGGTGGGGTTTAGTCACCGCCATCCACCAGGCCGCGCAGCCGATAGAGCGCCTCGAGCGCTTGCCGAGGCGTCAGGGCATCGGGGTCGAGCTCGCGCAGTGCCTCATGGAGCTTGTCGCGATCATCCGAAGGCGCGGCAAACAGGGGTAATTGCGGGGTGTTGTCGGGCGTCGATTCCAGCTCGGCGAGCTTGCGCCGGGCGGCCCGCAGGACATTCGTCGGCACACCGGCGAGGGCGGCGACCTGCAGTCCATAACTCTGATTGGCCGGCCCGGGTCGGACGGTATGCAGAAAGACGATCTGCTCGCCGTGTTCCACTGCTTCGAGATGCCGGTTGACGGCCTCCGGATACTGATCCGGCAGCGCGGTGAGTTCGAAGTAATGGGTGGCAAACAGGGTGAAGGCTGAGATCGTCTGGCAAAGGGCTTCGGCGGTGGCCCAGGCCAGTGCCAGACCATCAAAGGTGCTGGTGCCCCGGCCGATCTCATCGAGCAGCACCAGGCTGTTAGCGGTGGCGTTATTCAGGATATTGGCGGTTTCGGTCATCTCGACCATGAACGTCGAACGCCCCCCGGCGAGATCGTCAGAGGCACCGATGCGGGTGAAGATGCGATCCAGCGGCCCGAAGCGCGCCGACTCGGCAGGGACAAAGCTGCCGATATGGGCCATGAGCGCCAGCAGCGCCACCTGCCGCATGTAGGTGGATTTGCCGCCCATGTTGGGCCCGGTGATGATCAGCATGCGCTGCTGGTCGTCCAGGACCACATCGTTGGGGACGAACGGCTCGGTGGTGTTCTGCTCGACCACCGGATGCCGTCCGCCGCGGATGTCCATGCCGGGTCGGTCATCCAGTTGCGGGCGAACGTAGTCGAGGGCGGCGGCCCGCTCGGCGAGCGCGGTCAGACTGTCGAGTTCGGCCAGCGCCGCCGCCAGGCCCATGAGGCTGTCAAGATGATCGGCCAGCCAGGCGATGAGCGCCTCGAAGAGGGCCTTTTCGCGGGCCAGGGCCCGCTCGCGGGCGGAAAGCACCTTGTCCTCGAAGGCCTTGAGCTCGGGGGTGATATAACGCTCGGCGCCCTTGAGGGTCTGTCGGCGGATGTAATGGGCGGGGGCCTGGTCGCTCTGCCCCTTGCTGATCTCGATAAAGTAGCCGTGAACCCGGTTGTAGCTCACCTTGAGATGGGGGATCCCGGTGGCTTCACGCTCGCGGTGCTCCAGGTCGGTCAAAAAGCCATCGGCGTTGCGCGACAGGCCGCGGAGCTCGTCCAGCTCGTTGTCATAGCCATCGGCGAGGACACCGCCGTCACGGATGACCACCGGCGGTTGTTCCACCAGCGCCGAGGCGAGCCTGTCGAGGATCGAGGGCTGAGGGCTTGCCGCCGCGGCCAGCTCGCGGAGTCGCGGGTCGGCGAGCGGCTGCAGTGCGTCGGCCAGCGCCGGTAGCGTTTGCAGGGTGTCACGCAACCCGGTCAGATCCCGGGGGCGGGCACTGTTGATGCCGATACGCGCGGCAATACGCTCGATGTCCGCCGCGCGACGGAGCTGTTCGCGAATGAGCAGATAGTCGCCGCCGAGCAGCGTTTCGACCGCTGCCTGGCGCTTTTCAACGACGGCCTGGTCACGGAGCGGGCGATTGATCCATCGCCGCAGTGCGCGGCTGCCCATGCCGGTGACGGTTGTATCGAGCACCGCCGCCAGTGTCTGTTCGCTGCCGCCACCCAGGTTGCGTTCGAGCTCGAGGTTGTGACGGCTGGCGGCATCGATGGCGATCGCCGCATCGCTGCGCTCGATGCCCAGATGCTGAATATGCGGAAGGGCCGAGCGCTGGGTGTCGGTGACGTAGGCGAGCACCGCGCCGGCCGCGGCGATGGCCATGGGCATGGCCTCGACGCCAAAGCCACTGAGATCACGGGTGGCGAAATGCTCCACCAGCCGACGTCGGGCGCTGTCCGACTCGAAATGCCAAGGGGGACGGCGAGTGACCCCGCCGTGGTGATGGGCGATCCAGTGGTCCGGCTGATCGTCACTGAGCAGCATCTCCGCCGGATCCAGCCGCGCGAGCTCTGCATCGAGCGCTGCCTGTCCGGTGCCTTCCATGACGGTAAAGCGCCCGGCGGCAAGCTCCAGGCTGGCGAGCCCCCAGTGATCGGGTGTGCCGGCAATCGCGGTGAGCAGGGCGCTGCGGCGCGCTTCAAGCAACGCGTCATCAGTCAGTGTGCCGGGCGTGACGATACGGACCACCTCTCGCTCGACCGGTCCTTTGCTGGTGTTCGGGTCGCCGGTTTGCTCGCAGATGGCCACCGACTCGCCGCGGGCCAGCAAGCGAGCCAGGTAGTTTTCGTAGCTGTGAACGGGCACACCGGCCATGGGGATCGGCGCCCCGGCCGACTCGCCGCGTTGGGTGAGCGTGATATCGAGCAATTCTGCCGCCCGACGGGCGTCTTCATAGAAAAGCTCATAGAAATCACCCATCCGGTAGAAAAGCAGCGTCTCGGGATGCGCTGCCTTGATGCGCAGATACTGCTGCATCATCGGGGTATGGCGGGGGGGTTCGGTCATCCCGATACTATACGAACTGACCACTCCCGGCGGCCAGCCAGTCGCTGATCGATCGAATCCGATCCGGCTCGATGCGATGCCCAAGCTCATCCAGCAGGGCCCGGGTAATGCCCTCGGCGTCCAGTATCGGGCGCGGGTCAATCCAACCGCCATCAATGAGCCACTGCTCGAGTTGATCGATGGCATCGCGCTTGAGACGCGGGATGGCTCGATCCCTGAGGGCAGCGACCACCCGGGCGCCGTCCCCGCCCATTTCGGTGGCCTTTTCATCCACCCGCTCGAGCATCTTCTCCGATAACGCACCCGAAGCGACGAGCGCCTCTCGGTCAATCGGTCGCCCTCGGCCCTGTCGGGCCAGTTCCAGCCAACGCCGTGCGATCACCAGGCGCTCGGAAAGATCGTCGGGAAGCCGGTTTCTGGCGCGGGCGCTTTCGCCGGCGGGGCTTTGCAGCCAGACCTCAAGCGGGCCCAGGGTGTCGATCCGCCAGGTATCGAGCAGTTGATGCAGGCCGGGCAGGTGGTCGCGGAGCAGATGGAACAGATGGATCGATTCGGCGGGCCTGGCAAGATCCACCGCCGGCACCTCCAGTGTCACGGCATAGGCGACCGGGTCCATGCCATCCGGTGACGGGACGGATGGCCGGGTGGTCGTGACAAACCGGTGGCCCGGGCGACGCCGGCTCCGTCTCTGCGCCGCCAGATCAATGCAATGCGGTGTCTCGCCGGTGGCCGCCGTCCAGAGCTGGATGTCCTCCTGGCGCGTGGTCAGATAAAGGATCTGACGCCCATCGGCGGCTGCCAGCGAGGCAAGGTTGCCGGCGATCGCGGTGAAGCGCTCGGCGTCGGTGTTGGCAAGGGCTTCGTCCAGGGCCAGGGGCAGGGCGGGGCCACCCCGCTCGTGGCTTCGGGCCCAGGCTAGACGGGCGGCGAGCAGAAGCTGCATCCGGGTGCCGGCCGAGAGCTCGTTCAGCGACCGGGTGGTCGCGGCACGCAGATCCCTCGCCCGGGGGTGGTGCTGCGCGTCTACGACCAGCGACCACTGCCCCTGGGTGAATGCCTCAAAGCGTGTCCTTGCCTCGCGAATCAGTCCAGGCTCGTGGTTGCGGCGGTAGTCCTGCTCGATCTCATCCAGCAGCCACGCCCCCAGCGTGGCCTCGATGTGGCGCTCACGACGCTGGGCCAGCTGCTCGGCCAGTCCGGTGGACTCGGCCAGTGCCGTGGCAAGCGCATCGTCATCGCCGGCCTGCTCGAGGTCGCGTTCGATTCGGGCAATCCGGGTGGTCAGATCATCCAGTCGATCGGCGATCTGTTGATGCGTCTCGAGCGTTTGCCGCAATTCGCGATCGTCATCGGCCTGCGCCTGGGCGAGCAGGGCTGCATCGTCCTGCAGGGGCAAGGCCAGTTGCCGTTCGGTCTCGCGGGCCTGTTCAAGACGTTGCCGGGCCTGCTGATAGGCCCGGTGCTGTTCGGTGAGCCTCGCCAGCCCGGTCTGATCGTCCGGATCGATTTGCAGTCGCGCAAAAAGGCTGGTCTGTGACTCGACGACCACGGCCCTTCGTGACATCGCCTCATCGCGACGCGCCTGAAGTGATTCGCGGGCCTGTCTGAGCTGTTCGAGATCGCGCAGCCGGTCATCCAGGTCCTGGATGGTTTGCTGGATGGCGACCGGGTCGGTGGGAACCGCTATCAGCCACGGCGCGAGTTCGTCCTGGATGGCGGCGAGTCGGGCGTCGTATTGTGTCTGGGTGGACCGGCGTTCGGCGTCAATGGCCTGCACCCGGGTCCGGGCTTCGTCCAGGGCCCGAGTCAGGCTCAACAGCCTGGGGATGCCCACGTCGCGGTAATCCAGGTCGCCGATGCCGCTTTGCGACAGCAGCTCACCAAGCTCTTGTTCGGCCGCCTCACGATGGGCCGTCGCCGCCCGGGCGCCCTCCGTACCGCCGAGCAGCGGCGATACAACCACGAGCAGGCCGGCGATTGCCCCGGTTGTTGCCGCGAGGGTGATCAACGGCAGATTGGCCGTCCAACCCAGCCCGGCCGTTACAAGGCCCGCGGCGGTGGCAATCGCACCCAGGGCCTGACCAAGGCGGCCGGTCGTGGTGGGTTTTCCGCCCAGGCGGAGGGTCCAGGCGATGGCTTCGTTGCGTCGTTGCAGGGCATGACCAATGGACTCGATGGTCGCCGGGTCGATGACCGGCGGGTCGGACGGATCGGCGCCCAGTGCATCGGCGGCGGCCTGGCGTTCGCCTTCGGCGGCAGCGAGCTGCCTTTGCAGCCGATCCAGCCGCTCGGCCAGTGGCCACAGCGCCTCGAGACGTTGCCGCAGCGTGGCAATCAGCGACCGGCTGATCCGGCTCTCGGCCAGCCCGGTGTCTTGCTGGCGTTGCCGGTTCTCCTCGAGGGTCGCATCAATGCGCGCTAGCTCGGTGTCAATCTGTTGTCGCTGGGCGGACAGGGTGCGGGCCTGTTCGTCTTCATCGCCCCGCATGGCGGCCATTGTCTCGGGAAACGTGGCCAGTGCCTGCTCGGCGAGGCGGCGGTTGGCGATCGCCTGATGCAGCTCCCGGGCTCTTTGGATGCGCACAACCGTTTCCGCCGCCGATCGGGCCTGGCGTTGTTCGGATTTGAGTCCTGCCAGTGTCTCGCGTTCGTCCTCGAGGGCCTGGTATGCCCGCTCGGTCTTTTGCCAGCGGCTCCGGGCCTCGCGCCAGCTCTGATACAGCCCGCGGGGGAATGGCTCGGCCTGGATGCCCGCGGCGCTGCGAACATGTGCGATGTCGATGCCACCGGCAAGGGCCGCCTGGAATCGGCGCCGCAGCTGGTCCTCACGTTCTTCGTCGGGTGCCAACAGGCTCTGTGCATCCAGCCAGTAGCAATGCAAGGCCTCGGGGTCCGGTGCGATCGGCGGGTCGGTTGGCACGCCGGCCCGACTCCAGCGCTGCTGGGCGCCTTGACGGCTCAGCTGCCACTCGGTGGTGCCATCAACCAAGGTGGCGGCGAGGCTCAGTGCCGTGGGGTCGCCGCGCCGGGGCGGGGCCAGCAGCAGATGCAACGCGCGGATTAAGCTGCTCTTGCCAACGGCGTTGGGGCCCACAATAAAGTTGACGCCCGGCTGAAAGTCGTCGAGGTGGATGGGGTCAATGCCCGGCAGCGAACGGATGTCAATGCTGGCCAGTCGCATCAATCGCGCTCCGCGGCCAGCATGGCGCGCAGGGCCGCCAGGCCGCGCTGCTGCAACCACTCGGCAATGGTCTCTGCATCCGGTACTTGACCGGGCAGGCGCTGCCACTGCCCCTGTCGCTGTGCATCGTTGGCCACGCGGGCCGCGGACTGGAGGATCGACTGTCGCTCGGGGTCGGTCGCCGGCCGCGCGAGGATCTCCAGTCGACGGGCCAGCAGCCCGGGTTGGTCATCCCGGCGGGCGAGTTGACTCAGCGCAATGGTGGGCTGGGTCTCGAGCGTCCAGCGTTCGAGAAACCATTGACCGGCATAACCGGCCGGGCACTCGTGCACCTGATCCCGGTTGGGCAGCGCCGCGGCGACATCACCATCGGTGTAGTCGGACTCGCCGGTCAGGGTGACCTGCAAGGCATACAGATCGGGGGCGCGAGCGGCCTGTTCAGGAGCCGTTCCCAGCGCCTTCTCGAAGGCAGTGAGGAGTCGCCCTTCGATGCCATCGACGCTGTCCGTGCCGGTCAGATCGACCCTGAGGGGTGTCCACTGGATGGGCGCAAGCGCCCGCTGTTCAAACCGGCTGATCTCGCCGTTGGTCACGTCGATACGCCAGGGGCCCCGGGGCCCCTGGTCTCCGGCGTCAAGTCCGCAGACCGTCCCCAGGTAGCCGTACGGGCTTGCCGCGCTCAACGAATCGGGTTGGTGGATATGCCCGAGCAGCCAGACATCGACCCCCGAGTCGGCCAGTGCCTGGCCGGATACCGGGGCATAGGGGCTTTGCAACTGATCGCGATCGCAGTGCAGAACACCGACGTTCAACCGGCCCGGCCGGGCGCCGGGAAAATCAACCAAAGGCGAGCGCTCGACCCGTGGCTGGGGGAATGACCAGCCCCAGAGCACCACACTGTCCGAACGGGCGCGATCATAGACCTCAATCGCCTGCCACTCGCCCTCGGCGCCGAGCAGCTCGGCATCAGGGACCCGCTGGATCAGACGAGGTAACACCTCAACGTCATGATTGCCGCTGACAAGACAGGTGCGAATACCCGCGGCGGTCAGCTGCTGAATGCCGCGTTGGAGTCGGGGCAACGCCTCAAAATAATCCCGGCTCGATTCCACGACATCGCCTGCCAGGATCACCGCATCGACGGCCTCGCCAATGGCGCAGTCAATGAGTCGCTGCCAGGCCTCGGCCGGTGCATAGTCGATGGCATGTCCCGACACGGCATCCGGAAGGCGGCCCGGACGACGGCCCAAGTGCAGGTCTCCGGCGGCCAGAAGTTTGATGGTCATGGCCGGAATGCTCGGACATCCACTGCCCGGATACAAGAAGGCCGGCGTCCGATTGTCCGGACGCCGGCCTGATGGCAGCTGCCCGCGCGCTTACTGGCGGGTGTCGCGGACGCGGTTGCGAGTCGCGTGGAACTCGGCGGGCTCGCCGCTGCGCTGCGAGATACGAATGCTCCCGAGCGGCTGTGCGTAGATGGTGGTCAGCTGCTTTTCATCCACCCTGGGCTGCCGTGCCGGGCTGAAACCCAGATCATCGCCCAGCCGGCGATCCAGCTGGTTGAGGGTTCCGCTGCGGCGTGCGCGGCGGCGGCCACGCAGCCACTGGCTGATCGCCCGTGACAGCCCCATCGGCGGCATGGCCGGCATGTAGATGCCCGTGCCCTCGTGGTTGACCCCTTCACGGAGGTTGATGGCGGTGCGGCGGCGGATATGGTCAAAGGCCATGGTTTTTACCTCCGTTTGTACTGTTCAAGCAGTGGGTTACAGGTGTTATTCGCTTTGGATTGTCAATATTGTCAGGGAACGGAGTTGTTCAGGCAACTGAAAAAGACTAAACTTTGTCATCAATTAGATTGATCAAAAGACAGCGGCTTTCGGAGGAGGCCGATATGGCAACACCCACCGCCGCCAACTCGCCGCAGGGACTGCCGCTGCTGGATATGGACATCCTGCGGACGTTTGTGGCCATCTCGGAGACCGGCAGCTTTACACGGGCCGCACAGCAGGTGTTCCGGACGCCATCGGCGGTCAGCATGCAGATCAAGCGACTTGAAGAGATGCTAGGCCGGGCGCTTTTTGTGCGCGAGCCCCGGCAGATCAGCCTTACCCCCGAGGGCGAGACCATGCTCGGGTATGCGCGGCAGTTTCTCGAGCTCAACGACGAGGCGGTCGGGCAGTTTCTCTCGCCACAGGTCGGCGGCACTGTGCGGCTGGGGACACCCGATGACCTGGGTACCCGCGTGCTGCCCGGCATTCTCTCGCAGTTTGCGCGCAACTACCCGGCCGTGCAGGTGAACGTCCGTGTGGGTCGCAGCCCGGATTTGATCCGCCGTCTGGATATCGGTGAGCTTGATATCGCCCTTTTGATTGCCGAGGCCGGGCAGCGCCCTCATCCAATGGCCGAGCCCATCTACCGCGAACCGCTGGTCTGGGTGGGCCGCGAGGGGGGTGTCGCGCTTCAGCGCGCGCCGCTGCCCCTGGCAGTGGCCGATCGTGGATGCCCTTGGCGGCGAATGGCACTGGAGTCGCTCAATCGCAGCGGTCATCGTTACCGGATTGCCTATACCTGCGAACACACCGGCGCCCAGGAGGCAGCGATCCTGCAGGATATCGCCGTGACGCCGTTTCCACGCAGTCTGGTTCAGTCGCCGCTGCGAATCCTCGAAGAGGACGAGGCCGGTTTGGGGCCGCTGGGCGACTACGAAGTGCTACTGCTCCACCTGCCGGCGCGCGGCGCCGCCGTTGAGGCATTCGCCGAGCATGTCGTGGAGCACTTCTCTGGACTGGGGCCCGGGCAAACGACCCCGGCGACAAACTGAACACGGACCGGGCGCCGGGGTCATGACTGGGGTGTGGAGCGGTTGACCTTGAGTGTCGCCGTAAATGCGTAACCGATCCCCCGGGCTGTCTGAATCGGTACCGGCTGTTCGGTGTGTCTTTCGATCTTCGAGCGCAGCCGGCGGACCATCACTTCCATCCGGCGGAAGTCATAGGTGCGCGGATCCAGGTCCATGCCGGTCACGATCTCATGGCGGTCGACGGCTTCACCGGGTGCGGTGGACAGGGCGTTCATGAATGCCACCTCAAGCGCGGTCAGCGGAATCGGTTCGCCGCCGGGGGGTTCCAGTGACCAGTTCAGGTGGTCGAATATCCAGGCGGCCCCTTCGGGCAATCGGTTGAGGAGGTTGCGAACGGTCAGGGCCACTTCGTCGAGGTTGAGTGGTTTGGTCAGGTAATCATCGGCCCCAAGCTGCCGCGCTTCTAACCGGGCCTCGTCGGCCGAGCGCCCGGTAATGATGATGACCCCCATCGCGTCGCGGTCGGCGCGCGAACGAAGCCAGGTCATCCCGTCCTGGCCGGGCAGAGTGAGATCGAGCACAAGCACCCGGGTGCCGTTTGACTCGAGCCATGCCTGCGCCGCTTCGGCCGAGGACAGTCCGATCACCCCGAGGTTGTCCATGCTCAACCGGGTGACGAGCGCATCCTGCAGCGCGGACTCGTCCTCCACGATCAGCGCATCCAGCGTCTTTTGCGCCCCCATGGGTATCGCCTCAGATTGGGAATTGCGATTTGACGACTTAGAAATAGCACACCGCCGGCCGAATCCGCTACGTCGCATTATGTAGGTTTTTGTCGGTCTATTCGTAAACGGCATATGGATCAACGTGCCCCGAGTCGTGTGTATGAGCTCGGCGTGGACCGGGGCGAACGGGATTTTTTGGGGGACGTCATCTTTGGGCAATGTTCGTTAGAACTACAAAAAACTGACTAGACCTTGCCGAAGCCCGCCCGCATACTCAGGGCATGGGCAGGGTTATGGCACTGATCACAATGTTGTTGGCCTCACCGGCCAGCGCCCTCGATCTTGGCCCCCGCGATGGGGTGCCACCGCCGGCGGGGATCAGCGGTGTCAGCATCGAGTACAGCGATCGGCGGTTTGACGGCTCGCTTGATATCAACGGCCTGTCGCTGGGTGCCACCCTCGATCGCGAGGCGGTCAACCTGCGGTGGGGACACAGCCTGCGATTGGCCGGCCGGCCGGCCTATTTCTACGGCGAGCTGCCGCTTGTCGAATATGCCGCCGATGGAGCGGTCACCGACACCTTTGATATCGATCCGGGCAGTGGCCCGGGCGACCTGGCGCTGGCCATGGCAATCTGGCCCTACGCCGATCGCGATGCCAGTCGGTATGTCGGGGTGGCGGGCTATCTTTTGTTGCCCACCGGCGAGTACGAGGCGCATCGGACCTTCGGCGCCAATCTCAACCCGGGCAACAATCGGGTCGCAGGCATTCTGCAAACGGGCATTCATCAGGGGCTGGGCCATGGTGTGGCGCTGAGCGTAGCCGCTGATGTCATGGTTTTTGAAGACAATGATCGTTATATCGGTGCACGCCTCGATCAAACATTCCAGCCCGCGGCGCCCGGGCGTCTTGAGGTCAGACCCTACTATACCGGCCAGGCCTCGCTGTCCTGGCAGCCCATGCCGGGCATGACACTGGCGTCGAGCTATTACATTGACCGCGGCGGCGAATCGCGGGTTGACGGTGGCGATTGGGAGAGCGCCGTCAATCGCGAGCGCTACGGGCTTCTGGCCCAGGTTGCCCTGTCACGGCAGTGGATGGTGAGCGCCAGCTACAAGCGACCCATCAACCGCGGGCCGGATTTCGGCCTCGAAGAGGCCGCCCAGCTTCGGCTCATCCACTGGTTCTGATCGGCCCGTTACGGGCAGGGGTTCGGCGCCCTGGCATGAATCGCCTCGATGGCTTCGTACACCGCCTCGCTCAGTACCAGTTCGGCACTGTCGATGTCACTCTCAAGTTGGGCCAGGGTGGTGGCGCCGATGATATTGCTGGTGACAAACGGCCGTGATGTCACCCAGGCCAGGGCCATCTGCGCCGGATCCAGCCCGTGTTCACGGGCCAGATCGACATAGGCTTTCGTGGCCTCGACGCCCGGATCCCTGGTGTAGCGGGTAAAACGATCGAACAGCGTCAACCGGGCTTTTGGCGGTCGCTCGCCACCCAGGTATTTGCCACTGAGCACGCCGAAGGCCAGTGGTGAGTAGGGCAGCAGACTGACCTGCTCGCGGTGCGAGACCTCCGCAAGGCCCACCTCGTAGCTTCGATTGAGCAGGTTGTAGGGGTTCTGGACGCTGACTACACGGGGCAGTCCATGGCGCTCGGCCAGCTCGAGGAATTTCATCGTGCCCCAGGCCGATTCATTGGAAAGGCCCACATAGCGGATTTTGCCGGCATCGACCATTTTCTGGAGGGATTCGAGCACCCCGAGCATGTCCGGTACAGGGTCCGGCTCGTCGCGATCCGGGGCAAAACCGAGCCGCCCGAAGAAGTTGCTGTTGCGGGCTGGCCAGTGCAGTTGGTAGAGGTCGATGACATCGGTCTGCAGTCGTTGCAGCGACTGCTCCACCGCGGTCTCGATGTCCGTCTTGCTGTAATCCCCCTTGCCGTCGCGGACTGTCCCCAGGCCCGGGCCGGCGATCTTGGTGGCGATAATGAGATCGTCCCGCTTGCCACGCGCCGCAAGCCAATTGCCGATCATGGTCTCGGTATCCCCCTGGGTTGCCGTCTCGGGGGGCACCGGATACATCTCGGCGGTGTCGATGAAGTTGATGCCCCGATCGACCGCCATATCGAGCTGGTCCGAGGCCTCGGCCTGAGTGTTTTGTTTGCCGTAGGTCATCGTCCCCAGGCATAGGGCGCTGACATTGAGGTTGGTGTGGCCAAGTTTGCGGTATTCCAAGATCGCACTCCTGTCGAATCATCGATCCAGTCTGGTGGCATCAACCCGACAGTGTGACGGGCCAGGCGCTCGGGTGCCAGCCGCGGTGGCGGTCGGCCGTCGGGGTTGTCGAATCCACTGGGGTGGTCCGTTAGACTATGGCTTCATTCCAATAGGTGATCCCCGATGCACTTTTTCAGCCGTTTTGCCTGCGCCGCCGCGCTCGGGCTGGGGGTGGGTGTGGCCCAGGCCCAGTCGCCGGTGGTGGTTTCATCCAAAATCGATACCGAGGGCTCGGTGCTCGGCCAGCTCATCATCCAGACCCTCGAGGCCAATGGGGTGCCCACCGAAAACCGTCTGCAGCTCGGCGGCACCAGTATCGTGCGCGAGGCCATCAAGGCCGGCGAAATCGACATCTATCCCGAATACACCGGCAATGGGGCGTTTTTCTTTGACCGGGCCGATGCGCCCGGGTGGAACGATGCCGAAACCGCCTACCAGACGGTCCGCGAGCTCGACCGCGAGCGCAACGACCTGATCTGGCTGCAGCCGGCGCAGGCCAACAACACCTGGGCGATGAGTGTGCGGCGCGACCTGGCCGAGGCCGAGGGCCTCGAGACCCTGGATGATCTGGCAGCCTATCTGCAAAGCGGTGGCGATTTCCGTTTTGCCGCCAGTGCCGAGTTCGTCGACTCCGAATCGGCGTTGCCGGCTTTCCAGTCGGCGTATGGTTTCGAGCTCGACGCCGACCAGCTGCTGACCCTCTCTGGGGGCGACACCGCGGCCACCATGCGAGCTGCAGCGCAGCCCGACAATGACGTCAATGGTGCGATGACCTATGGCACCGATGGAGGCGTTAATGCGTTGGGCCTGGTGGTGCTGGAGGATACTCGCGGTGTGCAGCCGGTCTATCAGCCAACGCCGGTGGTGCGATCGCAAGTGCTGGACGCCTATCCGGTTATTGCCGATACCCTCGATCCGCTTTTTGCCTCGCTGGATCTGGAAACGCTCCAGACACTCAACGCCCGGGTGGCCGTCCAGGGGCAACCGGCCAGGGATGTGGCTGCCGACTACCTCGAGCAGCTCAACGACTGAGCGCGCTGCGCCCCGGGTTGTCATGAGGCGGACCAATCGGGTCAGTCTGGTTCTGGTCCTGCTGGCCCTGCTTGGGGTATTCGGGCTGGATGCGGTTCGCATTCAGCCCAATCGCATTGTGGCCGGCACCGGCTATCGCTTGTTTGAGGCCCTGGGCCCGGTGGGGTTGCTGGCGATTGTCCTGCCGCTTTGTCTCATTGCCGGGCTGGCGCTACGCGGCAGTCGAATCGGCGCGATGATTATGCTGGTCTCGGCGGCCGGTCTGCTGCTGGCCGCGCCCTGGGGGCTGGGGGCCGCCATTACTACGCTGATCGAGCCGGGCAACGGCGCTGCACGGGCGGCGGTTGGCGGTGGCACCTGGCTTTTGATCTTTGCCCTAGCGTTGTTGCTGGTGGATCTGCGTCAGCGCCTGGGGCTGGGGGTGGGCGGTGGCCTTCTGGTTGCCACACCGCCGGTGGCCTCGCTGGCGATGGCACTGATGCAGGGTCGGCTCGATGCCCTCGGGCTGGTGCGCGAGTATCTGGGCCGGCGCGCGGCGTTTGTCGATGCGATGGTCGATCATCTGGTGCTGGTGGGGCTTGCCGTGGGTGCCAGCCTGGGGATCGCTGTGTTGCTTGCGCTTTTGATGCGCCGGGCGCCGCGTCTCCGGCAGGGGACGCTGGGCGTGCTGAGTTTTGTGCAAACCATTCCCAGCCTGGCGCTGTTTGGTCTTTTGCTTGCGCCATTGTCCTGGCTGGTGGCGCGCTATCCGGTGCTGGAATCACTGGGCGTGCAGGGCATCGGGCTGGCGCCGGCGCTGCTGGCGTTGGTCGGTTACAGCCTCCTGCCCATGACCCGCAACACCTACATTGCCCTGGAGAGTGTCGACGAAGCGGTCATTGAATCGGCCCGGGGCATGGGGATGGGCCCGCTGCAGGTCTTCTTCAGGGTCCGGCTTGTGCTGGCGCTACCATTGATCATCGAGGGGGTGCGCATCACCTCGGTTCAGGCCATTGGGCTTGCCGCAGTTGCGGCGTTGATTGGTGCCGGTGGCCTGGGGACGTTGATCTTTCAGGGACTGGGGCAGGCGGCGATGAACCTGGTCATGCTCGGGGCGCTGCCCATTGTCATGATGGCAATGCTGGTCGATGCGCTGCTCAAGGCCCTGGCAGGGGCGCTGCGTCGAGGGGATGCCGATGATTGAGCTCGACGGTGTGAGCCGGTTTTTTGGTGCCGAGGTGGCGGTCGACAACATCTCGCTGACCATCCCCGACGGCAGCCTTTGTGTGCTGGTGGGTACCTCGGGATGTGGCAAGTCGACCACGCTGCGCATGATCAATCGCCTGATCGAACATAGTGCCGGCGAGATCCGCATCGATGGCCACCAGATCAGGCGTTTCAACGAAGAAAAGCTGCGCCGGCGGATCGGTTATGCCATCCAGAACACCGGGCTTTTCCCGCATTGGACGGTGGCCCGCAATATCGGCGTTGTCCCTCGGCTGTTGAAGTGGGACCACGCGGCAGTCGACCAGCGGGTGCGCGAGCTCATGGCGTTGTTGGGCCTTGAGTTTGACGAGTTCGCCAACAAGTACCCGCATCAGTTGTCGGGCGGACAGGCCCAGCGGGTTGGTGTGGCACGGGCGCTGGCGGCCGATCCGGGGATTTTGCTGATGGACGAGCCGTTCGGCGCCCTCGACCCGATCACCCGCGCCAATCTGCAGACCGAGCTGTTGCGCATCCAGTCGCATATCCGCAAGACCATCGTTTTTGTCACCCACGATATGGATGAGGCGCTGCGTCTTGCCGATCACATCGTTGTCATGCGCGCCGGCCGAATCATTCAGCAGGGGCCACCGACCCGGATCCTGGCGGATCCGGCGGATGACTTTGTCGAAACCCTGGTAGGGGGGCGGGATCGTGGCCTCAAGCGGGCGGCACTAACCCGTGTGGGCGAGATGATGGAACCGGCCGACGCAGGCGCGCCGGCAGCGGTGGCGACGGTGACTCCCGATGACAGTATGCGCCTGGCGGTCTCGCTGATGCTCTGGCACGGGGTCTCGCGGCTGGCGGTGGTGGATGACACCGGCCGCCGGGTGGGGACGCTGCCATTGTCGCGGCTGGTGGACGAAGGCCCATGAGGCGCGTGGCACGGCCGCTGGCGTGGTTGGTCCTGTTGCTCGCGGCGGCGTGGTTGATGCCGGTGCTCGAGCCGCTTTTCGGGGCCCTTGCGCCGGATCGCGGCACGGTCATCTACCCCCGGGCCAGCTTTTTGTCCCTGCTGGGTGAGCATCTGGCCATTGTCGGGGTGGCGGCGACGATGGCCATTGTCATTGGCGTCGGCGCGGCGATTGTCGTGACCCGTCCGGCGGGGTCGGAGTTCTTGCCGCTGGTCAGCCAGCTCGCCTCGATCGGGCAGACATTCCCGCCGGTGGCCGTGCTGGCCCTGTCGGTCCCGGCCCTGGGCTATGGCCCGAGCGCGGTGGTGGTCGCGCTGGTCCTCTACGGGTTGTTGCCGATCGTGCGAAACACCCTGGCGGGATTGAAAGCGGTGGATCGGGGGGTGGTCGAGTCGGCCCGCGGCATCGGTCTGAGCCCTGGTCAGGTGCTGTGGCAGGTGGAGCTGCCCATTGCCGCGCCGGCGATCCTTGGCGGTATCCGGACGTCGGTGACCATTAACATCGCCACAGCTGCCATCGGCTCGACCATCGGGGCCAATACCCTGGGTGACCCGATCATCTCGGGCATCGTCAACAACAACATCGCCTTTACCCTGCAGGGGGCGGTGCTGATCGGTCTGCTGGCGGTGACTGTGGACAGCGCTTTCAGTCGCCTTGGCTAGGCGCGCGTGTGGGGTTGGTGGGCGGTGCTGGGATCGAACCAGCGACCCCTGCCGTGTGAAGGCAGTGCTCTCCCGCTGAGCTAACCGCCCAACCCAGCGTTGAGTCTAGAAACTCCCCCGATGGCTGTCAACGCAAAGCCCGCGGCCATGCGCGCCACCAGCTCGTCGGCACTGGCCCGATGGCCCGGCCACTCGCTACACTGTAGCGTTTTCAACCAAACAAGGCTGTTATGTCTGTCGTCACTCGATTTGCGCCCAGTCCGACCGGTTATCTGCACATCGGCGGTGCCCGGACGGCCCTTTTTTGTTGGCTCTACGCCCGTCGCCACGGGGGTCGATTTGTGCTGCGCATCGAGGATACCGATCTCGAGCGGTCCACCCCGGAAGCCATTAACGCCATCCTCGAAGGCATGAGCTGGCTGGGCCTCGACTACGACGATGGACCGTTCTATCAGACCCAGCGTTTTGACCGGTACCGTGAGGTGATCGATCGGATGCTGGCCGATGGCACGGCCTACCGCTGCTATTGCACGCGAGAGCGGCTCGATGAACTGCGCGCCGATCAGCAGGCACGCAAAAAAAAGCCCCGCTACGACGGTCGGTGCCGCGATTTGACCGAACCATCCGTCGACGCCACCCATGAGCCGGTGATCCGGTTCCGTCAGCCCTGCGAGGGGCAGACCGTTGTCCACGATCGGGTCAAGGGCCCGGTCGTTTTCGACAATACCGAGCTGGATGATCTGATCATCGCGCGGGGTGACGGGTCGCCGACCTATAACTTCGTCGTGGTGGTGGACGACATGGATATGGCCGTCAGTCATGTCATTCGCGGCGATGATCATCTCAACAACAGCGCCCGCCAGGTGAACATTCTCAAGGCGCTCGGCGTTGAGCCGCCGGTGTATGCCCATGTGCCCATGATTCTGGATGAGCAGGGCAAGAAGCTCTCCAAGCGCACCGGCGCGGCCAGTGTCATGGACTACCGGGATGCTGGTTACCTGCCCGAGGCGGTGATTAATTACCTGGTTCGTCTGGGGTGGGCCCATGGCGATCAGGAAATCTTCGGCCTCGACGAGATGACCGAGCTTTTCGACATCGACGCGATCAATCACTCCGCCTCCAGCCTCAACCCTTCAAAGCTGGACTGGCTCAATCAGCACTACATCAAGACTCTGCCGCCGGCGCGGGTGGCGCGTCACCTGGCCTGGCATCTGGCCGCGATGGACATCGACCCGGCCGAGCCCGGCGCACCGGATATCGAGTTGGTCATCGAAGCTCAGGCCGAGCGCTGCAAGACACTCGTCGAAATGGCCCGCAACAGCCGATTTTTCTATCGGGAGCCGCAGGAATACGACGAGAAGGCGGCGCGAAAACATCTCCAGCCCTCGGGCGAGGTACTGCGCGGTTTGCGCGAGCGCCTTGCCATCATCGACGCGTGGGGTGGCGAGGCGGCCCATGAGGTGGTGGTCGCCGTGGCCGAGGCGATGGGCCTTAAAATGGGCAAGGTCGCCCAGCCGCTCCGGGTGGCCGTGGCCGGCGGACCGGTCTCGCCGCCCATCGACACCACGCTGGCGCTGCTTGGCCGTGAGCGCACGCTAGAGCGCCTGGATCGGGCCATTCAGTGGGTCGACGACCAGCGTGATCCGCCCACGACGGCTTGACACCAGGCCGGGGCGTTTCTAGACTCCCGTTTCTCGTTTGACGGGGCCATAGCTCAGCTGGGAGAGCGCCTGCATGGCATGCAGGAGGTCGGCGGTTCGATCCCGCCTGGCTCCACCAACCCAACCTCGCGTCAACCACCGACCACGCTCGATTACCTTGACGGCGTCACCCGGGCTGCCTATTATTCGCGGCGTCCGCAACGGCAGCGTCCCCATCGTCTAGCCGGCCTAGGACACCACCCTTTCAAGGTGGCGACACGGGTTCGAATCCCGTTGGGGACGCCATTCCACCCCCGGGTTCACATTTCTGTCATCGATGACCGGCACACTCCGGCAAAAGAATACAGGAGTGTGTCATGGGTGCGGAGGCCGAAAATCTCGAAATGGCGCTGCGCGGCGCCGATTTCCACCGTCTGGTGAGCGACGATAGCCGACTGAAAGTGCTCATGAGCCTTCGCGATGGCGGAGAGCTCGAGGCCGAGGAGCTGGCCATCGCCCTGATGCAGGATGTCCCTGATACCCGTCGCCGGTTGAGCGAACTCGCCGAAGCCGGGCTGCTGGCGGAGCGGCGCGAGCGCTTCCGGGTCCACTACCGCCTGGCCGACGGCCTGCCGGCATGGGTGAGCATCGCGCTGGGCGCCGCCGCCGATCCGGTTGTCGACCGCCGCTAGATGGTTGGCAACCCGGCAAGGGCCATGGACTGCTCGGCAGCACTTGGCGCTTCTTCCTTGAGGTTGCCGGCCAGGTAATCCGTGTAGGCCTGCATGTCAAAATGCCCATGGCCGCAGAGGTTGAACAACAGCGCCTTCGACTCGCCGGATTCCCGGCATGCCAGGGCCGCGTCGATCGTCGCCTTGACCGCATGATTGGCCTCAGGCGCCGGGATGATGCCCTCGGCCCGGGCAAACGTCAGTCCGGCGTCGAAACACTCGAGCTGACCATAGGCCCGTGGATGAATATATCCCAGTTCGGTCAGGTGGCTGATCTGCGGCGCCATGCCGTGGTAGCGCAGCCCGCCGGCGTGAAAACCCGGTGGGACAAAGCCTGACCCAAGGGTATGCATTTTGGTCAGCGGTGTCAGGTGACTGGTATCACCCCAGTCATAGGCAAAACGGCCCTTGGTCAGCGTTGGGCATGAGGCCGGCTCCACGGCGATAAACTCCGTGGCCGGCCCGCCGCGCAGCCGTTCGCCCAGAAACGGGAAGGCAAGGCCGGCGAAGTTGGAACCACCGCCGGTACAGCCGATGATCTTGTCGGGGTAGTCATCGAGTTGCTCGAGCTGCCGCATGGTCTCAAGCCCTGAGACGGTCTGGTGCAGCAGGACATGGTTGAGCACACTGCCAAGGGCATATTTGGTGTCATCCCGCTGGGCGGCCAGCTCGACCGCTTCGCTGATGGCAATACCCAGGCTGCCGGTGGACTCCGGGTCCTGCGCCAGCACGGCACGGCCGGCCTCGGTCACGTTGCTGGGGCTGGCCACGCAGCTGGCGCCGAAGCTCTCCATGAATGCCCGGCGATAGGGCTTTTGATTGAAACTGACCTTGACCATGAAGACTTCGATATCGAGCTCGAACATGGCGCCGGCCAGCGCCAGGGACGAGCCCCATTGCCCGGCCCCGGTTTCGGTGGTGATCCGCTTGACCCCCTCGGCTTTGTTATAGAACGCCTGCGCCACCGCGGTGTTGGGCTTGTGACTGCCCGCCGGACTGACGCCTTCGTATTTGTAGTAAATGCGCGCCGGGGTCCCCAGGGCTTTTTCAAGGCGCCGGGCCCGGTAGAGCGGTGATGGCCGCCACTGCCGGTAGGCATCGCGGACCGGTTCGGGAATCTCGACCTCCCGCTCGGTACTCATCTCTTGCTCGATGACCGCCTGCGGAAAAAGCGGCGCCAGATCCGAAGGGCCCACCGGCTGATGGGTGACCGGATGCAGTACCGGTGCCATCGGCTCGGGCAGATCGGCGTTGATGTTGTACCAATGTCTCGGGATCTCGGATTCGGGCAGGACGGTCTTGATCGATTCGCTCATTGGGTTCGCTCACCTTGTGCCGGAGGGATGACCGGCATTAACCATAGCATCCTGTCAGCGATCGTGGCGTGTACTCAGCCGAGACCGGCACGGGCCACCAGCGCGGTCGCCGCCTGGTTGTGGGCTGCCGCCAGCGCACCCAGATCGCTTCCCAGGACCTCGCCGCCGCGAATGGCCGGGCGGCCATTGATGACCACCAGATCGGCGCGCGGCGGCGGACAGAAGACCAGCGCCCCGACCGGGTCGTGCACCGCCGCCCCGCTCAACTCCAGGGCGTCCAGGCGAAAGCCGGCAATATCCGCGGCCATTCCCACCTCGAGACGGCCGATGTCGTCACGCCCCAGCACCTGTGCGCCACCCACCGTGGCCAGCGCCAGCGCCTGATGGGCGGTCATGGCGTCGGCGCCGGCGTTGACACGCTGCAGCAACATGGCCTGTCGTGATTCTGCCAGAAGGTCGGCCGCGTCGTTCGACGCGCCACCATCAACGCCCAGGCCGACAGCGATGCCGTGCTTGAGGTAATCGCCGATGGGTGCGATCCCGTTACCCAGCCGCATGTTCGAGCAAGGGCAATGGGCCACCCCGCAGCCGCTTGCGGCAAGGCGGGGGAGGTCACTGCTGCCCGGGTGGATGAGATGGGCGAACCAGACATCCTCGCCCAGCCAATCGAGTGCCTCGGCATGCAGCACCGGCGAGTGGCCATGGCGGCTGCGGCAAAACGCCACCTCTTCGCGGCTTTCCGCCAGATGGGTATGCAGCCGCACGCCGTGGCGCCGCGCCAGCGCAGCGGTCTCGCGCATCAGCGCTGCCGAGACCGAGTAGGGCGAACAGGGCGCCAGCGCCACCTGCTGCATGCTGCCCGGTTGCGGGTCATGCCAGCGCTGGATCACCCGCTCGCTGTCGGCGAGGATGTGGGCCTCGTCCTCGGCCACCGCGTCCGGGGCAACGCCGCCGTTGGATTGGCCAAGCGAGACCGAGCCCCGGGCCACATGAAAGCGCATGCCCAATCCGGCCATGACCTCGATCTGATCCTCGGCGCGGCAGGTGTTCGGCCAGAGATAATTGTGGTCGAAGACCGTTGTACAGCCCGATCGCATCAGTTCCACCGCCGCCTGGCGGGTGGCCACGCGCAGATCCTCGGGGCGGGCCTCGGCCCAGATCGGGTCATGCCAGGCGAGCCAATCCATCAACCCCGCGTTCTGGGCCTGGGGCATGGCCCGGGTGAGGCTCTCGAGGAAATGCTCATGGGTGTTGATCAGTCCCGGGATGAGGACCAGCCCCCGGGCGTCCACCGTCTCGGTGGCTTCGATGCGCAACGCCTCATCCGGTTCGATGGCCACGATCCAGCCATCGCGAATGGCGATGCTGTGATGAGCAAGCACCGGGCCACCTTCGGGGTTGGCCACGCGATCGGCGTTGCGGATCAACAAATCGGCAGGGGGTTGGCTCATGACAATGCTCCCGGTCACCGCGGGCCAGCCTAGGGCAGATCGCCGGGCACTTGAACCCGTCGGCTGTTGCCTCCACATCCACAAGAGCATGCGGGCGATCCAACCAGCCTGGAGGAATCAATGACGGAATCCGAATATCAAGATGGCACCCAGATCCCGGCAGCCGGCGGCGAGCCCGAGGCGCAGGCCGAAGTCTCGCCCTCGCGCAGCCTGGTGATCCCGCGGCTGCCTGACGATGCCCTGGTGCTGCTGCCGGTGCGCAATATGGTGCTTTTCCCGCACATGCTGGTGCCGGTGGGTGTGGGTCGGCCGAAATCCATTCTGGCCGCCCGGCAGGCCATACAGAACGAACAACCCATGGGTGTGTTGCTACAACGCGATGCCGAGGTGGAGGACCCGGGCCCGGATGATCTCTACCGGGTCGGGGCGGTCGCCAATGCCATGCGCTTTGTCTCCGGCCGCGAAGGCCACCATCATCTGGTACTACAGGGGGTTGAGCGCTTTCGCGTGGTCGAGTTCATCGAGGGCTACCCGTTTCCGGTCGCGCGGGTCGAGCGCATTGTCGAGGAACAGCCCAGCGGCCCCGAGATTGACGCCCGGATGCTGGCGTTGCGGGACAAGGCACTCGAGGCGCTGGAGCTTTTGCCCCAGGCACCCCAGGAGCTGGCCGGGGCCATCAGCAGTATCCAGGAGCCCGGCGTGCTGGCCGACTCGGTCGCCGGCTATCTGGACCTCGCCAGTGAAGAGCGCCAGGAGCTGCTCGAGACACTGGATATCGCCCAGCGGCTCGAGCGTGTGCTCTCGCTGGTGGACTACCGGGTCGAGGTGCTCAAGCTCTCGCAGAAAATCAGCGAACGCACCCACGAGACCATGTCCGAGCGTCAGCGCGAGGCGCTGCTGCGCGAGCAGCTGCGTTCGATCCAGCAAGAGCTTGGTGAATCCGATCAGAAGGGAGAAGAAATCCGAGAGCTCGAGGCGCGCATCGACGAAGCCGAGATGCCCGAGGCCGTGGACGCGCAGGCTCGCAAGGAGCTGCGGCGACTTGAGCGCATGCCCGAGGGCGCCGGCGAGTACTCGATGCTTCGCACCTACCTGGACTGGCTGTTGGAGCTGCCCTGGAATGTCACCCGCACCGAAGCCATCGACATCGACGAGGCCCGGGGCATCCTGGATGCGGATCACTACGGCCTCGAGCGGGTGAAAAAACGCATCCTCGAGACCCTTGCCGTGCGCAAGCTCAACCCCGAGGGCCGCAGCCCCATCCTCTGCTTTGTCGGCCCGCCGGGCGTGGGCAAGACATCCCTTGGTCAGAGCATCGCCCGGGCCACCGGCCGGGACTTCATGCGTGCCAGCCTGGGGGGTGTTCACGACGAGGCCGAAATCCGCGGCCATCGACGCACCTATCTGGGCGCGTTGCCCGGCAAGATCATCCAGAGCATCCACAAGGCCGGATCCCGCAACCCGGTAATGATGCTCGACGAGATGGACAAACTCGGCGGCGGGATTCAGGGCGATCCCTCGGCGGCGCTGCTCGAGGTGCTTGATCCGGCCCAGAACGGGACGTTTCAGGACAACTACCTGGGTGTGCCATTCGATCTCAGTGATGTCTTTTTTATTGCCACCGCCAATGTGCCCGATCAAATTCCCGGGCCGCTTCGCGACCGGATGGAAATCATTGAATTACCCGGCTATACCCAGGAGGAAAAAGTCGAAATCGCCCGTCGTTATCTGCTCGATCGTCAGCGCGAGTCGGCAGGCCTTGCAGCATCGCAGCTCGAACTCACTGATGCGGCACTCAACCGAATCGTGGCCGACTACACCCGCGAGGCGGGTTGCCGTCAGCTCGAGCGCGAGCTGGGTGCCGTGGCCCGCAATGTGGCGGTTCGAGTGGCCGAGGGCGGGATCGAATCCGCCCGGGTCGATGCGGGCGACCTGGCCGATATCCTGGGCGCTCCGCGATACGAGAACGAGGCGGCCATGCGAACGAGTGTGCCCGGGGTGGCCACCGGTCTCGCCTGGACCCCGGTGGGGGGCGATATCCTTTTCATCGAGGCCAACCGATCCCGCGGCAGTGGACGGCTTGTCCTGACCGGACAGCTGGGGGATGTCATGAAAGAGAGCGCCCAGACCGCCCTTAGCCTGATCAAATCACGGGCCGAGGCACTGGGTGTGGATACCGAGGCCCTGCAAGCCGATGACATCCATGTTCATGTGCCGGCCGGCGCCATTCCCAAGGATGGCCCCAGCGCCGGTGTCGCCATGTACAACGCGCTGGTCTCGCTACTGACCGATCGCTGTGTCAGGCCGGATGTGGCAATGACCGGCGAGGTGACCCTGCGCGGTCTGGTCCTGCCGGTGGGCGGCATCAAGGAGAAGGTGCTAGCCGCTCGGCGGGCCGGTATACAGACCGTCCTGCTGCCGGCCCGTAACCGCAAGGACTACGAGGATATCCCCGAATCGGCCCGCTCGGATATGGAATTTCACTGGATTGAGCATGTCGAGGAGGCCGCCGATATCGCCCTGGGGCTCGCCACCCCAAGCGGGCAAGCGGCCTCTGCCTAGCCACCGGCCGATCCGGTATGGTCGAGCGTTGGGCTCAGAGCGGTTGCAGCGGCATGGGCCGGTGACACTCTAGCGGCATGGGATCGGCGACGGGGGTTTTTGCGGCCGGTTGCTGCGCGACAGGCTGATGGTTGATGGGCACCAGCCCCCCCTGCTCGGCGGGGGTGGCCGGCAGCCAGGCCGGGGCGATGGCGCTGCTGGCTAAGATCAATACCGGGTAGAGCAGCGGGCCGGCGAGTGCCGGCAAGAGCCAGGGCAGCAAACCCGGTTCGGCAAGGGCGAGCGCTGCGGCGATGGCGAGCCCGGCGACGGTCATGGGCCAGCCCGCCTGCCAGGCCTGGCTGGTTGAGATACGGCGATGGACCCGGATGCCGGTGTCCCAGCCGGCGGGCTGACCGGCGAGCATGCGCAGGATGAATACCGTGTAGAGGACCATCATCACCGGGCCGCGGAGGATGCCAAAACCCAGGGCCAGCAGTCCGCCGCGCAGCATCGCCAGCCGTCGCTTGGGCTTTGCTGTGGCGGCTGCCATGAAAACGCCAATGAGTTGCGGGCCCAGGATGACCGCAAGGCTCAGGCCGACCAGGGTGGGCACGACCCCCTCGCCGGCGCCGGCGGCGGTCAACCAGCGACCGCTCTCCGGCGAGGCAACGGCATCACCCACGCCGAAGGCAATCATGAGTATCCATAACGGCGCGTTGACATAGGCGAGCCCGCCCAGCAGAAAGTTGATGCGGGTGACCGGTCGCCAGCCCCGACCGCCGAGCAGGCGCAGATGCTGCAGATTGCCCTGGCACCATCGGCGCTCGCGTTTGAGATCGTCCAGAAAATTTCCCGGCATGCCCTCGAAGCTGCCGCCGATTTCGGGCAATACATACACCCCGCGAGCGTGGCGGCGCATCAGCCCGGCCTCGACAAAATCATGGCTCATGATATCGCCACCCAGCGGTGGCCGGCCCGGTAGCGGTGACAGCCCGCAGTAACGTTGAAAGTCATCAATCCGGATAATGGCGTTATGGCCCCAGTAGTTGGTGCTGTTGCCCTGCCAGAATGCCAGTCCGGTGGCGATGTTGCGGGCATGGATGCCCGCGGCAAGCTGCTGGAGACGGCCCAGTACCGTGCGCTGCCCCACCGGCAGCGGCACTGTCTGGATGATGCCTGCCTGCGGGTTGGCCTGCATGCGCCGGACCAGTGTGATCAGTGCCTCGGCGGTCATGCGACTGTCGGCGTCCAGCACGATCATGTAGCGATAATGACCGCCCCAACGCTGGCAGAAATCACGGATATTGCCGGGTTTGCGGCCAGTGTTGCTGGAGCGGGCCCGATAGTAGAGCCGCAGCCCGGGGCCGAATCGCTGGCGAAGGCGGGCGACGGCGGTGCGTTCACGCTCGCGCTGCGCTGGCGCTGTGCTGTCACTGAGCAGAAAAAAGTCGAAGTACTGGCGCTCGTCGTGGGCGCGCAGTGACTGCCAGGTCGCGGTCAGGCAGTGGGCGACACCGGCCATATCCTCGTTGTAAGCGGGCATGACAATCGCCGTCGGGGCCATTGTCGGCGCTTGTGTCGCCGGCGGCGGGGCAAGGCCCAGTGTCACCGGATGGCGTCCACTGAGCTGCAGTAGAATGCCCACGGTCATGGTCCAGAAAGCCATGCACGAAGTCGTGAATGTCACCGCAAAAAGCCCCAGGACCATCCACTCCATCGGCGCGATTCCGCCCGGTGCAAGCAAGCGCGCGAAGGTCGCGACACCTGCCACGGCGGTCGCCGCCACGAGCACGGCCATGAGCAAGCGCCGCCAGGCCAGTGCCGGTGTGGTCAGCCGCCAGTCGGAATCACTCGGGTTATCCTGCATGCAGAAGTCGACAGCCCGGTGAGGTTGAAGTTGCAGCCACTAAAGATGATTGCGCGCGGATTGCCGGCTGTGCTGCTGGTCAATCTGTTGGTGGTCGGGCCCGAGTGGTTGATGCCCTATGCCGCGTTTCCCCATCCCTGGCTGGCGGCCGAGGCCTTGCTGGTTGCCGGTGTCATGCTGCTTGTCCCTCGGCCCTGGGCATGGATAGCGGCGGTGGTGCTGTCGCTGGCGGTGATGGTGTCGGTGGGGCTCGCGCTGTCGGATCTGGGCACCGGTTTGGCACTGGGCCGGCCCATGAATCTGCTAATCGACCTGCCGCTGGCGGCATCGGTGGAGCATCTTCTGCGCGGCGCCGTCGGGGGGCCGGCCGCCTGGGCCATCCTGGCAGCCGGGCTGGCCGCCGTCGGCTACGCGCTCTACGGATTGTCCCGCCTTTTGTACCGCATGGCGCCGGGGCAAGCCGGCATGGCGTCGGTGCTGGTGGGCGTGGCGATGGTCGGTGCCGGGCTTTTGCTGCAACACCACCGGGATGCGTGGCCCATCGGCCGGGCGGTGGATGCGCCGGCACTCATCCGCTATACCGACCAGGCAGATCGCGTCCTGCGCACGGCCGCCGAGCGACGGGCATTCG
Source organism: Spiribacter pallidus (assembly GCF_040838495.1). Classification (NCBI taxonomy): domain Bacteria; kingdom Pseudomonadati; phylum Pseudomonadota; class Gammaproteobacteria; order Chromatiales; family Ectothiorhodospiraceae; genus Spiribacter; species Spiribacter pallidus. Next base: position 189,349 of record NZ_JBAKFM010000001.1, on the reverse strand, counting down.
CCGATGCCCTCGCCGTACCCCAACAGCCGATACAACGGCGGATGGCCAGTTTACAGGGACGGGATGTCATCCTTGGGTTCATCGAATCCTATGGCGTGAGCTTTTTGCGTGACGCGCGCTACCGGGTCACGGGTCAGGCCGCGCTCGAGCACCTGGCCGGCGAGCTGGAGGCCGCCGGACTGCAGGCAGTGACGACATCGATGCGCTCGCCGGTCCAGGGCGGGCAGTCGTGGTTGGCCCACGGCAGTGTATTGAGCGGCCGCTGGATCAGTAACCAGATCCGCTATGATCTTTTTCTGGATACGCCCCGGCCTTCACTGATCCGCGATTTCCACCAGGCAGGCTACGAGACCGCCGCGGTGATGCCCGCCATCACCCGGACCTGGCCGGCGGGCAGGCAATGGGGCTACGACCAGATTCATGATCATGCCCGCATTGAATATGCCGGTCCGCCGCTCAACTGGGTGACGATGCCCGATCAATACACCTGGCATTACTTCCAGCGCGCCATCCGAGCGCCAAGCGCATCGCCGGTTTTTGCCGAGCTCGCGCTGATCAGCAGTCATGCACCGTGGACCCCGGTGCTGCCAACCATTGACTGGTCCCGGGTGGGGGATGGATCGGTGTTTCACCGCTGGGCGGAGGCGGGGCCGGCGCCCGGCGTGGTCTGGGCCGATCGCGACCGGGTCCGGCGGCACTATGCGCGGGCGGTGGACTATGCCCTGCGCACCGCCGGCGAATGGGCGGCGCGCGATCTGGGCGATGGGATCTTGATTCTTTTGGGGGATCATCAACCCGCGCCGCTGGTCACCGGCGAGGGCGCCTCCCGGGCGGTCCCTGTGCATATCATCGCTCGCGACAGGACACTGCTCGAGGCTTTCGTGGCGCGGGGCTTTCGCCGCGGTGTGATGCCACCGGCAAAGGCCCTTGGAACACTCGCTGATCTGCGCAGTCACCTGTTGGCCGTATTTGATGGTGAGCCAACGGCTGGCGCTGCCGTACCTGCCGCGGCCTCGGGTGCTGTGGCACCATCGCCGGAGGAGATAAAGGAGTAGCCGCGATGGACAACGAGGGCATTGTGATTGTCGGCGGTGGCATGGTGGGGGCTGCACTGGCGGTGGATCTGGGCCAGCGGGGCATTCCGGTGCGACTGCTCGAGGCCCGGCCGCCGCAGATGCCCACGGCTGATGAGCCGCCCAGACTCCGTGTCTCGGCACTCAATCAACGCTCCATAGAGTATCTGCAAAAGCTCACCGCCTGGCCGGCATTGCAAAGCGGCCGTGTCGCCGATTTCGACGAAGTTTTGACCTGGGATGTCAGCGGCAGCGGCCGGCTTCGCTTTACCGCCCTCGAGCTGGGGCTCGAGCGGCTGGGCGTTTTTCTGGAAAACGATCACCTGCAGGCCACCCTGTTGGAGATTGCCCGAACGCTGTCAGCGGTCCGGGTGGATGCGCCGGTCGAAGGCCTGGAGATCGAGTCCACCGAAGATGGGCCCCGGCTTGTGATCGATGGCGAGGGGCCACTCGATCCCGCCCTGATCGTCGCCGCCGACGGGGGTGGATCGCCCTTGCGCGAAGCGGCGGGAATCGGCAGCTGGCAGGGGGACTACCATCAACACGCGGTAGTGGCCAGTGTCCGTACGAATCCCCCGGCGGCGACCTGTACCTGGCAGCGGTTTACCCCGACGGGGCCGCAGGCCCTGCTGCCGTTGGCCGGTGGTGATGCCTCACTGGTGTGGTATGTCGACCCGGCGCGGGCCGAGTCGTTGGCGCAACTCGATGCCGATGCTTTTGTGCGCGAGCTCGAGACGGCCTTCCCCGAAGCGCTGGGCCTGGTCGAGACCCTCCACGGTCGGGCCCACTTCCCGATCCGCCGGCGCCATGCCCGTCGCTACTGGCAAGGCAATCTGGTGCTTGTGGGCGATTCGGCCCATGTCATTCATCCACTGGCGGGGCAGGGGGTCAATCTGGGTCTGCGGGATGCCCGGGACCTCGCCGGTCGCATCGCCGAGGCCCACCGCCTTGGCCTGCCGTCCTCGCATCCGCCACTGCTTGCCGCCTATGAGCGGGCAAGACGGCCGGACAATCAGCTCATGCAATCGACCATGACCGCCTTCCATTATGGATTTACAACGCCATTGGGTCCGCTGGCCGGTCTCCGCAGCGTGGGGCTTCGGCTGGCCGGGCATGGCGGCTGGGTCAAGCGCCGGGTGCTGCGTTATGCCCTTGAGGGGCGGTAGCGCCGCCCTAGATGCCAAGCGCCGGATAGATCCGCTGGGCAAGCCCACCGGCGATGGCGCAGCCGGCGACAACCCAGTAGACCGGCACCCGGGTTCGGGCGAGCATCACCAGGGCGACGGTGGCAATGATGGCATCCCCCGGCCCTTGCACCGCACGGGTGAGGATGGGGTCATAGAGCACGGCGGCGATCAGCCCGACCACCGCGGCGTTGACCCCCAGCAACGTCTGGCGCATGGCTCGATACTGCCCCAGGGTCTGCCAGAATGGCAGCAGGCCGGCGACCAGAAGCAGTCCGGGTGCGAAAAGCAGCACCACCGCCAGCAGTCCGGCCATCAATGGGGTTTGCGGCATGACCTGAGCGCCAAGAAAGCCGCTGAACGAAAAAACAGGGCCGGGGATTGCCTGGGCGGCTCCGTAACCGGCCAGAAAACGCTCCGAGTCGATCAACCCGGGGGCCACCAGGCCCGACTCCAGCAGCGGCAGCACCACATGGCCGCCGCCGAACACCAGCGAGCCGCTGCGGTAGAGCACCCCCCAAAGCGGTGACTGGCCGAGTGCCGAGAGACTGAAAACCGCCAGCCCCAGGCCGAAGATCAGCAGCAGCCCGGCACCCTGGCGGCGGCTGATGGGGACATTCAGCGTGGTCGGCGGCGTTGCCGGCGGTGAGAGAAAAAAACCGGCCAGTACGCCACCGGCCACGATCATGGTCAGTTGGCCGTAAACACCGGGTATCAGCAACGCCCCGGCGGCCGCGAACGCAGCAATGCCGGCCCTTCGGGCATCCGGGCAGAGTTGGTGGGCCATGCCGATCAACGCGTTGGCCACCACGGCGACGGCGCCGAGCTTCAGCCCATCGATCCAGCCGCCCCCTTGCCAGGCCTCGAGGCTTGTCAGCCCCATCCCGAGTGCGATCATCAGTGCTGCCCCGGGGAGGGTGAAGCCGAGCCAGGCGGCGATCCCGCCGATCAGTCCGCCGCGGTGGATGCCAATGGCAAAGCCGGTCTGGCTGCTCGAGGGCCCCGGCAGCATCTGGCATAGCGCAAGCGTCTGGGTGTAAGCCTCGTCGGTGAGCCAGCGGCGTTCTTCCACCAGCCATCGGCGATAAAACGCCAGATGCGCCACCGGACCGCCAAATGCCACGCATCCAAGGCGGAGGAAGACCCAGAAAATTCGCGCCGCCTCGGGCATGTTGTCATCGCTCCTCTCGTCGGCGAGCCGGACAAGCTGCTATCATTCGCCTGCGGTGGCGCTGGTCCCCTCGCGACGATAAACCGTCAACCCCGTCAGGCCCGGAAGGGAGCAGCGGTAGCGGTGGACTCGGGCGCCGGGGTGTGGCTGGCGCCCCGCCTTTTCCCATCCTCGTCGGTGCGCTCGATGCTATACTGCTGGGCATGAGTTATCAGGTGCTTGCCCGCAAATGGCGCCCGCGGACGTTCGCGGAAATGGTCGGACAGCGCCACGTCCTCCAGGCGTTGAGTAACGGGCTTGCCAACGGGCGGCTGCATCACGCCTACCTGTTCTCGGGGACGCGCGGCGTTGGCAAAACCACCGTGGCGCGCATCCTGGCAAAATGCCTCAACTGCGAGCGCGATGGTGTCACGGATACGCCCTGCGGGGAATGCGCTGCCTGTACCGAGATCGACGAGGGACGATTTGTCGATCTCATCGAGGTGGACGCCGCCTCGCGCACTAAGGTCGAGGATACCCGGGAGCTGCTGGATAACGTCCAGTACGCCCCCAGCCGAGGGCGGTTCAAGATCTATCTGGTGGACGAAGTGCATATGCTCTCCACCCATAGTTTCAATGCCCTGCTCAAAACCCTCGAAGAACCACCGCCGCATATCAAGTTCCTGCTGGCGACCACCGACCCGCAAAAGCTCCCGGTGACGGTGCTCTCGCGCTGTCTGCAGTTCAATCTCAAGCCATTGTTGCCGGGATTGATGACCGGACAGTTGCAGCATATCGCCGAGGCCGAGGGGATCGATGCCGAGCCCGCGGCGCTGGATCTACTGGCCCGTGCCGCCGATGGCAGCATGCGGGACGCCCTCAGCCTCATGGATCAGGCGCTTGCGTTTGGCAGCGGCCAGCTTCGGGCCGAGGCCGTTGGCGAGATGCTGGGGACGTTGTCGAGCGGTCTGCTTTTTGATCTGCTCGAGCGACTCCTCGACGGTGACGGCCATGCAATGCTGGCGGTCATCGATCAGATGGCCGGCACGGCACCGGATTTTGCCGATGCGCTGGCAAGGCTGTTGGATATCCTCCATCGCCTGGCGCTTTATCAGATGACACCCGAGGTCATCGACCAGTCCGACCCCGACGCCGAACGCCTCATCGCGTTGGCCGGTCGGCTGGACAGCGCCACCGTGCAGTTGCTTTATCAAATCGCGCTGCATGTCCGCCGGGATCTGCCCCTGGCACCGGACCCGCGCAGCGGGTTCGAAATGGGGATGATGCGCATGCTCGCCTTCTGGCCCGAGCCCGCCCCCTCGGCGGAGACGCCGTCGGCGGCGGCATCATCCGCGGGCGCGCCATCGCCAGCCGTGTCGCCGCCATCACCATCGGCATCGGGGGGTGGGTCACCGCTTCCAGCGGATGCGCCAGAGACCGCCGCCGGCCCCACACAACCCGCGCCGCCACAGCCATCGGCACAGCCACAGGATATCGATGCGCTGGACTGGCATCATCTGGCCGCTACGCTGCCGTTGAGCGGGATGGCCCAGGCACTGGCGGATCACTGCCAGTGGGGTGGCCGTGAGGGTGATCGGGTGACGTTGCATATCGACACCGCGCACCAGCACCTTGTCAACGAAACCGTCACCGGGCGACTGGCCGATGCGCTGTCCCGCCATTTTGGCACCCCATTCAAAGTCCAGGTGCGCGTCGCTCGCGTTGAGGGCGACACGCCGGCGGATACCGCCGCGCGGGCCGAGAACGAGCGTATGGCCGCCGCCCGCGAGGCGATCGAGCAAGACCCCAATATTGCAGCGCTGCAGGAAACCTTTGGCGCTGAAGTAATCGAAGATTCCATACGGCCACGGGACTAGGAGCGGCGAATGAAAGGCGGACTCGGCAACATGATGAAGCAGGCCCAGCGCATGCAGGAAGAGATGCAAAAAGCGCAGGCCGAACTGGCAGAAATGGAGGTGACCGGACAGGCCGGTGGCGGAATGGTCAGTGTAATCATGACCGGGCGCCATGAGGTGCGGCGAGTCAGCATCGACGAGAGTGTCTACGACGATCGGGAAATGGTCGAGGACCTGGTGGCCGCGGCCTGCAATGACGCCGTCCAGAAGCTTGAGCAGGTCACCCAGGAGCGGATGTCCGGATTGACCGACGGGCTCAATCTGCCCCCGGGCATGAAGATGCCGTTCTAGGCCCGGCGCTGTGTCCTACTCGCCCCTGGTTCAGCAGTTGATGGAGGCCTTTCGCTGTCTGCCCGGCGTAGGGCCCAAGTCGGCGCAACGCATGACTTTTTCGCTGCTGCAGCACGACCGACAGGGCGCCCGTTCTCTGGCCGCGGCGCTGCAGCAGGCCGCCGAGGCGGTGGGGGAGTGCCGATTGTGCCGTAACCTCACCGAGGCCGAGGTCTGCCCGCTTTGCCAGAGCGAGCGCCGGGATGGCCAGGTGCTGTGCATCGTAGAAAACCCCTCGGATGTTCAGGCGCTCGAGGAGGCGACCGACTTTCGGGGGCGATATTTTGTGCTCAAAGGCCGACTCTCGCCACTGGATGGGGTGGGGCCTGCAGAGCTTGGCCTGGATGTCCTCGAGCAGCGCCTCGCCGATGGCGAGGTGACCGAGCTGATCCTTGCCATCAGCCCCACGGTGGAGGGCGAGGCCACGGCTCAATACGTCGGCGAAATGGCGCGTCAGGCGGGGGTCGGGGTTAGCCGGATCGCCCACGGCGTGCCGCTTGGCGGCGACCTCGAGTATGTCGATGCGGGTACGCTTTCCCATGCATTCGCCGGGCGCACCAGTGTTGGCTGACCGCCGCCGTCCGCACAGGATCAATCCAATGGCCGGTTGACGGCCGGGGATGCTCTACCGCAGCCTGTAGAACGATTATTGATGGTGACGCGGGCGGTCGGGTTTAACACGCCCCAACGCGACACCGGTCCTTTTGCCTGACCGGCAGACCCTGACTTTCTCAAAACCGCCTGCTCACTCGTTTTTGAACGCAGGGAGCATGTGGAATGTTCAAAAAAATCCTCGTCCCGGTGGATCTGGCACATCTCGAGGCCATCGGTCGTTCGCTGACCGCCAGTGCTGACCTGGCACGCCACTACGGCAGTGAGGTCTGCTACCTGGGGGTGACGACCAGCACCCCGGGCAGTGCTGCCCGCAGCCCCGAAGAGTATGAGCAGCGGCTTCGCGAGTTTGCCGAGCAGCAGGCCAAGGTCCATGGCCAGGCGGTGCGTGTCCACTGTGTCAATTCGCCCGACCCGGTGGCCGATCTGGATGAAGTGCTGCTCAAAGCCATCAAAGAGACCGATACGGACCTCGTTGTCATGTCCACCCACCTACCCAAGCATCTGGACGCCGTGATTCCGGCCCACGGCGGCAAAGTCGCCGCGCATACCGATGTGTCGGTGTTTCTTGTCCGTCCTGAGGATCACTCGGCGTAAGGCAGCAAGGGAGCGAGCAAAGTGAGCGAATCGAATAACGAACTCGAAGAAAACCCCGCTGTGGGTGTCCCGGCCCCCGAAGGACCGTCGGATCTGATTGATACCGACTATGTCATCGGCCAGGACAATGTCACCGCCACCAAGTTCGGGATGGATCTGGACCTGCATGGCAAGGTGTTCACCATCTCGGCGCTGGTGATTCTTTTTTTCGTCATTCTTACCCTCGCGCTGCAAGACTCGGTTGCTCCGGTCTTTGATGGCATGCGCGTGTGGCTGACCAGCAACATGGCCTGGTTTTTCCTGCTTTCTGCCAACATCTTTGTGTTGCTGGCGGTGGCACTGATCTTCACGCCCCTGGGCCGCGTCCGCATTGGCGGCGCCCACGCCAGCCCCGACTTCAGCTACGGCGGCTGGTTCGCCATGCTCTTTGCCGCCGGCATGGGCATTGGTCTGATGTTCTATGGCGTCTCCGAGCCCATTACCCATTTCGGCACCGCGCTGGGTGGCACGACCGTGGAAGATGGCGTGCGCACCGACTGGGCGCCGCTTGGCGCAGCCGGTGGCGACGAACAGGCCGCGGTGTCGCTGGGCATGGCCGCCACCATTTTCCACTGGGGACTGCACCCATGGGGTATTTACGCGGTGGTCGCCCTGGCGCTGGCACTTTTCTCGTTCAACAAAGGGCTACCGCTGACTATGCGTTCGGTCTTCTATCCGCTGCTGGGCGAGCGGGTATGGGGCTGGCCCGGTCATGTCATCGACATTCTGGCGGTGTTCGCCACCCTCTTCGGTCTGGCCACCTCGCTGGGGCTCGGGGCTCAGCAGGCCACCGCCGGGCTGGAATATCTCTTTGGCATACCCGCTGGCGATACCACGATGGTTCTGCTCATTATGGGCATTACCGCGGTGGCGCTCTTATCGGTGATGCTTGGCGTGGACAAGGGCGTGCAGCGGCTCTCGCAGCTCAACATGAGCCTGGCCTTTCTGCTGCTGGCCTTCGTGGTGGTGGTCGGGCCGACGCTGCTGATCGCCACCGGATTTTTCGAATATCTTCTCGCCTATGTCACCCATCTGCCGGCGCTGTCCAACCCGTTCGGGCGTGAGGATGCCAACTTCACTCAGGGCTGGACGGCCTTTTACTGGGCATGGTGGATCTCCTGGTCGCCCTTTGTCGGGATGTTCATCGCCCGGGTCAGTCGTGGCCGCACAGTACGGGAGTTCCTCATTGCCGTGCTGGTGATCCCGACCCTGATCTCGGTGCTGTGGATGACGGCGCTGGGCGGCACCGCCATTGAGCAGTTCCTCGGCCAGGGCTTCAGCGGCGTGCGGGAGGCCGCCCTTGAGCTCAAGCTCTTTGTGATGCTGGGCGAGCTGCCGCTCACGGCGATCACTTCGTTTGTGGGCATCTTCCTGGTGATTGTGTTCTTTGTCACCTCGTCCGACTCCGGGTCGTTGGTGATCGATTCGATCACCGCTGGTGGCAAGGTGGATGCGCCCAAACCGCAGCGGATGTTCTGGGCCATCATCGAGGGGGCCATTGCCATCGCCCTGCTGCTGGGTGGTGGACTGGGGGCGCTCCAGGCCGCCGCCATATCCACCGGGCTGCCCTTTACGCTGGTGTTGCTGGTGGCCTGCTACGCGGTGATCCGCGGGTTGATGTCCGAACCGCGGGCCAGCTAGACCCAGAGCTCACCCACCGGCGTGGTCGCGTCGTAGTGGTGCTGGATCTGTGCCTGCAACAGCTCGGCGGTTGCCAGGGCATCCAGCACCGCGTGGTGGGTTCCATAAGCCGGCAGCCCGTAGCGCTGCCGGCAGTCGTTCAGGCGTAATGACGCCGGCGGCCGTCCCAGCCAGTGCCGCAGCCGGGCAAGCCCGCCGCGGCGGTGGCGGCGTGCCTCGAGCTCCATGGTGTCAATCAGGGGAAAGCGCAGCGGTTGCCGGAGCTCTTGTTCGAGGGCGCGCTGCAGAAAGCGCCGTTCGAGCGGGTGGTAATGCACAACGGGCAACCGACCGGCCAGCGCCGTGAGCAGATCGGTGAGAATCTCGGCCATGGTGGGCGCCTGTTCGGTATCGCTATGGGTGATGTTGTGAAAGCGCACCGATTCACCGCTCAACCCGGTGGGTGGGCGCAGTACCCAGTGCCGCCGATCGCTGAGTCGGATGCTCGACAGGGTGAAGGGCAGCAGCCCGATGCTCAGAATGGCGTGGCGGGCAGGGTCCAGCCCGGTCGTCTCCAGATCGATGGCGATCAGGGGCAGTTCGGCGACCGGCGCTGACGGGTCGTGGGGGAAATCCCGATAAAAGCCGGCCAGACGGGGGTCACGGGCCTGCTCGCAGGCGCCAGCCATCCAGCTCGCCCAGTCCGATGCAGCGCCGCGCGACTGGGTGTTCATCCGCGGCCGGTGCTTGCCGGTCGATCACTGGTCATGGGATAGCGAAAGCGCAAAAATTTCTGGGCCTGGCTGAGTGCGCGGAAGGCGTCCTTGATGGCCGCACGCTCGGCACTGGGGACATTCTCAGGTTCGATATTGTTGTCCGGCTGCCGGTCATTCTGGATGTCGATGGCCTGATGCCGAAGCCGGGTATGACTGAGGATTTCGAGCGCATCGCGCAGGCGATCGGCGACGCCGGGGCCGAGCAATTGGGTCTCGGCAATATCATCGAGCCGCTCGAACGAATTCTGCGCGCGTGAGCCGCAGGCCAGCGCATGAATGCGGATCAGATCGGTCAACGGCGCCGTGCCACGGCGCTTGACGTTGATGGAGTTGTTCTGGCGGCCATCCTTTTCCATGACAAAGTCGCGAAAAAAACCAATCGGCGGGGTGCGATTAAGGGCGTTGCGCGCCATGGCCGCCATGAACCGCGGGCTGCTGCCGGCATTCTCGGCAATCAATGCCTGCAGGCTCTCGACGTACCGCTCCTCGCCGTGGACATTGTCCAGGTCGAAAAAGATATTGCTATGCAGCAGCCGTTCCGGATTGGGATCATCGATCCAGCGGCAAAAATACCGCTGCCACTGGGCAAGGGGCTGACGCCAGCGGGGGTTGGTGGCCATGATGTCGCCCTTGCAGTAGCGATAGCCGCAGGCATCAAGCCCGTCACTGACGCGGCGTGCCAATCGACTGAAATACTCATCATGGGCACCGGGGTCGAACCGGTCATCAAGCACCAGCGCGTTGTCCTGATCGGTGACCAGGGTCTGCTCGCCCCGGGCCATCGAGCCCATCACCATGAATGCATAGGGCACCGGAGGCGGCCCCAGCTCGGCCTCGGCCAGCTCGATGATCCGGCGCATGAAGCTGCGGGCGATCGACGCCAATGCCGTACCGACGGTGCGCGAATCCGCTCCCTCATCGATCATTCGCACCGCCGACTGCCAGACATCCGGCTTTAGGGTGGCGAGGGCCTGAACGCTGTCGCTCGCCAGAATGCTGTCGATCAGATAAAGGCTGCTCCGGGTCTCGAACCGCACGACATCCTGGAGCTGAATCAGCCCGATCGGTCGCCGGCGATGCAGGACCACCAGATGGGCGACATTGTGGCGGAGCATCGCCAGCATGGCCTCCTGGACGGTCTCGTCGGACTGCACCGCGATGAGATCGTCATGCACGATCTCGCCGATGGGGGTTTGATGATCGCGGCCGGCGGCGATGATCTGGCTGCGTAAATCGGCGTCGGTGACAATGCCCTGAACCTGCCAGAGATGGCCGTCGGCATCGGCGTAGGTATATCGCGGGTCATCGCCTGGCTGGTCCACCACCAGCAAAGCGGCGCTGGGCTCGTCGGCCAGACGCAGCGCCGCGGTCTGTGCGCTCTGCCAGGCCTCGATGATCAGCGGCTCGCGGGTCAGCAGTTTGCGGATACGGGTGCTCATCAACTCGCTGCCCTGACCCGCCGTGCCGCCACCGGTCTCGAGCCGGGGGCGGCCCAGTTCGATGAAATCGGAAAACTCGTGACTGGCGTCACAAAGCGCATCGAACGTCGCGGCCGGGATGCGGTAGATCAGCGTGTCTTCGATGGCAACCGCCGGGTAACGGACCCGTCCGCCGCGCAGCAGGCCGTAGTGTCCGAAGATCCCGCCGGCGCCCAGTCGGTCAAAAAGATCGCCGCTGCGGCGGTAGACCTCGACCGCGCCGCTGCGCACATAATAGAGCGCGTCGATGGGCTGACTGGCCTCGAGAATCTGACTGCCGGCGCGGAAATAGGCGATCTCCACCGCCTCGGCGACCTGATCGAGCCATTCGTCATCGAGCGCATCAAACGGCGGGTACGCACTCAGATGCCGCCGGATTTCCAGGATCTCCGGGTCCATTCAGCCAACCGCTGTCATGGCCGATTCCAGCGCTGCCATGAGTCTCTCCCGCTCTTCAGGGTGACGACTATCGAGGACAGACTGAACCCGCTCGGCGTTCAGATGGGGGGCGAACATTTCGATGAAGGCGAGCATGTATCCGCGCAGGTAGGCATTGCGCCGAAAACCGATCCGCGTTGTGCTGGTCGCGAACAGGTGGCTGGCATCGAGGGCGACCAGACCGTGATCGCGCTCTGGCTCGAACGCCATGCTGGCCATGATGCCCACCCCCAGGCCCAGCTGGACATAGGTCTTGATGACCTCCGAGTCGGTTGCGGTAAAGACAACCTCCGGTGAGAGGCCCTCGGCGCGGAATGCCTCATCCAGCCGGGAGCGACCGGTAAACCCGAACACGTAGGTGACCAGCGGATGCCGGGCAATGGCCGCCAGGGTCAGCGGTTGTTCGTCGCAAAGCGGGTGGCCCTGCGGAACGATAATGCTTCGGTTCCAGCGATAGCACGGCAGCATCACCAGATCGTCGTAGTGCTCGAGCGCCTCGGTGGCGATGGCAAAGTCGACCTCGCCGGCAGTGGCCATCTCGGCGATCTGAACCGGCGTGCCCTGGTGGAAATGCAGTGTCACGTCGGGATAGCGCCGGCGGAATGCCTCAACGGCCGAAGGCAGGGCGTGCCGCGCCTGGGTGTGGGTCGTGGCGATGCTCAGACTGCCCTTTTGCTGATCCGAGAACTCTTCGGCGACCGCGGTGATGTTCTGCGTCTCGGTGAGTATCCGCTCGGCGATTTCGACCAGCGATCGGCCGGCCGGGGTGAGGCCGGTAAAGTGCTTACCGCTGCGCTCGAAGATGGGGACCCCAAGCTCGTCCTCCAGCAGCCGGATCTGCTTGCTCACCCCCGGTTGTGAGGTATAGAGCGCCTCGGCGGCGGCCGAGACGTTCAGCCCCCGACGGGTGACCTCGACGATGTAGCGGAGTTGATTGAGTTTCATGACGGCTCCGGTAATAAAGCCGCGATTATATATTCCCCAGGTCAATAAAAAACCCCGCCCGGCGCGCCGGACGGGGTCGGTCAAGCCGGCTGTCCCCGGCGGTCTGTCAGCGCTCGCCGGCGAAGGCCGAAAGCAGCTGCAACAGGCTGAGGAAGAGGTTGTAGATGGTTACATACAACGTGATTGTGGCCATGATGTAGTTGGTCTCACCACCGTTGATGATCTCGCCGGTCTGGTAGAGGATCAACGCGCTCATCAGCACCACGAATGCCGCGCTCACCGCGAGCGAGAGGGCGGGAATCGAGAAGATGATGGCGATGATCGAGCCGGCAAAGGCCACGAGGATCCCGGCAAAGATAAAGCCTCGCATGAAGCTGAAATCGCGCCGGGTGGTCAGCGCATAGGCCGATAGCCCCAGAAACACCATGCCCGTGCCGCCCAGGGCCATCATGACCAGCTCGGCCCCGTTGCTAAAGGCGCTCAGATACAGGCTGATGATCGGGCCGAGGGTGAAACCCATAAAGCCGGTCAGCGCAAAAACACTCACCAGGCCCCAGACGCTGTTGCGCAGCGTGGTGGTGAGAAACAGCAACCCGAAATAGCCCCCCAGCACAAGCAGCCAGTGCATGGGTGGGGCGTTGGTGGCCATCGCCACGCCGGCCATGACCCCGCTGAAGAGCAGCGTCATGGCCAGCAACGCATAGGTGTTGCGCAAGACCTTGTTGGTCGCAAGTACCGAGCCGCCGGCCGCTGGCCGGGTTGCGGTCACGGTCCTGAAATCCTGAGCCATGGGCGTTCCTCCTGAAAACGTATAAGGCACACACTGTCCAACATGCCATTAGATCGATGTGCTGTCACGTTGGTTCAATCGGTTGTGTTGCAGGGGGACGGTAAAAGCCTTAGTGTCCGCCGCTCTTTATATCGAGGGTGATTGCCAGTGAACATTGTCTGTCTCGACCTGGAAGGGGTGCTGGTCCCGGAGATCTGGATCGATTTCGCCAATCTGACCGGCATCGAGGCGTTGCGTGCCACGACCCGCGATATCGCCGATTACGACGAACTCATGCGCATGCGCCTTGCCGAGCTTGAGCGCCACGGGCTTGGCATGGCCGATATCCAGCGCGTGATTGCCGATATGGCACCGCTCGCCGGTGCCGCCGAATTCCTTGCCGACCTGCGGCGTCGCTATCAGGTGGTCATCCTCTCGGATACCTTCTACGAGTTCGCCCATCCGCTCATGGCCCAACTCCAGTGGCCGACGCTTTTCTGCCACACCCTCGAGGTCGAGGCCGATGGCCGGATCAGTGGCTATCGACTGCGCATGCCCGATCACAAACGCGCGGCGGTGGATGCCTTTCGGGCCCTGCGCTTTCGGGTGGTTGCCGCGGGTGATTCTTACAATGATACGGCCATGCTGGGCGCCGCCGACCATGGTGTGCTCTTTAGTGCGCCGCAGAATGTGATCGACGAATTTCCACAGTTTGCAGTGACCCATGATTACACCGCGCTGGATCGAGCCATTACCAGAGCCCTGGAGCTGTCATGAGCGACCCGGCGGTTCGCGTCGCCCTTCTGGCCGACACCCACGGGTTTCTGGACAGCCGCATCGCCGAGGTGGTGGCCGACTGCGATGTTGCCATTCATGCCGGCGATATCGGCGGCGCCGATATCCTGTTTGCCATGCACCCGCAGCGCGAGGTGATCGCGATCCGTGGCAACAACGATGACGCCGATCACTGGTCGGACACCGAGCTGGATACCCTGCAGAATCTGCCCGATGAGACGGATGTGGCGTTGCCGGGTGGGCGTTTGAAAGTCATTCATGGCGATGACGGCGGCAGCCTGGAGCAGCGTCACCGGCGCTATCGGCGGCGTTACGGTGATTATCAGGCGGTCGTGTATGGCCACAGTCACCGTCAGCGGGTTGACCAGTCGCAGCGGCCCTGGCTGCTCAACCCGGGTGCCGCCGGGCGGACCCGCACCTACGGCGGGCCCGGGTGTCTGATCCTGCGCTGCAACCCCGGAGGTTGGCAGCTCGAGGCGTGCCAATTCGAGGCCCGATCCCATCGGGCCAAGCACAGCCGGGCACGGCCCATCGATCCAACCGCCGCCGATGGGGCGAATGACTGAACGTCGCCGCCGCGCCAACTCTACCCCTCAGACGGCTGCCGAGCCGGCGCGGCTGGCCCGCGAATCCACGTGGCTCACGCCGGCTTTCGACCTGCCCTTGCCGGTGCTCGAGCACGCCGAGGCCATCAAAGCAGCGGTCGAGGCGAATCCGGTTGTCGTCATCTGTGGCGAGACCGGCTCGGGCAAGAGCACCCAGTTGCCGAAGCTGATGCTCGAGATGGGGCGCGGCATCGAGGGGATGATCGGCCATACACAGCCCCGACGGATCGCCGCGCGCAGCCTTGCCGCCCGGGTGGCCGAAGAGTGCCATACGGCCGTTGGCGATGGGGTCGGATACCGGATCCGCTTCAGCGACCGCACGGCGGCCGGGACGCGCATCAAACTCCTCACCGATGGCATGCTCCTTGCCGAGACCCAGGGGGATGAGGATCTCGCCGCCTATGACACCCTGATCATCGACGAGGCCCACGAGCGCAGCCTCAACGTCGATTTTCTGCTTGGCTACATCAAGCGTCTGCTGCCGCGGCGTCCGGATCTTCGGGTCATCATCACCTCGGCGACCATCGACCCCGAGCGCTTCTCTCAGCATTTTGGTGAGGCCCCGATCATTACGGTGTCGGGGCGCACCTATCCGGTCGAGACCCGGTATCGGCCACTGGGTGCCTCCAGCGAGGACGAACGCGACCGTAGCCTGCGCCAGGGGGTGGTGGATGCGGTGGACGAGCTCAGCACGCTGGGCCGGGGGGATGTGCTGGTGTTCCTGCCGGGCGAGCGCGAGATCCGCCAATGCGCCGAGTCGCTGCGCAAGCACCATCCGCCGCACACCGAGGTATTGCCGCTCTACGGGCGATTGTCCGTCACCGAGCAACAACGGGTCTTTGCCCCGCATCGGGGGCGTCGCGTGGTTCTGGCGACCAATGTGGCCGAGACCTCGCTGACCGTCCCGGGTATCCGGTATGTCGTCGACAGCGGCCTGGCGCGGATCAGCCGCTACAGCTATCGCACCAAGGTCCAGCGGTTGCCGGTCGAGCCGGTCGCTCAATCCAGTGCCGATCAGCGCGCGGGACGTTGCGGCCGCGAAGGCCCCGGAGTCTGTATCCGGCTCTACAGCCAGGCGGATTACGAACAGCGGCCACGATTCACCGATCCGGAGATCCTGCGTACCAACCTGGCGTCGGTGATTTTGCAGATGAAACACCTGCGGCTCGGCGAGGTGGCGTCGTTTCCGTTCATCGAGCCGCCGGATCCACGCTACGTCCGTGACGGGCTCAAGCTTCTGGACGAGTTGGGTGCACTCAACCGCCGCCAGCGACTCACCGGACTGGGTCGCAAGCTGGCGCGGCTGCCGGTGGACCCTCGGATCGCGCGCATTCTGCTGGCCGCCGAACGCGAGGGTGCGCTGCGCGAGGTATTGGTCATCGCCGCGGCGCTGTCCATCCAGGATCCCCGCGAGCGGCCCATGGATCGGCGCGAGGCAGCGGACAGCGCCCAGGCGGCCTGGCAGGATCGGCAATCCGATTTTGCCGGCCTGCTCCGGCTCTGGGACGCCTATCACGAGCAGGCCCGGCAGCTGTCACGCCGCAAGCTGCAGGCCTGGTGTCACGAGCACTTTCTCTCGTATGTCCGCATGCGCGAATGGGTGGATGTCCACGGCCAGTTACGGGGGCTGCTCCGCGGCATGGCGATGACCGAGAACGAGCGCCCGGCCGAAGCGGTCGCCTTCCACCGGGCCATACTGACCGGATTTCTCTCCAACATCGCCCGCCGCGAGGAGGGCGATGAATACATCGGCCCGCGGGGGCTCAAGCTGGCGATCCATCCCGGCTCGGGCGTGGCACGCAGACGGCCGCGCTGGATCGTGGCGGCCGAGCTGGTCGAGACCCGCCGCGTGTTCGCCCGGGGCGTGGCCGAGGTCCGCCCCGAGTGGATCGAGCCGCTGGCGCGCCACCTGCTCAAGCGCCGCTACTACGGCCCGTGGTGGGATGCCCGCCGGGGCAAGGTATTCGGCCGCGAAGACGCCACCCTCTACGGGCTGCCAGTGGTCAGCGCCCGCAAGGTTGATTACGCCCGCGTGGCACCGGAGCAGGCACGGGAGGTCTTTATCGCCGATGGCCTGGCCGGTGAGGCATCGATGCCGAAGATGCCGGATTTCCTCAAGGCCAACCGGGCGTTGATCGCCGAGGTCGAGGCGCTGGAAGCCAAGGCGCGGCGCCGCGATGTACTCATCGATGCCGAGGCGCTGGCGGCGTTCTACGATCAGGCATTGCCCGCGTCGGTGGTGGATGGTCCGAGTCTGCAGCAGTGGCTTGCCGGTGGCGGGGATGATCGCCCGCTGCGCCTGACCCGTGAGCAGCTCATGGCGCGCAGCGCCGATGCCGATGCCGCCGACTTTCCGGATCATCTGCCCGTCAATGGGCTGCGGCTGCCGCTGACCTATCACTTCTCACCAGGTGCCGAGGATGACGGTGTCACGGTGCGTATTCCCATGGCCGCGCTCAACGCGCTGCAGCCCGAGCCCTTTGAATGGCTGGTGCCCGGACTGCTTGAAGAGAAGGTGATCACCCTGATCCGTTCTCTGCCCAAGACGCTGCGCCGCAACTTCGTCCCGGTGCCCGATTTTGCCCGGGCGGTGCTGGAGTCGCTCCCGCCCCGGGAGGGCTCGCTCGAGGCTGCGGTGCGGTCCGATCTGCGGCGGATGACCGGCGTCGATCTGCCGGCGGATATCTGGGAGCAGGTCGAAGTGCCGGTGCACCTTCAGATGCGTTTTGCGCTGGTGGATGACGGCGGCCGCATCATCGATACCGGGCGCGATCTTGCCGCCTTGCAGCGACGCCATGGTGACCAGGCCAGCAGCCGCTTTGAGCAGCAGACGGACAACGGCTTTGATCGCAGTGGCATCACCGACTGGGACTTTGGTGAGTTGCCCGATCAGGTGGCGTTCGAGCAAGGGGGGATCACGCTGCAGGGTTATCCGGCCCTGTGTGCCGAGGACGGCGGCCTGGCGCTGCGCCTGCTGGATAGTGCCGAGCGAGCGGCGGCCGCGCATCGCGCCGGGGTCCGGGGGCTTTTGATGAAACGCTACGCCCAACAGGCGCGTCACCTGCGTCGCGGTATGGCGGGTCTGGATCGGATGGCGATCGACTATCGGGATGTCGATACCCCGGATGCGCTAAAGCGTGATTTCGCCGCCGCCGTTTTCGATCGGGTCTTTCTCGATGGCCATGCCATGCCTCGCGATCGCCAGAGCTGGCTTGCCTGCTGCGAGCGCGGACGCGAGGCGCTCATCCCCGAGGCTGAGCGCCTGCTGGCGCTGGTCTCTGATATCCTTTCGCGTCAAAAGCGGGTGCGGCGGCAACTCAAGGGCAATCTGCGGCTGGGGCTGATGGACAGTTATCAGGACATGGCGCATCAATTGGACGGGCTGGTCCATCCCGGGTTTTTGCTGGATACCCCCGGCGAACGGCTGGCTGATCTGCCGCGCTATCTCACCGCCATGGAAAAGCGCCTCGAGCGTCTGGAACGGGATCCGAACCGGGACCAGGCTGGCCTGGCGGCGGTCGCCCCGCATCAACGGCGGCTGGATGAGACCCTGGCCCGACATGACCGCCGGGCCATCCGCGATCCAGCACTGGCCGAGGTGCGGTGGTTGCTGGAAGAATACCGGGTCTCGCTTTTTGCCCAGGAGCTGGGCACCCGGGCGCGGGTTTCCGAAAAACGGATCACCCGGGCCTGGGAGGCGGTGCGCTGAGGCACCGATCGAGCATCAGACAGGAGACGGTTTTTTTGGATATCAATCCCATCGCCACACAACTTGAAGACCTCAAGGGACGCACCGAATCCCTGAGGGGGTATCTTTGACCTGCCGGTCCAAGAAGAGCGTTTCGAGGAGGTCAGCCGCGAGCTTGAACAGCCCGATGTCTGGAACGACCCGGATCGGGCCCAGGCGCTCAATCGGGAACGGGCGGCGCTCGAGAAGGTGGTCAGTGGCCTGAGGGCACTGATCAATGGGCTGGACGATGCCAGCGAGCTGCTCGAGATGGCCCGGGAGGAGAGCGACGAGGACACGCTGAGTGCCGTCGCCGCCGATCTGGCCGGCTACGAGCGGCAGATCGAGGCACTGGAGTTCCGGCGCATGTTCTCTGGCGAAATGGATGCTGCCAATGCGTTTGTCGACATCCAGGCCGGATCGGGTGGCACCGAGGCCCAGGATTGGGCGGAGATGCTGCTGCGGATGTATCTGCGCTGGATCGAACGCAAGGGTTTCAAGGGTGAGTTGATCGAGGCCTCCGAGGGCGAGCAGGCCGGGATCAAAAGCGCCACCATTCGTGTCGAGGGAGACCACGCCTTCGGCTGGCTGCGAACCGAAACCGGTGTCCACCGGCTGGTGCGTAAATCCCCCTTCGATTCGGGCAATCGCCGACATACCTCATTTGCCTCGGTCTATGTCAGCCCCGAGCTCGACGAGGACATCGAGGTCGAAATCGACCCCTCGGATCTGCGGGTCGACGTCTACCGCGCCAGCGGCGCCGGCGGACAGCATGTCAACCGGACCGAGTCAGCGGTCCGCATCACGCATTTGCCCACCGGCATCGTGGTTCAGTGTCAGAACGACCGGTCACAGCACAAGAACCGGGCAACGGCCATGAATCAGCTGCGGGCCAAGCTCTATGAGCGCGAAATGGAGGCCCAACGCGCCCAGGCGGCTGAGGTGGAGGAGTCCAAGGCGGATATCGGATGGGGCAGCCAGATCCGCTCTTATGTGTTGGATCAAAGCCGAATCAAGGACTTGCGAACGGGTGTTGAAGTTGGTAACACCCAGGCCGTGCTGGATGGCGACCTGGACGGCTTCATCGAGGCCAGTCTCAAGGCCGGGCTCTAGACAGTCGGGCACCACATGAAAAGCGAAGAGAAAACCATGGCCGAAGAGCAGGATGAGCATCGTCTGATCGCCGAGCGCCGGCGCAAACTCGATGAATGGCGACAAGCCGGGGGCGCGTTTCCCAACGATTTTCGCCGCGACAGCCTGGCCGGGGATCTACAGACCCGCTTCCACGACCACGACAAGGCCGCCCTCGAGGCGCAATCCATCCCGGTGCGCGTGGCCGGACGGATCGTCACCAAACGGGTCATGGGCAAGGCAAGCTTTGTCACCCTTCGCGATATGTCCGGCGATATCCAGCTCTTTTTGCGGCGTGACGATCTGCCCGAAGGGGTCTATCAGGATTTCAAGAGCTGGGATGCGGGCGATATCGTCGGGGCGAGTGGTGTGTTGATGCGCACCAACACCGGAGAGCTCTCGGTGCACTGCGATGCGCTCAAGCTGCTCACCAAGTCACTGCGCCCGTTGCCGGACAAGTACCACGGACTCGAGGACACCGAGGCCCGCTACCGGCAGCGCTATCTGGATTTGATGACCAATCCCCAGGCGCGGGCCATTTTTGATATGCGCAGCCGCATCGTGCGCTACATCCGCGAGGTCTTTCATCAGCGCGGCTTTCTCGAAGTCGAAACCCCCATGATGCAGCCCATCCCCGGCGGTGCCAGCGCTCGGCCGTTTGTCACCCACCACAACGCGTTGGCGCTGGATCTGTATTTGCGCATCGCCCCGGAGCTCTACCTCAAACGCCTGGTCGTGGGCGGCTTCGAGAAGGTCTACGAAATCAACCGCAACTTTCGCAACGAGGGGGTCTCGACCCGGCATAACCCGGAATTCACCATGCTGGAGTTCTACGAGGCCTATGCCGATTACAACGATGCCATGGACCTGACCGAGACCCTGCTACGGGGATTGGCAAAAGAAGTGGCCGGTGGCGAGCAGCTGGTCTGGCAGGGCGAGTCGATCGACCTGGCCCCGGCGTTCCGGCGACTGACGGTGCGTGAGGCGGTCATCGAACACAACCCCGATCTGGCCGACGGGGTTGATGACCGCGATGCGCTGGCGGCCCATGCACGGACGCTTGGCATTGCGGTGGAATCCCGCTGGGGCAAAGGCAAGATCCTGCTCGAGATATTCGAGAAAACCGCTGAGGGGGCGCTGCGGCAGCCCACCTTTGTCACCGACTACCCCACCGAGGTCTCGCCGCTGGCCCGGCCGCGGGATGATGACCCCGGCGTCACCGAACGCTTCGAGCTGATCATCGCCGGCCGGGAGATCGCCAATGGTTTCTCCGAGCTCAATGATGCCGAGGATCAGGCACAGCGCTTCCAGCGTCAGGTCGAGGACAAGGACGCCGGCGATGACGAGGCCATGCATTTTGACGCGGACTATATCCAGGCCCTGGAGTATGGCCTGCCGCCGGCGGTGGGCGAGGGCATCGGCATCGACCGGCTTGTGATGCTGCTCACCGACAGTGCATCGATTCGGGATGTGCTGCTGTTCCCGGCGATGCGCCCGCGCAGCTAACCACCGGCCGGTCGGTCAGCTTCGGCGGGCAGCGGGTAGGGTAGCGGTTGCGGGGTCGCCGGCTGGCCGTCCACGGTCAGCTGCCCAGCATTGGCCCGGTCGATGCGCAAGACCGCCAGGCATTCAACACGATCCTCCGCCGCCGGCGCCGCCGCCACGACGGTCCCTGCCTCGCTGCCGTCGCTATCCACTACCGCGGCGCCGGGGTCGGGGGCGGCATCCTCCAGGGCCAGGCGATACATCTGGCGCTTGAGCTGGCCACGGTAGTGCAGTCGCGCCACGACCTCCTGGCCGGGGTAGCAGCCCTTGTCGTAGCGGATACCGCCCAGTGCGTCGAGATTGAGCATCGTCGGGATGAAGGTCTCGCGGGTGTGGGTGTCGATCGCGGGCAGGCCGCTGCGGATATCCAGCAGTTGCCAGAACGCCTCATTGCCGGCGGTCAACGCCTCGCGATAGCGCGACCACAACGCGCCGATCTGTGTCAGGGGGCCGAGAACGGCATAGCGCAGGCCCGTCGGGGCGGGCAGGGCAACGATGTGCAGATCACCTGCTCTTACCATCGTATTGACCGCCCGCGGCAGCGACCCGGCCGTTTCGGTAAGCAGGGTCTCGGCGCTCGGGCCCGCCAGGCCGAGCAATCCCTCCTCGTCCGAGAGATCGGTCAGCGCCACCCGGGCGCGCAGGACAAACATCTGCAGGGTGGGCTGGATGGCGCGGATCAACTCGGCGTCGGCCATTAGCACCCAGCCGGTGTCGCTGGGGATGACACGAAAAACCGCCCGCGTCCGGCCCTTGGGATTACACCACGCCGCCAACCGGGTCTCGGTTGTCGCCATGTCGGTGATCGACTGAGTGAGCTGGTTCTGCAGGAACGTACCCGCGTCCTCGCCGGCGACATGAAGCACGCCAGTACCCGGCAAGGGGCAGACCACGCCAGAGTCGGTACAGGCCAGTTCCAGCGCAGCCGGCGTGGGCGCTGGCTCGTTGACGGACTGGGGGTCGAGTAGCTGTCTCCAGGGCTCGCGCATCGGGCCTCCCGTTGTAGCGATCGCAGGTGGAACCGCCGTAGGATGGCGCTAGTCTGACACGAATGACGACATCGATCAGGAGGGGCCATGGCCGAGGAAAAGCGAAACGACACCCGTGCGCCGGATGAAAAGGGGCAAGCGCCCGGGGCGGGTGCAACGGCGTCATCGGACGAGGGCGCAGGTGATCACCGGGATGAGCATCCATCGGCCGGGGTGGACTGGCAGAAGCCCGAGACCTGGCCCCGCGAAGTGGGCGGCAATGGCGGGCCGGAGCCGACGCGCTACGGCGATTGGGAGAGCAACGGCCGTTGCACCGATTTCTAATGCCGGCGGCCCCGCCGGCGCCCGCTGGCAGGCGGTTGGCCGGCATATGTTGCAGTGCCGCGATATTGCGTTGGAAGAGGTTTTCCCGTATTTTTTGCCAATAATTCCAAAAGACATCGTGCCCGGAGAGAGTCCCTGATGAGTACGGATAGTCGGCCGCTTTCCCCCCATCTTCAGGTCTACCGCCTGCCTTTTACGGCGTTGACCTCCATTAGCCACCGCATCTCCGGGGTATTGCTCTCCGCCGGATCGCTGGTGCTGGTGTACTGGGTCGTTGCCGCCGCCGCCGGCGAGCAGGCCTATCGCACTGCTGCTGCCATTCTCGGCAGCCTGCCGGTCCAGCTTTTGATGTTTGCCTGGACCTTCGTGCTGTTCTATCACCTGTGCAACGGCATCCGGCATCTGGTCTGGGACGCCGGATACGGTTTTGAGCTCGAGACGGCCAAACGTTCGGGACAGATGGCGATCGGCGGCGCCGCCGTGCTGACGCTCATCGCCTGGCTCATCGCCATTTTCTAAGGGAGAGGGCACATGGAATTCCGTACCCCCATCAAGCAGGCGCGGGGCCTGGGGGCCTCGCACCACGGCGCGGCTCACTGGTGGATCCAGCGCCTGACCGCAATCGGCATGGTGCCGCTCATGCTCTGGCTGGTCACCGGGATCGCCGCCAACGCTGGGGGCGGCTACCTGGACACCATCAGCTGGCTCGGCAGCCCGCTCAACGCCGTATTGATGGTCCTGGTCTTCGGTGTGCTCTTCTACCACGCCGCGCTGGGCCTGCAGGTCGTTCTCGAAGACTACGTAAGCCACAAGGGTGTCCGGCTCGCGCTGGTCATCGCGGTCCGCTTTCTGGCTATCGCCCTTGCCACGGCGGCGATTCTGGCGGTCGTCCGGATCGCATTCTTCGCCGATTTGAGAACTGCATTCGGAGGCTGAATCGATGACCACCGATTACGAAATTGTCGACCACAGCTATGACGTTGTGGTGGTGGGCGCCGGCGGCGCCGGGCTGCGGGCGACCTTTGGCATGGCCGAGAAGGGGCTGAGCACCGCCTGTGTGACCAAGGTCTTTCCCACCCGCAGTCACACCGTGGCCGCTCAGGGCGGAGTCAGCGCCGCGCTGGGCAATATGGGCGAGGACGACTGGCGCTGGCACGCCTATGACACCATCAAGGGGTCGGACTGGCTGGGTGACCAGGACGCCATCGAATACATGTGCCGTGAGGCCATCCCGGCGATCATCGAGCTCGAACACTACGGCGTGCCGTTTTCGCGCACCGAGGCGGGCAAGATCTATCAGCGGCCCTTCGGCGGCATGACCACCCACTTTGGCGAGGGGACCGCGCAGCGCACCTGTGCAGCGGCCGACCGGACCGGCCATGCCATTCTGCACACGCTCTATCAGCAGTCGCTGGCCCACCAGGCCGAGTTCTACATCGAGTACTTCGCCCTGGACCTGATCATGGAGGATGGCGCCTGCCGGGGTGTGATCGCGCTGGAGCTTGCCACCGGCAAGATCCACCGCTTCCGGGCGCACATCGTTGTGCTCGCCACCGGCGGATACGGGCGTGCCTGGTTCTCCTGCACTTCGGCGCACACCTGCACCGGTGACGGGGGCGGCATGGTCTTGCGTGCAGGGCTGCCGCTGCAGGATATGGAGTTCACCCAGTTTCATCCCACCGGCGTGTACGGCGCCGGCTGCCTGATCACCGAAGGCGTGCGGGGTGAGGGTGGGTATCTCACCAACTCCGAAGGCGAGCGTTTCATGGAGCGGTATGCACCCAACGCCAAGGATCTGGCCTCCCGCGATGTGGTCTCCCGCTCGATGACGGTGGAGATCCGCGAGGGGCGTGGCGTCGGACCCAATGGCGATCATATCCATCTGCATCTCGAGCATCTTGGCCCCGAGGTGATCAACCAGCGGCTCCCCGGTATCGCCGAGACGGCGCGCATCTTTGCCGGCGTTGACGTCACCAAGGAGCCGATTCCGGTGCTGCCGACCGTGCACTACAACATGGGCGGCATCCCGACCAACTACAAAGCCGAAGTGGTCGCCCCTCGGGATGGCGATCCGGATGCCGTTGTCCCCGGACTGATGGCGATCGGGGAGGCGGGCTGCATATCCGTCCACGGCGCCAACCGGCTGGGATCGAACTCGCTGCTGGATCTGGTGGTCTTTGGCCGCGCAGCGGCCATCCGCGCCGCCGAGGTGGTCGCCGATGCCGGCGAGCACAAGCCGCTGCCCAAGGACAGCGCCGACTTTGCGCTGAGCCGGCTGGATCGGCTGCGCCATGCCGATGGTGAAAACCCCACGGCACGGATCCGCGAGCGCATGCAAAAGGCCATGCAGGATTACGCGGCCGTTTTCCGCACCGAAGAGACCCTGCAGGAAGGCAGTAAACAGATCCATGAAATCCATGGCATGTTCGCCGACGTCAAACTGGCCGATCGGTCACTGATCTGGAATACCGATCTGGTCGAGACGCTGGAGCTCGAGAACCTGCTCGGCAACGCCGTGGTCAGCATGGACTCGGCGCTCAACCGCCAGGAAAGCCGCGGCGCCCACGCCCGCGAGGATTATGGCGAGCGCGACGACGAGCACTGGATGAAGCATACCGTCTCGTGGCTTCAGCAAAGCGGCGATGTCCAGCTTGATTACCGCCCGGTGCACATGACCACGCTCACCGATGAGATGGAAGTCATCCCGCCGAAGAAGCGCGTGTACTGACCGAGGAGATTGATCCCATGGCCCAGTTCATCCTGCCCCCCAACTCCCGTATCCAGCAGGGCGAGCACCACGGCGCTCCCAGCGGCGCGGCGAACATCAAGACGTTCAAGGTCTATCGATGGGAGCCGGATTCAGGCGAGAACCCGCGGCTCGACACCTATGATCTCGACCTCGACAGCTGCGGTCCGATGGTCCTTGATGCGCTGGTGAAGATCAAAAACGAAATCGACCCGACGCTGACATTCCGCCGCTCCTGCCGTGAGGGTATCTGCGGCTCCTGTGCGATGAATATCGATGGCAGCAACACGCTGGCGTGTACCAAAGCCATTGACGATATCGACGGGGATGTACGCATCTATCCGCTGCCATCCATGCGGGTGGTCAAGGACCTGGTGCCGGACATGACCCACTTCTACGCCCAGTATGCCTCGATCCGGCCCTGGATTCGCACGCAGACGCCGGCACCGCCGGACCAGGAGCGGCTCCAGAGCCCCGAGGACCGGGAAGCACTGGACGGGCTCTACGAGTGCATCCTCTGCGCGTGCTGCCAGACCTCCTGCCCCAGCTACTGGTGGAACCCGGATCGATATCTCGGGCCAGCGGTGTTGCTCCAGGCCTATCGCTGGATCGCGGACAGCCGTGACGAGGATACCGGCGGCCGGTTGGACGATCTTGATGATGCATTCAAGCTCTATCGTTGCCATACGATCATGAACTGCGCGTCGGCCTGCCCCAAGGGGCTCAACCCGGCCAAGGCAATCGCCGAGATCAAGCGCTTGATGGTCGCCCGGCAATAAGGTGGCCGAGCTCGATACCGCGCACATGGCCAAGCTGCGCTGGCGCTGCCGGCGCGGCACCACCGAACTCGACCGGCTGCTCAATCGCTTTCTGGATGACGATCAGGCCGGGTACGCCTGCCTCGATGCCGCTGGTCGGGAGGTGTTCGACCAACTGCTCAGCATCGAGGATGATCGGCTCATCGACTGGTTGTTGAAGGGCGAACCCGCCGGAGAACCGAGCCTTGAGAAGATCAGCCGACGCATCCGCGCCGCGTCTGGTCTTTGAACTGGCCAGCAGCCGTTTTCTTTGTCTTTATCTGATCGCGCTCCCGTCGTTGACGCTGCTCTACGGCCTGGCCGTAGAGGGCATCACGCCACTCTGGCGGAGCGTGGTGGTTGCAGGCGTGTTGCTCGCCACGCTGGTGACAGGCTACCGGCACTGGCCGGGGACACCGCGCGCGCCGCGGTCGCTGGTGCTCGATGGCGATGGCCAGTGCCTGGTTATCGACGGCGCGGGTCGTCGCTACCACGGGGCGATCGCCGATGCGCTGGTATCGCCGGTGGTGGTCGTCATCAGCCTGCGCACCCATCGTCGGCGGCGCGCCGTTGTCGTGCCGATGGATGCCATGGATCGCGAATCCCATCGCCAGTTGCGCCGCCGAGTCCGGTGGCTGTGTCGGGTTGGTCGTGGCCCGTCCAACGGGTTAGCCTCGCGGCAGTGAACTTCTACGATAAATCTCGGTCGATGCGTAGAGGCAGCGTCCGGCTGCCGGGGGCGCCGGGCGCGGAGGAAACATGAGTACCGCCAATGCGGACAAGGAGCTGGTAGAACGTGTACAGGCCGGCGACAAAAAGGCCTTTGACATGCTGGTCCTTAAATACCAGCACAAGCTCATCAAGCTTGTGTCGCGCTACGTTCACGACCAGGCCGAGGCAATGGACGTCGCCCAGGAAGCGTTTATCAAAGCCTACCGAGCGTTGCCCCGCTTTCGGGGTGACAGCAGCTTCTACACCTGGCTCTACCGCATCGGCATCAATACAGCCAAAAACCACCTGGTGTCGCAGGGCCGACGGCCGCCGGACAACGACATCGATGCCCAAGATGCGGAACGCTACGACATCGAATCACGTCTCAAGGACCAGGAGTCACCCGAAGCCCTCGCTCAGCGGGACGAGGTGGAGTCGACGGTCATGACAGCGATTGAGGCCCTGCCGGACGATCTGCGCACCGCCATAGTGTTGCGGGAGTTTGAAGGGCTTACCTACGAAGAAATAGCCGAGGCCATGGATTGCCCCATCGGGACGGTGCGGTCGCGGATCTTTCGTGCCCGTGAGGCGATCGACAAGCGGCTGCGGCCGCTTCTGAGCGGTACAAGCGAGTAACCACCATGCACAAAGAACACAAAGAGCAACTGTCGGCGTTGGTTGATGGCGAGCTGGACAGTGAGGCGGCGGCATTCATGACACGACGGGTCGGCGCCGATGATGAGGCGCGGGCGCTCTGGCAGCGCTACCAGACCGTCTCGGCCGTCGCGCGAGGCGAGTATACCCGCGACGGGTCGTTGCTGGCCGATCGGGTCGGGGCGGCGATTGCCGAAGAGCCGGCCCACGGCGATGGCGAAGACAGCGCCCGTGGCCGCGAGCCGGGCGTGGTGGCGACGTTACTCAAGCCGGCCGCCGGGATGGCAATCGCAGCGAGTGTTGCCCTGGCACTGGTCTCGGTGTGGCCCATGGTGGGCGAACAGCCCAGCGGAACCAGTCAGACCCAGGCGGTGGCGACCACACTGCAGGGGGCGCCCAGCGAAGGCCAGCTCTCCCGGGCACGGCTTGGCGCGCCCTCGACCAACGCGGCTGCGGGCGAACGGGCCATGGATGCCGAGGCTCGGCGGTGGCTCAATCCCTACCTGGTCAACCACAGCGAGCATGCCGCCAGCGGACAACTGGGCGGGACACTGAAATACGCCCGAATCGTTGGTCATGATGCCGAGGATTGAGCGACTGGTGCCGCTGGCCGCGGGCCTGGTCCTCGGTGCACTGGCGATGGCCCAGATGGCGGCAGCCAACGACGCGGCGCAGGCGAACGGTTCAATCCCTCAGACAGCTTCGGGCTGGATCGAGCGCGGCAGTGAGGCCCGCAGTCGCTACAGTTTCGTCGGTGATCTGGTGTATCAGCATGCCGACGAAATCGAGACCATGCGGATCTGGCGCTCGGCCAACCCGGAAACCGGGGTGCGGGAGCGGCTCCATTCGCTCTCGGGTGATGCTCGGGAAATACTCCGCGGCGACGATCGGATCACCTGCATACTGCCGAACAGCGATTCCATTCTGGTCGACCGGCGGCGACTCGACCGGCCTCTGGGGGTACGGGTGCCGGCGAATGCCAGCCGCCTCACTCCGCACTATGCGTTGCGCCTCACCGGCGAAGACCGTGTGGCCGATCGGTCCGCGGTGGAAGTTCGGCTGGAGCCGCAGGACACCCAGCGTTATGGCTACGCGCTGTGGTTTGACAAGCAGACCGGGCTGATGCTGCGGGCCGAGGTGCTCAATCCGGCCGGCCGCGTGATTGAACGATTGATGGTGATGAACCTGGATCTGCGGGATGCAATGCCGGAAGCCCTTCTCGAATCGACACTGGATGATGCCGGATTCACCCGGGTCGAGAAGCGCTGGGACCCCGACACCGCCAGTACCACTCAAGCCCGTGGCCGCTGGCGGGTTAGCAACCCGCCGGCCGGGTATCGGGTGAGCATGGATCGTCTCCAGAGCCTGCCGGGGCGTGCCGCTCCGGTCCGGCACCTGTTGCTCACCGATGGACTGGCCAATGTGTCGGTCTACATCGAACCGGCCGAGCAGGCGCCCGGCGTTGACGGGGCCATGCGGATGGGGGCGATGAACGCCTATGGACGGCGGATTGGCCAGCATCAAGCGATTGTCGTGGGCGAGGTCCCGGCGAACACCGTCCGGCGGATCGCCGCCTCGCTCGTCTCGGAATCAACTCCCGAAACAACAGGACAGCGACCATGAGAGACCTTTATGCGCCCAGGCGCCGTGCGGCTCAATGGCTCACGGCAGTTGCGCTGATGCTGGCCACCGCCGGCATGGCGGCTGCACAGGATCTGCCGGATTTCACCGGTCTGGTGCGGGATAACAGCCCGGCGGTGGTGAACATCAGCACCACCCAGGAGGCACGGACCCAGCGCAGCCGGATGCCCGATATCCCGGGGATGCCGGATCCGGATCAGCTCCCCGAAGGCCACCCGTTCCGGGACTTCATGGACCGGTTCATGGACGAGGACGGCCAGCCGGCGCCACGGTTCGATTCGCGCTCGCTGGGTTCGGGATTCATCATCTCCGAGGATGGTTACATCATGACCAACCACCATGTGGTGGAGCAGGCCTCGGAGATCATCGTTCGCCTCAACGACCGCCGCGAGCTCGAAGCAGAGCTGGTCGGCGCCGATGACCGCACCGACCTGGCATTGCTCAAGGTCGAGGCCGATGGGCTGCCGACTGTCGATACCGGTGCCTCGTCGGACCTTCAGGTGGGCGAATGGGTGCTTGCCATCGGCTCGCCATTTGGCTTCGAGTATTCGGTGACCGCGGGCATTATCAGCGCCAAGGGTCGGAGCCTGCCGACCGAGAACTATGTCCCCTTTCTGCAGACCGACGTGGCCATCAATCCGGGTAACTCCGGCGGCCCGTTGTTCAACCTCGATGGCGAGGTCATCGGGGTCAACTCCCACATCTACAGCCGCTCGGGCGGGTTTCAGGGCATTTCGTTCGCCATCCCGATCGAGCTTGCCATGGAAGTTGCCGAACAGCTGAGAAGCGGCGGTGAGGTTAGTCGCGCCTGGCTGGGGGTGGTCATCCAGGATGTGACCCGGGATCTTGCCGAGTCCTTCGGTATGGACCGCCCCGAGGGCGCGCTGGTGGCGCAGGTGCTGCCGGATAGCCCGGCGGCCAAGGCAGGGCTGGAGCCCGGTGATGTGATCGTCGAGTTCAACGGACGCGACATCCCCAGCTCTGGCTCACTGCCTCCGATCGTCGGCCGTGCCGGCGTCGGCTCCACCGCACCTGTGGTGGTGCTGCGGGACGGGGAGCGTCGCAGCATCGATGTCACCCTTGAGCAGTTGCCGGAGAGCGCTGGTCAGCCCAGTCGAGCACAGCCCGGCGGGCCCGACGGCGAGTTCGAGGAGCTGGGCATGGCGGTCGAGCCGCTCAACGATGAGCGCCGTGAGGCCCTGGAGCTGGACGATGCCGTCGAAGGGGTCGTGGTGACCGGTGTCAGTGGTGGTCCGGCTGCCGAAGCGGGGCTCGCGCCGGGCGATGTCATCACCCGGGTCAATCGCTCTCCGATCAGCGGGCTGGAGGCGCTGCAACAGGCGCTGGATGAGGCACCATCGGGCAGCAGCGTGCCGTTGTTGGTCTTGCGCGATCAAAGCCAGCGTTTTCTTGCCCTTCGGATGCCCTGATGGGTATCGTTAGCGGCTAGCCTATCCGACCGTCGGTCGGTGCGGCCGCAGCCGGTGCGTCCGGACTGCGGCCGCTGTTTTTTCCGCAGCCGGCACAGGCCGGGCCAGGATTTCATGGATCAAATCAGAAACTTCTCCATCATCGCGCATATCGATCATGGTAAATCCACGCTCGCTGATCGGTTGATCGAGCGTTCTGCCCACTACAACGCGCGGCAGTCCAGCGAGCAGATGCTCGACTCCATGGATCTGGAACGCGAGCGGGGCATCACGATCAAGGCGCAGAGTGTGAGCCTGGACTATACAGCGCGTGATGGTCAGACCTACCAGCTGAACTTCATCGATACCCCGGGGCATGTGGACTTCTCCTACGAGGTCAGCCGATCGCTGTATGCCTGCGAGGGGGCCCTGTTGCTTGTGGATGCCGCCCAGGGGGTCGAGGCCCAGAGCGTCGCCAACTGCTATACGGCCGTGGAACAGGGCCTCGAGGTCATTCCCGTACTCAACAAAATCGATCTGCCCTCCGCCGAGCCGGACCGGGTGATCCAGCAGATCGAAGAGATCATCGGCCTGGATGGCGCCGAGGTCGTGCCCATCAGCGCCAAAACCGGCATGGGTGTGGAGGATCTGCTCGAAGCGTTGGTGCACCGGATTCCCGCGCCACAGGGCAAGCCGGATGGGCCGCTCAAGGCCCTTATCATCGACTCGTGGTTTGACAACTATCTGGGCGTGGTCTGCCTGGTGCGCATTATCGATGGCACGCTCAACAAAGGCGATCGGATCAAGGTGATGTCGACCGGTCGGGAGTTCCAGGTCGATGACATGGGTATTTTCACGCCCAAGCGCACGCCCTGGTCATCGCTTACCGCCGGCCGGGTCGGGTTTGTGGTGGCGGGGATCAAGGATATCGACGGCGCGCCGGTGGGCGATACGCTGACCCAGGCCAGAGCGCCGACCGCTGAACCGGTACCCGGATTCAAACTCGTCCAGCCCCGGGTCTTTGCCGGGGTTTTCCCAACCAGCTCGGATGATTACGAGGCCTTCCGGGATGCGCTCGGCAAGCTGCGGCTCAACGACGCGGCACTGCACTACGAGCCCGAGAATTCCGAGGCGCTGGGTTTTGGCTTTCGCTGCGGTTTCCTGGGCATGCTGCATATGGAAATCGTCCAGGAGCGTCTCGAGCGCGAGTACGGGCTTGATCTGATCACCACCGCGCCGACCGTGGTCCACGAGGTCATCACCAAAGAGGGCGATTCACTGCGCGTGCACAATCCCTCCGAGCTGCCACCGGTCAGCGATGTTGAATCGATCCGTGAGCCCATCATCCAGGCCAGCATTCTGGTGCCACAGGCCTATGTCGGCGCGGTGATCAAGCTCTGCGAGGACAAGCGCGGCACGCAGAAGGGCATGCAGTATGTCGGCAATCAGATCTCGCTCGAATACGAGATGCCGATGGGCGAGGTGGTGCTCGATTTCTTTGACCGTCTGAAATCCGCCTCCCGGGGGTACGCCTCGTTCGACTACGAGTTCCGGCGCTTTCAGCCGGAAAACCTCGTCAAGCTGGACATTCTGGTCAACGGTGATCGCGTCGATGCCCTGTCGGTGATCGTCCACCGCGACCAGGCCGAGGGCCGGGGCCGCGAGTTGACCGAAAAACTCAAAGAGATCATCCCGCGGCAGATGTTCGAGGTGGCCATTCAGGCGGCGGTGGGTTCGAAGGTGATTGCACGATCCACCGTCAAGGCGTTGCGCAAGAATGTGACCGCCAAGTGCTATGGCGGCGATATTACACGCAAGAAAAAGCTGCTCGAGAAGCAGAAGCAGGGCAAACGGCGCATGAAGCAGGTCGGTCGGGTCGAGATTCCGCAGGACGCGTTCCTGGCCGTGCTGCAGGTTGACTCGGATCGCTGAGGGGGCGGGCAGACATGCTGGATTTTGAACTGCTGCTGGTGGTGGTGACGGCGATCAGCGGCATCATCTGGGTGTACGACCGCATTCGCCGACGTCGCCGGGCCGCCGATGCGCCGGTCAGCTATTGGGTGGATCTGGGGCGATCGCTGTTCCCGGTCATCCTGATCGTCCTGGTGGCGCGATCGTTTGTGATCGAGCCCTTCCGCATCCCCTCCGGGTCCATGCTGCCGACCCTGGAGTCCGGCGACTTCATTCTGGTGAACAAATTCGGCTATGGCCTGCGACTGCCGGTCTCCCACCAGCTGATTGCCCCGGTGGGCGATCCGGAACGCGGCGATGTCGTGGTGTTCCGCTACCCCCCCAATCCGGGACAGGACTACATCAAGCGGATTGTGGGTCTGCCGGGTGACCGGATCACCTATGCCAACCGCCGGCTTTCGATTAACGGCCGGCCGGTGCCCATGGAATCGCTCGGCGAATGGGCGAAAGACGATGCCTTTGCCCTGCTGCGCGAGCGCATCGATGATGACTGGCATGAGCTTTTGCTGCATCGCAATGGCAATCGCCGGGGGTTCTCGGCCCGGGTTCCGGAGGGCGAGTACTTTGTGATGGGCGACAATCGCGACCGCAGCAGCGATAGCCGTTTCTGGGGGACGGTGCCGCGGGATCACCTGGTGGGAGAGGCCTTTTTCATCTGGCTGAGCTGGAATGGTGGGCCCAATTGGTCAAGGATGGGGCAGCGCATTGACTGAGCACGGAGGTGCGGCGGCGATGATGGATCTTCAGCGCCTTGCCGAGCGCATCGACTGGTCCTTTGGCAACCCTGAGCTGTTGCGGCAGGCGGTTACGCACCGCAGCGCCGCCGGGCCAAACAACGAGCGACTGGAGTTTCTGGGTGATGCGATCCTCAATTTCGTGATCGCCTCCGAGATCTTCCAGCGCCGCCCGGATCTGCGCGAGGGCGAGCTCAGCCGTTTGCGGGCGGCGTTGGTCAACAAAAATGCCCTGGCCGGGATTGCCCGCGACATCGCCCTGGGCCCGCATATTGTCCTCGGCAGCGGCGAGCTCAAAACCGGCGGGCGTCGGCGCGACTCTATCCTCGCCGATGCGCTGGAGGCACTCATCGGTGCAGTCTATCTGGATGGCGGTTTTTCGGCCGGCGAGGCACTGATCCTCAGGCTCTACGAGGGGCATCTTGCCGAGCTGCCTGATATGGAGGCGCTCAAGGACGCCAAGACCCGACTCCAGGAGTATCTTCAGGCCAGGCATCTGGCGCTGCCGCATTATGCGCTGGAGGAAACCCACGGCCGCGCCCATGAGCAGACTTTTCGCGTGACCTGTCAATGCGAGGCCCTGGCGCCGGTGGGCGAGGGGGTTGCCGCCAACCGCCGTCAGGCCGAACAGGCGGCCGCCGAGGATTTGCTCGCACAGCTGCAGGCCGACGAACCAATGGACAGTGGAGACAAACGCCCGTGACTGCCTCGGATTCGAGCCACGTCGCCGGGTTCGTGGCCCTGGTGGGGCGGCCCAACGTGGGCAAATCGACCCTGCTCAACGCCATTCTTGGCCGTAAAGTAAGCATCGCCACCCGCAAGCCCCAGACCACCCGACATCGCATCCTGGGGATTCATCACCGGGACGATGCCCAGATTGTCTACGTCGATACCCCCGGCCTGCACCAGGGCGGGCGGACGGCCATGAACCGTTACCTCAATGACGCCGCCGGCAGCGCACTCGCCGATGTGGATCTGGTGGTGATGCTCAGCGAAGCGAATCGCTGGCTTGAGGCCGATGACGCGGTGCTCAGCCGGCTGGAGGGCATTAACGCCCCGGTGATCAGCGTTTTGAACAAGGTCGATCGGCTGCGCGATAAAAACCGTCTGTTACCCAGGATCGCCGAGATGGCAGAGCGACGGTCATTCGCGGCGGTGGTCCCGGTCTCGGCGAGCCGCGCGGATAATCTCGACGGGCTCGAGGCTGAGATCGTCAAACATCTCCCCGCAGGCCCACCGCTTTTTCCGCCCGAGCAGGTCACCGATCGGGGCGAACGGTTCATGGTCGCCGAGCTGCTGCGCGAACAGCTCACGCTGATGCTCGGCGATGAGCTCCCCTACGCGAGCACCGTCGAGATCGAAGCCCTCGAAAGCGAGGGGCGCTTGCGTCGCATCGCGGCGGTCATCTGGGTCGAGCGACCCGGCCAACGGCGCATTGTCATTGGTGAGGGGGGCGAACGGATCAAGCGAATCGGTGCGGCCGCGCGCAAGGAAATCGAGCGCTGTCTGGGCGTGCGGGTCTATCTGAAGACGTGGGTCAAGGTCCGTGAGGGCTGGTCGGATGACGCCCGCATGCTCCAGGCGCTGGGCTATACCGAAGCGCAATGAGTGGCAGCGTCACTCGGGTTGAACTGGAGCCGGCCCTGGTGCTCCACACCCGCGATTACCGCAATACAAGCCTGCTGCTCGAGCTGATCAGCCGCGATCACGGGCGGGTCGGGCTGGTGGCGCGTGGGGTGCGGGGCCGGCGCAGTCCATCGGCCGGTCTGCTGCAGCCCTTCCAGCCGTTGGCCGTCTCCTGGCGCCGACGGGGGGACCTGGGCGCGTTGCAGGCGGTGGAATCGGCCGGGCGTCCGCTTGTCCTGCGCCATCGGCGCCTTGTCAGTGGCTTTTATGCCAACGAGCTGCTCATGCGACTGCTCCACCGGGACGACCCCCAGCCCGGGGTCTTTGCGATCTATCTCCAGTTGCTGGAAGGCCTTGCCGGTGATCAGCCCGAGGCGTCGCTGCTGCGCCGTTTCGAGCGTGATCTGTTGGCCCTGTTGGGCTATGGCCTGCCTCTGCAGCGCGACGTCAATGATCAGGCGCTGGTGCCGGATCAAGCCTACCGGTACGATCCCGCCATTGGTGCGATGCCCGTTGGCAGTCCGACGGGTCGGGATGTCGTCACCGGCCGGGTGCTGATCGGTCTTGCCGCCACACCCATCGAGGATTGGGTGGCCCGGCAGACCCGCGACATCATGCGATTGGCGCTACGCGCGCACATCGGTGAGCGCCCGCTCAAAAGCCGCGAGCTTTATGCCCGCTACACTGTCAAAGGAGATCATGACAATGGCGCATCATCAGGGCAGCCTTGAGCCCCTGCTTGGCGTGAACGTCGATCATGTCGCCGGCCTGCGTCAGGCGCGCGGCACACGCTACCCGGACCCGCTGCTGGCCGCGCACCTCGCCGAACAGGCTGGCGCCGATGCCATTACCATTCATCTGCGCGAGGATCGGCGCCATATCCAGGATGGCGATGTCGTGCGCCTGGCGGATTCACTGCAGACGCGCATGAATCTCGAGATCGCCATCACCGCAGAAATGCTGGATATTGCCGCCCGCACGGCCCCCTCGGACTGTTGTCTGGTGCCAGAGCGACGCGAGGAGCTCACCACCGAAGGGGGTCTGGATGTCGTGGGTGACCCGCAACGAGTGGCCGAGGCCTGTCAGCGGCTGGCGGATGCCGGCGTCCGGGTCTCGCTTTTTGTCGATCCCACCGCCGAGCAGGTCAAAGCGGCGCAGGCCGCCGGAGCGCCGGTCATCGAGCTGCATACCGGTGGCTTTGCCGATGCCCGGAGTGATGCCGACATCCACCGTGAATTCCAGCGTGTTCAACAGGCCGCCGAGCTGGGGCGCTCGCTAGGGTTGCAGGTGAACGCCGGCCACGGGCTGCATTATCACAACGTCGCACCGATTGCCGCGCTGCCATCGATCACCGAGTTGAACATCGGCCACAGTATCGTGGCGCGCTCGGTGTTCACCGGCCTTGAGGAAGCGGTGCGCGAGATGAAGCGCCTGATCCGCGAGGCGCGCCATTGAGCATCATCGGGATCGGTACCGATCTTGTCTCGATTCCCCGTATGGCGGGCATTCACGCCCGTTATGGCGCCCGGCTTGTCAGCCGCTTGCTCGCCGACAGCGAACAGGCCGCTTATCGGCGCATCGTTGCCTCGTCGCCGGGCGGGGCACTGGCCGATGCCTACCTGGCGCGGCGTTTTGCCGCCAAGGAAGCCGCCGCCAAGGCGCTCGGTTGCGGGATCGGGGCCGAAGCGGCGTTCCCCGAGCTGGTGGTCGGGCATGACCGTCAGGGCGCGCCGTTACTGCGCTTCTGCGGCCGGGCCGCGGCCCGGGCGAACCAGCTGGGGGTAGGCCGGGCCCATCTGTCCATCAGCGATGAGCGCGACCAGGCCCTGGCGTTTGTCGTGCTCGAGGCCTAGGACGCCGCCTGCTGTAGCACCTGCTCGAGCCACTGCCCGTTGAGCCGGTCGCTGAGACGATTTTGCTGCTGCCGGGCGGCCAGGTTGTCCAGATCGATCCAGGTCAATGGCTGATCCTGGCCGGCGCAGGAGAACACCGGCCGCGTGCGCTCGCCGGTCTCCGGGTCGATCTGCCACTGCAGGCACTGGGCGCAGACGCCCTGCATCATGCACTGCATCGGGCTGCCCACCGTGCCGAAGGCATCACAATCGGCGGCGAAGCGCGCCTTGAGCTCGCCCTGGACCGCCGACTGAAAGCCCTTCAGTAGCCCGGTGCCGCCCATGACCATGATCCGGTCGACGTCCGACAGCGGGATAGCGCCCTCTGCCGGTCCGATGTCGCCGTCTCCGTAACGGCGGACCACATCGATCATGTCGGTCGCCTGCAGGCTGATGTCCTGGGGCCGCCGGGGCTGGATGCACTCATCCTTGGCGGTGCACCAGATCACCTGGTCGGCGCCGGCCTCGAGTTCATCCTGGTGGTCGACGTCCCCGGCCGCGCCGAACGCGGCGACGTAGAGCACCCGGTTACCCGCCGCTCGCAGCGCGGCACCGATATCGAGCATCACCGCCGCACCCCAGCGGCCGGCCACCACCATAATGGTCCGGCCGGTGGGCATATCGGTCGGGGCACCGGTTGGCCCCATCAGCACCATTGGGTCACCGGGCTGGAGTCGACCCACAAGCCGTGGGCCTGCGCCCCACTGCAGGATCATCAGCCGGATACAGTCGTCCTTGACGCCGGTGCCCGAGACGGTGATGAGCGGTATCTGCAGCCGTGTGTCGTCCACCACCGGCGAGAGCGATTCGAATGTCTGCAGGCGAAAGAATTGCCCGGGGCGAAAGTTGCGCGCGGCCATCGGGGCACGCACCCAGAGCTCGACCATGGCCGGGTTGTCCCGTCGCACCTCCACCACTCGCGCGGTGAAAAGGTCATCCATTTCTTCGAGGAAATCCTCATGCAACCGGCCGGTGGCGGGTGGCTCGTGTGTCATCGCCGCCAGGACATAGGGGTAGGTGCGCATGCCCGATGCGATCGCCTTGACCACGCTGCCATGGAACGCCGGGTGGGTATCGCCGATAAAGCTCACCCGCCGTCCGCCGTTATCGTAAGAGGTCAAGGGGCCGAATACCGGGGTTTTGCAGTGATCGGCGTCGTCGACGGGCTCCAGCCCCGCCGCGGTGGGCTGATGGGGCAGAAAGTGATTGCCCTGGAGCTGGAAGGTGCCGGCGTGCTCGCGTTCGTAGATGGTATTGGGCACGGTCCCGGCGGCGATAAAAATGGCGCGGGCCGGCAGGCGACGCTCGGTGCCGGTGGCGGCCCAGTGACCGTCCTGCCTTTGCAGCTCGCGGCAGACCAGGGCGCTGACATGGTTGTGTTCATCCACCTCGGCCCGCAGCGGCTCAAGCCCCTCGGCGTAGAAAAGCGCCTCTTCGGTGGCCTTGGTGACCTCTTCGTGATTGCGCACATAGGCGGGCGAGTCGGTTATGCCCTTGCGATAGGCCACGGTGACACCGCCCCAGGCGCGCAGCAGGGGATTGAAATCGGGCTCGCGCTGGGCCCTGGCGGCTGCCTCGCGCTCCTGGCGAATGGCGCGGCCGTGTTCGAGAAACTCCGCCAGGGTGGCCGCGTCCTCGTCGTTGAGCCCGGCAGTTACTGCCTCGGTGCCCAGGCGTTCGCTCAGCCGCTCGTAGCGCTCGAGGATCTTCTCGACCTGCTTGATGTAATACGCCTGCACCTCGGTGGCGGTGTCGATGCCGGTCAGACCGCCACCGACCACCACGGCGGGCAGCCGGACCTGCAGGCTGGCCAGGCTCGATGCCTTGGCCGCGCCGGTCAGCTGCAATGCCATGAGAAAGTCGCTGGCCTGACGCATGCCGCGGGCGAGGCTGTTGCCCATGTGCACGACCCGCGGCAGTCCGGCACCGGTGGCGTTGACCACATGATCGAAGCCCAGTGACCAGGCATCCTCGAGGGTGACCGTGCCACCCAGGCGCACGCCCCCGAAGACCCGGAAGTTGTGCCGCCGCGCGAGCGTCAGATAGATGAGCTTGAGAAAGTTCTTGTCCCAGCGAACAGTGATCCCGTATTCGGCCACCCCGCCAAAGCCCATGAGGATACGCTCGTCGAGGTCTTCCTGAAGATCCGACCAGCGCTGG
Source organism: Spiribacter pallidus (assembly GCF_040838495.1). Classification (NCBI taxonomy): domain Bacteria; kingdom Pseudomonadati; phylum Pseudomonadota; class Gammaproteobacteria; order Chromatiales; family Ectothiorhodospiraceae; genus Spiribacter; species Spiribacter pallidus. The sequence continues at coordinate 150,965 of NZ_JBAKFM010000001.1, read as the reverse complement.
ACGGGCTGTTGCAACAGCGCCTCGGGCAGGGGCTCGATCTTGAGTCCGTCGACGCCGACCACAGCGGTGCCCGACATGGTCAGGTGGTGTGCCATGGTAAAACCGGCCGGCCCCATCCCGGCGACCAGCACACGCCGGTTGTTGTCCGGTTGCTGGATGTATTGCTCGCGACGCAGCGGGTTCCAGCGCGTGAGCAGGTGATAGAGCTCGACACCCCAGGTCAGATCCAGGCTGTCGGTCAGCACCCGGGTCTCGATCTGGGGGATATTGACCGGGTCCTGCTTTTGGTAGATGCAGCCTTTCATGCAGTCATTGCAGATCCGGTGGCCGGTGGCCGGCACCATGGGGTTGTCCACCATGATCATGGCAAGGGCGGCGAGGTTGTACCCGTCGCGCCGCAGCACGTGCATCTCCGAGATTTTCTCTTCGAGCGGACAGCCGGTCAGCGTCACCCCCAGTGGGTCTTTCTTGAAACCCTCATCCGGGCTGCCCTTTTTCTGCGGGAATCCCCGCGAGCAGAAATCGCCCTGGTGATCGTGGCAATAGATGCAGTAGTGCACCTCGCTTTGCACATCCCGTGGGGTCATGCGTGCATCGGTGAGTGAAAACCCGTCGCGTTGACGCCATTGCCCGGGGTCGGCCTGAAGGCGCGTCACCCCGTCGACCTCGACGGACTCGGTGGGCACGCGGTCGAAGTGATCCACCCGCTCGGGCAGTCGAAAGCTTGCCCAGCCGGCCACCCGGCGCTGGCCTTCAGGCGTCTGCCGGGCCAGCTTGCACCAGGCGGTCAGGGTCTCGATGACCTCGGCATTGGCGGTCTCGTCATCCAGCAACGCCATGGCAAACCGCGCCAGTGCCCGCTCTTCGTCGCCCTCTTCGATATGCCCCACGCCGGCGTGCACCGCGGCATCCAGCTCGGCAAAGCTGTATTCAATGGGTTTGCGGTACTTTTTGACGCGCTTCTGGACGTAGGCCTGCTTGAACTGCATGACCACGTCCTCGGCGAGGATGGATTCACGCAGTCCGGCAAGTTCGGACTCGATCCCGAAAAGCCGCCCCAGGAAGGCCTCGACGTGGGGGGCAAGGCTGATCAACAACTCGCTGTTCTGAGTGCCGGGTAGATCCTCGTCGCGTTGCCGATAGGCTTTCAACGCCTCGGCCAGGGCCGGCGCGCTGGCGGTCAGCTCGTTGACAAAGGCCTCATCCAGTCGAGCGAGGCCGGCGGGCGTCTGGATGGTGGCGAAGTCCAGATCGTAGCGAGAAAGCGCGGTGTTGAGATCCATGGGTTCCCTGAAACTGAGTTGGGAAAGTGGGCATGATGCGCGTGCCCTGTCGGAGCAACAAGCCAGCGCGCATACGGTTTTGTCCGATCACTCGGTTCGTTCGTCGTCATCGACTCGCTGCACGATGGCATCAAGCCGGCCACTGGCCAGTCGTGCATGGATCGCGGCGCCGGGCTGAAGATCGCTGGCTCGCCGCAGGATGTGCCCCTCGGGGCTTTGAACAATGGCGTAGCCCCTTTGCAGGGTCGCCAGTGGGCTCATCGCCTCGAGCGCCCGGGCGCTGGCGGTGAGTTGCGCCTGGCGGCGAGCAACGGCTTCGCGGGTCTGGCTGCCGAGGCGTTGTCGCAGTGTTTCGACCCGACGCTGGCCCTCGCGCACCCGTTGGCCGGGGTTGGCGGCCCGTAGGCGCCTGCGGGCGCTTACCAGTTGCTCGCCACGGCCTTGCAGCCGACGGTTTATCGCGTGGCGCAGCCTTTGATCGAGCTCATCCAGCCGCTGGCTGCGGTCGCGCAGCCGACGTCCGGGGTGTTGCGAGTCCAGTCGACGACCGAGCTGCAAAAGCCGCTCCTCCTGACGCTGGAGCAACCGCTGCAGGGTGCCTGCCAGCCGCGCCGACCGATCGACGAGGCGCTGATGGATGGCCGTGCCATCGGGCGAGAGACGTTCGGCGGCCGCCGATGGGGTGGCAGCGCGCTCGTCGGCGACAAAATCGGTGATGGCCATATCCACCTCGTGGCCAACGGCACTGACCACCGGCAGCTGCGAGGCGGCGATGGCCCGGGCGAGATGCTCGTCGTTGAAGGCCTGGAGGTCTTCCAGTGATCCCCCGCCGCGGGTGATCAAAAGCACATCCACTTCGGCGCGTTCGTTGGCAAGGCGAATTGCCGATGCCATCTCGGCCGCGGCGTGATCGCCCTGGACCGCGGTCGGGTATATCAGCACGGGCAACGCCGGAAAACGTCGCTTCAAAACGCTCAGCACATCCCGAATGGCCGCCCCGGTGGGTGAGGTGATGACCCCGATGCGACGGGGCAGGGCAGGTATGGGTTGTTTGGCCTGTTCGGCGAACAAGCCCTCGGCCGAGAGCCTGGCTTTCAGCGCCTCAAAGGCGCGTTGCAACTCGCCGTCGCCGGCCGGTTCCATATGCTCGACGATCAGCTGATACTCGCCACGCGGGGCATAAAGACTGATCCGCGCACGCAGCCGCACCCGCTGGCCGTTGTCGGGGCTGAATCGAAGCCGCTGGGCACGGTTGCGAAAAAGCGCACTGCGAACCTGGGCGGCTTCATCCTTGAGGCTGAAATAGCAGTGTCCCGACGCCGGTCTTGCCAGGTTGGAGATTTCTCCTTCGACCCAGATCAGCGGGAAAGCCTGTTCCAGCAGCTGCCGGACGGCCTGGTTGAGGCGGCTGACGGTGTAAATCTCTGCTTGGGCGGGCGCGTCCATGGCGACAAGGGTATCAGTCCGAGTACAATGATCGGTTAATCAATCGCTGCCAGATGAGGACGTCCCCATGCAGATTGCCCAGGAAGCCCTGACATTCGACGACGTCCTGCTGCTGCCCGACTACTCCGAGATCCTGCCCAAGGATGTCGATCTGACCACCCGTATCACTCGCGAGATCGCGCTGAACATCCCGTTGCTCTCGGCGGCCATGGACACGGTCACCGAGGCCCGACTGGCCATTGCGCTGGCCGAGCAGGGCGGCATCGGGGTCGTCCACAAGAGCATGGACATCGAGGCCCAGGCCCGCGAGGTGCGCACCGTCAAAAAGTTTGAAAGCGGCGTGATCAAAGAGCCCATTACCGTGGGGCCCCAGGCCAGCATCCGCGAGGTGCTGCTGCTCATGGGTCAGCACGGCATCTCCGGCGTCCCGGTGGTGGAGGGTCGTCGACTCAAGGGGATTGTCACCAGCCGCGATCTGCGGTTTGAAACCCGACTGGATATGCCCGTGACCGAGGCGATGACGCCGGAAGGCCGGCTGGTGACGGTCCAGGAGGGTGCCGAACGCGACGAGATCCTCACATTGCTGCACCGTCACCGCATCGAAAAGCTGCTGGTGGTCAACGGCGATTTTCAGCTGCGCGGCATGATCACCGTCAAGGACATCCAGAAGGCCGAGGACTTCCCCAACGCCTGCAAGGACGAGCAGGGACGGCTTCGGGTCGGGGCTGCGGTCTCGACCGGGGTTGGCACCGAGGAGCGGGTTGAGGCACTGGCCGAAGCGGGGGTGGATCTGCTCGTGGTCGATACCGCCCATGGTCACAGCCGTGGGGTGATGGATCGGGTGGCCTGGGTGAAAAAACACTTTCCGGATGTCCAGGTGGTTGGCGGCAACATCGCCACCGGCGACGCCGCGACGGCGCTGGTCGAAGCGGGCGCGGACGCCGTGAAAGTGGGCATCGGTCCGGGATCGATCTGCACCACCCGGGTTGTGGCAGGCGTGGGCGTGCCGCAGATCAGTGCCATCGACAATGTGGCCACCGCGCTGCAGGGCCGGGATGTGCCGATTATCGCCGATGGCGGGATCCGCTATTCGGGGGATATGGCCAAGGCCATCGCCGCCGGGGCCCACTGCGCGATGATGGGCAGCATGTTCGCCGGCACCGAAGAGGCACCCGGTGAGGTGGAGCTCTACCAGGGACGCAGCTACAAGTCCTATCGCGGGATGGGGTCGATCGGCGCCATGGCCGGCAGTCAGGGGTCATCGGATCGCTACTTCCAGGAAAACGCCGATGATGTCGAGAAACTCGTACCCGAGGGCATCGAAGGCCGGGTCCCCTACAAGGGGCCGGTTGGTGTCATCATCCACCAGCTTCTGGGCGGGCTGCGGGCGAGCATGGGCTATTGTGGCTGCGCGAGCATCGACGCCTTCCGTACCCGGGCGCGCTTTGCCCGCATCACCAACTCCGGCGTTCGCGAGGGCCATGTCCACGACGTGAGCATTACCAAAGAAGCGCCTAACTACCGCAGCGATTGAGGCCATGACCCGCGACATCCATGACGAGCGGATCCTGATACTGGACTTCGGCTCGCAGTACACCCAGCTGATCGCCCGGCGCGTCCGAGAAGCCGGCGTTTATTGCGAAATCCGTCCCTGGGATGTGGATGGTGCGGCCATCCATGACTTCGCCCCCCGCGGCGTGATCTTGTCCGGCGGGCCGGAGTCGGTGCACGAGGACAACGATGAGACCCCGCGGGTGGATGATGCGGTTTTCGCCACCGGGGTGCCGGTGCTGGGGATCTGCTACGGGATGCAGGCACTGGCCCACCAACTGGGCGGCGCGGTCGAGGCCTCGTCCACCAAGGAGTTCGGCTATGCAGAGGTGCGCGCCCGGGGGCATTCGGTACTGCTCAGGGACATCGAGGATCGCACCAATGCCGAAGGCCACGGACTGCTTGATGTCTGGATGAGCCACGGCGATCGGGTCGCTGAGCTTCCTGGCGGGTTCAAGGTCATCGCCAGCACGCCCTCGGCGCCCATTGCCGGGATTGGCGATGATCAACGCGGCCTCTACGGGCTGCAGTTCCATCCCGAGGTGACGCACACCCGGCAGGGTCAGCGGATACTGGCACGCTTTGTCCACGAAGTCTGTGGCTGCAAGGGCGATTGGACGGCCGGCAACATCATCGACGATCTGGTCGCCCGCGTCCGCCAGGAGGTGGGCGACGAGAATGTGCTGCTGGGGCTTTCCGGTGGTGTCGACTCCTCGGTGGTGGCGGCGCTGCTTCACAGAGCCATTGGCGATCAGCTCACCTGCGTTTTCGTCGACAACGGGCTGCTGCGACTGGCCGAGGGTGACGAGGTCATGCAGACCTTTGCCCGCCACATGGGCATCCGGGTCATTCGGGTCGATGCCGAGGATCGCTTTCTCGACGCCCTGGCCGGTGAGGCCGACCCGGAGGTCAAGCGCAAGATCATTGGCCGGACCTTTATCGAGGTCTTCGACGAAGAGGCCGGCAAACTCGATGACATCCAGTGGCTTGCCCAGGGCACCATCTACCCCGATGTCATCGAATCGGCCGGCGCCAGCACCGGCAAGGCCCACGTCATCAAATCCCACCACAATGTCGGCGGGCTGCCGGCGCGCATGAACCTCAAGCTCCTCGAGCCGTTGCGCGAACTTTTCAAAGACGAGGTACGCCGCATCGGCCTCGAGTTGGGACTGCCTGCCGAGATGATCCACCGCCACCCCTTCCCCGGCCCGGGCCTGGGCGTGCGCATCCTCGGCGAGATCCACAAGGCATATGCCGATTGCCTGCGACAGGCCGACGCCATCTTCATCGAGGCGCTGCGCGAGAGCGGCTGGTACGAAAAGACCAGCCAGGCCTTCGCGGTCTTTCTGCCGGTGAAGTCCGTGGGAGTGACCGGCGATGGCCGGCGTTATGAGTGGGTGGTGGCGTTGCGCGCGGTGGAAACCATCGACTTCATGACCGCTCGCTGGGCGCATCTGCCCTATGATTTTCTCGATCATGTCTCGCGGCGGATCATCAACGAAATCGAGGGCGTCTCGCGGGTGGTCTACGACATATCCGGCAAGCCGCCGGCGACGATCGAGTGGGAATAGACTCGGCCCGGTAAGCCATTGTTTTTAAACAAAATGCTACATACACAAAACTTTCACACGGCCGTAAGTGATTGATTTTTATATGCCAGCAAGCTAATGTTGCACAAAGTGTGACACACGGACGCACTTATCGCGTCTCATAGTCCCGGTACGCCCAAATGCCAATAAAGAATAAGCCAGACGGTGAGTCGGAGATATCAATCTTTGATGAAGCAGTCATCTACAAGAGAGGGGATTATTGGCAGTTTAGGATGTGGCTTAACAAGGAAGGTCGTTACCTAAGGCAATCACTAAAGACCAAAAAGGTTGCAACAGCCAAAGATTTAGCCCAAAAGATATTCTATCGGATTAAGCACGATGAGGAAGTAGGTCGTAGGCAGTTCTCCAAGACTGCGAAGCAGGGCGTTGAGGAGTATCTTCAAAGCCGGTGTGAGGATGTAGAAATTGGTGTCATTAAAAAAGGTAGGTACGGCACCATTAAAACTCACTTGACGCACTGGTTGGACTTCATTGGCAGAGATGAAAAACTACGAGATCTGAGACAGCTGGATTGTGAAGGATATGTGAGTTTTCGCGTTAAAAACAACAAAAATTATTCTGTCTCAAAATCTACCATTGCGAATGAGCAATCCACTATAAATGCAATGGTCGGCTGGCTTTACCGAAAAAAAGAAGTAGAGATTCCGCGGTTTGAGTTTCAAAAGGTTGCCAAAAGAAAGGATGCCAAAGACACCGTAGAAAGGAGTGTTTTTACTATAGAAGAGCTGAGTGCTTTGGAAGAAATCCTTCTTAGTCTAATTGCAGAATCAAAAAAAGATCTAACAAATCAAAAAAATATCCGGAAGCTTGTTGCTTGTTACTACCTTTATATTTCAATGCAAACTGGGTTGCGTCGTGGGGAGGCTTTGCAATTGACTTGGGGGGACATAGAGTTCAAAGAATTGCCAGTACGCTATGGGTATTTTGACAAAGCATTGCCAATTGCACCGCAGATTGCTCGTCTTAAAATTAACGCAAGTCGTGAAAGCAGCAAAAGCAATTCAAAAAAAGCGATTAGGGGCGATGTTGATTGTGTCCAAGATACAGTTGAATATGCAAATGTTACTGTTCGTGAAGATACGACCAAGGTTAAAAGTGAGCGAACTTTTATAGCTCCGGCGGAGCCATTCTTAGAACTTCAAAATGCTCAGCTGAGCCTTTCCCTAGAAAAAAACAATAGCACTGAAGTTGAGCGTCCAACCACCAAAACACTAATATTTTCTACGGTTGCAGGGAAGCACCTTTCTTATAGAGCCATTGCGTACTGGTTCTCCTATGTGATCCACCAAGCGAAGATTGAAAATCTTGATAAAAGGAATATCGTTCCTTATAGTTTCCGACATACCTACATTACAAATAGAGTAAATGCTAATCATCCTCCAATGGCTATAGCCGAAGATTGTGGTACCAGTCTTGAGCAAATAACTAATACATATTACCACACCACAGATAGGAAACGGATCGCAAACGCTTTCCCAGATTCCTATTTTGATGGAAGTGCTTTATACCCTTACGATCACTGACGCGAAAAATTTTCCTTGTGGTCGGGGTTATTTTGATTTTTATATCAACTCTGCTGCATTCCTCTTCATCTCATCATTGACTGTTACATATTTCATTGTGGTTTGTAATTGCTGGTGTCCTGCCATATCAGCCAATACGAATACGCTCACACCTTTCTGACTCAGCCGGGTAAGCCAAGTACGCCTACCGCTGTGAGATGTTGCCCCAGTGATGCCGGCACGCTCATATAGGCGTTTGAGATGCTGTGCGGCAGTGTTAGGTGTGAAGTGGCTGGCCTTCTGAGTAGAAAATAGATAGCCGTGTGCCGGAATACGCTCTAATGCATTCGTGTATTGCTGCAGGTGGCGTTGCATCTGTCTTGGAAGAATCGCTTTCCGGGCACACTTGCTCTTGGTCTTCTCTGCACTGAGAGTGATTTCATCCAGCACCTTGCCACTGGTGTCCATCACTTCATCAAATGTTAAAGTAGCCACTTCACCCACCCTTAGACCACAAAGATGTGTCAGCAATATCATTGATGTATCTCTCAGGGGATATCTGCTGCACGAATTAGTGACATCAATCACCTGTTTCAGTTGGGTCTTTTTAAGCGTTCGTGCTTGAGGCATATATTCTTACCTATATGTCATTTTAATATTCTGTGGAAGTGTTATTGTTATATTTTATTTGAACAGGAAGATAAAACGATATCAAGTGGCTCTTGGAATCAATGAGTTAAGTGGATATGTCACTCTTTACTTCTTTCTAAACATTTCTTTGATTGCTCACCATCATTGAGTGGTTCTTATCATTGAGATGTTTGAGTTGATAGTTGAAGAGTGGTTATGTGAGTAAGAATTCATTTATTCTGGGTGAAAATCAAACTACGCTCTGCGGAACGCATCTCAATATATGTCAATCTTCGCTAACCTTCAGTCTGCGAAGAGAGGGCTTCGTGGCAAGTGTGTTGCTTCCAGAGCCAAGGAATCAGATATAGAGCCGGGTTGGGTGTTTTCTTTACAGATATAAAAAGTCAAATCAGGCCTATCATCATAATTCTGCGTCATAATGTTGCGACGCTGTCCGCACTTATCTGCCCAGCAATACTCAAACAGCGTCGCAAGCCGAGCCGGATTCCGCCACTTCTCTGGTAAATTCCCAATCATCAGGTTTATATGCACGGAAACCTTTCCCATTTCACTGGGCTTGAGTCCTTCTATGGTGGCGATTGTGGCTGGACGATACTCGTCTGGTCTTCTTGTAACCCTGTTGCCGTGTCCCTTATGAATTCTTTTGGCCATTCTGTTGAGGGCGTGGTTTAGGTACTGTCCGGTCTTGGACTTTATGTCTTCAATGGCCACTATTGGCTTGTCTTTGGCGGAGTACTGGGTATGAGCCACTATGTAGTGCGTCATTATGTGTCTTTCGTTGTTCAGCCAATCGGTCACATCCTTATTTGTATAATCTCTCATTGTCTTTCCTATAAATAACAGTGCGTGGTCGCACTTGCGGTTATTTATGAATGGAGAAAGAAATGGCGATAAATTTTTTGGACGAGGTTTATACCCAGTTGGAACAACTGGATTTGGTTAGCAGCAGGAGGGAGTTCTGTGAGCAGTGGTTAGGAAGGGCAGAGGGATATGTGCGGACGCTGCGGTTCTATCGTTATCAGCCGAGTGTTGATGTGCTGTCAGTGTTGGCTAACCGACTGGACCACTATGCAAGACACTTTTCCAAGTCTGATGTGGTCGTGCAGGAGCGGTTGGAGACGCTTAAAGGCGACTGCTGGCGTGATATTGAGCAACGTAGTCGGCTTGCGTGGATGAGGGCTGAAGCCAGTCGGTCACGAGAGCGGCGTCAGGGTGATGATGTAGAGACCCAATACAAGGAATCCATGAATGGCTGAGCAAGGTACCACTCCTCGCGAACAACTCGTCCTCAGGCATAGAGCCGATAGTGATGGGGACTGGCTGGTAGAGGTTGGCAAGAACAATCCTCGTCGCTGGCAATCAGTGGTTGAGGACATAACGCTAACGCTCACCTCGGTTAGGGCTTTTGTTGAGCGTTCTTTTGTATCAGGTGACCCCATTGCGGGGGCTGACACCAGCGTGGATGCAGATTTCGGTGATGCTTTGACGCTAAGCGGCGTTTCCCAGCAGGCGGATGATGGAACGCAGGTTTATGGGATTGATATCTCTGAGGACGATGCGGAGTACCTAATCGCTCAGCGAGTAGATAGCAACATTGGGATAGACCTTATAGGCAGGACACCAGAGGCGTTCCAAGAGGATAGCCCAAAGAGTCCTTACATCTCGGAGGTCTTCGTGAGCACAGATGGTTGGTACTACGGCGATGCTGAAAGCGTGCAGTTGCTTTTTGATGTTCCAGAAGCCGACTTGAGACAGTTATACGATGTTTTCGGTGATGGGAAGACGGAGAGGCTTGAACTCCAGATTTCGCTGAAGAGATGAAGTGACCCCCTCCAGAACTGCACAGGTTAGAGTGCAGATGACAGGAGGGCATCATGAACGACGAAGCACCCGTCAAACGCTGGACCGCCAAACGCAAATCTGAAGTGACCCCCTCCAGAACTGCACAGGTTAGAGTGCAGATGACAGGAGGGCATCATGAACGACGAAGCACCCGTCAAACGCTGGACCGCCAAACGCAAATCGGCGGTGGTGATCGATATCTTCAAGGGCAAGACCACGCCAGTTGAGGTAGCCCGGCAGCATGACCTCACCGTTGCCGAGGTCGAGCGTTGGGTTGAGGAAGCCGAGCGGAGCATGGAGAAC
>NZ_JBAKFM010000001.1:0-140677 GCF_040838495.1 Spiribacter pallidus | reverse complement strand
CATGTGGTCGGGCAATGGATCCGGTTTTACAACAACGAACGGCCGCATCAGTCTTTGGGCTATGCGGCACCCAGTGCACACCCGGCATTAGCGTCATAAGGTGTGCAGAAACCCGGGGGTCATTACAACCGTTCGCTGACAGGCAAAAGGAACCGGCTATCTACGGCTATGGTGGGCACGCCCAGTTAAAGGACTGGAGAGCGGTAATCCTGCTCATTTGAGCCCGTCTTGCTATGTTGGGCTCACACTCAGACGAGTACTGTTTCTTCGGCCTCTACAAAGTTCGCATTTGGTAATGCCTGTGGCTCCAACGCGGCTCGTGATGGACTTCATTCTTCCGGCATCGGTACGCATAATATCCGGGCAGCATTACAAATAACCAAAACCTGATAGGTGTAAAGCAGTTATGGCAACCATCGCAGAGTTAGAACAACAGAAGGCTGAGATTGAGAAGCAGATTGAGCAAGCCACCAAGCAGCAGAAGCAGGAAGACCTCAAGACGGTCCGCCAACTCTGCAAGCGGCACGGCTTTACCTACAATATGCTGAAGAATCATCTGGCAGAGGGTCGCAAGAGGGGGTAGCCGGTCCGTCAGCCATAGCGGATGGCTGGTATGGTGAGGTTACACGCGTGAGGCATTGGTCCGACAGTCGCTGTCGGACCGCCTCGCAAGGATGCAGGGCTGTGGCGACTGAAGGATAGGCTCACTATGTTTGAATCGGCTTTCCGTAGCATTGACGACACCCTTTGGAAAGACGCTGGGTGCACTGGCGAACTTGATTACATTGAGCAGACCAGTTGGCTGCTGTTCCTCAAATACCTTGATGATTACGAACAGGAGTTGGCGTCACAGGCGGTTCTGGAAGGTCGTGCTTACTCACCGTTGATGGATGAACGCTACCAGTGGCGGAACTGGGCAGCCCCCAAGAACGCCGCCGGTCATATTGACTATCAGCAGGCACTGACGGGCGATGACCTCCTTGAGTTCGTCAATGATGACCTCTTCCCTTACTTGGAGCGGTTCAAACGCACCACAGATGACCCCAGTTCGCTGAAGTACAAGATTGGGGAAATCTTCAACGAGATTACCAACAAACTCCAAAGCGGCTACTCGCTGCGTGATGTCATAGACAAGGTGGATGAACTCAGTTTCTCCACCAATGCTGAGCAATACGAACTCAGCAGTCTCTACGAAGATAAAATCAAGAATATGGGGAACGCTGGGCGGAACGGTGGCGAGTACTACACGCCGCGTCCGCTCATTGAAGCCATCGTCAAGGTGGTCAATCCTGTCATCGGTGAAACGGTCTATGACGGGGCGGTTGGCAGTGCTGGCTTCCTCTGTGCGGCGTTTGAGCATATCAAGGAGAGTCGCCAACTAAGCCCTTCCGAGTGGCAGCAACTCCAGACACGCACGCTGTATGGCAAGGAGAAAAAGAGCCTTGCCTATGTCATCGGCACGATGAATATGGTCTTGCACGGGGTCTCAGCCCCTAATCTGGTGCATAGCAATACCCTTAACGAGAACCTTGATGACATCCAGCCTTCCGAGCAGGTTGATGTCGTACTCGCCAATCCTCCCTTCGGCGGCAAGGAGCGGGCTGAGATACAGCAGAACTTCCCGATTAAGACGGGCGAGACTGCCTACCTCTTCCTCCAGCACTTCATCAAGAAACTGAAGAAGGGTGGCCGCTGTGGTGTCGTCATCAAGAACACCTTCCTCAGCAACACGGATAACGCCAGCGTAGCCCTTCGCCGCCAACTCCTGAAGGACTGCAACCTCCACACCATCCTTGACCTACCGGGCGGGACATTCATCGGTGCTGGTGTGAAGACGGTTGTGTTGTTCTTTGAGAAGGGTAAGCCAACAGAAGACATCTGGTACTACCAACTCAATGTTGGTCGCAATATGGGCAAGACCAACCCACTGAATGACCGTGATATGGAGGATTTCCTCCAACACGCCCCTACACGAACGGACAGCGAGAATAGTTGGAGGGTCCCGGTAACCGACCTCAATACGGATACTTGGGACCTTACCGTTCGTAACCCCAACTCTGTTGAAGAAGTAGATAACCGCACACCGCAAGAGATTATCGCCGAGATTGAAGATTTGGATGCCCAAGCAGCAGAAGCATTACAGAAGATTAAGGAGATTCTGTGATGTGGAAGACGGTTAGGTTGGGTGATATCGCTAAACTCTATCAGCCGAAGACCATCTCTAAGAAAGAGATGGCAGATGACGGGGATCATTTAGTCTATGGAGCCAATGGCATCATCGGGCGATACCACCAATTTAATCATAGCACCCCTCAATTGATTATTGGATGCCGTGGGAGTTGTGGTGAAGTTCATCTCACACGGGGCAAGTGCTGGATTACCGGAAATGCAATGGTGATTCAGCCAAACGATGAAGTCCTAAACGAATATTTGCGGTATTTTTTGCTGCAGCCAAACATCCTTAGGGAGACGATCAGTGGTACAGCCCAACCTCAAATAACCCGAAAATCGCTTTCACCAGTAGAGTTGCAAATACCACCCCTCGAAGAACAAAAACGCATCGTTGAAAGGCTGGATAAAGCGTTTGCGGAGATTGATTGTCTTTACAGCGTAAATAGTAATAAGCGTGAAAGAATAGAGCGTTTTGTTTCCTTATCACAGGAATCTTTTTTTCGTGAGGTTTCTCGTTCGGCAGAGTCTATGCCACTCAGAGAAGTTTGCTATTTAGAAAATGGTGATAGAGGAAAGAACTATCCTTCGGTAAAACATCAGATCTCTTCCGGAGTGTCATTCGTCAATGCGGGCGACCTTACGCCGAGTGGGGGAATTTCTGAAGAGGGCGTAGCGTGCATAAGTGAAGAGCGATTCAAATTGTTAAGCTCTGGCAAGTTTCAGATAGATGACATCTTGTTCTGCTTGAGAGGGTCTTTAGGAAAATCCGCGATAAATAAAAAAATTAAACAGGGTGCCATAGCCTCATCGCTGGTGATAATAAGAGCAAGAAGAGAGGTAATACTTCCAGATTACATCTTTGCATTCCTACGTAGCAATATTGTAAAGACTTACATTAGAGAAACTGCCGGTGGTGCTGCACAACCGAACTTGTCGGCTAAGACAGTGGGTGGTTACAAAATACCAGTTCCTTCGGTTGATCAGCAGGCATTGATATCTGAAAAGTTTTGGCAAATACAAGCGTTTGGATTAGAGGCTGAAAAGAAAGTTCAAAGCAATACTTTGGGTTTGGAATCTTTGAAAGCAGCCATCCTCAAACAAGAACTCACCCCGAGTGAAGCAGTATGAACGAAGCCGATACACGGGCATTGCTCATTGATAAGCACCTTGAGGCTTCGGGATGGGTGACTGAAGGTGATGTGCGTGTGTATCGGGAGTTCCGCATCAATGCTGGAACCATTCAACAGGGTGGCAAACGCTCGCCGTCGCTCAGTGCCGACTATGTCCTTGAGTACAGGGGCAAGAAACTCGCAGCGATTGAAGCCAAGAGTGACGAGGTGGAAGTCTCTGAGGGTGTTGGGCAAGCCAAGCAATATGCAACCAAACTGCGACTGCCCTTTGGCTACGCTGCGAATGGCAAAAAGATATACGAGATATCGCTCTCCAAAGGTGAGGAAGGTGATGTCCTCCAGTTTCCTTCCCCGGACGAGTTGTGGCGGCGTGCCAATGAGCAGGTCAATGAATGGCAAGAACGATTCAATGCCATTCCGTTTGAGACGCTGGAAGGAACGCACGGACCTCGGTACTTCCAAGAGATAGCAGTAACCCGGGCAACCGACGCAATAGCCCAAGAGAGTAAGCGGGTTCTGCTCACGCTGGCTACCGGCACTGGGAAGACTTTCATTGCATTCCAAATTGCTTGGAAACTCTATCAAGCACGCTGGAACATCAACGGGGACGGTAAGCGGCGTCCTCGCATCCTGTTTCTCGCTGACCGGAACATACTCGCCAATCAGGCTTATCTCGCCTTTGGTGGTTTCTCTGACGATGCGAAGGTGCGTATCACCCCTGACGAGGTGGCTAAGCGTGGCTCTGTCCCGCTAAACGGCTCTGTGTTCTTCACCATCTTCCAGACATTCGTTAGCGGTGACACACAGGACGAGAACTTCAAGCACTACCCCCACGACTTCTTTGACTTGGTCTTCATAGACGAATGCCATCGTGGTGGTGCTAACGATGAGAGCAGTTGGCGAGAAATCCTTGATTACTTCAATACCGCCGTCCATATCGGTCTCACCGCCACGCCCAAGCGAACCGTCAATGTGGATACCTATGAGTACTTTGGTGAGCCAGTCTTTGAGTACAGCCTCAAGGAAGGTATAGAGGACGGCTTTCTCACGCCATTTCGGGTTAAGCGTATTCAATCCACGATAGATGAGTATGTGCATACCTCTGAGGACGAGGTCATCACCGGTGAAGTACGGGATGGTGAGGTGTATGGGGAAAAGGACTTCAACACCAAGATAGTCATCCGGGAGCGTGAGGAGTTCCGGGTCCAGCAGTTGCTGGCAAATATCGGCAAGGATGAGAAGTCTATCGTCTTCTGCCGCAACCAAGAGCATGCCGCCTTAGTCCGAGACCTCATCAATCAGAACACGCCCTCTACCGACCCTGATTACTGTGCTCGTGTGACCGCCAACGATGGGGTCATCGGTGATAACTACCTTCGGCGGTTTCAGGATAACGAGAAGACTATCCCTACCATTCTGACCACGAGCCACAAGTTATCCACTGGTGTGGATGCACGGAATGTCCGGAACATCGTGCTGCTGCGACCTGTGGGCAATATGATTGAGTTCAAGCAAATCATCGGCAGAGGTACCCGGCTCTTTGAGGGCAAGGGCTATTTCACGATTCTGGACTTTGTGGGGGCGTATGCCCTGTTTGAGGACGATGAGTGGGATGGCCCCCCTCTTGAGCCTCCAGAAAAGCCTGAGCGGCCTCATACGCCAACTGATGACCCTGATGAACCCAATCCTCCGGGTGAAGGGGGCGATGAAGACGACCCAGAGGATGGTGAAAAGCCTGAAAAGATTCGGATACGGCTCTCTGACGGCAAAGTGCGGGAAATCCAACACACCACCGCCACCCTGTTCTACCTTCACGGCAAACCGGTCAGTGCTGCTGAGTACATCAAGTACCTTTATGACGATGTGAGTCTGCCCACTCTGCTCGGTAGCGAGGATGACCTCCGGACGGCTTGGAGCAACCCTGTCACCCGTGACGAACTACTGCGGCGGTTAGCAGACGCGGGCTGCAGTCGGGCTGATTTAGGGGTGCTCCAGACCCTCATTAACGCTGAAGACTGCGACTTGTTTGATGTCCTTGAATACATTGCCTACACCAAGCCTACGCTCAAGCGGGAGCAGCGTGCTCAGTACGCCAACGCCAATGTTCAAGGGTTCTTAAACAGTGAGCAGCGAGAGTTCGTGTCGTATGTCCTGCGAAGTTATGTGAAGGCTGGTGTGGATGAGTTGAGTTATCAACGCCTCACACCGGCTCTGAACGCCGTCTATGGGAATATTCGTGAGGCTGAGCAGCGTCTTGGTCCTGTTGAGGACATCAAAGAGGTGTTTGAACAGGCTCAGCAGGCTTTGTATATGGCTGAGGCTGGGTAGGTTGTAAAACGAATTAGGGATAGGATGGACTGTTTGATATGACTGGGCCCAGTTTTTATAAATTCGCGAGGTGTAAGCGATGCAAATGAAAGTGACTCTCATCTTAGCCTTGATAGTAGTTCTTATTGTTGGATGTGCCACCACAAAAAAGTATGAATCGGCTTTAAATACTTGGCTTAATTCTGATATTAACCCTCTGATTGAGAGCTGGGGATACCCGGACAATTCATTTGAGGCTCCGAACGGGAATATGGTCTATGTTTATTCATCGTCGGGTCAGGTGACATTACCATCTCAGACAACCTCAAATTACAACGTTTATGGTAATACTGTATATGGCAGCTCCACCACTACTGGGGGGCAGACAATAAAACTAGGATGCACCACTTTCTTTGAAGTAAATCAGGGAAATAGGATAATTAAATATAGGTACGAAGGTAATAATTGCAAGTCGCGATAGAATGCGGCGGTGGTCTTCCAAAGTACTTATGGGTAAGTATTTTTATGGAACAGCTACGAGGCGAGGGTCAGACTGGTTCTGATGCGGGGGGGCAAAGGAGTGACCCACGGCGGCTCGGCAGCATCCTGCTGTTCGCCAGAGAGATGTTACACAGCGTGCAAGAGCCCCCAAGTAAGTCTATGATTTTTCGGGAGCCTAATAATCAGAGCGAGACAAAAATGGCAGCAAAACCTACACAAAAGTTACACAATAAAAATAATAGAAGATAACCCATTGATTTATCTGATAAAAATATTATGTAGTTATTGAGTGGGAGTGACTCGTCTGAAAGGCCTGGCGCACGGGGCCTGGCCGGCCGGTTGACGGCCTCGGGGGGTGCGGGTGGCGAACACTGGCCAGACACAAGTAACTAGAGCCGCCGAGGATCAGCGGTTCATGGGACAGGCGATTGCGCTTGCCGAGCAGGCGGCGGCCGCCGGTGAAGTGCCGGTGGGCGCTTTGCTGGTCAAGCACGGCGAGGTGGTGGCCCAGGGGGCCAATCGGCCACGCGGTAGCCACGATCCAACCGCCCATGCCGAGATGGTCGCGCTACGGGCCGCGGGGTGGGCGCTGGGCGCTTATCGACTGCCGGGTACGACCCTCTATGTCACCCTCGAACCCTGCCCCATGTGCCTGGGGGCGATGATCCACGCGCGCATCGGCCGACTGGTCTACGGGGCCGACGATCCCAAAACCGGGGCGTGTGGCGGTGCGATGCACTTGCACGAACATCCCAGCCACAATCATGATTTGTCGATCACCGGTGGTGTCGAGGCGGCGCGCTGTGGGTCGCTTCTGCGGGCGTTTTTCCAGTCAAGACGAGGGTAAACAAGGGGTGAATCAATCAGAACCTCCCAGGACAATGGCCGCGGTGCTTTTGACCCGTCATGGTGGGCTCGACGCCCTTGACTACCGCACCGACGTGCCGGTCCCCGAGCCGGGCCCCGGCGAGGTGCTGTTGGCGGTCCACGCCTGCGGCATGAACAACACCGATGTCTGGGTGCGCGAGGGCGCCTACGGCAGCGATACCGACCCGCAGGCGGTCTCCACCTGGCGGCGCGGTCGCTCGACGCTGACCTTCCCGCGCATCCAGGGGACCGACAGTGTGGGGGTGATCGTGGCGGTGGGTGAGGGCGTGCCCGGCAGCCGTATCGGTGAGCGCGTCGTGGTCGATTTCAGCCTCTACAATCGCGACGACGACAGCCTGGCGGATATCGACTACATTGGCCACGGCCGTGACGGCGGCTATGCCGAGTACCAGTGCGTCCCCGCCGAAAACGCCGATGCGGTGGAGACCGATCTCTCGGATGCCGAGCTGGCGACGTTCTGCTGTGCCTACCTGACCGGTGAGCACATGCTCGAGCGCGCCGGTGTGCAGGCCGGTGAGCGGGTGCTTGTCACGGGCGCCTCCGGCGGTGTGGGCTCGGGCATTGTCCAGCTGTGCCGCGCCCGTGGCGCCATCCCCTATGCCGTGACCCGCGAAGACAAGGCCGATGCCCTTAAGGCCATCGGTGCCGAAGCCGTTGTCGACCGTGCCGCCGAAGACTGGGTGGCCGCGGTCGATGAAGCCACTGGTGGCGAGGCCATCGACGTGGTCGCCGATCTGGTCGCGGGCCCGCATTTCAATGATCTGCTGCGCATTTTGCGCCCGGAAGGCCGCTACACCACGGCCGGGGCCATTGCCGGTCCGGTCGTCGACCTGGATTTGCGCACGATGTATCTCAAGCAGCTCCAGCTGCATGGCTCTTCGCAGGGCCGGCGGAGTGATTTTCGGCGGCTGCTCGGCTATGTGCTCGATGGCCGCATCCGCCCCCTTTTGCATGGCACCTATCGGCTCTCCGACTTCCATCGCGCGCAGACCGACTTCATGGACAAGGATTACGTGGGCAAGCTGGTGGTGGTTCCCGACCGGCACTGGGAGCAGGTCGGGGCGCCCCATGCCGGCCGCTGACGGCTGGCCACGCCTTGAGTGGATGGATGTCGCCGTTGGCAGTGACATCCATCGCGTGGTCTTCTCCGGTGTGCCCGTCGACGCAACCCGCAGCGTGCGGGCGCGCATGGAATGGCTGAGCGGGCCGGGGGACGGACTGCGCCGTCTGCTGATCGAGCCGCCCTATGGGTTTCCTGCCTTCTGTGTCGACCTGATCACCCCGGCGGTCCACCCGGATGCCCAGGCCGGGTTCATCATCATGGAGGTGATGGGTTATCCCTTTTTCTCGGGCTCCAACACGATGGCGACCGCCTGTGCGCTTATCGAAACCGGACGGATTCCGCGTGAAACCGACGACGGCGTTCAGTGTGTCCGGTTGGAAGCGCCCGGGGGAAGGGTGGATGCGCATGTCACGCTTAAAGCGGGGCGGGTGGTGTCGGTGGATGTGGAGGGTGATGAGACGTTCGTGCACCGGGCCAACGCGTCGATCGAGCTGCCGGAGACCGGGACGATCGGCTACGATCTTGTCTGGAGTGGCGGTCATTACGTCATGGTCGATGCCGATGCACTTGGCCTGGCGCCGGAGCATGCGGGTGATGCCGATGCGCTGGCCCTCGCTGCCCGGATGATCGAGGCGGTGCAGGCGGATTTCGATCTGAAGCATCCGGTGCTCGGTGACGTCGGGCTGCCCCGTTTTCTGCACTGGATGTGGCCGGAACGCGAAGAGACGCCCGGTGCCTGGGTGGCGATCGGCGGGACGTACGGCCATCCGGGTGTCCTCTGGGGCTGCCCCACCGGGACCGGCACCGTGGCCCGTCTGGCCCGGCTCAGCCGTCAAGGGCGGGCCACGGTGGGCGCCACGCTGCGCAACACCAGTCCCTCCGGCACCATGTTCGAGGGCGAGATCGTCAGCGAGGGGATGGTCGGCGACTGCCGCAGCATTCGAACCCGCGTGCGCGGCGAGCCGCGATTGGTGGGCGCCATCACCCTTGACCTGCCGCCGACGAGCCCCCTGGTGGCGGATCTTTCACTGCAATGGCTGAGTAGGTGAACCCTCGGCGGTCAGGCAGTGCAGACGGGTGTCAGGCCTGGTCGAGGATCCAGTCGGGGGCGATGCCGGAGGTCTGGATGGCGGCATCGATGTCCATTTCCGCCAGCACACCGGTCCGTGTCACCAGGGCGGTATGCAGGCCTGCCGCCTGCCCGCCGAGGATATCGGTGTGGAGGGTATCTCCAACCATGAGGACACGGCCGGGATCGAGTTCGGTCTCGTGCTGCAGCCGCTCTATGGCCAGGGCAAAGATGTTGCCGTAGGGCTTGCCGTAGAAGACCGGCTCGACGCCGGTCTCATTCTGGATCTGATGGGCGTAGGTCCCCGGCTCGGTGGAGTAGCCCACTTGCTGTGGAGCAAGCAGGTCGGGGTTGGCCACGTAAAGCGGCCTGGATCGGCGCTTGAGGCTTTCGATCAACAATGCCTGGCGCGCCGGTGTCCATTCCGATGCCCCAACCAGCAGGAATCCCTCGGCGGCGTCGTAGTCGGCGATGTC
Source organism: Spiribacter pallidus (assembly GCF_040838495.1). NCBI lineage: Bacteria > Pseudomonadati > Pseudomonadota > Gammaproteobacteria > Chromatiales > Ectothiorhodospiraceae > Spiribacter > Spiribacter pallidus. Next base: position 131,071 of record NZ_JBAKFM010000001.1, on the reverse strand, counting down.
ATCGGTGAGCATGCGGTAGTCGAGGGGCGGGAACTCGTCGGGGCCAAAGTGCCGGCCTGCGATCATGCCCCAATGGCGCGCACCTTCCTGCTCGAGCTGGCGCACCAGCGTCTTGCGGCTGGTGATCACATCCTCGGCATCGAAGGCGTAGCCAAGACGCGCGTATCGCTCCATGAGCGTGCGATGGGCAAAACCGGCTGCATTAGAGACCACCATGACGCGCTTGCCATCCGCCTGTAGGGCACGGATTCGCTCTGGTACGCCGGCGATCGGTTCCATGCCCCGGTTCAGGACACCGTATGCATCGAGCAGGATCATGTCGTAGCGATCGGCGATGTCACCCAGATGCTTTGCTTTGTGACAGGCGCCCTGTCGGCGGCAGGCCGGCAGCCGGTGCCGGATTGCCTCATAGGCCTTGAATCCAAAGGCGGCGTCCTCTGGCAGATCGGTGATCACGCGTTGGTCCATGCAGATTCCGTTGGGCGTCTCGCTCGCGCATCAGTGTAACGCGTCCGGCGCAAATGATCGCGCCGCGCAACCCGTGCCGCGTTTCCACTCGTCACCGCGGATGATGTACAATCCGCGCCCATTGGAGAGGTGGCTGAGTGGTCGAAAGCGCCGCACTCGAAATGCGGTGAGTCCTAGCGGGCTCCGGGGGTTCGAATCCCTCCCTCTCCGCCAGATACAAAAACGGCCCCGAAGGGGCCGTTTTTGTATCTGATAGTGCCTGGGATTCGAACCCCCGGAGCAAGCAGAGCAGGTTCGACCAATCAGCGGAGCTGATTGGGACGCCGAGCGTGAGCGAGGCGCCCGAAGGGTGAGGCCCGAGAGGGCCGAATCAATCCCTCCCTCTCCGCCAGATACAAAAACGGCCCCGCAGGGGCCTTTTTTGTATCTAACCATAAAAAAGGGGGCCTCAGCCCCCTTTTTGGTCGCCGGCCGGGCCGGCATCCGATCGCCCATACCTAGATGAGCAGGAACCGCGCCGCAAACAAAGCGGCGATCACCCACACGGCGATGTGCACTTCCTTGCCCTTGCCGGCGAGGGTCTTGCCAAAGACGTAGGTCAAAAAGCCAAGGCCCATGCCGTCCGCAATCGAGTAGGTCAACGGCATGGCAATCGCGGTGACGACCGCCGGTGCAGTGTCGGTGACGTCTTCCCAGTCCAGTTCCGACAGTCCGCGGACCATCATGCAGGCCACGAACAGCAGTGCGGGTGCGGTGGCATAGCCCGGTATGGCGCTGACCAGAGGCAGGAAAAACAGCGACAGCAAAAACAGCCCGGCGATGACAACGGCAGTCAGCCCGGTCCGTCCACCCACATTCACGCCCGCGGCGCTCTCGATATAGGTGGTGGTGGTCGACGTGCCAAGGACCGCACCGCCAATGGTCGCGCCGGAGTCGGCGAGCAGCGCGCTTCGCAGCCGCCCGATCTTGCCGTCCTTGTCCAGGAATCCGGCCCGATGGGAGAGTCCGACCAGGGTGCCGGTACTATCAAAAAGATCCACGAACAGGAATACCAAGACCACCGAGATTAGGCCCATTTCCAGAGCGCCGCCGATATCCATCTGCATGAACGTCGGGCTCGGGTCCGGGGGCATCGAGACCACGCCGTCGAACTCCGCGACGCCGAATGGCACACCGATGATGCTGACTGCCAGGATGCCGATGATCACCGCACCGGGGATCTCTCGGTAGCTCAGCCCGACCATGATGACAAAGCCAAGCAGTGCCAGCAGGGTGCTGGTGGCCGTCAGATCGCCAAGCGTCACCAGGGTCGCGTCGCTGTTGACCACGATGCCGGCATTCTTGAGCGCAATGATCGCAAGGAAAAAGCCGATACCCGCCGAGATGGCCATTTTAAGGGACATCGGGATGGCATTGATCAGCCACTCCCGAATCGGCAGCACCGAGATGATCAAAAACAGGATACCCGAGATGAAAACGGCACCGAGGGCGGTCTGCCAGGCCACTCCCATGCCCAGCACAACGCCGTAGGTGAAATACGCGTTCAGCCCCATACCCGGTGCCAGACCAAATGGATAATTGGCATAAAGCCCCATGATCAGGCACCCAAGCACGGCGGCCAGACAAGTCGCCACGAACACCGCATCCCAGTTCATGCCGGTATCCGAGAGGATGCTCGGGTTGACAACAACGATGTAGGCCATCGTCAGGAATGTGGTCAGGCCGGCCAGTAGCTCCCGACGGACGTCGGTGCCGTTTTCTGTCAGCCCAAAGAAGCGGTCCAACATGATATGCCCCCAAGTTTTTCGGTCGAAGGATTGAGTATAACGACGTCGATGCAAATGTCATTCCATCAATCGGTCATTAAAGCTTAACCCGTTTGTCATGCCGGCTCCGTACCCTCGGCGGCTCAGTTTTGGTGCAGAGGAACTCCATAATGAAGCGTTTTAATGCTCTGGCGCTTGTCGCCCTTCTCTCCACTAGCGCCGCTGCCCATATGCACATGCCGCTGGTGGTGACCAACGCCGCGGATGCCGGCGAGGGCACACTGCGGTCGGCGCTGGTAGAGGCGGCCAAGCGTGATCACGGCGCGCGGGTGGTGATTGCCACCGATGAGGACATCGTAATCGAGGACAGCCTGACGTATTTTGGCGAGGCCCCGCTCGAGATTATCGGCAACGGCCAAGTGGTCCGCAGCTCAGACAATGTGGATCTGCTGGTGATGGCCAATGGTGCCAATCTCTCGGTCAGCGATCTGGATTTTGAGGGGCCGGGTCAGTTCAGCATCCTCAATCGGGGCGATGAGAACGGCGAAGTGGCTGGCAAAGGCATCTTTGTCGACGTGCGCGAGGATCAGACCGGCGTTGTGGAGCTGACGCTGGATAACGTGCTCGTCAAAGGCGTCGCCAACCACGGGATCCATGTCTCTGACTGCACACTCGCGGATGATTGCGGCGGCGGTGCCGGTGGCGGTGGCGAAGGCTCGCCGGCCTCCATCAGCGTGCGATTGAACAACGTGTCCGTGGATGGCGTTGGCAACGGCAAGTTCGATGCGGATGGCCTGCGGGTCGACGAGCGGGATGAAGGGGGTATTCACCTGCATGTGACCGGCTCGCAATTTGCCCGCGTGGGCGCCGATGGCCTCGAGCTGGATGAGGGTCAGGCTGGCAGCATCCAGGCGACGACTATCCGCACCGAGTTCATCGATAACGGCGCTTACTGCGATCCGGCCTTGCTGGCCGCTTACATGCCGGCCGAGCCGGAAGCCGAGTTCGAAGAGGGCCAGGTCGACGAGTCGGATATTCCCGGCAATGTCACTGGGACGCCGGACGATACCTGCTTCGAGCGCGAGGTGGATCTTTATGACGACGGCTCGGTTGAAGCGTACGAAATCGGCATCGATGTGGATGATGGCATCGACTTCGACGAGGCCGATGACGGCGACCTCAACCTGACGATGGTGGCTAGCCGGATTGCGGGTAACTACGACGAGGGCGTCGACATGGACGAGGCGGGTGCTGGCAACGGTAACCTGCAGTACGTCAACACGAACTCGAACCGCAACGCCGACGACGGTTTTAAGATGTCAGAGGAAGACGGTGGCTCGGTCAACGGCATGATGGTCGGCTCGGTGTCTCGTGATAATGGCGGCAAGGGCGCTGTTTTCGAAGAGGAAGGCGCCGGTGATGTTGCGGTCGAGGCCGTCTCTACGCGTACGCGCAACAATGACGACAGCGACCAGACCGGCTTTGAGGTCGTCCAGGAAGACGCCGGCGCCGGCAGCCTGGTCATTAGCGATAGCCAGGTGCTCGACGGGATTGAGGCGGAAGGCGTTGTCATCAACCCCTGATGCCTGATCGCCCGCCGGCGGCGTAGGTCATCACAAAAAGGCGGCTTTTTGCCGCCTTTTTTTGTCACGCGAATCCGGATGGGGCGGTCGGGGTAGGGCCATGGCCTCAAGCTTGACGCTCTAGTGCAAAGCCACCATACTTCGCTGTCTACATGAGGCGCCTGTAGCTCAACTGGATAGAGCACCTGACTACGGATCAGGAGGTTGGGGGTTCGAATCCTCCCGGGCGCGCCATCCAATGAAAAGCCGGCCGTCAGGCCGGTTTTTCATTGGATGAAGAGACATGGGATTCGAACCCCCAACAGGCCATTAACGGGTTCGACCCGAGCGCGAAGCGCGAGAGCACGAGGCCCGGAGGGCCGAGCTAATCCTCCCGGGCGCGCCATCCAATGAAAAGCCGGCCGTCAGGCCGGTTTTTCATTGGATGAAGAGACACGGGATTCGAACCCCCAACAGGCCATTAACGGGTTCGACCCGAGCGCGAAGCGCGAGAGCACGAGGCCCGGAGGGCCGAGCTAATCCTCCCGGGCGCGCCATCCAATGAAAAGCCGGCCGCCGAGTCGGATCCACCACCGGGCACTGTCAGGTCTAAACCATTCACAAGGGCCATGGAGTGCCGTTCATGCCCATTTCTGTTCTTCTGGTCGCGTTAGGTGCGTTCCAGTGGGGCCTCTCTGGCGGTCTGGCCAGCATCTTGATGGAGGATGGCTGGTCGCCGCAGGTCATTACCGTCTGGCGGGTCGTCATCGGGCTTGGCTGTATGGCCGCCTGGCTCGTCTGGCGTTGGCGCAAGGGCTTCCGGCAGGAATTCAATCGGCGATTGGTCGGCTGGTCGGCGCTTGCTGGGTTTGGCGTTGCCGGCAACCTGGTTTATTACTTTGTCAGCATTAGTGCCGGCAGCGTGGCGGTTGCCATCACGCTGATGTACACCGCGCCGGTGATGGTCTACCTGGTGGCGTTTCTCACTCGCACCGAGCGGCCTACCTGGGGCAGTGCGCTTGTCATACTGGCGACATTGGTCGGCATTACGATGATGACTGGGGTCTACGGGAATGCGCCGGTGCGGTTGACCACGCTCGCGTTGACCAGCGGGTTGTTGTCCGGAGCGTCGTACGCGCTTTTCATATTCGCTTTCAAGGCCGCGGGACGCCACGGTTCGACGCCGGCGGCGCTGACGATCGCCTTTGTGGCAGCCATCGTTGCGCTGGTCCCGTTGGTGGACTGGCGCGAGGCGGCTCAGGTGCCCGGCTCGGGCGATTTCCCACTGTTCGTTGTGTTTGGCCTGATGGGTGCCGGTCTGTCCTTTTTTTGTTATTTCTGGGGGTTGCGGGGTGTCTTGCCCTCGACCGCGGCGGTCACTGCGATGGTCGAGCCGGCTACAGCGACCCTGTTTGGCGTTCTGGTGCTCAACCAGCTGCTCAGTCCCACCGAGACCATCGGCGTTTTGATCATTCTGTTGGCAGTTACGTGGTTGAATATCCAGCGGCAGTTAGCTGCTCGGCGAGCGGCTTCTCCGCCTTCCACAGAATGATGCGGGTTGGCGGTCGGTCAGCCGATGGTCTGACCGGTGGCCGCCCAGTCGGCGATGAACTGCTCGAGCCCCTTGTCGGTGAGTGCGTGGTTGGCGAGGCTGCGGATCACCGCCGGCGGGATCGTTGCCACATCAGCGCCGGCGAGGGCGGCCTCTTTGACGTGGTTGGCATGACGGATCGAGGCCGCGAGGATTTCGGTGGCGAATCCATAATTGTCGTAGATTGCCCGGATATCCCGGATCAGTGCCATGCCATCGAGGTTGAGATCATCGAGCCGTCCGATGAACGGTGAGATATAGCTCGCACCGGCTTTGGCGGCGAGCAAGGCTTGATTGGCCGAAAAGCAGAGCGTGACGTTGACCGCGATCGCCTCTTGCCGAAGACGCCGGCAGGCCTTCAGCCCGGGCAGGGTAAGCGGTAGCTTGACCACAACGTTGTTGGCGATGGCCGCGAGAAAACGCCCCTCCCGGATCATGCCGTCGTAATCGGTGGCGGCGACTTCTGCGGAAACCGGACCATCGACGATCTGGCAGATCTCTCCGACCACTTCGACGAAAGACCGCCCCGATTTCGCGACCAGTGACGGATTGGTGGTCACACCATCCAGCAGCCCGTAATCGTTGAGCTCTCGGATATCCTCAGCTATTGCGGTATCGGCAAAGAATTTCATCGCGCCGGGTTCGCTCCGCCTAGTTGCCTGGCCACGGTGGCCACCCCATGCTGCGGCCGCCCATCAGGTGCAAATGGATATGCCAAACGGTCTGCCCGGCATCCTGCCCGCAATTGAATATACTGCGATAACCCCGCTGTGCCAGACCTAGCGTCTGCGCCAGATTTTTCGCGGTGACGTGCATATGCCCGATCAACGGCGCATCGTCGTCGCCGATTTCGAGCATGCTCACAATATGCTTGCGCGGGATGATCAAAACGTGGGTGGGCGCCTGGGGATGGATATCGCGAAAGGCGACGACCCGCTCGTCCTGATGGACGATTTCGGCATCCATTCGCCCAGCGGCGATCTCGCAGAAGATACAAGGTTGTGTCATGGTTCAAGCCTAAGTCGGTTGTCGTTGGCTCGCAAGGATCAGGCCTCACCACCGATCAGGGCGTTGGGCCGTCAACACGCTGGCGAAGCGCCTCGGCAATGCGGCGGAGTCCGTGACTGTCGGCGCCGCACGGTTCGAGCCCATGGCCGTTGAGAAATCGCGATGACCAATCATCGGCCGCGGATGCCAGTGTGGCAAAATCGCCCCACCATACGGTCCGGTAGTACGTCGCCGTCACCCGATTGTGCGCTTGACGACTTGGCTCATCGAGCCCGTGGACGTCCACTCCGGTCAACACCGGCTCGAGCTCGGCTTTGATGCGGATGAGATCGGGCCCCTTCAGACCCCAGCGCTGAGGCTCCATGCGCCGGAGCCACTGAGCGATTTCGGGCACGTTGCGAAACCATTGCAGTATTACCGTCTCGCCGTTGCTCGTCGCACACCCGATGGTGAACCGCCGCGGATCGCGTCGCTGGACCAGCAGGTCCACGTCGGCGAAGTTTTGCCCTTCCCAAATATGCAATCGGCTCGTCCACGTTCGGTGCGAAAGAGTCGACATGTTAACTTGTCAGGCTTATTTGCAACTAATACCGGTAATGGGCCATGGCATCAGCCGAGCGAATCTTCCGTGTGATCTTCCAAAGCCAGGGGAAGATCTACGAAATCTACGCCCGTAGCGTCTCCGACGGCGGCATGCTGGGGTTCGTCGAGATCGAGGAGCTCACCTTCGGCGAGCGCACGCAGATGGTGGTCGATCCGGCCGAAGAAAAACTCAAAAGCGAGTTTGCCGGTGTCAAGCGGACCTATGTGCCCATGCACGCCATCGTCCGGGTCGATGAAGTCGAGAAGGAAGGCCAGGCCAAGGTGTCTGATTCGGAAGGCGGTAATGTGACACCGTTTCCCATGCACATGTACGGGCCGGGCAAGGGGAGTGATTGAATCCGCCGGGTGGGTGGATTAGTCTGCGCGTCGTCTGGAGAGGTGTCCGAGCGGTCGAAGGAGCGCGCCTGGAAAGCGCGTGTACGGTAACCCCGTACCGAGGGTTCGAATCCCTCCCTCTCCGCCAGATACGAAAGCGGCCCCATCGGGGCCGTTTTTGTATCTGACCGTGTCGGGGTTCGAACCCTCGGTAACAAGCTGATACTGGGTTCGACTAATCGCCGTGAGGCGATTAGGACGCGGAGCGTAGCGAAGCGCCCGGAGGGTGAGGCCCGGAGGGCCGAATCAATCCCTCCCTCTCCGCCAGATACGAAAGCGGCCCCATCGGGGCCGTTTTTGTATCTGACCGTGTCGGGGTTCGAACCCTCGCCAGCGGCTCGTCGATAGGCCGGAACGAACATACCTTCTAAACCAATTCTTCCTGCCAATCGTTCTCATTGGCAACAACAAATTCCATTCGCCGCTGTGTTTGTTATAACTGCAGACTCGCAGCGGACCGGATGCGGTCGCCCTGCACCGAATTTCAACGCAGAACTGAGCGGAGATGAGCAACCATGGCAGCAGCTGATATCGACAATGCCGGCAAATGCCCGGTTATGCATGGTGGAGCAACCACCGAGGGCAGCGACAACATGGAGTGGTGGCCCAATGCGCTGAACCTGGACATCCTCCACCAGCATGACACCAAGACCAATCCACTGGGCGAGACCTTCAACTACCGAGAAGAGGTCAAAAAGCTTGACTACCAAGCCCTGTGGAATGACATGCATGCGCTGATGAAAGACAGCCAGTCATGGTGGCCGGCCGATTGGGGCCACTACGGCGGGTTGATGATCCGTATGGCCTGGCATGCGGCCGGCTCGTATCGGACCTCGGATGGCCGTGGCGGGGGTGGCACCGGCAATCAGCGGTTTGCGCCGCTCAACTCCTGGCCGGACAACACCAACCTGGACAAGGCCCGGCGTCTGCTCTGGCCGCTGAAGAAAAAGTACGGCAACCAGGTGAGTTGGGCCGATCTGATTATCCTCGCCGGCACGGTGGCCTACGAGTCCATGGGGCTCAAGGTCTTTGGGTTTGGCTATGGCCGCGAGGACATCTGGCATCCCGAGAAAGATGTCTACTGGGGCTCCGAGAAAGAGTGGCTTGCACCAAGCGAGGAGCGCTACGAAGACGTCGATAACCCCGATACGATGGAAAATCCGCTCGCTGCGGTGCAGATGGGGCTCATCTATGTCAACCCGGAAGGTGTTAACGGCAACCCGGATCCGCTGAAGACCGCCGAGCAGGTACGCACGACCTTTGCCCGGATGGCAATGAACGACGAAGAGACCGTGGCGCTCACCGCCGGCGGTCATACGGTCGGCAAGTGCCACGGCAACGGCGACGCCGAACTGCTCGGCCCGGACCCGGAGGCGGCCGACATCGAAGAGCAGGGCCTTGGGTGGAATAACCACAGCACCCGCGGGGTTGGCCGCGATACGGTCACCAGCGGCATCGAGGGGGCCTGGACCACCCATCCCACCCAGTGGGACAACGGCTATTTCCATCTGCTGCTCAACTACGAGTGGGCGCTGAAAAAGAGCCCGGCCGGTGCCTGGCAGTGGGAACCGGTGGATATCAAAGAAGAGGACAAGCCGGTGGATGTGGAGGATCCGTCGATTCGCCACAACCCGATCATGACCGACGCCGACATGGCCATGAAGATGGATCCGGCGTATCGGAAGATCTCTGAGCGGTTCTACAACGATCCGGCCTACTTTGATGATGTCTTCGCCCGGGCCTGGTTCAAGCTCACCCATCGCGACATGGGTCCCAAGGCGCGGTACATCGGCCCCCACGTCCCGGATGAGGAGCTGATCTGGCAGGATCCGGTGCCGGCGGGCTCGACCGATTATGACGTCGATGCACTCAAGGCCCGAATCGCCGAGAGCGGCTTGAGCGTCAGCGAGATGGTCGCCACGGCCTGGGATAGTGCCCGGACCTTCCGTGGTTCGGATATGCGCGGTGGCGCCAATGGCGCCCGGATCCGGCTGGCGCCGCAGAAGGACTGGGAGGGCAACGAGCCCGAGCGGCTGCACAAGGTACTGGGCGTGCTCGAGCCGATCGCCGAGTCCGCCGGTGCGAGTCTCGCCGACGTGATCGTCCTCGCCGGCAATGTGGGCATTGAAAAGGCGGCCAAAGCCGCCGGATTCGATATCCGCGTGCCGTTTTCCCCTGGCCGTGGCGATGCCACCCAGGAGCAGACGGATGCCGAGTCTTTTGAGGTGCTCGAGCCCGAGGCCGACGGCTTCCGCAACTGGATGAAGAAGGATTACGTCGTCAGCGCCGAGGAGCTCATGCTCGACCGGGCCCAGCTGCTTGGACTCACCGGCCCTCAGATGACAGTGCTGGTGGCCGGCATGCGGGCCATGGGCACCAACCATGGAGGCACCAAGCATGGGGTGTTTACCGATCGCGAAGGGGCGTTGACCAACGACTTCTTTGTCAACCTCTGCGATATGGGCAACACCTGGAAGCCGGTGTCGAGCAACCTCTACGAGGTGCGCGACCGTCAGACCGATGAGCTCAAGTGGACGGCGACACGCGCCGATCTGGTCTTTGGCTCCAACTCGGTGCTGCGCTCCTACGCCGAGCTCTATGCCCAGGACGACAACCAGGAGAAATTCGTCCACGATTTCGTGGATACCTGGACCAAGGTGATGAACAACGACCGCTTCGATCTCGAAGCCTGAACCTGACATCATCACCCAAGGCCCGCCGCGCCTCTGGCCCGGCGGGTTTTTTTATGCTTTTCGGACCATCACAGGAACTCACCGGTGTGCCCTGTGGTTCCGATCTGGAACACTCCCCGATCAACAAAGGAGCAGGTATGCATAAGGATTGGCCGAAAACCACCGAGGAACTCACCGCCCTGATGCAGACGTTCGGCAAGGGGCATCCCGAGGTGGCGAAGGGGTTCTCGCAGTTATCCACCGCCGCCGAAAAGGACGGCGCAGTGAGTGCCAAGCACAAAGAGCTGATGGCACTGGCGATTGGCGTAGCCATCCGCTGCGAAGGCTGTATTGCCTTTCACGCCAAGGCGGCGGCCGAAGCCGGTGCAAGCCGCGACGAGGTGCTGGAGACCGTGGGCGTGTGCCTGTACATGGGCGGCGGGCCGTCTTTTGTCTATGGATCGCAGGCGTTGGAGGCATTCGATGCCTTCGTCTCGCCTGAGTGACGCGTGCCCAGCGCCAGCCGGATGGCGTGCAGGGGCGTAAAAAAAACCCCGCCGAAGCGGGGTTTTCTCGTCTGAGCCGTCATTGGTCAACCGATCAGACCTTGCCGCGTACACCATCCTCGGCGGCGCTGGTGGGCACCAGCGCCTTGACCAGATCCTGCATGTGGAGCACGCCGATCTGCTCACCATCACTGACAACGCGGTAGTTGAGCGAGGTATCACCCTCCGAGGCAGCGATCACCGACTCAAGATTGTCGTTGCCATCGATATCCCCGGCAACCGACCCTTCGATGGCATCGGTCTTGGGCTGCATGATGGATCGTACCCGCAGGACCCGTGCCCGGTTGATATCGCTGATGAAATCAACGATGTAGGGGTCGTTGGGATGCAGGAGGATTTCCTGCGGCTCGCCCTGCTGGACGGTGTATCCGTCCTTGAGGATCACCAGGTGGTCGGCGAGCTTGAGGGCCTCATCCAAGTCATGGGTGATGAACACGATGGTCTTGTGCAGCTCTTGCTGGAGCTCGAGCAGTAGATCCTGCATATCCGTCCGGATGAGTGGATCCAGTGCCGAGAAGGCCTCGTCCATCAGCATGATATCGGAGTTGGAGGTAAGCGCCCGGGCAATGCCCACACGCTGCTGCATACCGCCCGACAGCTGGTGCGGGTGCTGGTGGTCATTACCCTGCAGCCCGACCCGGTCCAGCCACTTGCTGCCTTCCTCCACCGCCGTCTGCTTGTCCTCGCCGCGGACGATTAGCGGCATTGCCGCGTTTTCGACCACCGTCCGGTGGGGGAGCAGAGCGAATTTCTGGAACACCATCGACATCTGCTGCCGGCGCAGGTGACGCAGGCTGTCCTCGTTATAGCTGATGACGTCATCGCCATCCACCAGTACCTGACCGGAGGTTGGATCGATCAGCCGGTTGAGATGACGGATGAGCGTGGACTTGCCCGAGCCGGAGAGGCCCATGATGACCGTAATCTCGCCGGCGACCATATCCACGTTGATGTCCTGGAGGCCCAGGACATGTCCGTACTCGGCGAGCAGCTCTGTCTTGCCGACGCCATTTTTGACGTGTTCCAGCGCCGCCTCGGGATCGTCACCGAAGATCTTGTACAGATGCTGGATCGAAATCTTGACCTGTTCACTCATGGTTTCGGGTCCGTCCGCTTACTGTTGGGCCGTATTGACGCGGGCGAGAGCCGCCTTGGTCACACGGTCGAGGATGATGGCCAAAAGCACGATGCCCAGACCCGAAACCAGCCCAACGCCAAGCTCGAGGTTCCGGATGCCGCGAAGCACCAGAACACCCAACCCGGGGGCGGAGACCAGCGAGGCAATCACCACCATGGCGAGGCTCATCATGATGGTCTGGTTGACACCGGCCATGATGTTGGGAAGCGCCAGCGGAATCTGAACCCCGTAGAGCTTCTGCCGGTCGGTCATGCCGTAGGCATCGGCGGCCTCGATGACGTCCTTGTCCACCAGCCGGATCCCCAAATCGGTGAGGCGGATCACCGGGACAATCGCATAGAGGATGATGGCGATGCCGTAGAGCTTGGGCTCGGTCACCGAGAACAGGAAGATCAACGGGATCAGGTACACGAATGGAGGCAGTGTCTGGAGCATATCCAGCACCGGTATGACGCCGCGTTGCAGTCCGTCACTTCGCGACATCGCAATCCCGATTGGCACCCCTAACAGCACGCAGATCAGTGAGCAGACAAAGATAATCGCCAACGTCTGCATGGCGTAATCGTAATGATCGATGAACGCCAAAAAGAGTATGAAAGAGGCGACCATGCCCACCAGGCGGGTGGATTTGGAAGCCAGATAGACAATGCCCAGCAGGATGGGAATCATCACAAACCAGGGCACCGTCTGGAAAATCGACAAAGCACCACTGAGGAACCAGCTCAGTGGCTGGGTGATCGGGTCGATCACCACCTTCAGTGCGTCTTTAATCCCCAGAAAGCCACTCTCCAGACCGCTTGTCAGTCCGCGGGTCTGGGCAATGGCCGGGCAGGCATCATGGAGGTTGTCCAACGAGGGGAAGGGCAATTCCCAGAGGGATTTTGTCTCGCCGCTGTTGCGGGCGAGCAACTCTTCCATGCTCATGGTGCCGCCGGTTTTTTCGCCGCACCAGCCGCGCAGCCCCAGTCCATCGAAAATGAAATCGTAAGTCGCCATGACCTTATCCCTGTTTTTCTAACAGAAAAGGCGCCGGGCCTGTGGCCGCGGCGCCTGTTTGGCGCTACCCGGGGTGTTTTAGAACATGCCCTCGAGGTTCGCCTGGGCCTCTTCGCTGAGCCAGCTCATCCACTGATCCTGGTTGTTCTGCAGGTAGTAGACCACTGCCTCATCGATGCTCGCCTGGTTGTCGGAGTGCCAGGCCAGGATGCCGTTCATTGTGTCGTTCGAGATGCTGACGTTCTGGATCAGCTCGAACGCTTCCGGCTCACGCTCGGCAAAGTCCGAGGTGACCACGTTGAACACATCGGCCGATGGGAAGGACGACACACCCACCTCGTTGCACTCGGTGTCCTGGTTGCAGTTGTGGACCTCTTCGTTGTACGGACCCAGATCAACGCTGACCATGTCGTACTTACCAAGCGGTGCCGTGGGGCCCCAGTAGTAGCCGAAGTAGGGCTCCTGGTTTTCATAGGCCGAGGCCATGGCGCCGGCGAGGGTCTCGCCCGAACCGTGGTTGAACACCTCGATGCCGTTGCCCTCGAGGTCAAACGCCTCCTTCAGCGAGTCGTTGACGATGCGGCAACCCCACCCGTCGGGGCAGTTGTGGAAGCGCGCCCCCACCAGTTCAGGGTTGTCGAGGATACCCTCGATAGTGGCGAGCTCCGGATGCTCCTCGACCAGGTAGCTCGGCACCAGCCAGTGCTCGGTGCCACCGTCGCTGAACGAGTCCGAGGCCTTAACGACCTTGCCCTCGTCCGCCAGGTCAAAATAGGCCGGAGCGGAGTTGACCCACAGCTCCGGGACCACGTCCGGCTCGTTGTTTTCGGCCAGCGAGGTGATCGCGGTCGTCGTGGCCGACGGTACCACCGTCACGTCACAGCCATAGCCCTCCTCGAGCAGGAAGGCGATGACGCCGGTGTTAACGCCACCGGAAGTCCAGTTCATTTCTGCCACAGACACCTCGCCGCATTCGGCGTTGGCGGCCATCGGCAGCATGGCGCCCGAAAGGGCAAGTGCGTAAATGGAACGCTTCATCATGGTTTGCTCCGTTCTCTTCGCTTGATTAGCGGTTAGTGATTGGCGGAGAAGCCATCAAATGCCGACCGTACCGCATCGGGCACGGGGCGATTCGATGTTTGGGGGAGTAGGGCGCCGGATCAGTCATCCGGCTTTTTATCGTTGCCTGCGGGATATGGATACCCGGGCCTCCGTGTTCAACGTTGCCTTAACTATAGATCAACTTTTCTGATCTGCCAAACCGTTCTCGGTCTCCTGCATGAGTCGTGCCCAGTGCGCGATGCGCTGTGCCGGTAAGGCGCCGGATTCGCGTGCGCGCTGCAAAGCGCAACCGGGTTCGCCGTTGTGTCGGCAATCACGGAACTGGCATTGACCGGTAAGTTCGGCGATGTCCGGAAAGGCGGCCATGACCTGCCCGGGCGAGAGATGGTCGAGCCGCAGGGTGCGCACGCCGGGGGAGTCGATCAATGCCGGTCCGCCCGGGTGCTCGACCAGTATTGTTTCGGTGGTGGTGTGTCTGCCTTGACCGCTCGCGCGGTTGATTTCGCCGACGCGCAGATCCACACCGGGTACCAGCGCCTTTGTAAGGGATGATTTGCCAACCCCGGATTGGCCAACGAGGATTGCCGTCCCGGCACCGATCAATCGGCGAATCGCATCGAGCCCGGCCCCTGATCGGGCACTACCATCCAGGCAGTCAAGCCGGTGGTGGTCGGCGCTGAGCCGCGTCAGCAGGGCATGGCGCTGCGCCTCTTCGAGCCGGTCGGTTTTATTGAGCCAGAGCGTCAGGGGGATGGCGGCCGCCCGACTGAGCACCCGGTACCGGTCGATGAGCAGCGGGTCCGGCGTCGGTGTCGGGGCGATGACAAGGACCATCCGGTCGACATTGGCCGCCAGGGGGCGGGGATGGCCGCGGAAATCGCCACGCTCGATGACGTTGCGGCGTGGCTCGACGGCCTCGACCACAGCACCACCGGACTGCGCTTGCCAGTCGATCCAGTCGCCGCAGACGGGGCGGCCGCCACGCCGGCGCAGCTGACAGCGGTGGAGGTCACCGCTTTGGTCGGCGACCAGGCAGTGATCGCCGGTGCTCAGCACGACCCGTCCGCGGCGGCGCATCAGTCATCGCCTCCGGCCGCTGATCGACGAGCGCTCTGGTAGACTCTCGGGTGTTTTTTCGGCCAACAGGGGGCGACTCGATGGGTTTTTCCCAGGACAATCTCATCTGGATCGACCTGGAGATGACAGGGCTTGATGTCGATCGCGATCGGATCATTGAGGTGGCGACCATTGTCACCGATGCCCAGCTCGAGATCCTCGCCGAGGGACCGGTCATTGCCATCCACCAACCCGAGGACGTCCTCGCCGGCATGGATGACTGGAACCAGAACCAGCATGGTGGCTCGGGTCTGCTCAAACGGGTTCGCGAGAGCACCGTGGACGAGGCCGAAGCGGAACAACGCACCCTGGCCTTTCTCGAGCAATGGGTCCCGCCAGGGGTGTCGCCGATGTGTGGCAACAGTATCTGCCAGGACCGGCGCTTCATGCACCGATCCATGCCGAGGCTGATGCGTTATTTCCATTACCGTCACATCGATGTCAGCACACTCAAGGAGCTCGCCACCCGCTGGCTGCCGTCGGTCACCACAGGTTTCACCAAGCAGTCATCCCACCTGGCGCTGGATGACATCCGCGATTCCATCAACGAGCTCCGCCATTATCGGGCGCATTTTCTGGTGGATGCGGCTCGGGCCCGGTAACAATGGGCGTGTCGGGGTGATTCCCCCACTCAGACCAGGATCCGTCGTAGCCGCGGACATGGTCGAAGCCAAGATGGCGCAGCACGACATAGCTCAGCGACGAGCGATGATGCGTCTGGCAGTGGGTGATGATTTCCTTATCGGGTGTGAGGCCATGCTGTCGGTACAAAGCCTCGAGCATTGCGGTCGGACGTAGCCGGAACCCGTCGTCCGGATCGCGGTTATCGGCCCAGTCCAGATTGATGGCCCCCGGGATATGGCCGCCCCGAGCGGCTCGCACGTCCACGCCGCTGTACTCGGCCGGTGTCCGGGCATCGAGGATGCAGACCGCCGGATCATCCAGATGGGCCTCGATATAGCCCCGATCGGCGACCACTTCCGGATTGCGAAGCTCGGCGGGGTAAGGCGGCGTCGAGGGCTGAACCGGCCCACCGGAGGCGGTCGCTTCTCCGCTGCGGATCCAGGCATGAAGACCGCCATCGAGGATGGCCGCTTCCCAGTGACCGAGGGCATTGAGGGTCCACACAAGCCGCGATGCCCGACCGCCGCCACTGTCATCGTAGGCCACGACAGGACGCTGTGGCTCGATACCCGCTTCCCCGAGTGCCGTCGAGAGCACCGCCATCGGCGGCAACAACCCGGGTGCCGGTGGCCGGGCATGGTTGAGGCGGGCGTAGTCCAGACAGCCCGCCCCCGGGATATGCGCCTGGGCGAAGGCGGCCTCATCGCCGACGAATACCACCCGTGGTGGCGGGTCGTTTTGCAGACGCCGCGCCAGATCATCACTGTCGATGACCACCGGCAGGGCAGGGTCGGTCATGGATGACTCCATTGGCGATTGCACACCGGCGCAGTGTAGCAGCGCCCGAGGTTGTTGCTCAGGCGACTTTGATCAGCTCAAGCCAGTGCCGGACTGGAATCTCCGAGGCTTCGTCCAGGTGGGTCAGGCAGCCGATATTGGCGGTGGCGATGACCTGCGGCTCGCCGGTGTTGAGGTTTTCGAGTTTCTGTGTTCGCAGCTGCTCGGCCATTTCCGGCTGAAGAACCGAATAGGTCCCGGCCGAACCGCAGCAGAGATGGGCATCGGGCACCGGCGTCATATCAAAGCCGATACGCGCCATGAGCGCATCCACCCGGCCATTGAGCTTTTGGGCATGTTGCAGTGTGCAGGGCGTCTGGAACGCCACCCGGCGTGGTGCATCGTCTGCTGGCGCCAGTTGATCGGCGTGACGTTCGAGCAACTCGATCGGATCGATGGCAAGCGCTGTCACTCGGGCGGCTTTCTCGGCATAGTCCGGGTCATCCGCGAGCAGATGGCCATAGTCTTTGACCTGGGCACCGCAGCCACTAGCGTTGACCACTATCGCCTCGGCGCCGGCCTTGATGTGCGGCCACCAGGCGTCGATGTTTGATCGGATGCGTGCCTTGGCGGCTTCGCTGGCCCCCAGGTGCTGGTCAATCGCGCCACAGCAGCTGACCTCGGTGGTTCTTTTTACCGCAATGCCCAGGTCGTCCATGAGCCGCGCCGTCTGGGGGTTGATGGGCGGCTCCAGGGCGGGCTGGACACAGCCCTCGAGCATGAGCACAAACCGGCTGTGGGTCGATGCCGACGGCCAGGCCGGCGCCGGGCGACGGGGACGGATTTTTTTGCGCAGCGGCCCGGGGACGAGCGGGCGGGTCAGACGTCCCATCGTCAGCAGCGTCCCGAAAAGCCGTGGCCGGGGCAGGACGGTCCGCAGCCCGGTCCGCACCCATCGCTGCAATCCCCGGCGCGGCACTTGTTCTTCGACAATCTCTCGGCCTAGGTCGGCAAGCCGACCGTATTCCACGCCGGACGGGCAGGTCGTCTCGCAGGCGCGGCAAGTCAGGCAACGGTCGAGATGCAATTGAATGCTCTCGGTGGGGGCCTCGCCTTCGAGGACCTGCTTGATCTGGTAGATCCGCCCGCGGGGGCTGTCCAACTCGTCACCCAGTAAGCGGTAGGTCGGACAATTGGCCAGACAAAATCCACAATGCGTGCATTTGCGCAGGATCGCATCCGCCTCCTGGCCGGCGGCGCTGTCTTTGATGAAATCAGCCAGATGGGTCTGCATGCTCAGCTAACCTCCGCGTCGGGGTAGAGTCGGCCGGGGTTGAGGATGCCGTGGGGGTCGAAGGCCTTTTTGATGTTTTGATGCAGGCGGGCCTGGACCGCATCCAGGGGCGGGAAGGCGCCGACGCCATCAATCCGCCCGCGGAACAGCGTCGCGCTACCGCCCTGGGCCGCGGCCCGGGCGCGCAGGTTGTGCGGCTCTGGGTGACCCCGTAGCCAGAGCTGTTGGCCCGACCAGTCGATCAACAAGCGCTCGCCGTATACCGTCGGGTCCGAAGCCGGCGGCAGTGAAATGCGCCAGAGCGGTTGTTCGTCGCCGGCAAAAAACTCATGACGCTGGTCTCGTATCGATTGCCAGAAGGCATCCGCTGCGGCCGGTTCCAGCGCCTTGCCATCAATGGCGGCGACGGCGTCATCCACCGCCGAGGTGGTGCCTTCGAAACGCGCGTACAAACGCTCGCCGTCGTGGATCATCCCACTCAAGGGGCGGCCATTACGCAGCCACTGCTCGCTGAGGTCGTGGCATTGGGTGGGATCGGCTTCGACCTCGAGCGTGACCCGCGCCGCCGGTGCCGGCAGCACTTTGAGCGAGACCTCGGTGATCACCCCGAGTGTGCCCAGGGCGCCGGTGTTCAACCTTGCCACGTCATAGCCGGCGACGTTTTTCATGACCTCGCCGCCAAAGCGCATCAGCTCACCACGGCCATTGATCAATCGCAGCCCCAGCACCATGTCACGGACCGCACCGCCGTAGGGACGGCGGGGCCCGGCGAGTCCGGCGGCCACCACACCGCCCAGGGTGCCGCCGCCATTGAACTGCGGTGGCTCGAAGGCCAGGCGCTGTCCCTCGGCGGTCAGTGCCTCCTCGATCTCGACAATCGGTGTGCCCGCCCTTGCGGTGAGGACAAGTTCAGTGGGTTCGTAGCTGATAATGCCTCGATGCGCACTGATATCCAGCGCACTGCCCTGTACCGGGTTGCCATAGAAATGCTTGCTGCCGCTGCCGGTGATTGACAGCGCCTCGCCTTGATCGGCCGCATCGGCGACACGCTCGCGCAACGCCTCACTCTGGTCGGTGCCCGTCATCAGAGCCGCTCCAGCTCGGGGTGGGGCAGCTCGCCGTTGTGCACATGCAAACGGCCAAATTCCGCGCATCGGTTGAGCGTCGGGATCGCTTTGCCCGGATTGAGCAATCCCTTTTCATCGAACGCCGCTTTGATGCCATGGAACTGTTCGATTTCGGCACCGGCGAACTGCACGCACATCTCGTTGATTTTCTCCACGCCGACACCGTGCTCGCCGGTGACCGTGCCACCGACTTCGACGCATAACTGCAGGATGGCGCTGCCTACCCGTTCGGCGGCTTCGAGCTGCCCGGGCTGATTGCCGTCAAAGAGGATCAGGGGGTGGAGGTTGCCGTCGCCGGCATGAAAGACATTGACCGTCTCGAGGGCCTCTGCGGCGCTGATCTCGCTGATCCGGCGCAGTACGTAGGCGAGCTGCTTGCGGGGGATGGTGCCATCCATGCAGTAGTAATCGGGCGAAATCCGGCCAACGGCGGGGAAGGCCGCTTTGCGTCCGGCCCAGAAGCGGGCCTTCTCTTCATCATCGGCGGCCACCTGGATGCGGGTTGCGCCATGATCGCGCAGGCATTCATCCACCGCCTTGAGCTGGTCGGCGACCTCGGCCTCACTGCCATCGAGCTCACAGATGAGGATCGCTGCGGCGTCGGTATCATACCCGGCCTGGACAAAATCCTCGGCCGCCTGAATCGCCGCGCCGTCCATCATCTCCAGACCGCCGGGGATAATGCCCCGGGCAATCAGTCCGGCCACGGCATGGCCGCCGGATTCGACATCCGCAAACGACGCCATGAGCACCTGCTTGGTCAAAGGGTTGGGCAGCAGTTTGACCGTGACCTCGACAATCACGCCCAGCATGCCCTCGGAGCCGTGCATCAGGGCCAGTAGATCAAGCCCGGGGCTATCCAGTGACTCGGAGCCGATGGTGGTGAGCTCGCCCTCCATGGTGATGACCTTGACGGCGAGGACGTTATGAACGGTCAAGCCATATTTCAGGCAGTGCACGCCGCCGGCATTCTCGCCGACGTTGCCGCCGATCGAGCAGGCGATCTGCGAGGAAGGGTCGGGCGCGTAGTAAAGCCCGTAGGGTGCCGCCGCTTCGGTGATCGCCAGATTGCGGACGCCGGGCTCGACACGGGCGATTCGCC
This sequence comes from Spiribacter pallidus, assembly GCF_040838495.1. Taxonomy (NCBI): domain Bacteria; kingdom Pseudomonadati; phylum Pseudomonadota; class Gammaproteobacteria; order Chromatiales; family Ectothiorhodospiraceae; genus Spiribacter; species Spiribacter pallidus. The sequence continues at coordinate 111,224 of NZ_JBAKFM010000001.1, read as the reverse complement.
GGTGGTGATCGATCTCACGGATCCGGTTGAATTTGCCCATGGCCAGCAGCACCCCCTGGGGATGGGGCAGGGAGCCGCCGGACAGGCTGGTGCCTGACCCGCGTGTGACCACTGGCACGCCGGCCCCGTGGCACAGCCGCAAAACGGTCTGAACCTGTTCGATGGTCTCGGGCACCACCACCAGTCGAGGCAGTTGCTTGTACGGGGCAAGGCCATCGCACTCGTAGGCGCGCAAGCCGGCTTCGTGAACGATCAGCCCTTCCTCCGGCAGGACCTGCCGGAGCGCGTTAATGAGCGGGTCGACGTCGACATCGAAGCGCAGGTCTTCGTCCCGGAATAATGCATGGGCTGGCATGCCGTCTCCTCCCGTTAATTGGTCTGACCAACTTATCGCAGGAGACGGCTGTGCTCAAGCCCGCTCCTGATCCGGGCGGGCCTGAGCCGGTGTCGGTCAATCAGTGCGCTTGCTGGTCGTCGGCCAGATAGAGCCAGGTTTCGACCACGCTGTCCGGGTTGAGCGAGACGCTCTCGATGCCCTGTTCCATCAGCCATCGGGCCAGATCGGGATGATCCGACGGACCCTGGCCGCAGATGCCGACATACTTGCCCGCCCGGCGTGCGGCCTGGATGGCCATCTCCAGCAGTGCTTTCACCGCCGGGTCGCGCTCTTCGAACAGATGGGCGACCAGGCCGGAGTCCCGATCCAGTCCCAGGGTCAGCTGGGTGAGATCGTTGGAGCCGATGGAATAGCCATCGAAGATTTCGAGGAACTCATCGGCGAGCACGGCGTTGGAGGGTAGCTCGCACATCATGATGACTTTGAGGCCACCCTTGCCTTTTTCCAGCCCATTGGCGGCCAACAGCTCCACCACCTGTCGGCCTTCTTCGGGGGTGCGGACAAAGGGGATCATGATCCAGACATTGGTAAAGCCCATGGTGTCGCGGACCTTGCGCAGCGCCCGGCACTCAAGCTCGAAGCAGGGCCGGAAGTTTTCAGCGATGTAGCGCGAGGCCCCCCGGAAGCCAATCATCGGGTTTTCTTCTTCGGGTTCGTAGGCGGCGCCGCCAATCAGATTGGCGTATTCGTTGGATTTGAAATCGGACATGCGCACGATGACCGGCTTGTCGCCGAAGCTTGCCGCCAGGGTGCTGATGCCCTCGGCGAGTTTGTCGACATAAAAGCTCACTGGATCGTCATAACCGGCGATCTGGTTCTGGATGACCGCCTGCAGATCCGCGGATTGTTGATCGAACTCCAGCAACGCACGCGGGTGGATGCCGATCATGCGGTTGATGATGAACTCCAGCCGCGCCAGACCGACGCCGGCGTTGGGCAGCTGGGCAAAGTCGAACGCCCGATCCGGGTTGCCGACATTCATCATGATCTTGAAAGGCAGTTCCGGCATGTTGCCAAGGGCGATCTCTCTGACCTCGAAATCCTGGATGCCGCGGTAGATATAGCCGGTATCGCCTTCGGCGCACGAGACGGTCACCTCGGTGCCATCGCTGATCCGTTCGGTGCCTTCGCCGGTTCCGACCACCGCCGGGATCCCCAGCTCGCGGGCGATGATGGCCGCATGGCAGGTGCGACCGCCGCGGTTGGTGACGATGGCCGCGGCGCGTTTCATGATCGGCTCCCAGTCCGGGTCGGTCATGTCGGTCACCAGCACGTCCCCGGTCTCGACATCGTGCATGTCATTGATGTCATCGATCACTCGGGCCCGGCCGGCGCCGATGCGCTGACCGATGGCGCGGCCCTCGATCATGACCTGGCCGCGCTCGTGGAGCTGATAGCGCTGAAGGCTCTGCCCGCCATCCCGACTTTTGACCGTCTCGGGGCGGGCCTGGAGGATGAACAGCCGCCCGGTCTCGCCGTCTTTGCCCCATTCGATGTCCATGGGCCGGCCATAGTGGCGTTCGATGGTCATGGCCTGGCGCGCCAGCGACTCGACCTCTTCATCGGTCAGACAAAAGCGCATGCGCTCGGCGTCGTCGGTCTCCACCACCTTGACCAGTTCGTCGCCACCCTCATCGTTGTAGACCATCTTGATGGCCTTCTCGCCGAGGGTGCGCCGCAGCACCGCGGGACGACCGGCGTCCAGCGTCGCTTTGTGGGCATAGAACTCGTCCGGGTTGACCGAACCCTGGACGACGGTTTCGCCCAGCCCGTACGAGGCGGTGACAAAGACCACATCCCGAAAGCCGGACTCGGTGTCCATGGTGAACATCACCCCCGAGGCGCCGGTATCCGAGCGGACCATCTCCTGCACCCCGGCCGAGAGGGCGACCTGTTCGTGGGCAAAGCCGTGATGGACGCGATAGGAGATGGCACGGTCGTTGAATAGCGAGGCGAATACATCGCGAATGTAGTGCAGTACGTGATCCAGCCCGCGGACGTTGAGATAGGTCTCCTGCTGCCCGGCAAACGACGCATCGGGGAGGTCCTCGGCGGTGGCCGAGGATCGCACCGCGACAGCTAGCTCGCTGGACTTGCCGGTGCGTTCGACCAGCGTCTCCCAGGCAGAGACGATCTGCTCATGGAGGGCCGGTGGAAAGGGGGTATCCATGATCATCTGGCGGATATCCGCGCCGGTCTGGGCCAGTGCCCGGGTGTCATCGACATCCAGGCCCTCGAGGGCCTTTTCGATGCGTTGGCGCAGGCCGCTTTCATCGAGGAAATCCCAGTAAGCCTGAGCGGTGGTGGCAAAGCCACCGGGTACCTGGACGCCGGCATCGGCCAGGTTGCTGATCATCTCGCCCAGCGAGGCATTCTTGCCGCCGACGCGCTCGACGTCACCCATTCCAAGGGACTCAAACCAGACTACGTACTCGCTCACTTGTGTTCTCCCTCTCCACGTAGCGGCGGGAGCGGTACACTGGCGCACCGTTCCCGTTGAATAAGGTTGATCCTGCCATGGCCAATGCCCGCAGTGTGTTCTTCGTCTCCGACCGTACCGGCATCACCTCCGAGACCCTTGGCCACAGCCTGCTTACGCAGTTTCCGCTCGACTGTACGCCGGTCAGTATGCCGTTCACCGACAGCCCCCAGGCGGTGGACGCGGCCATTGAGCGCATCGAAGCCGCCGGGGCCGCCAATGGCAGCCGACCGATCGTTTTCAGCACCATCATCGACGCCGGCCTGCGCAATCGGCTGCGGCGGGTGAACGCGGTGGTGTTTGATTTCTTCGACACCTTCATCGGGCCGCTGGAAAGCGAGCTGGGCATGGAGTCGAGCCACACCGTCGGTCAGAGCCATGGCATGGCGGACCCGGGGGCATACAACCTGCGCATTGATGCCATGAATTACGCCCTGTCCGCTGATGATGGCGCCATCGTCCGTCACTACGAACAGGCGGATGTCATCCTGGTGGGGGTCTCGCGCTGCGGGAAAACTCCCACGTGTATTTATATGGCGCTGCACTACGGGTTGTTTGCGGCCAATTATCCGCTGACCGACGACGACCTTCTGAGTGGTCGACTCCCCGAGGTGCTTCGCCCGCACCGAAACCGGCTCTACGCGCTGACCATACGGCCCGAGCGCCTCGCACAGATCCGTGCCGAGCGCCGGCCCAACACGCGCTATGCCTCGCTGCGCCAATGTCAGTACGAAACCGCCCGTGCCGAAGGACTGTTTCATCAAGAGAAACTGCCTTTCTCGGACACCACGACCATGTCCATTGAAGAAATCGCCGCCACGATGATCCAGTCCCGCCAATTGCCGCGCAGACTGTATTAAAAACCCCCGCCGAATGCCAGCGGCTGCCCAAACCGCTCGGTCGGCTGTGCTAGCATCTGCGGCATGCTTGCAAATCCCGCCAACCGGCTCACGGACACTCTGGGCGAGGGTGATTTCGCCGCGCTCATGGAGCTCTACGAGGCCAACTACATTTATCTGCGCCGTCTTGTACCGCAGCTGGATGGTCAACGTGACGCCCAGCTTTCGCAGGTCGAGCGGGGCCCGGATCTGCACCTGGCGGTCACCGAGCGTTGCCCGTATACGACAACGCTCATGCTCACCCACACCTTCTCCGGTACCGCCGGCGCCGAGGCACTGCCGGATTTGATGGTGCGTATCTACCACGACGCCCGGGTGGCCGAGGTGGTGGCCGAATCCTGGCCGGACCGGCGGCGACCGGGCCCGGCGGAGGACACCGCTGAGGTCGCGAGTGGCCAGAGTCAGCTCCACTGGCGCTGGTCGATGAATCGGTTTCTCAACCGCTGGCTGCGCTATTGCCTCCACGAGGGCCATGGTTTCGACAGCGAGGGGGGCGTCGCTGGCGGCGTGGTCGATCGACCGGATGCCCGCCGTTGGGCGGTGTGAGGCGACGATGCGTCTGTCCAGTCGCGGCCGCTACGCCCTGACCAGTGTGATGGATCTTGTCATGCACCAGCAGCAGGGAGCCGTCACGCTAAGCGATATCTCGACCCGTCAAGGGGTGTCACTTTCGTATCTCGAGCAGCTTTTCGCGCAGCTGCGAAAAACCGGCCTCGTGCAGGGCGTACGCGGTCCGGGCGGGGGTTACCGCCTGACCACCTCAGCCGATTCAATCAGTGTCGCTGCGGTGGTGCTGGCCGTCGAGCGGGGCGCGGAGGCGGTGGCCGAAGCGGATACGCATGGCAGCGAAACAGAACGCTGTCTCACCCACGAGCTCTGGTCCGAGCTCTCCGGACAGATTCAGGCCTTTCTGGACGGGATCACCCTCGCGGATCTGGCCTGTCATCCCAATCTGGTCGCTGCGGTCGACTCAGCCGGTGCTAGCCGTCCAGATTCACGAGCCCCATCCTGACCGCGGCGAGGGTCGCCTCGGCCCGTGTCGAGACATCCAGTTTGAGATAGATCGACTTGATATGGCCGGCGACGGTGGAGGGCTTGATATCCAGGGTTTCGGCGACCTGGTGACGGTCATAGCCTTTGCAAAGCAGCGCCAGAACGTCCGTTTCGCGACGGGTCAGGTTGTTGGCCGTGCGGTTGAACACGCCATTGTCACTCGTCGCCGGCTGCATTCGCGTCTGCGCATCACCCTCGAGCCGACGCAGTATCTGTCGCATGACCTCCGGTGAGAGCGCCGGCTCCCCGCGTCCAATGCGCTCGAACAACGATCGGATCCCCTTGTCGCCGTGGTCTTTGAGGATATAACCATCCAGACCGTGTCGCAGCGCGGCCAGCAGATGAGGCTCGTCATCATGGCGGGTGATGATCACCCGGGGCGCAGTCGGGTGATGGGTCCGTACATGGGCGAGTAATTCCAGGCCTGATCCGTCTGGCAGGTAAAGATCAGTGATCAGCATCCCCGGCATCATGCGCCGGATCATTCCATAGGCGACTTTCAGACAATCGGCAACGTCGACGTCAAGCTGCGGGTAGAGTCCGACTAGAATCCGACCGAGCCGTCGTTGTTCGCTTGGATCGGGGTCGACGATCAACGCCCGTTTCATGATTCCCCCTTTGGGCCAACGCTCCCTGATGGCCGGTTGGTCGCATTATTACGACCAGGGGATGAGGTATAGCAGGTAAAGCGGTGGGTACGAAGCCCCCCATATAGGGGGCTAGTGGTCGAGAATCTGTTTGAGAAAGGCCTGGGTTCTGGGCTGGGTCGGATTGCTGAAAAAGGTCGACGGTGGCGCTTCTTCGACGATTTCACCCCCATCCATGAAGATCACCCGGTCGGCAACCGTCTTGGCAAATCCCATCTCGTGGGTGACACAAAGCATGGTCATGCCACTGCCCGCGAGTTCGATCATGACGTCGAGCACCTCTTTGATCATCTCTGGATCAAGGGCAGAAGTCGGTTCGTCGAACAGCATGATCTTGGGCTGCATGCAAAGCGCCCGTGCGATGGCAACACGCTGCTGCTGACCGCCCGAGAGCTGCCCCGGATATTTATCCGCCTGTTCGGGGATGCGCACTCGCTCGAGGTAATGCATGGCCGTGTCGATGGCCTCTTTGCGGGGCGTTTTCCGAACCCAGATCGGTGCAAGCAGACAGTTCTCGAGCACGCTCAGATGCGGGAACAGGTTGAAGTGCTGGAAGACCATTCCGACCTCGCGCCGGATGGCCTCGATGTTTTTCAGATCCTCGTTCAATTCGACGCCATCCACCTCGATCTGGCCGCGCTGGTGTGCCTCGAGGTGATTGATGCAGCGGATGAAGGTCGACTTGCCTGACCCCGATGGCCCACAGATGACGATCCGCTCACCTCTTTTGACCGACAGGTTGAGGGACTTGAGCACATGGAACTCGCCGAACCACTTGTTCAGGTCGTTGACCTGGATGATCTCCTGGCTGCTGGCCTGGGATTCAACCGGTTGGTCGGGAGCAACAACGGCCGGATCGTTGGTCTGTGACATGATGCGTCTCTCTCCTGTTCAGCTGCGATGGCCGGTGTCGAGGTTTTTCTCCAGCCGATGGCTGTAGCGCGACATGCCAAAGCAGAACACCCAGAAGCAGAACGCCACGAACAGGTAGCCTTCTGCCATGACATTATCCCAGGCCGGGTCGCTGAGCGTGGATTTGACCGCCCCGAGCAGATCGAACAGCCCGATGATGAGCACCAGCGTGGTGTCCTTGAAAAGCGAAATAATGGTATTGGCAATCCCGGGGATCACGATCTTCAGCGCCTGGGGCAGGATGATCAGCCGCATGCGGCGCCAGTAGCCGAGTCCCAGGGCTTCGGCGGCCTCGTACTGCCCCTTGGGAATGGCCTGCAGCCCACCGCGGACCACTTCGGCCATGTAGGCCGACTGAAAAAGCGTAATCCCCACCAGCGCCCGTAACAGTTTGTCGAAGGTCACCCCCTCGGGGAGGAAGAGCGGCAGCATGACCGAGGCCATGAACAAAATGGTGATCAATGGCACGGCCCGCCAGAACTCGATGAACACCACGCAGATCCCGCGGATGATGGGCATCTCGGATCGGCGCCCCAGCGCCAGCAGCGTGCCAATGGGCAGGGCGGCGATGATGCCGACATAGGCAAGAATCAGGGTGAGCATCAGCCCGCCCCAGCGCGAGGTATCGACGGATTCAAGCCCGAAGTGACCGCCGGCGATGAGGAAATAGGCCGCCACCGGCAGCCCCGTCAGCCCGAAGATGGCGAGCCACTTGCGTATGGCCGCGGCAATGGGCAGAAACTGTGGGACGACCGCCAGGGCAAATAGCGCGAAAACCAGATTCGGTCGCCACCACAGCTCGTCTGGGTAGAAGCCGTAGATGAAAAACCCGAGCCGCTGCTGGACAAAGACCCAGCAGGCGGCACCGGGTGCGCAGGCCTCGGGGCCATCGCCGTTGAAAACGGCACTGATGAACGCCCAGTCTATGAGCGGGATGAGTGTGCTGAGCAGCCAATAACCGACGACGATCGTCAGCACGCTGTTGTACCAGGTCGAAAAGAGATTCTCGCGCAGCCACTTGAGTGCACCGCGTTCTGCCACCGGAGGCGGAAGGTCGGGTTGTGGCTGATGCATGGCCATGGGTTAGCGCTCCTTGAGCGCAACGGCGCGGTTGTAGAGGTTCATGAGCAGCGAAATAAACAGGCTGATGGACAGGTAAACGGCCATGGTCATTGCCACGATCTCCACCGCCTGCCCGGTCTGATTGAGGGTCGTGCCCATGAATACATTGACCAGGTCGGGATAGCCAATGGCAACGGCCAACGAGGAGTTCTTGGTCAGGTTCAGGTACTGGCTGGTCAGCGGCGGGATGATCACCCGCATCGCCTGGGGAATAATGATCAGACGCAGCACCCGCCGCGGTGGCAGGCCAAGGGCCAGGGCCGCTTCGGTCTGTCCTTTGCTGACCGATTCGATCCCCGAGCGGACGATCTCGGCAATGAATGAAGCGGTGTAGAGCGTCAGGGCGAGCAGCAAAGCGCCCAGCTCGGGGATGGCGGTAATCCCCCCACGAAAGTTGAAGCCTCCGAGCGCTGGAATATCCCAGCTCACCGGGCCGCCCTGAATCAGATAGCCGAACAACGGCAGCCCGAGAATCAGCACCGTGCCAATGGGCAGGACCGGGAATATCTCTCCGGTGGCCGCCTGTCGCCGGCGCGCCCACCGCGCCATGAAGAAGGTGACGACCAGACCGGCAGCCAGTCCGGCGCCGATCAACCAGGCGCCGGGCTCGAAAATCGGCTTGGGCAGAACAATGCCCCGGTTGCTGAGAAAGGCGACATCGCCGACGTTGACCGCCTGACGGGGGCCCGGCAATGTCCCCAGGACCGCAAAATACCAGAAAAAGATTTGTAGCAATAACGGGATGTTACGAAAGATTTCGATGTAGGCCAGTGCGACCTTGCGGACCAGCCAGTTGCTCGACAGTCGGGCCACACCCATGACAAAGCCCACAACGGTGGCCAGCAAAATCCCCAGCCCTGAGACGAGGACCGTGTTGGCGAGGCCCACCAGAAACGTCCGGCCGTAGGTCATGGTCTCGTCGTATTCGATAAGACTCATGATGATGCCAAAGCCAGCGGTGCTGTTGAGAAAACCAAAGCCGGTGCTGATGCCCCGGCTTTCCATGTTGCTGATGGTGTTCTGGAAAAGCGTCCACCCAACCCAGGCCACGGTCAGGGCCGCGATGATCTGGAAAACCACCGCACGAACGCGGGGGTCGTTCCACGGTTTGGGTCGGCCGGGCCGAAGCGGTGTTCCGTCGCTTTCCATGGGTCGGGGCAGATCCCGTGTTGGTCGCTGTGGATAGGGCGGGGCACGGTCGGCCGTGCCCCGCCGGCTCAGTCATCGTCCAGTCGTGGTTTACCGGAACGGCGGTGCGTAGAGGATGCCGCCCTCGGTCCACAGCTCGTTGACGCCTCGGCTCAGCCCAATCGGTGTATTGGGGCCGACGTTGCGCTCGAACATCTCGCCGTAGTTACCGATCTGGGTGAGGACATCGACCATGAAGTCATCATCAAGGCCGAGGATCTCGCCCATATTGCCCTCGGTGCCCAGGATGCGGGCCACGTTCGGGTTGTCGGACTCGAGCATCTCGTCAACGTTGGCCGAGCTGATGCCATACTCTTCGGCGTTGATCTGCCCGAACAGCACCCATTTGACCACGTTGAACCACTCGTCATCACCCTGGCGGACCACCGGACCCAGCGGCTCCTTGGAGATCACCTCCGGCAGGATGACGGCCCCGTCAGGGTCGCTGAGCTGGGTGCGGAGTGCCGCCAGCTGAGAGGTATCCGACGTCAGCACGTCACAGCGGTTATTGTCGAACGCCTGGGCACTGGCCTCCGAGGAATCCACCACGACGGCTTCGAACTCCATGTCGTTGGCCCGGAAGTAGTCCGCCAGGTTGAGCTCGGTGGTCGTGCCGGCCTGCACACAGACCGCGGCACCGTCGAGCTGCTCGGCGCTGTCCACGCCCAGTCCCTCATCAATGAGAAAGCCCTGGCCGTCGTAGTAGTTGGTGCCGGTGAAGTTCAGCCCCAGCGACGCGTCACGGGTGGTGGTCCACGTCGTGTTGCGCGAGAGCATGTCAATCTCGCCCGATTGCAGCGCCGTGAAACGCTCGGCGGCGGTCAGCGGCACGAACTCCACGGCCTCGGCGTCACCCAGCACGGCGGCGGCAACGGCACGGCAGGTATCGACATCGATGCCCGTCCAGTTACCGTCGCTGTCCGGCTGCGAGAACCCGGGTAGCCCCGTGCTCACGCCACAGCGCAGCTGCCCGGCGTCACGCACATCGTCCAGCGTGGCCGCCTGTGCCTGGCCGCCCAGGGCAACCAGCCCGGCTGTGGCCAGCCCAACAGTCATGATTGTCTTTTTCATCGGTTCTTACCCTCTGTTGCATCGAGGTTGATAGAAAGCCCTTCGGCGAACAGTGACAAAGCAATCGTCGTGCCAAAGCGATTCCTCTCCTCCACTCAGCGGCTTGGATCACTGCTCGCATCGCTGTTATGTCACGAACGCACCATGATGGACAACCCGTTTGCAGCGATGCATCGGAGTGGTGCGACGCGCCATGAACCGTTGCCTTGCTCGCTTGATGCACGGGTCGAGATCGATCTGGTCGCGGCTTTCAGGGATGATGCCGGCGAAGACACGGGATGAGGGCGCTTTCTTGGGTATCAAGCCATTTGCGTTGCACCTGCCAGAGCAGATCCGTTTTGGGCGCGGCATTGCCGGCGAGGCCGCCGATGCCATTGCCGCTGCGGCCACCGGCGTGCTGGTCATTCATGGGGCGCATTCAGCCCGGGCCGGCTGGCTTGTCGAGGGGCTGAAGGAAAGGGGCGTTGCGGTCGCGACCTTCGCTTGTCCCCGAGAGCCGGATGTCCCGCTGGTGGAAGCAGCCGTCGCCACCGGCCGCCAGGCGCAGGCGCAGGCCATTACCGGCCTGGGTGGGGGCGCTGTCATCGACCTGGCCAAGGCGGTGGCGGGCCTTGTCCCGGCGAAGGGCAGCGTGATGGATTATCTGGAGGTGGTCGGCGGGGGGCGGGCACTGGATGCGCCGCCGATGCCGTTCTTTGCCTTGCCGACCACCGCCGGGACCGGTGCCGAGGTCACGGCGAATGCCGTCATCGACGTCCCCGACGCCCAACGCAAGGTCTCGTTGAGGGACCCACGGCTATTACCGCGCGGCGCGTTTGTGGATCCAGCCCTGACGGATCACTGTCCGCGTTCTGTCACCCTGGCGAGCGGCCTGGATGCGATCACTCAGGTCATTGAGCCGTTTTTGAGCGGCCGCGCCAACGCCTTCACCGATACGGTCTGCCGCGACGCCGTCCCCCGTGGGCTCGCGGCACTGCCGCGGCTGATGGGTGCCGAAGATTCGGCGGCGCGGGATGAAATGGCCTGGGTGAGTCTTTGCGGCGGACTTGCGCTTGCCAACGCCAAACTCGGGGCCGTTCATGGGCTGGCGGGTCCGCTGGGCGGCGTCTGCACCGCGCCGCACGGCGCGATTGCCGGCGCGCTGCTGCCGCCGGTACTCAAGGCCAACGAAGCCCGGGTGGACGGCGAAGTGGCCAGGCGACTGCAAGCCGTCAAGCACTGGATTGCCGCCGCCCTCGGAGGCGTTGAGACGGATGCATTGGATACCCTCGCGGACTGGGCACGCGGCCAGGGTCTGCCGGGGTTGGCCGCCGCGGGAGTCGATCGGGACGCCTTGCCAGCCATTGCCCGGGCCGCGGCCGGGTCCTCATCCATGCAGGGCAATCCTGTTGTCCTTCCGGCCGACGACCTTGTCGCGGCCATGGAAGCGGCCTGGTGAACCAGCCGGGGGGTGTTGGCGCAACCCCCTGACGACGGGGCATTGCTCTGCTACCTTTAAGCCAACGAATATCTGGGAGCATTTGATGACGAGCCGTTCTACGACCCTTGTTGGTGGCTGGGTTGGGCGCCGGGCCCACAGGGCGATCCTCTGCGCACTGGTCGGCAGTGTCCTGCTGGCGTTGTCCGCGCGGGTAGAGATCCCGTTCTGGCCGGTGCCCTTCACCATGCAGACGTTTGTCGTGCTGGCGCTGGGACTGGTTTATGGACCGATGCTGGGCGCGGCCACGGTGCTCGCTTATCTGGGTCAGGGCCTGATGGGGCTGCCGGTGTTTGCGGCCGGGGGTGGCCCGGCCTACCTGGCGGGGCCAACCGGCGGGTATTTGATCGGCATGGTGCCTGCCGCCTGGATTGCCGGACAGCTCGCCCTCCGCGGCTGGCTGCGGCATCCGCTGACGGGGGTTCTCGCCGCCGGCATCGCCAACACCGCGGTCTACGCGGTTGGGGTGTGCTGGCTGGCGGTCTGGATGGGCGGTGTTGAACAGGCGATCACCGCCGGGCTGTTGCCTTTTCTGCCGGGCGCGGTGATGAAGATTACGGGTGCCGGCTTGATCGGCTGGGCGATGACGCGCGTCGGTCGAAAAACCTAGACCAGCAGCGCCCACCGGTGCCCGCGGCGGCCAGCGGCCGCGTAACAAGGAGGAGAGCGGCAATGGGTCAAGCCATCGCCGGACACGAGCTGGTCGAGCTGGCCGATGGGCTTTATCGGTTGGATACCCGGTACTATCGCCCCGGCCATACGTCGGCCTACATCCTGGGCTCGGACGGCGCCCATGCCGTCATCGACAGCGGGGTTGGCGCCAATGTCCCGGCACTCCTGACAGCGCTGTCGCATCTGGGCGCCACCGACGACACCGTCCACTGGATCCTGCCGACCCATGTTCACCTGGATCACGCCGGCGGGGTCGGCGGCTTATTTGCATCGTTGCCAAAGGCCCGGGTGGGTGTCCATCCCTCGGGTGTGGAGCATCTGGTGGATCCCACGCGGCTCGAAGCCGGCGTCCGCATGCTCTATGGCGATGCGTTTTTTGACCAGGAATACGCGCCGCTGACGCCGGTGCCGGCGGACCGGGTGAGCGGCCTGGACGACGAGGCGCGGGTGACGCTGGGCACGCGAGCGCTTCGCGTTTTGCATACCCCGGGACATGCCTGGCACCACCTCAGTATCTATGACGAGGCGACCGATACCCTGCTTGCCGGGGATGCGTTCGGCGCTGGCTATCCGGGTTTCGGCGGGCCCGGTGCGCCGTTCATGGTCCCGGTGGTGCCGCCGCCACAGTTCAAGCCTGAGGCCTACCGCGCCACGTTGGCGCGCATCCTGGCGCTGTCGCCCGCCCAGGTCGCCCCGGCGCATTTCCCCTTGATCACGGATGTACGCGGTACGGCAGAACGCCTTGGGCAGATGCTGGAGGCCGGGCTTGAGCAGACGGCTGAGGCGGCGTCCGTCGCGGATCTCGAGGCGCGGCTCCTGGAGTGCTGGGCGCGATGGCTTCCAACCGATGCGTCGGTGTGGGCCTATCGACAGGCCTATGGACTGGATATCTGGTTGACCGCCGAGGGCATGTGGCTGTGGCGGTGCAAACAGGAGAAAAAAGCCGCGGGGTAACCACGCGGCAGCCAATCGGAGGAGAGTAGGCCATGACGCATGGAGAGGAGTATTCTGCCCTTTATCGGCGCTCCATCACCGACCCCGAGGGCTTCTGGGCGGAGCAGGCCGCCCGGGTCGACTGGGACCAGGCCTGGCAGCGGGTGCTGGATGACTCGGACGCACCCTTTTATCGCTGGTTCACCGGGGGCCGACTTAACACCTGCTACAACGCCATCGACCGACATGTCGAAAGCGGCCGGGGTGAGCAGGACGCCATCATCTGGGACAGTCCGGTCACCGGGCAGAGCTGCCGGTACAGTTATCGCGGGCTGCAGGATCAGGTGGCCCGCCTGGCCGGGGTCATTCGTGACCTTGGCGTCGAGAAGGGCGACCGGGTGGTGATCTACATGCCCATGGTGCCGGAGACGGCCATGGCTATGCTCGCCTGTGCCCGCATCGGGGCCATCCATTCCGTGGTTTTCGGGGGATTTGCCGCGCCCGAGCTCGCCAAACGCATTGACGACGCCGACCCCAAGCTGCTGATCAGTGCTTCCTGTGGCGTCGAGCCCAGCGGGGTCGTGGACTACAAGCAGTTGCTCGACAGCGCCCTGGAAGCGGCGGGAGAAAAAATCGCCAAATGCCTGATCCTGCAGCGAGAAACAAAGCCATGTGCGTTGACTCCCGGGCGTGATGTCGATTGGCATGAAGCCATGGCAGCGGCTGACCCGGTGCCACCGGTGCCGGTCGAGGCCGATCACCCGCTTTATATCCTCTACACCTCCGGGACCACCGGTAAGCCCAAGGGGATTGTGCGCGATCACGGCGGGCATGCGGTCGCGCTTGCCTGGACACTGCCGAATGTCTACGGCGTCCAGCCGGGGGAGGTCATGTTCACCGCCTCGGACGTGGGCTGGGTTGTCGGTCACTCTTACATCGTCTACGGGCCATTGCTCAACGGATCGACCACGGTCATTTTCGAGGGCAAACCGGTGGGCACACCGGATGCCTCGGCATTCTGGCGGATTGTCGAGACCTATCAGGCCCGAGCGCTTTTCACGGCGCCGACGGCGCTGAGGGCGATTAAGAAGGACGACCCCGATGGCCAGGCGATCGCCGCGCGGGATCTCGGCTCGTTGCGGGCGTTTTTCCTCGCCGGTGAGCGCTCCGATCCGGACAGTGTCCGTTGGGCCGAGCGTCACCTGCAAAAGCCGGTGCTCGACCACTGGTGGCAGACCGAAACCGGCTGGGCCATCGCTGGTTATCCCTTCGGATATGAGTCCATCCCAGTAGAAATCGGCGCCGCCGGTCGGCCCATGCCCGGCTATGACGTGCGCGCGCTGGACGAAGCGGGCGAGGACATGCCGGTCGGCGAGCTGGGTAATATTGTCATCCGTCTGCCCCTGCCGCCGGGGACCTTGCAGACCCTCTGGGGCAATCGCGAGCGCCACCGCGAGAGCTATCTTGCCCGCTATCCCGGCTTTTACCTCACCGGGGATTCCGGGTTGGTGGATGAGGCGGGCTATGTCCATATCATGAGCCGCATTGACGATGTCATTAATGTCGCCGGTCATCGGCTATCCACCGGTCAGATGGAGGAGGTGCTCATCGACCATCCGGACGTGGTGGAGGCGGCGGTGTTTGGTGTCGCCGACGCGACCAAGGGACAGGTGCCAGTGGGTCTGGTGGTCCCGGGCGCCGGCTTCGATGGTGATGAAGCGGCGCTGACGGCCGCGTTGGTGCAGCGTATCCGCGATCAAATCGGGCCGGTGGCGGCATTCCGCCACTGTCGGATCGTACGCCGTCTGCCCAAGACCCGGTCGGGCAAGACGCTGCGTGGGACGATGCGCAGCATTGCCAATGGCGAGGATTACACGGTGCCGGCGACGATCGATGATCCGACCATCCTCGATGAGATCGCCGCGGACATCGGTCGGCTTCGCTCGTAGCGCCTAGCCGACGCCCAGGATCCAGCCCTCCAGCTGCGCGCGTTGCCGGGTCGTGGTATCCAGGCTCGGTTGCAGCAGGGCGCCGAGCTCGCCGTTGCCATCGGCGGCGGCGAGTCCGGCCGCCACCACATAAGCATCATGCTGATCTGGGGTCCGGGAACCGCGGGGATAGTTGGCGCTCCACAGGCTGGGGTAGATCTCGGCGACGGCGGAGCATCCGGGCGGGATCTGCCAGCCGTCGAAAGGCCAGATGTGGAGGTTCAGGCCGGGGGTGTGGCGCAGCCGGGCCAGCCATGGCAGACCGGCATGGGTGGACTTGGCCACCGAGCCGGGGACATCAAAGTGGAATACCGATTTGGCGCCGACGCGTTCCTCGGCGGCCCGCCGCCAGCGCGCATTGCCCGGCCGACGCGCGCCATGGCCGATCCGACCCCGGCGCACCGCCTCGACGCTGACCCCGGCCTGATCGGTGGGGTAGTCGGCGGGTAAGTCGGCGAGAAACGCCTCCCAGTCCGGGGCGACATCGTGGGCCTGAAACCAGGCCCGGGGAAAGCCAAAGCCATGATCAATACCCACCAGGGTCGGCTCGGGGGTCTGCAGCGTCTGCGCCAGCCAGGCGGCCAGGGATCGCCTTGACCAGTGCCGGCGCGGGTCATCGAACGGCCGGATCTCCTGCGGCGCGCCATCAATACCGGCGCAATAGACCCGCAGTCCGGTCAGGCCTTTCTCCGGGGTGGCAGCGCCGGAGTAGTCGATGCCGATGGTGCGGGAGAAGTTACGACGCCTCATGGTGGATCCGTGCACGCGGGTCGAGTTTTAGAACGGCTCGGGCCGTCGCCTCGCCGGCGGCAAGCGCCCCTTCGATAAGCCCCGGGCTCTGTGTGGCGGTCTCGGCTGCACAAAACCAGAGCCTGTCATCGAGATGCCCCTGCCGAAGCACATCAGGGGCGACGCGGGGATGCTCCATGGGCCCGGTCAGATCCGCTCGGGCGCAGATCCAGGGGTCCGTCGCCCAGTCACGGAGGGTCACTGAAAGGGGATGCGCCGCCGATTGGCCAAAGCAGCGTTGTAGTTGTGCAACAATCGCCCTTCGCAGTGCTTCCGGTTCGCGCGCCTCGTAAGGGGTGGCGACAAAGCCGAAAAGGGCCGGCGCTCCGCCGCTGGTGGTGTGGTCATGGACCTCGAATAAGGGACCGGTGCGACTGGCGATGCGGCCGGACAACCCCCGGCCTCGCCAGAAGGGCTCGCGATAGCGGATGACCGCCTTGGCCTGGGCCGCCATCCAGGTCGGGGTGGTCCGCAGAGCCTGGTCCAGCGTCGGATCCAGATGGTCGGGTAATGCGATCCGCTCGTGGATGACGCGAAGCGGCGCGGCCATCACCACCCGCTGAGCACAGATGGCAGGCGCGTGATTGACGTGAACCGCCAGCCTGCCATCCGATCGGGCCGTGACCTGCGTGACGGGCTGATCCGTCTGGATCGCCGTGTCGGGAAGTGGCTTGGCCATGGCCTGGATGAACTGGGCCTGCCCGCCCACCAGCCGGGCGATGCCATATTGACCGGGGAGTGGCTGCTGCATCGGTTGTGGCGCAAAGCCATCAAGAATGGCGTCGCCGCGCTCATATTGATCGAACACCGGCAGCGACAGTCGATCCAGCCAGTGCTGGACCACGGGCTGGAAAGGCGGCCAGACCCAGTTTGGCCCCAGGTCACCCAGATAACTGCCATCTTCGCCCTGAAGGCTTTCGATACGACCGCCGATTCTCGGGCTCGCCTCCAGCACCAGGGGGTCCAGGCCCGCCTCATGAAAAACCCGCGCGGCGGTCAGGCCCGCGAGCCCGGCGCCGACAATGGCAATGGATGCTTCTTTCATCACCCCAGTGTGGCGGCTACAACGCCCACTGTCAGCTGCGGATGTACTGCCAGCCTTTGGCCTGACGACGGGCGATCTCGACCACCGCCGAATCGGTCTCGGCCAACTGGCGCTGGTTGGTGATGCCCGCGTTGGCGAGTGTCCGCCGGCACACCAGCAAGGCGGCGTCGGTATCCGGGTCCGGATTGGCCAGCGCCGCGCTGACCGCCCCGGCATTGGCAATGATGACCAGTTCGGCCTCCGGGTCGGCAACGCGGAAATTGAGCAGATTGCGTCGGGCGCGATCCAACGCCTCAGGCGTGGGCGCGTGGAAAACCACTCGCAGCATCACGGGGATCCTCGTCGGTATGGTCGGTGCTGTGCGGCGTTGTGCGGATCATGCCCTCCACCGCCCGCACGATGGATCGAAAGCCGCTGGCATTCCGCCGGTCTTCGCTTGGCAGGTCGACGGCGATATCGCCGCGAATCCGTGCCGGACCCCCTGAATCGGCGCCCAGTACCAGCACCCGGTCACTGAGCAGGACCGCCTCTTCGATGTCATGGGTGACAAAGACGATGGCCGCCGGGGTGTGCTGGCGCAACTGGATGAGGTTTTGCTGCAGCCGTCGGCGGGTGATCGCATCGAGGGCCGAGAAGGGCTCATCCATGAAAAGCACCCGGGGCTCCACGGCGAGGGCCCGTGCCAGGCCAACCCGCTGCTGCTGCCCGCCGGAGAGTTGGTGGGGAAAGCGATCGCCACAGGCCAGCAGATCCACCTGTTGCAAATAGCGCTCGGCGCACAGCCGGCGCTCACCGGCGCTCAGGCCAAGGCCCTCCAGGCCCAGTTCGACGTTGGCGCGCACCCGCCGCCACGGAAAAAGCCGCGGTGCCTGAAACACCATCGACCAGGCCCGGGCGCCGGGATCGGTCTGGGGCGCGAGGGTGACCGATCCGGCGAGCGGAGGGAGCAGACCCGCCAGACCCCGGAGCAGGGTGGATTTACCCGCGCCGGAAGCGCCCACCACGCTAATGAGCTTTTGCCGCTGCAGCGCGAAGCTCACATCAGTCAGCACCGGTGTGCGATCAAAACCCACGCTGAGGGCGTTGGCGGTCAGTACTGCGGAGGCCGTGTTCATGATGGCTGCCACCGAAGCAGATAGCGCTGTACCATCATAAAGATCGCATCGATGGCGGCGTACAGCCCGGCGATGGTGAGCATGTAGACCACGACGATGTCGGTCGCAAGCAGGCTGGAGGCCTCCATCATGCGTTGCCCGATGCCCGTGATGCCAAAGAGCTCGGCTGCGACAACCGTCATCCAGCCCTGCCCCAGCCCGGCGCGCAGTCCGCCAAGGATGCCCGGCGCGGCGGCCGGCAGGGTGACCTTCAACAGCTGCCGGTCGACCCGGCTCTGGCCGAACGCAGCGGCGACCTCATTGAAGCCCGGGTCGATGGCCTCGACAGCGCTATAGCTCGCGAAGTAGTTAATCCAGAAAACGCCGATGCTGATAATGAACGCAGCGGCGGTGGGGGTGATGCCAAACCAGATAATGGCAAAGGGGATCCATGCCAATGGCGGGATGGGCCGGAGCAGTCGCGCAAGCCAGGCATGGAGCGCGTTGAACGAGGGCAACAAGGCGGCGGCGACCCCCACGACAATGCCCAGGCTCGATCCCAGGGCCAGTCCGATCGCGTAGTGGCGGAAGCTCGACAGCACCATGGTCTGCCAGATGCCATCGCGGATTTCCGCCGCCAGTACGCCGGGGATACTCGACGGGAGTGGTACCAGGGTACCAGGTAGAAACCCCGAGCGCAGGGTGGCCTCCCAGAGCAGAAGGAACCCGATCAGCCCGGCGGCGCTGGCGAAGAGACTGCGTCGGCGGCTCATTCTGCTGCGTCCACCTGGTCGTAGAGGCGGGTTTCGAAAAGCGCGTCCAGATCAACGGCCTGGGTCAGGCTCCCTTGTCCGATCTGGAAATCGTGCATGCGCTGGGTCCCCTCGCGGATGCCGTGCGGGTCGGCCGCGTAGTTGGAGGCCGGCGATTGCAAGGCGGCCTCGACCGTTTCGAGTGGAATCAGCCGCTTGCCCACAAATTCCCGGACATGGGGTGCCGCCGCGACGGGCTCGTTCTCGAGCATGGTCGTGGCGCGCACATGCAGCTCGACCAGTCGTTGCAGCGCATCTGGGTGATCGGCCAGCACCTGCTCCCGCGCCGCCAGAACCGCGCCGGGTTGCCCGGGCAGCATTTCCGGGGCACGAGCGACCACGCGGGCGCCGGGCAGCCGGTCACGGACCGTGGTGAGGATGGGCTCGAGGATGGACGCACCGTCGACGGCCCGGGCAAGGAGGGCCTGCTGGACCCGATCAGCCCCCATCGAGACGATCTCCACCGCGTCGGTGCCGATGCCAAGTTGCTCAATGAGCCAGTGCCGCAACACCGTATCCGGGACCGATCCCTGGGGGAAGGTGGCGATGCGTGGTCGTTCGCCGGTCTCGCGGGTGAATGCGGCGATCGCTTCGGCGGCATCGCCATCCGCCCGGTCAAAGGCGGTGGCCAGTTCGCCCCGGGCCACCAACCCGATCTGCTCGCGAATGCTCGATGCCAGTACCGTGACGGGCATGCCGCGGGAACGCGCGACCATCGCCGGGCCGATGCCAAAATACATGACATCCAGTTCACCCGAGGCCATCGCCTGGACCATCGCCGGGCCGCTGCTAAACCGCGTCAGCTCAAGGGCCAGGTCCGCCCCATCGGCCCAGCCGGCGTTTTCGAGCACAAAAAGCTGCGCCACCGGCAGGATCGGCATATAGCCAACCTCAAGGCGCGTGGGCTCGCTCTGGGCGTTGGCAATGCCCATGACGAGCAACAAAAAGGGCACAAGCAGCCAGCGTCGGCGGTCCATACGATTTATCCTGGGCGTGAATTCTGTAATAGTGTCAGCGATTGAAAAGCTGGTTAGAAATAATGGAACGATATAACGGTATAACGGCCGCCGCGGCGGCGCTGCTCCTTTGGGCCGCCATAGGGGGCAGCTCGACGGCCGGGGCGCATTCACAAACGGTGCAAAGCGAGCCACCCAACGGCGCGGTGCTTGGCAGGGCACCGGATCAGGTAACGGTGCAGTTCGACGCCCCGATGCGCGTGATCAGTGTCGAACTCACCGCGGCACGGGGCGAGACATTTGATGTGAGCGCAAACGCAGGCCGCGATCCCGCCGAGCAGTTGGTCGTGGATCTGCCGGCCCTCGGCCCCGGGGATTACAGCTTGAGCTGGCGCGGGTTGTCCGAAGACGGTCATAGTATGGCCGCCGAGATGGAATTTCGCGTTGACGCTGATTGAAGCGAGCATTGTCGCCGTTAAGGCCCTGGCGTACGCGAGCGGGATTGTGGCGGCCGGTCAGCTTTTCTGCCTGTGGCTCATCCACGAGATTCCCGCTGATGAAGAGCTTGTGATGCGGTCACGCGGGGCTGGGATAGCGCTGTTGGCGCTGGTGCTTGCCTGGGCGTTGATCGGCCTCGAGGCCGTTTTTCTGGCGGGGGGGCAATGGCAGGCCTTCTTTGATCCGGCGCTTTGGGGATTCGTGCTCGACGGGCCCAATGGCTTGGCCATGGCAGGCAAAAGCGCCGGTCTCATGCTTGTGATGATCGCAGGTTTGCCGGGGCGGACGGCAGCGGTCGCAGGCCTTGCGGGTGCCGTTTTATTTTGTGCCGCCTTCACGATGACTGGACATGTAGCCGCTCTGTCGAATGATTGGTTCCAGGTCCTATTACTGACGCATCTGTTGTGTCTGGGATTCTGGCTGGGGGTTTTCCCGCCGCTTTATCGATTATCCGGAACTCAGCCGCAGGTTGCCGGCGCGATCGGAGAGGTCTTTGGCCGGCGAGCGATGGTGGCGGTCGGGCTGCTCGTCATTACGGGTGCCGCGACCCTTACTCGTATTCTGGGGAATCCCCTGGCGGCGACGACAACCCCCTATGAACAGCTTTTCGCCCTCAAGCTTGGGATTTTTGTTCTAGTCATGGCAGCGGCGGCGGTTAATAAGCGTCGTCTGACACCGGCCCTGCAACGCGGCGAATCGAAGGCGGGTCGCCGTATGCAGCGCTCGCTGTTGATTGAGGGTGCCTTGATTGGCGCTGTTCTGGTAGTGACGTCGGCCTTCACGACCCTGACCGGACCGGCCTGATTGTCGCTGAAAATGGCGGTGTCGGTACGGGCTGCAGCCGCACCGACACCAGTCCCTGCCTGGGCCCATCCATCCGTGGACTTTCCTTGGTTTGCCCATCACTAGCCTATCGTCCAAGGCGACGGCGCGCGTCGGAGGAAAGGGTTAAAGCTATCGGACGTCGGTGATTGCAATGCCGTGCCAAAGTCTGGAAACTCCTAGCTAGCGTCAGCGGGAGAGTCCGCGCAGTCGATCGAACTGTGGCGGCGCCGAAGGAGCAACGACCCCGGAATCTCTCAGGCCACCGGACCGCTGTCGCGGCATCGATTCCGAAAAGCAGCCGCGCCCCCGGGCGTGGGCTCGCCGAAGGAGCAAACGGCAGAGGGCGTTGCCCGGCCGTGAATCTCTCAGGCACCAGGACGGAAGGGGTACGGGTCATCGCCATGGCGATGGCAAGTGCACTGGAGCCGATCGGGAGACAGTCTGATGCAGAAAATCGCCGTTATCGGCGGTGGCGTGACCGGAATAACCACCGCCTACGCGCTGCTTAACCGAGGATTTGAGGTCACGGTTTTCGAGCGGCAGCGCTACGCCGCCATGGAAACCTCCTTTGCCAATGGCGGGCAGCTCTCCGCCTCCAACGCCGAAGTCTGGAACCACTGGCCCATCATTAAAAAGGGGCTTAAGTGGATGTTCCGGGCCAATGCCCCGCTGCTGGTCAATCCGAAACCCACCTGGCACAAGCTAAGCTGGTTTGCAGAATTCATCGCAGCCATTCGCCGCTACGAGCGCAACACCAGCGAGACGGCCCGTCTTGCCATCGCCGCACGGGATTATCTTTTCCAGTGGGCGAAGGACGAGCAGATCGATTTCGACCTCGAAAAACGCGGCATCCTCCATGTCTACCGGGACAAAGCCGGCTTTGATCACGCCGCCGAGGTGACCCGACTGCTTGCCCGCGGCGGCCTCGAGCGTCGGGCGGTAACGCCGGATGAAATGCGTGCGCTGGAGCCCAATCTCAAGGGTGATTTCTACGGCGGGTTCTACACCGAATCCGACGCCACCGGCGATATCCACAAGTTCACCTACGGCCTCGCTCAGGCGGTTGAGCGCCGCGGCGGGCAGATGCGGTATGAAACGACGATCCAGGATCTGGGTTGCGATGGAGACGGCGTGTGGATTGACGCCGGTGCCGGGCGCGAGCGCTTTGAAGGTACGGTGATTTGCGCCGGGACGGCAAGCCGCTGGATGGCCAGTCGACTTGGCGATCGTGTGAATGTCTACCCCGTCAAGGGCTATTCCATTACCGTCCATCTCGATGACGAGGCATCACAGTCGGCAGCGCCCTGGGTGAGCCTGCTCGATGATGAGACCAAACTGGTCGCGAGTCGCCTGGGCGTGGATCGATTTCGGGTGGCCGGTACAGCCGAATTCAACGGTTTCAATCGGGACATTCGCAACGACCGCATCCAACCGATCGTCGACTGGGTGGAGCAGTGCTTTCCGGGCGTGAGCACCCGACGCGCGGTGCCCTGGAGCGGGTTGCGGCCGATGATGCCGGATATGATGCCGCGGGTCGGGGCCGGTCGGCGGCCCGGGGTTTTCTACAATACGGGCCACGGGCATCTGGGCTGGACGCTGTCGGCGATCACCGCCGAACAGGTGAGCGATGCGGTGGCAGAATCGGCAGAGAACGGATTGCGCCCCCATGCGGTAGGGTGACAATTCGGAACGGTTGGGTGACACGGACGGTCCGTGGGGTATGCGAAAGCGAGGCCCTGTTTTATCGCTGCTTGGATCGGTGCTGCTCATTGCTTGCGAAGAGACGGGGCAACCCCGAGCGGCCGACCCGGCCAGTCGCCCGGATGACGTCGAGGTCCTCCAACTAGGCACGACGAGTGACATGGGCCGACTGCCCTGGAGTATCGCCGAACGGGCAGGGACGCTTCGTGCGATTGAGCGGCGGCACGACGTGCGGATCGATATTATTCGGTTCGCCAACGAAGCGGATGCCGTGGCCGCCTACGGCCGGCGCGACATCGATGCCGTCACGAGCACACTCAGCACGATGATCGGGACGGTGGAGGCCGAGCCACGGGATACTCACGTGGTTGTGGTCACTGACTTCTCCCGCGGCGCTCACGGGCTTATCAGCCGGACGGTCCGCCATCCGCGGGATCTCCGCGGCCAGACGATCCACCTGCCGCTCAACACCGCGAGCCACTATCTGTTATTCCGCGTCCTCGAGCGGGCCGGCTTGGACATGGGCGATGTCAAACTGGTCGATACCCCCGCGCCCCGACTGTTGGAGCGGGCCATTCGTGGCGAGATCAATACTATGGTGGTGGGCGCGCCAGTGCTCGGTCAGCTGCAGGTATTGCCCGAATTCCGTTCGATTAGCACGAGCCGCTCGCTGGGCGGCGAACTGATCGGTGGGGTTATGGTGGATGGGGCGTTGATCGACCGTAAGCCGCGGCTCGGCCATGCGTTGGTTGAGGGCTGGTTCGAGGCCGTGGGGGAGGTGCTGCTGGATGCCGAGACGTTCACAGACGCGGGGCTGGAGGCGTTAGCCAACCTTAGCGGCTTGTCGGAGACGCAGGTGGCGAGGTTTTTGAGTCCACGGGATTTGGTTGCCAATGCGCAGGCGTCCCTCGGCCTGATGGCCGGGCGCAATCTTGATCGCACGATCCTCGGTGCCCAGCGTTTTCGACTCGATGCACGCGCGTTCGGCTGCACTCGCTCGTCCACCGAGAGCTGTGTCTTCACCCGGGACGGCAACCGGATCACCAATGGGGTGGGTACCGAGATCTACCTCAATGGTCAGTTCCTGAGACAGTGGCGCAATGGCGGCGATGATGACTGATGGACGCACTGCCGCCGCGATGTTGCTCGAAGCCCTGCCGAACGACGACTGGCTGGAGCCCGACCTTGCGGTGCCGGCCGAGCGGATGTATGGCGTGGGGCGCGATGTCGGGGCACTGGACGCGCTTGTGCGCGAAGGCCGGGCGACATCGATGGTCCGGCATCGGTGCGCGCGTTGCCCTGTCTGTCGGTGTCACCAGTGCATCATTGACGAGCGCTGTGCCCGGTGCGAGTCAGCCAATTTGGTGACGGTGTCCCTCTATCACCATATCCCCTGTGCCGGGATTTTTCCGGCTCCCGACGGCATTGAGGCGGTTGGCGAGTGCCCAAAGTGTCACGCCTCGCTGGCCCGGGATCCCCAGGCCAGCGAGCCCGTGGGCGAGACCTACCGATGCATCGACTGCAATGCCGAATCGCCGGAGCCGGCGTTGCAACTGCTGTGTCTGCAATGCCACAAAGCGCATGACCTACAGGACGTGCAATTCCACCGGTTGTGGCAGTACCGCAGGGTCGATGGCGATGGGTGAGATTGTCCACTGGCTCGCTGTATTCCTTGGCGCGAGTCCCCTTGCGACGGTCGCAACGGTCTTCATCTTCGATATTCCACGGGATCTGCTCTCGATCACCGGCCTCGGGTTAAGCCGCCTGCGCCGGTCGGTGCGCGAGACGCCAAGCGGACTGGTATCCGCTCAGAGCGGGATAAGCGACGTTACGGTGGTCATCCCGTCTTTTAATAACGCCGAAGGTGTGCTCGTCTCTTTGGCGAGTCTCCGCCGCCAGCGCCTGTCGCCGGAACGGGTTATCGTCGTATGCGACGGCTCGACGGATCGGTCTGTGGCGGTGCTCTCGGCGCTACGGGACCGCGGCGATATCGACATGCTGGTCGTTAACGATCGGCGCATGGGGCGCGCCACCGCGGGCAATATTGCGCTGCAGTATGTGCAAAGCGACTATGTGCTATTCATCGACTGCGACACCCGGCTTGACCCGGAGGCCATTGCCGCGCTGCGGGCGCGAATGGCAGACCGGCCCGCCACCGCGGCCTGCTCGGGCAATATCATGGTGGCCAACCACGCGGCGAGTCTCTGGACCGGGCTGCAGCAGCTCGAATACATGACGGCCATCGACTTTGGCCGCGAGTTTGCCGATACCTTTGGTGCGGTGGCCTGCTGTTCCGGCGCCTTGACCCTGTATCGAACTGCCACTTTCGCCGCAACCGGTGGTTTTTCGTCCGGCTCCGGTGAGGATCTCGCCACCACGTTGCGGCTTCGTCGAGCCGGCCACGAGGTGCATTTCGAGGCGGCGGCCTGGGCGTACACCAACGCCCCGGAGACATTGCCGGGCTTGATCCGGCAGCGGCTCCGCTGGGACCGGGATGCCTTTCGTATTCAGATCCTGCAGTTTCACCAATTGCGTAAACAGGGCGCTGGCGAGCCGCTCGCCAATACACTCCAGCGCTATGACTATGTGCTCTTCACGCTGGTGCCAACGCTGCTGATGCCGCTTTTCCTGCCCATCCTCACCCGCGTGCCCGGTGAGCAGTTGCCGGCGTTCCTCGCGGGGGGGTATCTCTTTTTGGTTATGATCGCGGCGGTAACCCTGGCGCCGGTTTTGATCGGGGCTCGCGGCCCGGTGCCGATTTTCCAGGTGTTACTGCTGCCGGTGTTTCCCTTCTATCAGGGTATTCTGATGAAACTCGTCCGGCTCTACGCCTATGTCAGCGAGGCAATCGGCCATGCCTCGGTCCATGATGGCTATCTGCCGGCAAGGGTCCGACAGCGGCTGAATGGACGGCACTGATGCGGATTCTGCACTCGGGCGAGAAGGTCGATCACAACGATCAGCGCTATCAGACCTCCGGGCGATTCGCCCGGACGATCTACTCGCTGATGGTACTCGCTGTGATCGGCTACGCCCTGTATTTTTTTGGCCGGCCCTACCTGGTGCTAGAAGGCCCCGGCGTTGTCACCGCTCCGGTACGGGACGTATCGGTGCCTTTTGTGGCCGATGTCCGGTTGGTGCATGTGCGGCCCGGTCAGCGGGTCTATCCGGGGGCCTTGCTGGTGACGTTAAACCGCGCCGGCCGGGGGGAGGCCCTGCGCGATATCGATGCGGCCATCGCCGACCGTGCACAGGACATCGATGCGGTGCGCCGTGAACTCATGGTCGCACGGCGCATGGAGCCCACGCTTCGGCGTCGTATGGAAGAACTCCGCGACGCGCTGGCGCGAACGGACCGTACCCCGGGGGCCGTGGATCTACTCACCCGCGCCGGGCTTCAACGCGAATACAGCGATGCCCGCGCCCGTCTGGAAGAAAACCGGGCACAACGGCGCAATTTGCCTGATTTGCTGGCACAACTCATGGAAGATCGAAGCCGCTTGCAGATCCGCCGCGCCGAAGTGGCAACCCAGTGGCAGAACCGCCGGGTGCTCGCGCGTCAGTCAGGGACCATCGGCGCCGGTGTGATATCGGAAGGCGACAGCATCACCCCCGGGGAAGTGATGGTCCGCTTACTCGATCAAGATCGGCGCTACGTCCGCTGGGAGCTGCCTCAGACCCTGTTGCGGCTGCCCCGTCTGGGCGAAGACGTAGTGATCGAGGCGGCTAATGTCCGCGTCCCGGGGCAGGTGGATCGTATCTTGACCCTCTCGGATTCGGTGGCGAATGACTCGGCGGATCGCGGGCGGGTGGTTCATGTTGAACTAGACGCCGCTGATGCCGAGCGCCTGGCGCTTGAGAGCAGCGTCACAGTGCGGATGGGGTATTTTTGAGGGGCCGAACGCATGACCGATACGCCAACCAACCACCCGTCCCCGCCCCTGGGGCTCAAGGCCTTCTCGCTGGCAGGCCGGGTGGGCATTATCACCGGGCTTGCCAACGACAATAGCATCGCCTTTGGCTGCGCCCGTGCGCTTCATGCTCTGGGGGCGACGTTTATCGTCAGTTACGCCAGCGAGAAGTCCGAGCCCTTTGTGATGCCGCTGGCCGAGGCCATGGGCCGACCCGAGTACTGTCTATGCGATGTCGAAGACGAGGCATCGCTTGCCGGTTTGTTCGACCGGGCCCGGCGACGCTGGGGGCGTCTGGATTTCGTCATCCATTCCATTGCTTTCGCGCCTCTGGAAGATCTGCATGGCCGGGTCACGGACGCCTCCGCTGCAGGATTCGGTCTGGCCATGGATGTCTCCTGCCATTCGTTCATTCGCATGGCCCGGCATGCCGAACCGCTTATGGATCGGGGCGGTGCCTTGCTGGCGATGACCTATCACGGCGCCGATCAGGTGGTGGGTGAGTACAACCTCATGGGGCCGGTGAAGGCCGCGTTGCAGTCCACCACGCGGTATCTGGCCTCGGAGCTTGGGCCGTCCGGGATACGGGTCAATACGATCTCACCCGGGCCGATCCGCACGCGGGCGGCATCCGGGCTGAAAGACTTCGATACCCTGGCCGCGGATGCGACGGCGCGGGCGCCGTTGCGGCGGTTGGTCACCATCGAGGAGGTGGGGAATACGGCGGCCTGGCTCATCGGCGACGCCGGCGCCGCGGTCACCGGGGGGATCCACTACGTAGATGGCGGACATCACAACGAG
Organism: Spiribacter pallidus; assembly: GCF_040838495.1. Taxonomy (NCBI): domain Bacteria; kingdom Pseudomonadati; phylum Pseudomonadota; class Gammaproteobacteria; order Chromatiales; family Ectothiorhodospiraceae; genus Spiribacter; species Spiribacter pallidus. The sequence continues at coordinate 83,954 of NZ_JBAKFM010000001.1, read as the reverse complement.
TTCGGTGGGGGATAGCGCATGAGCGATGGCGCGCAGGCCGGATTGATTGAAAATCGCACGTTCGACGAGCTGGCCATTGGTGATGCCGCCGCTGTGGACAAGCGTCTCACGCTTGAGGATATCAAGCTCTTCGCGGTGATCTCCGGCGATGTCAATCCCGCCCATGTGGATGAAGAGTACGCGCGTGGCAGCCGTTTCCATGAGCAGATCGCCCATGGCATGTGGGGCGGTGCTCTTATCTCGAGCGTGTTGGGGACGCGCCTGCCCGGGCCCGGCACGATCTATCTGGGCCAGACCCTGCGCTTTCATGCGCCGGTGCGACTGGGAGACCGGGTTCATGTCACCGTGACCGTGCGTGACAAGATCGCCGACAAAAACCAGGTGATCTTTGCCTGCGCCTGCCACAACCAGGACGATGCGCTGGTGCTGGATGGCGAGGCTCGGGTGCTGGCCCCCACCGAGAAAATCCGACGCCCTCGCACGCTCATGCCCACGGTGCGGCTTGCCGAGCGGGGGCGGCTGCACGAACTGTTGGCCAACACGGACTACGTGGCGCCGATTAAGACAGCGCTGGTGCACCCCGTGGAGCCGGCGCCGCTTCGCGCCGCGATCGAGGCCGCTGAAACGGGCATCATTGAACCGGTGCTGATCGGTCCCGACGAGCGCCTTCGACAGGCCGCTGCGGATGCGGAGGTGGATTTGGGGCCATATGCTTGCGTATCCGTCCCCCACAGTCATGCCGCGGCGCAGAAGGGCGCCGCCATGGCAGCATCCGGCGAGGTCGCGGCGCTCATTAAAGGTGCCTTGTCCGCTGACGAATTGCTCACGGCACTGCTCGCCGATAACGCCAGACTGCGCACCGAGCGGATCCCCTGCGAGGTCATGGCCTTCGATGTGCCGACCTATCCACGGCCGCTACTCATCGCCGACCCCCGGGTCAACGTGCATCCGGATCTCTTTGCCAAACGCGATATTGTACTCAATGCCGTGGAGCTGGCCCATGCATTGCAAGTGGAATCGCCGCGGGTGGCGATGCTCTCATCGTCTGAGGCCATCGACCCACGCCTGACCTCGACGCTGCATGCCGCCGCCGTATGCAAAATGGCCGACCGCGGGCAGATCCCTCGGGCAGTCGTGGATGGGCCAATGGCCTTTGATACCGCCATATCGCCGGCCACCGCAAGCGCCCGGGGCGTTGTCTCGCCCGTCGCGGGGCAGGCGGATGTCCTGGTCGCACCGGATCTGGAGTCGGCCAGTATGCTGGTCAAGCAGTTGCACCACCTCGCCGACGCCCGGGGCGCGGGCTTGTTGTTAGGCCTGCGGGTGCCGGTCGTCATGAGCGAGCGGGACGATGATGTGCCCACCCGGCTCACCGGCATCGGGTTGCTGGCGCGTCTAGCGCTCGCGGGATCTTGACCGGTTGTGCTCGTCCACGAACACCAGCCGTGGCTGCCATCCTTTGGCCGTCTGGACGTCCACTGTGGCGTAGGCGGCGATGATGATGCGATCGCCGACGCCGGCCCGATGGGCGGCCGCGCCGTTAATGCCGATCACGCCGGAGTCGACCGCGCCTTCGATGATGTAGGTCTCGAAGCGATGCCCATTGGTGATGTTGTAGACATGCACATGCTGGAACGGCAGCAGCCCGGCCGCGTCAAGGAGCGTGCGGTCAATCGTGATGCTGCCCTCGTATTCGAGGTCGGCTTCGGTGACCGTTGCCCGGTGGATCTTGGCTTGTAGAACCGAGATATGCATTGCCGCTTGGTTGCCTCACTGGTATCGCCTCAGGAGCCGGTAGCCTGCCAAGGCGCGGTTGTTGGTGACTCTGTCGGGCATTGTACGTTCTCGATAAAGCGGGCGCAGCATACGCGCAGCAAGGATGCGAGGTTGCGCACCTCACCGCGGCGGGCCAGCACCTCATCATGGATTTCGCAAATGAACTGCGGCACGGACATGTCCTGGGACGCGCTGAGCTGTTCGAGAATCGTCCCGAACTCGTTTTCCAGCCGCACGCTCGTTACAAAGCCGTTCAGTCGCACCGAGCGGGTTGTGCATTCATAGCGCTCGGTGGGTGTCGACGAATACACCTCACACATGGGTTCTCTCCTCCCGGATCGATAATTGTTGGAATCTCGGCCGACGTGAAACCGTCCGGGCGTCCATGCCTTATCCCGATGTTTACTCTCGCTTGATAGCGGATGCAAGCCACGTAGTAGCGCGCTACTACCCATGCCTGTGCCCTGCGCCTTAATGTCGACCACAGGCATGACGCATCAGAACGTCAGCCCGTTCAACCAGGAGGAGGATTCACAATGCTGGACCATTCAGTCAGCCGTCGCGGATTTCTCAAAGCGACCGGCTCCACACTGATGGGCACCCTCGCCATGACCAGTCTGCCGGTCGCCATCCTGGCACCGGGTAAGTCCTGGGCGCTCGAGCTGCAGCGTCTCACCGGTCGACAGGGCGAAGTGCTCCTTAAACTCACCCGACATATCTTTCCCCACGACACGCTCGAGGACGCGGTCTATGCGCTGGTGGTCAAAGACCTCGACGCCGCCTCGGCGGACGGCGATGTCCGCAACATGATGGCCGCCGGCATCGAACATTTGAACGAGCGGGCCGGTGGTGACTGGCTGGATCTCGACGAAGACCGGCAGTTCATGCACGTCCGGGCGATTGCCGGCTCGGAGATGTTCGAGAAGGTCCGCTCCACCGCCGTGGTCTCGCTTTACAACAACGAAATGGCCTTTCGGCATTTCGGCTATGGCGGCGAGCTGGGGGATGCCGGCTATCTTCAGCGCGGCTTCAACGACCTGACATGGCTGCCCGAACCTCCGGCGGAGGCCAGTGGCCCCGTCTACGGTTCGGCTGGTTGAGGAGATTGAGTGATGGAGTCCTACGAGAACAAAACCACCTTCGGCCACGATGACAGTGATGTCGTGGTGATCATCGGCTCGGGCGCCGGCGGCGGGACCCTTGCCGACGAGCTGACTCGCAAGGGGATCGATGTCGTCATCCTCGAGGCGGGCCAGCTGCACAAACGCTCCGATTTTATTGCCGACGAATGGGCGTCCTTCGGCCAGCTCGCCTGGCTGGATAACCGCACCACCTCCGGAACCTGGCGGGTCTCCCGGGATTTTCCCAATCTGCCTTCTTGGATCTGCAAGGCCGTCGGCGGCAGCACCACCCACTGGGCCGGTGCCAGTCTGCGCTTCCAGCCTCATGAGTTTCGCGTGCGAACCGAGTACGGCGAGATCCCCGGTGCCAATCTGCTCGACTGGCCGCTGACCTATGACGATCTGGCGCCGTATTACGCCCGTGCCGAGGACAAGATGGGCGTGACCCGCACCAATGGCCGTCCCGGCCTGCCGGGTAACAACAACTTCAAGGTCATGCATGCGGGAGCCACGGCGCTTGGCTATGAGCAGGTCCATACCGGCAACATGGCGGTTAACAGCGTGCCGCGGGACGGCCGCTCGGCCTGCCTGCAGCGGGGGTTCTGCTTCCAGGGCTGTGCCACCGGCGCCAAATGGTCAACCCTCTATGTGGAAATCCCCCGGGCGCTTGCCACGGGCCATGCCGAGCTGCGTCCGCAGTCCCATGTCGCCCGCATCGAGCATAACGCGGCAGGGCAGGTGAGCGGTGTGGTGTACTTTGACGCCGATGGCAACGAGCAGCGTCAGGCAGCCCGGGCCGTGGCACTGGCCGGTAACTCCATCGAGACACCGCGTATGCTGCTGAACTCGCACTCCAGTCGGTTCCCGGACGGGCTCGCCAACTCCTCCGGGCAGGTGGGACGCAACTACATGCGTCACATGACCGGGAGCGTCTACGCCACCTTCGAAGAGCCGGTGCACATGTACAAAGGCACCACCATGGCCGGCATCATCCAGGATGAGTCCATTCACGACCCATCCCGGGGATTTGCTGGTGGCTACGAGATGGAGACGCTGTCGCTGGGTCTGCCGTTCATGGCCGCGTTCCTCGACCCGGGGGCCTGGGGACGGGACTTTACCGAGGCGCTGGACGCCTATACGCATATGGCCGGCATGTGGCTGGTGGGTGAGGACATGCCGCAGGAGCGCAATCGCGTGACGCTGCATGACTCGCTCAAGGACCAGTACGGCCTGCCCGTTCCGGATGTGCATTTTGATGATCATCCCAACGACGTGGCGATGCGTAACCACGCCTTCGAACGCGGTATCGCCGTCTACGAGGCGGCCGGCGCCAAAAAGGCCTATAAAACGCCACCCTATCCATCCACCCACAACCTGGGTACCTGTCGCATGAGCGCCAGCCCGCTGGACGGGGTGTGCAATGGATTTGGCCAGACCCATGATGTGGACAACCTGTTCATCTCGGATGGCAGTCAGTTCACCACCGGGGCGGCCGAAAATCCGACGTTGACGATTGTCAGCCTTGCCATCCGGCAGGCGGAGTATATTGCCGAGCAGATGGCCGCCCGGGCCATCTAGTCCACCCTCGTACGGGGCGGAGTCGTCATCCGCCCCGTGATCTTCTGGCTACCATGGGAATCTGTACAGGGAGCTTGAACACCATGGCATTCAATACCGAACGTTATCCGGGCGTTGCCGAGAATGTCTCGGATCGAACTGCTGGATTTACCCTCAACCACTGCATGATGCGCATCAAAGATCCTGAGCGGTCTCTGGCGTTCTACACCAATATCTTTGGCATGCGCGTTCTGCGGCGGCTGGACTTTGCCGAGCTGAACTTCTCGCTTTACTTTCTCAACTGTCCGGCGGGGACCGATGACCCGCCCGAGGACATCGGAGATCGGACGGTGTGGACGTTCTCGCAGCGCGGGCTTCTCGAGCTCACCCACAACTGGGGCAGCGAGGACGACCCGGACGTTGCTTATCACGATGGCAATTCCGAACCGCAGGGCTTTGGTCATATCTGTATCTCGGTGCCGGATCTCGACGACGCCGTGGCGTGGTTCGATGACAACGAGGTTCCATTCATCAAACGCCCGGAGCAGGGCAAGTTGCCGGATGTTGCCTTTGTCCGTGATCCGGACGGCTACTGGATCGAGATCGTCGAAGCGGCCCGCCTGCCGGGGCTCGGCCGGGGCTAATACGCTTCTCCTCCCCCAACGTGGGTGTGCATAAAGGATGATGAGCATCCACGTTTTTTTACTTCAGCGATTGGGCATCAGGGCCTCGACCGGTACATTGTGTGGATGCGCCAATCGAGTCCTGCAACCCAACGTCCCCCGGCCCGCGATCGACGTCTGCGCGGACTGCTGCGGCTGGCCGGCTATCTCAAACCGTACTGGCGCCAGGCCCTGGTCGCTGCCGTTGCCCTGATCGTCGCCGCCGCCGGCGTGCTGGCAATCGGTCAGGGCTTGCGCCTGGTGATTGATCAAGGGTTTGCCAACGGGACCGCCGCGGCGCTGGACCGGGCACTGCTACTGACTGCCGGTGTGGTGCTGGTGCTGGCGGTGGCATCGGCGATGCGCTTTTACTGGGTGATGTGGCTGGGTGAGCGGATGGCGGCTGATCTGCGCCAGGATGTGTTCAATCGGCTGGTCGCGCTCGAGCCCGGTTTTTACGCACGTAATGGCACCGCCGAGATCCAGTCGCGCATGACAACCGATACCGCCCTTTTGCAGAGTGTGCTTGGCTCCACCTTTTCCATGGCGCTGCGCAACAGTCTGCTTCTGACCGGCACACTGGTGATGCTGGTGGTCACAAGTCCCGGGCTGACCGGGCTGGTCATTGTTGGCATTCCCCTGGTGGTTGCGCCGATGCTCATCTATGGACGCCGGGTCCGCCGCCTTTCGAGGCTGAGCCAGGACCGGATTGCCGATGTGGGCAGCTACGCCAGCGAGACCCTCGGCGGTATCGAGACCGTCCAGGCCTTCGTTCACGAGCCGATCGACCGTGGTGTGTTCCGTGAACGGGTTGAATCGGCCTTTGCCATCGGGGTGCAACGTATCCGCCAGCGCGCCGGGCTCAATGCCGTGGCGCTGTTGCTCGCCTTCGGTGGCGTGGCCTTTGTGTTATGGCGTGGCGGACATGCGGTGCTTGCCGGGACGATGACCGCCGGTGAGCTCTCCGCCTTTATCTTCTACGCAGTCCTCGCCGCCGGAGCCGTCGGCGTGCTCTCGGAGGTGGCCGGCGAGTTGTTTCGGGCCTCCGGCGCGGCGGAGCGACTGTTTGAGCTGCTGGATACCGAACCGGCCATTCGCCCACCCGACGAGCCGCAGCCGCTGAGTGATCCGATCCGCGGTGAGGTGAAGTTGCAGGATGTGGGGTTTTGCTATCCCAACCGCGAAGATCAACCCGCTCTACAGGGGCTTGATCTGCAGGTCCGCTGCGGCGAGACCCTTGCCCTGGTGGGGCCTTCCGGGGCGGGCAAGAGCACGTTGATGGCGCTGCTTTTGCGATTCTACGACCCGAGTGCCGGTCGCATTCTGTTTGACGGTGTCGACCTGCGTGACCTTGATCCGCAGTCGTTGCGCCGTTGCATGGCGCTTGTGGCCCAGACACCGGTGCTCTTTACAGGAACCGTCCGCGAGAACATCCGCTTCGGCGATCCGGATGCCAGCCCGGCGATGATCGAGTCGGTGGCCGAGGCCGCCCACTGTCGTGAGTTTGTCGATGCGCTACCGCAGGGACTGGATACCGATATCGGGCCGGCCGGTGTGCAGCTATCCGGTGGCCAGCGTCAGCGCATCGCCATTGCCCGGGCGCTGCTGAGGGATCCGGCGCTGTTGTTACTCGATGAGGCGACGAGCAGCCTGGATGCCGAAAGCGAGCAACAGGTCCAGGCCGCGCTTGGCCATCTCATGGCGGGCCGGACCAGCATTGTCATCGCCCATCGCCTGGCAACGGTCCGTGATGCCGACCGCATCGCGGTGCTCGATCATGGCTGCCTGCGGGCGATCGGGACCCACGATCAGCTGCTGGCACGGGACCGTCTGTATGCCCATCTGGCGGCGCTGCAGTTCAACGACGGTCGCGACGCAGACCATGGCGAATTGCCGCGGCCAGCAGCGGGCCCGGCGGCAGGGCACGCATAACGCGCATCAGGTCACGGTGTTCCGGGATCCCGGCCAGAAACCGGATCAATGCCTCCGGCGGGGTTCGGCGGAAAAGCGCTGCAAAGCGATCCGGCGCCTGCTCCGGGGTCTGCCAGAGTGATTCGAGAAAGACACCATCCAGCCAGTCCAAAAGCCGGCGGCGTCGAGGTGGCTGAAGGGGGTGGCCTTCCAGCAGGCAGCGGGCCGCATCGTCCGCCCAGCGCTGGATGGCGTGAAAGGCATAGCCGGTGGCCGGTCGCATGCTGCCACCCGCGGTACCAATCCGCATCCAGCGATCACGGTTGTACGGGGCAATGGGAGCCATGGGCAGATGCCCGGTTTCGCGTCGCACGATCCGGGCGTTCCCGAGGCCGCGGGCCTGGAGGTGGGTCTCGAGGCAGGCCTCCATTTCCTCCGCCGGCGGTGGTGACGGGGTAAACCGCGTCCACTCCAGCAGATGCTGCCCGGTCTGGATGGGGAGTTCGTAGACAAACTCCGCAACCGCATCGCTGTCTCCGGTAAAGTCCATCAGCCCGACGGTTTCGCTGCCATCCAGCGAGGGATGCGATAGCTCCCAGCCGACAAAGCTCTGCCACACCCAGGGCCGGGCCAACTTAAGCGATGCGGGGCGGCTGTCGAGGACCTGATCGGCCATGAGGGTCTGGCCGTTATCCAGTGCCAGCGCCCAGCCATGGGCCTGTCGGGTGGCCTCGATCAGTCGGCCTGGGACCCACTGCCAGTCCGAGCGGCGCTCAACGGTCTCAAGTGCGCGCTTCTGGACATCGCCGGCACGGAGCATTTCGTATGGATAGCGCTCGCTGCCCCGGACAATGGATGCCGGCCCGCTGCTGACCCGCCATCGTGACCATTGCCTTGTGACCCGATCGCTGAAGGGATGGTCTTTGGTTCGCCAGCCGCACCAGGTGCGGTCATCGGTGGGCAGCGAGCGTGGCTCGATGATCAGGATCGTGCCGGGGTACATCCGGCCAAGCCGGGTGGCAAGACTCATGGCGGCGGCCCCGAATCCAATCAGGGCGATATCCCAGCGACTCATGCGCTATGCCGTGGTCTCCCGGCAACCAGGCCGCCGACGGCCTGCACCGCCAGTGTGGCTCGCTCCCGGGCGGTCAGCGATACCCGACCGCGCCAGTATTCGCAGCCCTGCTCAACCACGCGCAGGCCGATTGCCCGGTAGAGCTGGGTTGCTACCCGGATCGCCTGACGGTTGCGGAAAGGGATCAGGCCGAGGCCCGACTCGCCGATTGCATATTGGGTCTCTGCCAGTTCGACAACGCGCCGGATGGCGCCTCGGACCGGTTCGCGATGGATAGGCCGTGCCGCGGCGATGGTCGCTGGCGAGAGATCACCAAGCCACTCACCGGGCAGATATCGACGGCCCTGTTCGGCGTCCTCCTGGACGTCGCGGGCAATGTTGGTGAGCTGCATGGCGGTCCCCAGAGCGATGGCCGCCTCACGGCCCTTGGCCGGATCGGCGCCAAGCAACGGGCACATGAGTTCGCCAACGGTGCCTGCCACCGTATAGCAATAATCCAGCAGCTCTGCCTCATCGGCGATCAGGCGATCGTCGGCCGACTCCTGCAGTGCGTTGGCGGCCAGCACCCGCAACGGCGCCAGGTCCAGGTCCCGGCGGTGGACCATTTCGGCGAAACCATCCACCGGGATCGCCTCCGGGGTCTTTGCCTCCAGGGCCCGGAGCAGGGGTTGTATCCGATCACCGGCGTTGTCGTGCTCGTCGGCCAGGTCATCAATCAGCCGGCAAACCGCGTAGAGCGTTGCAATGTCGCGGGCGTCTTCGGGTCGTAGCAACCGGCTGGCGGTGTAGAAGCTGCTGCCATGACGGGCGAGAACTTCGCGTGGGGTCATGCAGCCGGCTCCGCCGCGGTCGAGTCGATCAGACGGTCGAGGACCCGGGCGCTGGAGAGGACACCGGGCAGACCGGCACCCGGGTGTGTGCCGGCGCCAACCAGATAGAGGTTGTCCAGGCCCTCGGCGCGGTTGTGGAAACGAAACCAGGCGGATTGTCGAAAAAGCGGCGCGATGCTGAAACCGGTCCCGTGGACGCTCTGGTAGTTTTCGCGGAAATGCTCGGGTGTCATGTGAAAAGCCGAGCGCACATGAGCGCTCAGCCCCGGCATGATCGAGCGTTCCAGGGCTTCGATGATGCGGCGCTGCAGTCGCGGTCCTTCCTGCGCCCAGTCAATGTCTCCCAAAAGGTTGGGGACGGGAGCGAGCACGTAGTAGCTGTCATGCCCGGATGGGGCAAAGCCCGGGTCGGTGGCCGTGGGGCGATGCAGGTACAGCGAGAAATCGTCGGACAGGACTTTGCGGTCGAATATGTCGTGCAGCAGTTCCTTGTAGCGCTCGCCCAGCCAGATCGTGTGATGGGCGAGCTCCGGGTACTGCCGGTCCGTGCCGAAATAGAGGACGAAAAGCCCCATTGACGGGGCCGCGATGCGCCGCTTGATGCCGGCCACGACCGGTGGGTTGTCCATCAGCTCGCCGTACAAATGCATCGGGTCCATGTTCGAGACCACCACGTCGGGTGTGATCTGCCGGCCATCATCCAGGTCGATTGATGAAATCCGTCGGCCTGTCCGGCCCAATCGGGTCACCGATCGACCGTTTTCGACCACTACCCCCTGGCGTTCCAGCAATCCCGCCATCGCGTCCACCAGCGCGCCGGTTCCGCCCATGGCAAAGTGAACGCCCCATTCGCGCTCGAGGTAGTGGATCAGGCCATAGATGCAGGTGGTGTCAAACGGGTTGCCGCCCACCAGCAGGGGCTGTAATGACAACGCCCGACGAAGATAGGGGTGCTGGATGTGCCGGGCGACCATGCTGTAGACACTGCGGTCAAACCGCAGCCGCAGCAGTCGCGGGGCCTGCCGGATCATAAACCCGGCGCGATGGAAGGGCTGATCGCCCAATTCGCGAAAGCCGATCTCAAAAAGCTCGCGTGACTCCGACAGAAGCCCGTGATAGCCCGCTACATCATCGGGATTGAATCGGGCGATCTCGGACTCCATACGCTCCATGTCCGGGGCGTAATCAAACTGCGATTCATCGGGAAAACGAAACCGGTACCAGGGATCGAGGGGCCTGAGCTCGAGATGGTCGGTCAGCGACTCGCCGAAGAGCTCGAATAATTCGGTAAAAAGCCAGGGCGCTGTGAGAACCGTCGGGCCGGCGTCGTGGCGGTAGCCGCCGCGCTCAAAGACCTGCGCGCGCCCACCCAGGCGGGGGCAGCGGTCGATGATCTGCACGCTATAGCCCCGGGCACGCAACCGCAGCGCCGCGGCAATGCCGCCGAATCCACCCCCGAGAACCGCAGCGGTGGCGCTCACTGCGGGAGACTGCCGTCGATGCGGCGGGCGCTCCGGTCGGCTTTCTCCTGTAGCTGGCGAAGGAGCGTGCCGACGGCCGCCCGCAGGGGCATGGGCAGCTTCCGGTGACAGGTCTGTGCCCGGTTCACGGCCGCCCGCACGTGGGTCAGGCAGCGGCGGTGGGTCAGGCTGCGGTCATCGGGGCGGGCGATGCTTTGGTGGTGCCACCAGGCATGCAGGGCATGCAGCGACTGGTGCTCAATCCCCTCGTGACTGCCGCCAAGATCATCCAGGTCGTCGAGGATCTGGTAGGCCAGGCCGATGGCCTCAGCCAGCTGGTGGCAGGTCGTGCCGTCGAACCCTTTCTGGCGGGTCGCCGATTGGCCCACGCCCAGCGCCAGTTCGATGAACGGCGCGGTCTTTCCTCGGGTGGCCGCGAGGTACTGGCGGCGGTTGAAATCAGAATGGTCAACGGCGGCAAGCTCGATACTCTGTCCACCGATCACCCGGTTGCTCAACGTGGCCATGTCGGCGGTCAGACGCACGGCGTGGTCGCGGTCCTGCAGCCCGGCGGCGGTCGCAAAGGCAGTGGTGAGCAGAAGATCGCCGGCGCACAGTGCGATGTTGTCGCCATAACGCGCCCGGACTGTCTGGCATCCGCGGCGAAAGAGGTCGCGATCGCTGATGTCATCGTGGATAAGCGATGCGTTATGCAGTAGCTCACAGGCAGCGGTGGCCTGGATGCTGTCGTGTTCGTTGAGTGAAACCCGGGCACTTGCCAGCGCCAGATGGGCCCGCATCCGCTGGCCGCCGGTGCTCAGGTGATAGAGCGCGGCATCGCGGGCCGGTGTTGGGGTTTCTTGCTGAAGCCGTTCGACCATGTACCGGTCGACATCGGCGATATTCGGTGAGTCGGCAACCCGGCCGGATTCCTGCATTGGTCTGGAGACATGCGTCGTCGCCACTGGGGTCACCATTCTGGCTGATCAGGCATGAGCCCGCCGGACAGTGCCGGCGGGCCATACCCGGTTTTTCGGCTGGTTAAGCCAATCGGTCGTGACCGATTGGGCTTAGCTGTTGCCCTCGGCCTCCGACTTGCGCATGGCAATCGTGAGGATGAGGATGCCGAAGACCGCCTTCGCGACGATATCCGCAATGGTGTAGCCCACCTCGACAGCCGTGACGGCGGCACCGCCGGTCAGGCCGATCAGCGGGAAGAGGTAGACCAGCGGATAGAACAGCCAGGAGACCACGACAAGCGTTGCGGCGCCGTTGATCAGGCCCCGAACGTTCTCGGGCTGCTTGCTGATCGATCCCTTCAGGCCCACCACCAGCTGGTAGACAATGTAGATGAACGGAATCATCGACAGCACCCAGAAGGTGAACCGCGTGCCGGCGTCTTCGGACACCTCGCCCGGGTAACCGAGGACGATCATCAGCGCGGCAGCACCGCCCAGAGTGACGCTCTTCGAGACGGTCTCGCTCTTCGACAGACGCATCACGAGGATGAGCTCGACGAGCAGCAGCGGCACGGTCAGCAGCCAGTCGACATAGCGATAGGCCTGGTTGAAGGGATAGCCGGTGACCTCGAGGGTACCGCCCACAGCCGAGAAAGCGGCCTCCCATGAGAGCATGATCTGCAGGTAATGGTAGGCGGCAATTGCCGTCACCAGACCTGAGATGGTGATCGCCATGCGATACGCCGGTGCCACGTGACTGCGGGAAAACCACAGAAACAGCGTGGCGGCGGCCATAACCGCCAGACCGAACGAGAACGCATTCTGTACGAATGTGTACTGACCAAGACTGAGAGTCGACAGATCCATCGGTTCGTCCTCCGTTTAAAACTGACGAAAAACTACGCTTCGCCGCAGGGCAGGTCAATATAATTTTGCACTGCAATGGTGCGAAATGACCAAGCATTGAGCCGCGTCATGTTTTATCCTCACTGGCAGGGACAGCCGGAGGCGCCATGCGTTTCTTCATTATCGCCACAACGACACTCATCCTGCTTGCAGGATGCAGCGGCATTCCCATTGTGCCCGGCATCTAACCCCGGGTGGATGTACGGTTCAAAAAACCCATCACCCGCCAAGTCGCCCAGAGGCCGGCAAGGCAGAAAAACGCAAATACCCACCCGGACAGAGCCGCTGCCATGATCCCCGACAGCAGCGTGCCGACGGTGCAACCCAGCGCCGTCATCGCCCCCCAACCCATGAGGATGCCGCCGGCGAGGTGTCGGGCGCTTTTGCCAAAGGGGGCGGGCTGGAGCCCGAACTGGCCCGCCGTTAGTGCCGCTGCAAGCGATGCCATGACCAATCCGACAATGAATGCGCCATTGGTCGATAACAGCCCGGCCTTGATGATGGTGGCACAACCCGAAAACCCATCGAGTCCCTGCAATCGTGCCGGTATCAGCTCGGCGTGGTTGCCGAGCGTTCGGGCAATGCTGCCCAGCTCGGCGGTCACACCCAGCGGTGCCACGCGCAGGTAGGCGGCCACCGCCAGCGCACCAATCAGCAAACCTCCAACATAGGTCGGCCAGCGTTCCGCGAGGACTTTTTGCGCAACACCGCCATTATCGAGTGACTCATCCACCGGGGCCGCCGGTTGGCGGCGGCGGTGGCCGATCATCAGCACAACCGCCAGCCCGCCCAGTCCCGATAGCTGAACCAGGACCGATCCGCCGTATCCCAGATGGGCGGGCAGCCACAGCACAGGGGCCTGATCGATGCCGGCGAGGTAGAGGTGGTTCCAGCTCAAAAACCCGAGCCCGAACCCGATCAGCACGCCAATCAGCGCGATGACCGACGCGACGGCGCCTTCGCCCAGGCGGTAGAGGTGGGCACTGATGCATGAGCCGGATAGCGCCATCCCGGCGCCAAAAACCAGTGCCGCCACGGCAAGGACCCAACTCACCGGGCCGATGTGTGCATCCGGTGGTAGCCGGCCGCCCCCTGGGTCGGGCAGAAAAAGCCCGAAGACCAGATGATAGCCCAGGGTGCCGACGGCCAGCGCCGCGACAATCCCCAGCAATCCGCGGGCATCGCGATGGTCGAGAAAATCACGAGTGACGCAGAAAAAGCAAAACCGCGAGCGCTGCAGACACAAACCGAATCCGGCGCCCAGTAACAACGACAGGGCAAGGGTGCTGTCACCCATGCCCGCCAATCGCCACGCCCCTGCGATGAGTGCCAGTGCAACAGCCACGGCGACCGTCTGCGAGATAAAACCGCCCCGGCGATGCGCCGGGGCGGTGTTGATAGCCGCGTAGGTCATGGCCGCGGCGGGTTTATTGCCCGCCCCAGACCGTGCCGGCCAGGTTGGTGACGGGCACCCCGACCGAGTTGCCGTACTCGGTCCACGAGCCGTCGTAGTTCTTCACCTCGTAGCCAAGGATCTTCGACAGCGCGAACCAGGTGTGGCTCGAGCGCTCGCCGATCCGGCAGTAGGTGATCACCGGTTTGCTGCCGTCCACACCGGCCTCGGCATAGATAGCGCGCAGTTCTTCGGCCGATTTGAACGTCCCGTCCTCGTCCACTGCATTCGACCAGCCGACGTTGACAGCGCCCGGAATGTGGCCGGCCCGGACCGAGAGTTCATCCACGCCCTCCGGCGCAATGATGCGGCCCTCGTACTCGGCGGCGGAGCGGATGTCGACAAGCTGCGCTGACGGGTCGCTGCTGCTGGCGATCTCGACAACCTCGGGCAGGAATGCACGAATCGAATAATCGGCCTCGGCGACCGTGATATCGCCTGCATCGTAGCTGGTTGGCCGGATGGACAGCGGCCTTCCCTCGGCTTCCCACTTGTTACGGCCGCCATCGAGCAGGCGGACGTTGTCGACACCGTAGATGTCGAACACCCATGCCCCCCAGGCGGCAAACCAGTTGTTGCTATCACCATAAAGAACGATTTCGGTGTCACTCGAGACACCGGCATCGCGCAGCAGCTGTTCGAAACCGTCACGAGCGATGATATCGCGGCTTACCGTATCCACTAGATCGGTGTGCCAGCGAAAATTCACCGCGCCCGGGATGTGTCCACGTTCGAACTTTCCGGGGTTGACACTCACTTCGATCACGCGGACATCTTCCCGCTCTAGGTTGTCGGCCAGCCACTGGGTTGAGACCAGGGCGTCCGGGTTGGCATGGGCTAGACTGGCGCCCAGCGCCAGTGACAACGTGATGGCTAGTCGCCGGATTGGGCCTTTGATACGCATTTTGATCTCCTGATCAGCCTTGATTTTCGGTAACAGCAGTCTAGTCCGCTCCCGTTAGTTTCCAAAAGAATATTTGGGACTTTTTATATATAAATATGCGATATAGAGGTTGGTCATGCCCCCCAATGAATCAACGGTCGGTGACTGGCGCGGCGATCTTGTTGAGTCGCTTGAAGCGCGCCCGGGTGTGGCGCTGGAGGTCTCCGATGGCGGTGTAACGGTAATCCAGGAGAACACCCGAACCACCATTGAGGAGCAAACGGTTGCCGGGCGCGATGGGGGTCAGCATCGCGCGTTGCGTCTGGAGACGGTGTTGCGGGGCAACCTGGCGATGCCGGGCTCAGCCCGGACGCGGGCCTTTCAACTCAATCCGCGCAATGCCATTGGCGCTTTGACCGGATCGCCCGGTGGTCGCAGCCCGGCGCGCGAGGGGCTGTCGCTTGTCAGTCGGGTGTGTATTGACCGGGAAGTTCCCTGGCATCCGACCGGCCGCCAGCTGACTTGTCTGGTTGCCCTCGAGGCCGGGACGGCGCTCTTTGACCGACCGCCCGCGGCCAACCGTCAGCTCAACCGGGCCGGACTGGGTGTCTGGCGCAACGGGATTCAGAGCATCGCGGGCGTCGATCCGCAGGCCTGGCGGGTCACCCGTCGTTCGGCCGACAGCCTCACCGCCTTGCCCGTCGGTGAAGCGATACCCCCGGGGGCCCGTGCCTCGCTGTTTGTCGGCGCCGGAATCGCCGCCATTGGTCCAGGGTTCGAATTCGTGCTCCAGTTGCCCGGAGCAATCGATGATGCTGCCGCCCTGGCTGAGCAGTGCGAGGCCCTCAATGCGCTTGAATGCCAGGTGGCCACCGGTGCGCCCCATATCGGCGCATGGTCAGCTACCGAACAGGGCGGCTGCCGTTATCAGGTCAGGGTACCGGCGCGGTTTGGCCGGCGCCTTCCCGATCTGCCCCGCCAGCTGCTGGAGACCGCCGCCGATCGAACGACAACGGCACTTGCCCTGTTGGCGGGCGAGGACCGCGGCGGGTGATTGAGGGCTCAGAAGCGCTCTGCCCTGAGGACCTCGCAGTCCATGACGCTGACGACGCCGATATGCCGCTCGACCACGCCAAAGGCGGCATCGAGCAGCGCATCCACCCGATCGGGGCGGACGATACAGTTGACACTGACCATGCCGCCGACACGGCTTACCTGTCCTTCGCCGGACCAATGGCCGGAGCGGCCCGAGCCGCTGATGACCGGCAGCACGGTAAAACCGGTCACGCCTGCCTTGATCAGTGCCGTGCTCAGGCGCTCCTCCATGACCGCTTCGATGACAATTTCCACCCGTTTAGCCTTATGGGTCTGCATGGTTCAGCCTCCGGTCAGGGTCTGGGCCACCGCCAGGTACAGGGGGATCCCCAGGGTGAGGTTGAAAGGAAAGGTCACACCCAGTGAGAGCGTGAGATAGATTGACGGGTTGGCTTCCGGGAGGGCGACCCGCATGGCCGCTGGAACGGCGATGTAGGAGGCCGATGCCGCCAGCGTCATCAGCAACAAAACCCCCCCGGTACTCAGCCCGATCAGCAATCCTGCCCCCAGGCCGGTGACAGAACCGATCAGTGGCATGATCACGCCAAAGGCGAAGAGGCCGGGCGTGAGCACCGATCGCGCCTCGCGCAGTCCACGGCCGGCGACAAGCCCCATATCGAGCAGAAACAGGCAAAGCACCCCCTGGAAAGGCGCCACGATAAACGGCTCGATGAGCGTCAGGCCCTCGTCACCGGTGATCCAGCCGATCAAGAACGAGCCAACGAGCAGGACGATCGAGCCATTCAGCAGGATTTCGCGGATCAGGCCTTCCTCCATTTCGGCGGACGCCGGGCTGGAGCGAGCGATGATCCACAGCGCCGAGAGGATGGCCGGTGCCTCCATGACCGCGGCCACCGCGACCATGTATCCCTCGGGCGAGAGGCCGGCGGTGGTGGCCACAGAGCTGGCCGCCACAAACGTGACGATCGAAATCGAGCCATAGTGACCGGCAACCGCGGCCGCGTCGGTGACTGAAAGCCGGGTCATTCCCTTGAGCAGGGCATAGGCGATGACCGGCAGGGCGAACGAGAGCACCAGCCCCGCCAACAATGACAGTGCCAGTGTCCCGTCAACGCCGTGGGAGGCAACGCTGGCACCGCCCTTGAAGCCGATGGCAAAAAGCAGATAGATCGACAACCCCTTGGCGATGGCCTCGGGGATGGACAGATCGGAGCGCGCGAATGCGGCGATGACCCCGAGGACGAAAAACAGAATGATCGGCGATGTCAGGTTGTCCATCGCCAGCGCCAGTGTCCCTTGCATTGTTATGATATCTGCCTGTTGCGATCAAAAGATGGCAGATTACCTTAGCCTGACAGGGGTTTGCATGCGTTCTCTTCTACTCATTGCCGGTCTGCTTGGCCTGCTCTCGGTGGGGTTTGGTGCCTGGTCCGAGCACGCCCTGCGTCCGAATATCGACGCCGAGTCGTTTCGTTTTCTCATGACGGCGATTCGCTACAACCAGGTGCATGCCGTTGCCTTGCTTGCGCTTGCCCTTGGGCTGGTGTTGCCGCTAGGCACCGATGTCATCAAACGCCTGCGCATTGGTGCCTGGTTGATGGTCTGGGGCACGGTGCTCTTCAGCGTGAGCATCTACCTTGCGGTCTGGAGCGGGATGATGATCCTGACCTTCGTTACACCGGTGGGCGGCACCCTGCTCATGATCGCCTGGGCCGCGGTGGCCTGGGCGGGCTGGACCGCCTGGCGGGCCGATCGCTAGCCGCTCCGGGGTCACTCGCTCCGTCGGGGGCTGGCAATGAGCTCGAGGATCATGTGCGGCACGGTCAGCGCGGCCAGGCCAATGAAGATCACTCGCATGAGCACGGCATCGCTGGGCAGGCCGATGAGAAAGGGGACCGCCGCCAGGGCGAGGGCGTAGGTGGCGAGGGTCGTGGGGGCAACCGCGCGCAACCGCTCGCGCCAGCCATACAGCCCCAGGTCCCGCGCTGCGATTTCAAGATGGCGTGGGCTGTGTAGAAAGCACCAGTAGGCGATGAAGTACGCCAGCGGATGAAGCAGCGCGGCGGTGACCGCCAGCAGCAGTGGATCGCGCCAGTCACTGACCGACCGCTCGGGCCGCAGCGCCAGGCTGGTGGCGAGAATTAGACCCCCCATGGCGAGGACCCAGGGCCCGGTGGCGACAATTGTCACGGCCTGATCGGCCCCGAGCATTTCGAGAATCGGGGTCACTTGCGTCGGCTGCAGCGCGACCGGCAGTCCGATGATCCACAACCCATAGCCGACCCCCCCGATCCGGCCCAGCCGGTTGGCGACATCATCGCCGAAATGCACGGCCGAGTAGAGCAGGAATGCCGCAAGCGCCGCATTGGGCGCCAGCCACCATAATCCCAGCACCAGCGCGGCGAGCAGCATGTAACCGCCAAGAAACATCATCATGCGCAGCGGGTTGTCCAAATGCAGATAGCGTGTGGCCACCGCGGTGTCGAGGCTGCCATGGGGCAGGCCCAGAACCGCGGTGCTCAGGGCCAGCACCATATAAAGCGGCCACTGCCCCGGCAGCATGGAAGCCCCCATGGCCAGCACGACGCCGACGGGGAAAAGCCAGAAGGCGGGCGGATGGTTGTTCTGCGAACGGGGGGATGTGCTCATCGCCAACTCACCAACAATCAACTGTCATTGCCCAGAGCCTAGCAGCATCGATCGGTGTCAAACATTAATCCCGATCAACCCGGTTTGCGGTTTTGCTAATCTGACACGAACACCCACGGGGATCGTCGCCCCGGGGTCAGTCAGCAGGAATGGGCACCAAGCAATGACGAAGACGCGGTCAACGCCACACACCACCGCCACCGAGCGGGTCTATCGGGCGATTCGCCGGAACATCCTCGAGGGGGTCTACGACGGCGAACAGTTTCTCCGCGAAGAGGGCCTGGCCCGGGAATTCCAGATCAGTCGTACGCCCATACGCGAGGCCCTTCGGCGGCTGGTTTCCGAGGGGTGGCTCGAGCAGATTCCCCACCGGGGGGCGCGGGTTGTTGAGTGGACACGTGACGACGCCGACGAGGTGTTCGAGCTGCGGAGCATTCTCGAATCCCACGCCGTCCGCCGTGCCGCCACCCGGATGCAACCAAGCGAGATTGCCCGGCTGCGTCATTTGGTGGATGCCATGGAGTCACTGAGCAGCGCGCAGCAGAGCGAGAGCCGCGAGGATATCGCAACGCTTAACGACCAGTTTCATCAAACCATTCTGGAATCGGCTGGCAGCCCGCGGCTCCAGCGTCTGGTCAATGCCATCGTTCAAGCGCCAATGACCACACGCAGTTTTCACCGCTACAACGCCAGCGAAATGGCGCGCAGCATGACGCAGCACCGCGAAATCCTGCAGGCCATTGAAGCCGGGGATCCGGTCTGGGCCGCGGCGGTCATGCGTTCGCACATTCTCGCGGCCCGACCGGCGCATCACCGCAGCGACGCGCCGCTGGCCGAGTCGTCCCACCACTGAACTGCATACAATGCTGCACCCGCACATCGAAAAATCCGGATAAACCGGGTTAACGGCTTGCAAATTGTATCCAATAAAGAGAACCTCTCCGAAAATCCAAAAATAATCGTTCGGAGGAGGGCGCATGGCGGGCAAAACCCTGAGCGCCAGGCTTATCGAGGATCATCTCGTCGAGGGACGGGCCAGAGCCGGGGAAGAAATCGCACTGCGCATGGACCAGGCGTTGCTTCAGGATATCCTCGGGACGCTGGTCATGCTCGAGCTCGAGGCCATGGGGGTCGAGCGCGCGGTGCCGCAGCCCACGGTCCAGTACATCGACCATGACCTGGTTCAGCAGGGGCCGTTGACCGCGGATGCTCACCGGTTCTTGAAAAGTGCTTGTGAACGGTTCGGCATCTGGTACAGCGGCCCGGGCAACGGCATCAGCCATCCGGTGCACATGGAACACTTCGGCGTGCCGGGCCAGTCCCTGGTGGGGTCGGACAGTCACACCACGGCGGCAGGATCACTGGGGATGCTCGCGATCGGGGCCGGCGGGATCGAGGTCGCGCTTGCCATCGCCGGTGAACCCTTGGTGTTGCAGATGCCACGCATCTGGGGCGTCGAGCTGACGGGCCATCTGCCCGAGTGGGTCTCGGCCCGGGATGTGGCACTGGAGCTTCTAAGGCGCCATGGCGTTGCCGGTGCCAAGAACTGCATCCTCGAGTTTTACGGACCCGGCGTTGCCTCTTTGTCGGCGATGGATCGGCACATCATCGCCAATATGGGCACCGAGATGGGGGCGACGACAAGCGTTTTCCCCAGCGATGACAACACCCGACGCTTTCTGGCTGCCCGGGGCCGCGAGACCGTCTGGCAACCGCTCTGCGCCGACTCGGACTGTGTCTACGACCTGCACGAGCAGATCGACCTCTCGGCGCTGGAGCCTCTGATTGCCCTGCCATCCAGCCCGGGTAACGTCGTGCCGGTGACCGAAGCGGTCGGTGCCCCGGTCTATCAAAGCTATATCGGATCTTCGGGCTGCCCCGGCTATAGCGAGTTCGCCACGGTGGCCGGGATCCTGGACGACCGGCCAAGCGCCGAGGGGGTGTCGCTGGATATCAATCCCAGCACCCGGCAGGTGCTGGGGGCGATGATTGAATCCGGCGCATTGGCCCGACTGGTCCAGGCGGGCGCGAGGATTCATCAAGCCGGCTGCAATGGCTGCATCGGCATGGGGCAGGCGCCGGCACAGGGCCAGAACAGTCTGCGGACGGTCCCGCGGAATTTTCCCGGACGATCCGGCACACCCGAAGACAGCGTGTTTTTGTGCAGCGCCGAGACCGCGGCCGCCTCGGCGATCACTGGCACAATCACCGATCCGAGGACGCTGGATATCGCCTATCCACGGGTTGCTGAACCGGATCGCCTGCCGGCGGCGGATGCCGGGCTCAAGGCCCCGGCGGGCCTGCGCGGGGCCGCCCGACCCGAGCTTGCCATCAGTGACAACACCCCGCCGCTGCCAGCACTCCAGCCGCTGCCCGACTCGCTCGACGTGCCGATCCTGCTGACGGTCGGCGACGATATCAGCACCGACGACATCATGCCGGCAGGCACGGCGATCCCTTACTGGTGCAACGTCCACGCCTCGGCGCGTTTTCTTTTTGCCCCCATCGATGCCGGCTACCCGGAAAAGGCGGCTGATGTCGTTGACGCCGGCGGCCATGCCATTGTCGGGGGGGATAATTACGGACAGGGCTCAAGTCGCGAGAATGCCGCCCTGGTGCCAGCCTTGCAGGGCCTGAAGATCGTCGTGGCCAGGAGCTTTGCCCGGCTGCACTGGCAGAACCTCGTCTGTTTTGGTGTCCTGCCGCTCTCGCCGGCCGATGAAACGGCTGCCAGGCGGCTCGAGGCGGGCGGTCGACTCCGCTTCGACGACATCCACGGCCAGCTTGCCGCTGGCAACACCGTGACCGCGCATCTCGATGGCGATCCGATTGCCCTTGTTCACGAGCTCACCGATCGCCAGCGCGAACTGCTGCGGATGGGAGGCGTCATCAACCGTATCAAACAACAGAGGATTGAGGCCGATGGGGCCGCTTGAGGGGATTCGTGTACTGGAGCTCGGTCAGCTGATCGCCGGGCCGTTCTGTGGACAGTATCTGGCCGATTTCGGCGCCGAGGTGGTGAAGGTCGAGCCCCCGGGCCGCGGAGATCCGATGCGTCAGTGGGGCAGCACCGATGCGCATGGCAACACGGTGTGGTGGCCGGTCATCGCCCGGAATAAACGCTCGATGACGCTGGACCTGCGCACCGAGGCCGGCCAGGCGGTGATCCGCGAGCTGGCCGCTCAGGTCGATGTCATCATCGAGAACTTCCGGCCCGGAACCATGGAGCGCTGGGGGCTTGGCTACGAGGCACTCAGCGAAATCAATCCCGGGCTTGTCATGGTGCGTATCACCGGCTTTGGCCAGACCGGTCCTTATGCCACTCGCGCGGGGTATGCCTCGGTCTGCGAGGCGATGGGCGGGATGCGCTACATCGCTGGCTACCCGGATCGCCCGCCGGTGCGTATGGGCATTTCCATCGGTGACACCCTGGCCGGCATGCACGGTGCAATGGGCGCGATGATGGCCCTGCACGAACGCCACCGAAGCGGGCGTGGCCAAGTGGTGGACAGCGCCATTTATGAATCGGTCATGACCGTGATGGAAAGCCTCATTCCCGAATACGAAAAAACCGGCCGCATCCGCGAGCGTTCGGGCAGCCGGCTCGATGGCATCGCCCCGTCCAACGCCTACCCGTGTCGGGATGGCCGTGAGGTGGTGATCGGCGCCAACCAGGATACGGTCTTTCGCCGGCTCTGCGAGGCGATGGGTGCCCCGGAACTGGCGGATGACCCGCGCTACGTCGATCATCAGTCCCGGGGCCGCAATCAGGACGCCCTGGATGCCCGGATCGCCGACTGGACCCGAGCGCACGATGCCGATGAGATCGTCGAGCGGATGGCCGAGGCCGGCGTGCCGGCCGGCCATGTCTATCGCGCCCCGGAGATGCTGGCCGACCCGCACATGCAGGCCCGCGAATCCATTGTCCGCATGCAGGATGCCCGACTGGGTGAAATCCCCATGCAGAATGCCTTTCCGCGCCTGTCGCGCTCGCCCGGTTGTATCGAACACACCGGCCCCGCGCTTGGTGAGCACACCCGAGGGGTACTGCAAGACTGGGCCGCGCTGACCCCCGAGCACATTGAGCGGCTCGCCGAGCAGGGAGTGATCTAGATGGAAGTCGCCATCGTGGTGGTCCTTTTGCTGGCCATGATCGTGGCCGGTGCGCCGATCTTCCTTGCGCTTGGGGCCGCCGGGTTGCTGGGGCTTTATCTGGAGCGCGGCGGACTGGCGCTGTTCTTCGCACCCACCTCGGCGTTCGGACAGCTCAATAGCTTTGAGCTCATCGCCCTGCCGCTTTTCATTCTCATGGGCAATTTTCTCGCGGCCACACCCATTGGCAGCTATCTTTTTCACGCCGCGGTGTGCTGGCTAAGTTGGCTGCGCGGTGGCCTGGCCATTGCATCGGTCGGGGCATCGGCACTGTTCGGTGCGGTCAGCGGCGTGAGCATTGCCGGCGTCGCCGCGGTCGGCGGCATTGCCGTGCCCGAGATGCTAAAGCGCGGCTACTCCCGCCCCCTTGCCTCGGGGGCGGTGGTCAGCGCCGGGGCGCTGGCCATGCTCATCCCGCCAAGTGTGCCGTTTATCATCTATGGGGCGGTCTCCGGGGTTTCGGTGGCCGATCTTTTCATTGGCGGTATCGTGCCGGGACTGGCCCTGGCGACGGCGCTTTCGGCTTATATCTATTTTCGGGTGCTGAGAAACCCCCACGAGGCACCGGCCAACGAGACGGCCATTTCATGGCGCGAGCGGGTCAAAAGCCTCGGGGGCATCTGGCATGCGGCGGTATTGATCATCGCCGTGCTCGGGTCGATCTATACCGGCGTGGCCACCCCCAGCGAAGCGGCTGCAGTGGGGGCGGTGGGGGCGTTTCTCATCGCCGCGGTGATCTTCCGGGCGCTGCCGCCGAAACGCATCGGCGAGATTCTCTTGCAAACGGCGAAGGTCAGTGGCGCGATCCTGCTGATTATGGCCTGCGCCAAGATCTTCGGGGACTACATGAACTTCATGCGCGTCCCGCAGATGCTCACCGATGCGCTGACCGCCACCGACCTGCCGCCATGGGCGATTTTCACCGCCATCATGATCTTGCTCGTTCTGCTCGGCATGCTCGTCGATGCGGTTTCCCTCATCGTGGTGACCACGCCCATCCTGCTGCCCCTGGTCACGGCGCTGGGCTACGACCCGCTGTGGTTTGGCATCGTGCTTGTGATGAACCTCGAGATCGCCGTGGTCACGCCCCCGGTGGGGCTGAACCTCTACGCGCTCCGCGGCGTCTGTCCGCAACTGTCGGTCGAAGAGATCATCGCAAGCGTTGTGCCGTTTGTTCTGGTTCAGTTCGCAGTACTCATGCTTTTCGTGTTGGTTCCGGAAATCAGTCTCTGGTTGCCGGGACTGCTTTAGTTCGGGAAAAAAGAGAGAGAGGAGAGATCGATGACCATCAAACGACGGGATTTTCTCAAGTATTCCGGCACCCTGGGGGCGGCCGCCGCGGTTGCCGGCCCGACGGCGCTTTGGTCGCCCTGGGCGCGGGCGCAGCAGACGTTCACCGGTGTGACCTATCTGCCCCAGTCCTACAAGGCGCTGTCCTACGGCTCGAACGGGTTCGTGGACTTTCTCAAAAGCGAGGGCAGCGATGTTTTCAATGTCGAGTTCTATGACTCGGGACAGCTTCTCAAGGCCGATGAGCAGTTGCCGGCACTGCGGGCGGGGAACATCGATTTCATGTTCCACACCACCTCGTATGTGACCCGCTCGCTGCCGATTCTTGGCATTACCGGGCTGCCCGGTGTGGTGGGGGAGCTCTACCGCAACCCCGAGCGCCTTGCCATGGGGTCACCGTTGTTCGAGCTCATCAACGAAGAATTGGGCAAGGAGGATCTGCACATGATCTCGGCCGGCCGGGGCATCCTCGAGCCGGAGTATATCTGGAGCGGGCCGGACAACCCGGTCCGATCGCTGGAGGATCTGCGCGGCAAGAAGGTGCGAATCGTCAGCTTCGAGGCCACTCAGGCGCTTGAGGCCTATGACGTGGCGGCGGTGCGGATTCCCTCATCCGAAACCTACGTCGCGCTGCAGCGTGGCACCATCGATGCAGCCATCATGAATATCTCGACGGTGGTCGGCCGCAGCCTCCAGGAGCAGTACGCGTATTGCTACAAACTGCCCACGACGGCATTTACCGTCGCGCCGTTTGTCCTCAAACGCACCTGGGAGAACATGGGCTCGGAGCAACGTGAGCTGCTTGAGGCCGCGGGTCGGTGGTATGACGATAATTTCGCCAGCCACTGCAACGATGTCATCTATGGTCAGGAGTACTGGCCGTTGATGGCGGATGCCGGCATCGAGATGATCGAACCCTCGGGCGAGGATCTGCAGGCGCTCTCGCAAGCGGCTCAGTCGGTCCGCGACGCTTGGGTCGAAGAGGTCGGCACCGAGGTAGGTGAACGGGCCATTGCACTGGCCATGGGCGAGGCATGACCGGCAGTCACTCGGCAATAATGGCTCAACCTCCGCGCCTGTGGCGGAGGTTGAGCCAGTCGCTCATCGTCGGCGGGCAGGTGGTGCTGGCGTTCATGGCGTTGACGATTTTCTACGACGCGATGATGCGGCATTTCTTTGCCATGCCCACTAGCTGGAGTCTGGAGGTCAATCAGTTTTTGCTCGTCTACCTGGGGCTGGCCACCGCCGGTGAAATCCAGCGCGATGAGTCGCATATCCGTATCGAATTCTTTGCCAATCATCTGCCCTGGCGGGTGAGAACGGCTCTGGAGGCCTTCGTGGCCGCGGTGGGAGTGGCCTTTTGTGCGGTGCTCGCCTGGCGTGGCGGGATCATCGCCTGGCAAGCCTTTGAATATGGCGAGCGGGTCTCAAGCGCATTCGGAACCCCCCTGGTGTTTCCGTATTCCATCATTCCTCTGGGATTCACCATGCTGGGGATTCAGTTTGCGATCCAGTTCGTCGCCAAGGGCCATGCGGCGGCGGTCGGGGATCACGCGACACGGACGGGTCACGGCAATGCTTGAGCGTATCGAGCCGGTGGAAATCGTCGAGGTCGCCCCGCGGGATGGCTTCCAGTCGATCCGCGAGCCCATCGGTACCGAGGCGAAGATCGAGATGATCAATGCCCTGGCCCGGGCGGGCTGTCAGCGTATCGAGGCGGGATCATTCGTCAGCCCGAAGGCGATCCCGCAGATGGCCGATATGGGGGCGATCGCCGCAGGGATCGAACGGCCGGCGCAGGTCCGCTTCATGGTGCTTGTGCCCAACCGCAAGGGCATTGAGCTTGCGCTCGCCAATGGCTTTGATGAGTTCGGCTACGTGCTCTCGGTCTCGGAATCCCATAACCAGAATAATGTCCGCCGCAGCGTGGATGATTCAATGCGAGACCTGGCCGGTCTTGTGGACTGGCTTTCGGCCCAGGACAAGGGCTGGCGGCTCAGGGTCAATCTGGCCACCAGTTTTGATTGCCCGTTTGACGGGCGGCAGTCGCTACAAGCCCTTGCCGCCCGGGTGCGCGAGGTACAGTCCATCATAAGCGATGCCGAAATCGCCCTTTGTGATACCACCGGGCGCGCCAACCCTCGGCAGGTGGCCGAAGCCTTTGCCCGGGTGCAGGCGGACAGCCCGGATGGACGCACCCGATGGGCCTTTCATGGTCATGACACCTACGGGCTGGGGGTGGCCAACGCCCTGGCCGCCTACGAAGCGGGTGTGCGACGATTCGATGCCGCCGCAGCCGGGCTTGGTGGTTGTCCCTTCGCGCCGGGTGCCACCGGCAATACCGCCACGGAAGACCTGGTTTTCGCCTTCGAGGCGTGCGGCATCAAAACAGGGATTGATATCGACCGTCTGACTGCGATCGCGGACCGGATTGCCGCTATCCCAGGCGGCGTAGTGGCAAGCCACATCCGGCATGTGCCAAAAGAGCGGCTGCACGCGTAGCCGATCGGGCCGGGCCTAGGATCCGGGCGGGTCGGCGGAATACGCCCAGAGTGTCTCAAGATCGATCACGGCCAGCGTCTCTTCGTGAGTGGCGGCCAGATCGACGGGCGGTGCAACCCCCGCTCGATGGGCCTCCAGCCAGCGGCCGGCGCACAGGCACCAACGATCGCCGGGCTTGAGTCCGGGGAAGTCCGTAAACGGGATGGGAGCAGTCAGATCGTTGCCACGGCTGCGCGAGAAACTCAAAAAAGCCTCGGTGACAATGGCGCAGACGGTATGCATGCCGCCATCGGCATGGCCGGTGTTACAGCAACCATCCCGATAGAACCCCGTCATCGGATCCATCCCGCAGGCCGCGAGCGGTTGGCCTAATACATTCGTGCCGACGAATTGTTCCATAGTGGCACCGTAACCGGTCGCGGGGGTTCGCGGCTAGTCGATGCCGCGATGGGTGCCGTGTGCATCGGCGTTGAGATGCGTGGTGTCGTTAAAGCGCTGAATCCGGCAATGGTAGGAGTTGAGCGCACCGGCCGATGCCGTCTGGCGGTGATAGGCCTTGCGATTGATGTGGAATTCAAAGATCGCGGTATTCCCCGGTCGGATGCCCCAGACGCGCGGCGTGCCAAGCAGCGCGGCGATGAGATATTGCAGAAAGCCGCCATGGGTGATGCCCACGACGGTCTGTTGATCATCGTGGTTGTTGATGAGCTGATCGATTGCCGATCGTGCCCGGTTTGATCGTTGTTGCAGTGGTTCGGCGTCGGGCACGGCATCCCAGTCGCGGTGTTGGGCAAAGTGGCGGGCTACATCCGGGTGCCGGGCTTCGAGTTCTGCCCAGGTACGGCCCGAGAAAACACCGACATCGTATTCGCGCAGCGGCTCCAGCGTCTCAACGGGCTGTCCAACGGCCGCGGCGAGCGGTTGGGCGGTCGCCTGGGCCCGCCCAAGCGGTGAGCTGTAGACCACGACTGGTTTGGCCGATGGATGCGTCGAGTGCGGTGGTTGGCCGATCTCGGCGCCGAGGTATCCGGCGACCGCCTCGGCCAACCGCGCCGTCTGGGCATGGCCAAGCGCGCTGAGCGGGAAATCACTGTGCCCTTGCCAGCGTCCTTCGTGGTTGGCCGTGGTCTGGGCGTGGCGGATGAGTAGGAGTTTCATGGATGGTGCATGGGTCAGGCGCGATCGGGCACCAACGCCGGATTGGCTCCCCGGGACGGATTCGAACCGCCGACCCAGTGATTAACAGTCACTCGCTCTACCGCTGAGCTACCGGGGAAATGCCTGTCAAGAAGACCGTTAGTGTAGCGATTCGGGCCGCGTCGTCAACCGCCACGGCCCATGCGACAGCGGCCTACGCCTTGCCAAAAACCGCTTCAAGACGGTCCATGGCCTTTTCCAGATTGTCCATGCTGGTGGCATATGAAATCCGCACATGGCCGGGTAGACCGAAGGCGGTTCCGGGGACCAGAGCGACGTTGGCTTCGTCGATGAGGTACTCGGCCAGCGCGGTGTCATCCGCGACTGCCTCGAGGGCATCGATCGCGCCGGCGACGTTGGGGTAGGCATAGAAGGTGCCATCGCCATGGATGCAGCTGACGCCCTTCATGGCATTCAGCCGGCCGACCACGTAATCGTGTCGGTCCCGGAACGCTTTGATCATCGGCGGGATGACGCTTTGATCGCCGTCGAGGGCCGCCACCGAGGCGGCCTGCGAGATCGAGCTGGCGTTGGAGGTGCTCTGGGACTGGATCTTTTTCATCGCGCCGATGACCTTGGCCGGCCCGGCGGCGTACCCAATCCGCCAGCCGGTCATGGCATAGCCCTTTGAGACGCCGTTGACCACCACGGTGCGATCGAAAAGATCGGGACAGGCCATGACGATGTTGCAGAACGGCGCCTCGGTCCAGAGGATGTGCTCGTAGATATCGTCACTGGCAATCAACACATCGGGATGGCGCCGCAGGACCTCACCCAGGGCCTCGAACTCGGCGCGGCTGTAGGCGCTGCCGGTGGGGTTGGAGGGGCTATTGAGCACCACGATGCGGGTGTGGTCGGTAATGGCGGCTTCCAGCTGCTCGGGGGTGATCTTGAAACGCTGTTCCTGGCCTGCCTCGATCACGACCGGCGTGGCGTCGGCGAGCAGCGCCATGTCCGGGTAGGACACCCAGTAGGGCGCGGGGATCACCACCTCATCACCGGGGTTGAGCACCGCCGAGAAGAGGTTGTAGAGGCTTTGTTTGGCCCCGGACGAGACCAGGATCTGATTGGCCTCGTAGGCCAGGGCGTTGTCGCGCTGCAGCTTGCGAATGATCGCGCTTTTCAGCGCCGGCGTGCCATCCACCGCCGTGTAGCGGGTCTGGCCCTGACGGATCGCCTCGATGGCGGCCTCGCTGATATGCTCCGGGGTATCAAAATCGGGTTCGCCGGCCCCGAGGCCGATGATGTCATGGCCGGCGGCGCGCATCTCCGCCGCGCGGGCGGTCACTGCCATGGTGGGCGAGGGCTTGACCCGGTTGACGCGCTCAGCAAGTTGAATATCCAAGGATCGCCTCCGTCGTTTTGTTGTCCAGTCGACGCGATGATACGCCAAACCTGCACAGGGCTGCATTGACATGAGTGAACCAAGAAAGCCTTTTCGGCTCGAGAGCGAGTTCGCGCCCGCCGGCGACCAACCCTCGGCGATTGCCGCGCTCGCCGACAGCCTGCAGCGTGGGCATGATCATCAAACCCTGCTGGGCGTGACCGGCTCGGGCAAGACCTTCACCATGGCCAGCCTGATCGCACAGGAGCAGCGCCCGGCGGTGATCCTGGCCCCCAACAAGACCCTGGCCGCCCAACTTTATGGCGAGATGAAGGCGTTTTTTCCGGACAACGCCGTCGAATATTTCGTCTCCTATTACGATTACTATCAGCCCGAAGCCTACGTCCCCGCCTCTGATACCTTTATCGAGAAGGACGCTTCGGTGAACCAGCACATCGAGCAGATGCGGCTTTCGGCGACCAAAGCGATCATCGAGCGGCGCGATACGGTGATCGTCGCCTCGGTGTCATCGATCTACGGGTTGGGTGACCCCTCGGCCTACCTGGAGATGGTGCTCCATCTGCAGGTCGGCGATGAGGTCGATCAGCGCAAGATCCTGCGCCGGCTTGCCCAGCTTCAGTATGCGCGAAACGATCATGACTTCTCGCGGGGCACCTACCGCGCCCGGGGCGATGTCA
Organism: Spiribacter pallidus; assembly: GCF_040838495.1. Taxonomy (NCBI): domain Bacteria; kingdom Pseudomonadati; phylum Pseudomonadota; class Gammaproteobacteria; order Chromatiales; family Ectothiorhodospiraceae; genus Spiribacter; species Spiribacter pallidus. The sequence goes on along the minus strand of NZ_JBAKFM010000001.1, from coordinate 54,493 downwards.
TTGATATCTTCCCGGCCGAATCCGAGGATCAAGCGGTGCGGGTCGAGCTATTCGATGACGAAATCGAAAGCCTTGCCTGGTTCGATCCGCTCACCGGTGAAGTGCTCGAGCGGGTGCCACGGCTGACCGTTTACCCCAAATCCCACTACGTCACCCCCCGCGATACCGTGCTCGGTGCCATCGACCGGATCAAAGAGGAGCTTCGCGAGCGGCTCGAGGTGCTGCAGAACGCCGGCCGACTGCTCGAGGCCCAACGGCTCGAGCAACGCACGCGTTTTGATCTGGAGATGATGCAGGAGCTTGGCTACTGCAACGGCATCGAGAATTACTCGCGCTATCTCTCCGGCCGGGGGCCGGGCGAGCCGCCGCCGTGCCTTTTTGACTACGTCCCCGACGACGCCATCCTGTTCATCGACGAATCCCATGTCACGGTCAGTCAGGTGGGCGGCATGTACCGGGGTGACCGGGCGCGCAAGGAGACCTTGGTGGAGTACGGCTTCCGGCTGCCCTCGGCACTGGACAACCGCCCGCTGAAGTTCGAAGAGTTCGACGCCATCGCCCCGCAGCGTGTCTATGTCTCGGCCACGCCCGGTCCCTACGAGGACAAACACTCAGCGGTGGTGGCCGAGCAGGTGGTGCGGCCCACCGGGCTGGTGGACCCGGCGGTGGATATCCGGCCGGCCAGTACCCAGGTCGACGATGTCCTCGGCGAGATTCGCAGTCGCAGCGAGGCCGGCGAACGGGTGCTGGTCACCACCCTGACCAAGCGGATGGCCGAGGATTTGACCGAATATCTCTCGGAAAACGGCGTGCGGGTGCGTTACCTGCACTCGGATATCGATACCGTCGAACGCACCGAGATCATTCGCGACCTGCGGCTCGGCGAGTTCGATGTACTGGTCGGCATCAACCTGTTGCGCGAGGGCCTGGATATTCCGGAAGTCTCGCTGGTCGCCATTCTGGATGCAGATAAGGAGGGGTTCTTGCGTGCCGAACGCTCGCTCATCCAGACCATCGGCAGGGCCGCGCGCAACGTCAACGGCCGGGCCATTCTCTATGCCGACGAAATGACCGACTCCATGCGGCGGGCGATCGATGAAACCGAACGGCGCCGGGCCAAGCAGATCGCCTATAACGAGGAACACGGCATCACGCCCCAGGGCATCCGCAAGGCCATTGCCGATGTCATGGAACGGGGCGAGACCGGTGCCCCGGATACACCGCAGCACTACGCCGAGGTCGCCGAGGAGGCGAGGGCGTATGCCGATCTCACCACCGCCCAGGCGGTCAAGCAGATCAAGGAGCTCGAGCAGGCCATGCACCAGCACGCCCGCAACCTCGAGTTCGAGGAAGCGGGCAAGCTGCGTGATGAGATCAAACGCCTACAGCGCCACGCCCTGGGTGAACCGGACAGGGACTCGGCTTAATCTCGGTCGATGGCAAAGGGCGACCACGCCTGCCGGGTGGCCATGAGCTCCATGCGGTTGATGTTGACATGGGCCGGCAGGTTGGCGACGTGGAAGATCTGATCGGCGATATCCTCGGGCTGCATGGGCTCGGTGCCGGCGTAGAGCCGATCCGATGCCGCCTGATCGCCTTTGGTGCGAACCAGCGTGAACTCGGTCTCGGATAGCCCCGGGGCCACATCGGTCACCCGCACACCGGTACCCAGCAGATCGCAGCGCAGGTTATAGCCGAACTGCTCGACAAACGCCTTGCTGGCGCCGTAGACATGCCCCCCGGGATAGGGCCACTGTCCGGCCACCGAACCCAGGTTGATGATGCTCGCACCCCGACCGGTCTCGATCAGCGTTGGCAGCAGGGCGTGGGTGACGTTCACCAGCCCCGTGACGTTGGTGTCGATCATGGTGTGCCAGTCGGCCAGGTCCACCTTCTGGGCCGGTTCCGGTGCCAGGGCGAGCCCGGCGTTATTCACCAGGCAGGTGATCGCCCGGAACCCCTCGGGGAGGTTCTGTACGGCCTTTTTCACCGCCTCGCTGTCGCGCACATCCAGGGTCATGACATGGGTTTCTCCCGCCTCGCCCTGCAACTCTTGCGCCAGTGCATCCAGTCGCTCGCGGCGCCGGCCGCTGGCGACAACCCGCCACCCCGCTTTGGCAAAGCGGCGGGCAGTGGCTCGTCCGAAACCCGATGTGGCACCGGTGACGAATACAGTCTTTGCCGGTTCGGTCACAGTCTCTCTCCTCGCGCTTTAGTTCAGGGCGTCAGTGTAACCCGGGCGCTTCGCTGGCAAAGGCCGGAATCAGATCCATGCGGGCGAGCATGACCGTGATGCCACGGTCAAACTCCACCTCAACCGGTAATCCATGGACGGCCATCGATGCCGGAACTGGCCGATCCAGCCGGATACGGACCATTAACGCGGTGTCGGATTCGCGGAATATCGACTGCATGGGGTCGGGTATGCGACCGGTCAGTGTCGGGCGATCGCTCACGCGGCCGGTCAGTTGCGAGCCATCCGGCAGGTGGACGGTCACCGGTCGGTTGCGCTGGACAAAGGCCCCGTCGGCGGGCGGTAAATAGGCGGTCAGCCGCGGTCGGGAAGGGCGGGCCAGTGTTAACAGCGTTGAGCCCGGGCCCACGGTGTCTCCGGGTTCGACGTTGAGTTCGATGACGCTGCCTGGGTCGGGGGCTTTGACGCTGAGATAGCTGCGGTCGGCGCGGGCCATATCCAGGGACAGGCGCAGCGCTTGTTCGCGTTCACGTAACTGCGGGTCGCCCTGGGCGATGCTGCGGGCGAGGGCTTGCCGCTGGCCGATCGCCCGAATCAGGTCACCACGGCTGCGCTGCAACTCGGCGTTGGCCCGCCGGCGCTCGGCCCGGGTGACCGCGCCGCTGCGGCTCAGCAGCTCGATCTGTGACAACCACTCATGTTGTTCATCGATCAAATTTTCCAGGGCGGTGATCTGCTCATCAAGGACCGCCAGCTCGGCCTCGGAGCGGCGGCGCGCCGCGAGCTGCTCGGCACTCAATCGATCGAGCTCATCCAGCAGATGCTCGACTCGGGCATTGATTGCTGGGTTTTCCAGCCGAAAAAGCGTTTGGCCGGGCGTGACGGTATCGTTTTCGCTCACCAGCACCTCACTGACCACGCCTCCGACCACCGAACCGATGCGGGTGGTTTCGTAGGTCAGCCGCCCGGTGGATTCGACCACCCAGCCGCCACGCAGTACCACCCAGCCCAGATAGAGGATGGGGCTTGTGACAATCAGTGCGACAAGGGCCCAGCGCAGCCTGGGGATGGCCCGCCGCGCCGGCGCATAACGAACCGGTAGCCCATTGGAGCGCTGCGGTGCGGGTTCACCGCGAAAGTCGATGTTCATGCGTCCTGCTCCGGCGGATCAATGGTCGGTGGCTGCAGCGCCCCGGACGGGATGCCGGACGGCGGTGCGCTGTGGCAATCGGGGGTGCTGAGGACCTCCAGCGGCGCGCGGGCTTCAAGCCAGCGGACTTCGGCGGCCAATCGTTGACGGGCGGTGTCGTACCAGTCGATGGCGCTCTCCATGCCAGCCCGCCCGGGGCCGGCGATACCGGTTTGGATGCGCCTTTGATCGGCCTGCCAGCGGCGTTTGGCAGTCTGCAGCGCCTCGGTGGCACGCTCGCGCTGCAGCCGTGCCTCTGTCAGGCGCTGCAACTCGGCGCCAAGATCGGCCAACAGAGTTTGTCGCAACGCTTCGAGCCGCCGCTGCACAAGCCGTTTTTCGGCGTTGTGGAGTGCGATCTGCTGCCGCCGCGCCGACGTGAGCGCCAACGGCATATCCGCGCTCACCGTCAGGTTGGTCTCGTCCCCCTGTTCGTCCCAGTCCTCTATGATCTGGCTGTGCTGCAGCCGAACCCGGGCACGGATGCTGTCGGTCGCACCCGATCGCGGCGTCCTGGCGAGCAGGGCAAGCTCGTTCTGGGCGGCCGCCACCGACGGGGTCTGGGTCCAGATTGCCCGACGCCAGGCGGTCAGTCGGGTGCAAAGCCCCTTGAGATCGGGCCAAGTCGCTGTAAACGGCGCAATCCGGGTCCCGGTGAGGGTCTCCAGCAGGCGACGATTGGTGTCGCGCGACTGACGGGCCGTCAACCGATCGGTTCGCGCGGCGTTGACGGCGGCGAGGAGGGTATCCACCTCGCTGTCGCGGATGGTCTTTCCGCGCTGCTGCTCCAGTCCGGGGATGTCAACGGTGACCACGGCCAACCACGCGTCGGCCAACCGGATCTGCATCTGCGCCAGCCAGTAGCGGGCATAGGCACGATGGATCCGGATGCGGTTGGTCTGTCGGGTTTGGCCAACCCGGGCGCTCGCCCTTAAGTACTCGCGCTTTAGATCGCGAATGCTGCGCTGCTGCGCCCGCCTTGCGCCGAGCAGCGGATGCTCCAGTCCGGCATCGGCCTGCAGACGCTCATAACGGCGGTTGGCGTTTTCGCCCGCGATGTCGTTGATCTGCCCAGTGGTGACACCGCCTAAGAGCCGCCAGCCCGACTCGGCCTCGACCAAACGCCGTTGTTCGGCAATTCGGCGAGCTTCGGCCCGGGCGCTTTCGACGGCAGGCGCGGCCATCGGTGTGGTTGAAAATTCGGCCCGCGCGCGAGCCTCTGCACCTTGTGCAGGCGCATGACTGAGCCCGACCCAAAGGACAATCGCGATCGCCACGGCGATTTTTGCAAGCATCAATACTGACTCCGTTTCAGGACCCACCACGGCGCCATGCTGGTGTCCTTGTGTTGGTGGAGGATGATCTCGGCGAGGAGGGCAACCACCGACCAAAGCCGCATCAGGCCCCGATAAACCGGATAGACAGGGGCGATGGCCAGCAATGGCAGGTCGCTGCGGCGGCGCTCGCTGAGCAACGCGACGGCCAGCCCGCCCAGCACCATGGTGATGGCGAGGTAGATGACATAGACCACCGCCAGGGCGGTGAGCACCGCGGCCGGTGGATGGAGCAACACCAGCCAAACCAGATAGCCGGCGATGACAAACGGCAGAGCCACCTGGTGGATGAGCCCGTACCAGACCGTGGCGATCATGTTCGGCCAGCCAAGCAGATCCGGTGAAAACGCACTGCGATGCTTGCGGACATACATGTAATAGAGATCGCCATCCCACCGAAGCCGTTGGCGCAGCAGATCGGTCAGCGTCTCGGGCACATCGGTGTGGGCAACTGCGGTTGGCTCAAACGCCAGGATCTGGCGCGGATTTCGCCCGTTATAACGTTTCAGCCGGAGGGTCAGGTCCAGATCCTCGGCGGTTCCGCATTCCCAGCCGCCGACCCGAAGCAGGGCGTCGCGGCGAAACACCCCGAATGCCCCGGAGATATTGTTGATCACATTGAATGCCGACAGTCCGGTTCGTGTGGCGAGCAGACCGATGAGGTATTCCAGGGCCTGCAGGCGGGTCCAGAGCCCGGCGTGGTGGTTGCGAGGCCGCAGCGTGCCGGTGAGGGCGATCACATCGGGGTTGGCCATCCGCTGGACGGCGTTGGCGACCATGTCGTTGTCGAAGCTGGTGTCGCCGTCGAGGGCCATGACGATTTGGCCACGGCTTAAGTACAGACCGGTGTTGAGGCTCGATACGCGACCGCCGCGCTGCCATTTCGGGATGACCATCATCCGGCGTCGGGATGAACGGGCATATCGGTGGGTCAGGCGTTTTAGTGCCACGAGTGTTTCGGTATTGCCGGCGGCGCCATCGACAATCGCCAGTATCTCGATCGATCCGCGGTAGGTCTGCTCCATCAGCGTCGTGACGGTCCGCTCGACGCATGCGCCTTCGTTGTAGCAGGTGATGATGCAGCTCACCGTCGGGGCCGGCAGGGTGGGGCGCGGATCCGCCGGGCGCGGGGGGGGGCGATCCCGGGTCAGGCCGAGAATGATCGTGAGGTAGACAGGCAGTTCGATGGTCAGCAGCACCGGGAAGAACACGCCGACGGCGCCCAGATGCATCAGCACGCCGACTGCAACCGACTCAAGCATGAGCGCGCTCCGTTGTCGTGCTGGCAAGTCGCTGCATGAGTGCCGCCCCATCCGCCCCGGATGCGCGTGGGTCGTTGGAGGCCATCATCCGCGCCTGCAGATCGACCCCGGCGATCGGTCTGCCGCTGTCGTCGGTGAGCCATGTCTCAAGCGTTTGCATGAGCTCGCGGACCCGCTCCTCGCCGGCCTGGGGCATCAGGATCCAGAACTCGCCTTCCTGGGTGCGCGTTGCCAGCTCCCCGGCCTCCAGGGCGTGGTGGATGCGTTGGCTGAGCTCGTGGAGTTTGCGCGCCAGCTGCGTATCCGCCGGCGCGTCACTGCTCGCATCGCGACGACGCATTCGCAGCATCAACAAGGTGAAAAAGCACTGCCGATGGTGGTCGGCGAGTGCCGATTGCCAGCTGAGGAGATACTCAAAGGCCGGCGGCGTGATCAGTCCATCCGGCAAGACTGGCGAGGGCATCTCGTCGGTCATCCCGGCGAGTACGCACACTCGGCCCTGCTCGGTCAGCGTATAGCGGCCAATCTCGCGGGTGATCAAACGTTCCGGGCGGGTCTGATGGTTACAGATGCTGCAGCGGGCGACGATCGTCGGGTCGATGAAGCGCTCGTTGCACTGCCGGCATCCGTAATGCTCCATTGGACGGTCATAGTCGGTGCCAATATGACGCAAACGTGTCCGGCAATTGGGACACTGCAGCGCAGCGCCGGCGAGAAAAGCTCGCTCGCCGGCGACATGCCCGCAGGTAAAACAGTGCAGAGACTGATCCTGCTCGATTTCCAGCCCTTCGCAGTTGGGACAGATGTCCACGAAAAGCGCATGGCCTCCATGGCAGGCAGGGCAGAGGCGCAGCCGTTCGACGATTGATTGCCGGCGAATGAGGCCTCTCGCAGCCAGGCGATTGAGCAGTTCGGCACAATCGGTGACACCGAATGCCTCGATCAATGGGTAGCGATAGATTTCCGGCGACGCCCAGTCCCGGATGGGCGCGAGGTCGATGTCGGGGCGCATGAGCAGATAACTCAGCAGCCGGGCATCGCTGTTGTGCACCGGTAGATCGGTTTTATCCGCGGCCGCGGCCCAGTACTGCTCGGCTCGCGTCAGGGCATCGTCTTCGCCGGTGACGTATCCATCCAGCAGGCAATCCAGGATCGGGCCCTGGGATGCCTCTTGCCCGGGCCATGCCTGCGTATCGGCAAAAATCGGGTAATGGCCGCGCGTTGAATCGCGCCGCAGGTGGAGGGCCGCCTGGACGAGCTCATCGCCGCTAAGCCCGACGATGACGAGTCCGAGAAGCCGCTCACGGCCAACGGCAACAGGGTTGTTGCCCTCGTTGAGGGTCTTGAAAGCCATGCACACTCCCGCGCAGCCGATTGAATGGTTAGCGCGGAAAAGACTAGGTCGGTGGCGGCGAGCGGCCTATTCGCCGTTCGACTGAATTGCGCTCAGTCTCTCGTGCCGATGTGCATGATTGTCTGGCGGACCCTAATGCCGGTTGCCGTCGAGGGTCTCCGGGTAACCGAAAAGGGCGGCACTGCCACCGGTATGCAGAAACACTACGTTTTCATCCTGGCTGAACTCGCCTTTCTGTATCAGGTCGCTGAGCCCCGCCATGCCCTTGCCCGAATAAACGGGGTCGAGCAGGATGCCCTCGAGCTTGGCGAGCCGGTCGATGGCATCCAATGTGTCCGGGGCCGGAACGCCATACCCCTCTCCCACGTAGTCTGTGTTCGCGACGACATCGCCCCTCGAGACGGCTTCTCCTATCCCGAGGAAGTCACAGGTGCTTGCCGCGAGGTTGTAGACGATGTCTTCCTGCTTTGGTTTGGGGTGACGAACCCCGATACCGAGCACGGGGATGGCAGCGCGTATGCCGCAAAGCCCTGTGACCAGTCCTGCCTGGGTGCCGGCGCTGCCTGTTGCATGAACAACGCGGTCAATGCGCAGGTTTCGCTCGTTGGCCTGGTAGACGAGCTCAAGCGCCGCTGCCACATAGCCCAGGGCGCCCACCTCGTTGGATCCACCCCCCGGCACGATATACGTTTTGGCGCCCTGTTCCTTGAAGCGCTCGGCGGCATCTTCCATCAATTGATTCATGTCCGCACCGCCGGGATGGTGCTCCACGGTGGCGCCGTGGAGCTTGTCCATCAGGACATTTCCGTTTTCGAGATAGGGAGTGTCGGTGCGTCCTGTGCGGTTCTCAAGGAGGACGTGACAGTCCATCCCGACCTTCGCAGCTGCGGCGGCGGTCTGGCGGGCATGATTCGACTGCGTCGCCCCCTGGGTGATGACCACGTCGGCTTTTTTCTCCAGTGCATCCGCAATGAGGAATTCAAGTTTTCGGGTCTTGTTGCCACCGGTGCTCAGGCCGGTGCAGTCATCCCGCTTGATCCAGAGGTTCGGGCCACCCAACCACTCGGTCAGCCGCGGCATGGGCTCGAGGGGGGTTGGCAGGTGGCCGAGTGAAATCCTTGGATAGCGGGAGAGATGCATCATGACCTCCAGTCAGATTGTGATATGCGTAAAGCAGAATGCTTGCGAAGTTAAGCTTTGTGGTTGGCTACGCGCCAATGCCGCTTTTCTGGGGTCGATAAACGGATGGCATAGAGCTGTGGTAGCGTCGTAAAAGATGCAAGGAGGTGATCCGTGAAGCTCACCTGGCTGGAAGATTTCCTCGAGCTGGTTGACAGTGAAACGTTCTCAGCGGCGGCACAACGGCGCAACATCACCCAGCCTGCGTTTTCCAGACGGATCAAGATGCTTGAGGAGTGGTTTGGCGCTGAGCTTGTCGATCGGCGCGCGAATCAGTTCCAGCTAACCGAGACCGCGCTTCGCTACGAGCCGGAGATCCGAGCCCTTGTCCAGCGCTGGCAGGATCTACGCGTTCGGGTCGGGGCGGATCCGGCCGAACAGCCGCAGCTGACGGTGACCACCCAGCACACACTCATGCTCACGCACTTGCCTGGATGGCTGCAGTTGTTCCAGCGCTGGCAGCCTGCTACCCGGTTCCAGGTTCGCACCGGCGATCTCGATGAATGTGTCTCGCAGATTGCCAGTGGTGCGTCGGATGTTCTGATCGCTTATCGCGCGGGCACGCGTGCGGGGTTGCCTGTCGATGACCTGGGTAACCTCGAATGTCTTGCGGTTGCCGAGGAGACACTGGTCCCGACCGTGTCGGCCCAGTCCAATCGTCAAATCGCTGGTTGGCCGGGCTCGCTCCAATTGATCAATTATGCGCCCGAGAGCTTTCTGGGTCGGGTTGTGCGAGATCTATGCCGTGACCAGATTGGTCCGGCGGTTGAAATCGAGACCGTGTGTGAAACCTCCTTCGCGGCCGGGATCAAGTCCATGTGTCTGGCAGGCCTCGGCGTAGCGTGGCTGCCGCATGCGCTGGTAAAAGAAGAGCTGGCAGAAGGGCGTCTTGTCTCACTGGCGGATCGTCTGCCCGCTCCCAATCTGGAGATCCACGTCTGTCGACTGACCGATTACGTCAACCCCGCGCTCGACGCGCTGTGGACCCGCATTCGAGAGACCACGCGCAAAAGCCATGGCCACTCGGACTAGGACGAGATGCGCGAGCCATGCGCTAAAAAGGCTCAACCGAGCGACGTTTTGGAGCGTTCTGACCAGCGTCGGTGCACCTATACTGTTTCTTTATGGCCTTAACTGAATGGGCATTGGCGTTGCATTTTAAAACTGCTTGATGATGAACCTCGTAGCGGATTCTTACGGGTTGTCCGCTACAGCAACTGGCTCGTACCAAAGTTACAGAGGGGGTCGTCATGGACACCAGCAAAGCAATCAAAAGCGCCTGGCTCGCCGGCACCGCCGCCATTGCCCTCGGCGTCGCCGGAGCGGTCAGTGCCGAGACGGTGATTCGTATTGCCCATCCCAATGTCCCGGAGCATCCCATGGGGCAGGGGTTTGAGTACTTCAAGGAGATGATCGAGACACGCAGCGATGGAGAGTTCCGTGTCCAGATCTTCGACAGCAGTAAATTCGGCGATTTCGACAGCGTCGTTCAGGGGCTGCAGACCAACACCCTGCAGATGGGATCGGCCTCGACACCCAATCTCTCGCCGTTCTCGGATAACTTCCTGATCTTTGATATGCCGTTTCTCATTCCTGACTATGAATCGGCGGATCTGATCACCGACGGGCCCATCGGCAAGGAGGCCGCGCAGTCTCTCGAATCAAGCGGGATTCTGGGGCTGGGGTATATCGAAATCGGCTTCCGCCACCTTTTCAACAACCAGCGGGCGATCGAGTCGCTGGATGATACGGATGGCCTTAAGATCCGCTCAACGCCAAGTCAGGCGCACATCGCAACCCTCGAGTCGTTTGGCGTAAACCCAACGCCGGTGGCGTGGAGCGAGGTGTACACGGCCATGCAGCAGGAAACGGTTGATGGGATCGACATTGACCTTAACCTTGCCTGGTACAACAACTTCCACGAGGTGACGGACAATCTGACGTTGGTCGGGTCGCTCTACAGCCCTCACCTGGTGATGCTCAGCAAGCCGTTCTACGACTCGCTCGATCCGGCGGATCAGTTGATGGTGCTGGAGGCATTCACCGAGATGAAGCTGTTCCAGCGCAATCTCATTCGCAGCAACGAAGAACGTATCCTCGAGCAGATGGCCGAAGAAGGCGTTGAGATCGTCGAGCTCTCTGAGCAGCAGCGCGAGGCCTGGATGGAGGCCGCCCAGCCGGTTTACGACGAATTCGGCGATGAGGTTGGCCGGGATCTGATCGAAGCCGCTCGCCAGACCATCGAGGCGAATCAGTAGGGCTGGTTCTTGCTGACGGTTGATGCCGTCGCGGTGCACTGCATCGCGGCGGCTCTTCAAACCGAAGGGGAGGGGGGATGCGAATAATCACGGCACTCGGTCGCCTCGAAGAAGTCGTTGCCTCGCTTTGTCTTGTCGGGATGGTGGTGACGATTTCACTTCAGGTGTTCAATCGCTATGTCCTGGGTAGCTCCCTTTATTGGTCTGAAGAGTTGGGCCGTTATCTTTTTATTTGGGCCGTCTACATCGGCTGCGCCTTTGTCAGCCAGCAGCAAAAGCATCTCGGTGTGGAGTTGGTGCAACGCTTTGCGCCCCCCATGGCCGCCCGGATCACCGGTGCGGCGGCGGATCTGGTGAGTTTGAGTTTCTGCCTGGTAGCCACCTGGTGGAGCGTGGGGATGCTCCAGTTTCTCGCAATGACCGGTCAGCGCGCGCCGGCTCTGGGGATCTCTGTGATCTGGGTCTATCTGTGTGTCCCCCTCGGTTTCGCTTTGACAAGCGTTCGCATCACCCTGGGACTGAGGCGGTGGCTGCAGCCCACTTATCCCGCCAGCGCCGGCGGGCAAGGCTCGGGGGGACGCTGAATGGAAGTCCCTATCCTTCTGATTTTCGGCGTATTATTTGCGCTCATTTTGATTGGTGTGCCGGTTGGTTTTGCTCTGGGCGCAACCGTGGTTGTGGCGATCATTATCGGGGATATGTCGACAACCTTTTTGATCCAGAAGCTTGTTACCTCGCTTGACAGCTTTCCCCTCCTGGCCGTGCCTTTTTTCATTATGGCTGGCGAGATCATGCAGAAGGGCAGTATGGCTACGCGATTGTTGTCGCTATCGCAGTGCCTCGTTGGACATCTGCGAGGTGGACTGGCGCAGGTCAGCATCCTGACCAGTCTGTTCTTTGGCGCATTGAGTGGCTCGTCGCCGGCAACGGTCGCTGCCGTTGGAGGCATCATGATCCCTTCGATGCAGCGTGAGGGGTACAGCAGCGGCTACGCGACCGCCGTCAGTACATCGGCGGGTTGCCTTGGCGTGATGATCCCGCCGAGCGTCCCGTTGATCATCTACGGCACCACGGCAGGCGTATCAGTCGGGGATCTGTTCATTGCCACCATCATCCCCGGCATTATCGTCGGGCTGGCGTTGATGTTGACCGCCTATATCCTCGCAAGGCGTGGAGGGCATGGCCCGGCAGGGGCTCGTGCCGGCAAAAAACAAACCCTCGCGGCGCTATGGGCCTCCGGACACGCCCTAATGGTTCCGCTGATCGTCCTCGGTGGTATCTACGGCGGCATCATGACACCCACCGAGGCTGGCGTCAGTGCGGTGGGTTACGCCCTGTTGGCTGAGGTCCTGTTTCTCCGGAGTCTGAGCTGGATCAAGCTCTGGGATGTCATGCGAAGCACCGCACTGACCACCGCTTCAATCTTCCTGGTAGTGGCAACAGCGACGGCATTCGGGCAAATCCTGCTGTTCAACGATGTGCCGAATCAGATCGTCGCGTACATGACCGGGCTGTCGGAAAGTCCATACGTCATTCTGTTTTTGATCATTCTCATACTCCTGGTGCTGGGCACCTTCATGGACGCGCTCGCCAACATATTGATTCTGGCTCCTCTGTTCGTGCCCGTGGTTAGCGAGTTGGGCATGGATCCGGTGCATTTTGGCGTTGTGATGCTGATTGGCGTGGCGTCGGGTTTTCTGACGCCACCCGTGGGCATCAACCTCTTTGTCGGTTGTGGGATCGGTAACATCAGCATTGAGCGATTGAGCTATGCGGTCCTGCCCTTCCTGCTGGCAATCATTGCCGCTTTGCTGGTTATTGCAATGGTGCCGGCGCTCAGCCTCTTTCTGATCCCGTGACAGAGGGAGCGATCGACGAACCGTTGCGGGCGGGTCTCAGACAGTTCAGCGATGGATTGCGTGCTGGCCGATATCGCGCCACCGAAGTGATCGCTGACCTGATTCGCCGCACTCGTCAAGCGGATGAGACCAGGCACGCGTTTGTCTACCTCGATGACGAAGCAGCGCTGGCCGCAGCCAGGGCGATCGATTCGCGTCTTGCCCGTGGTGAAGATCCGGGGCCGCTTGCCGGGATACCGGTCGCTGTCAAAGACCTGCTGGCGGTGGATGGTATGCCGCCCGCCCGGGCAGGCTCGCGGATCGACGTCGCCGATTTGATCGGCGAAGAGGGCGCATTTGTCCAAAGACTCAGGGGTGGGGGCTGCGTCGTGATGGGCAAGACGCGAACGACAGAATTCGCTGCCGGGGCACACAACATCACTCATCGGATGCCTCTGAATCCGGTGGACGGCAAGGTTGATCGAAGCCCTGCCGGGTCGAGCAGTGGCTCGGCGGTGGCGGTTGCGGGAGGAATGACCGGGTTTGCGATTGGATCGGATACCGGGGGGTCGATTCGAGTACCAGCGGCATTCTGCGGTGTGTGCGGGCTAAAGACATCTCGTGGGCTTTGGCCACTGGATGGGGTCTTTCCGCTGTCCCCCCATTTGGACACGCTCGGTCTTTTAACGGCACAGGCGGATGACGCTGCCTTTGTGTTCGCGGGGCTCCAGGGCGAGCCTGAGCTTCCGATACCTGAGTTAAAGCGCCTGACGATAGGCTATGAGCACTACGCCGATGATATCCTCTGTCGGGAAGTGGAACACGCCTATGATCACGCGCTTCGCGCGCTCGCCAACGGCGGCGTCAATCTGGTGCCGGTGTCGACATGGACCGAGGAGCGCGCCACGGTGGAGCGGCTGTTCGGTCGCCTGGTCGCCGGCGACCTGCGCAAGGCGTTGGGTGAAACGCGCCTTGCCCGGGATTGGGATCGGCTTGATCCCGTGGTCCAAGAACGTCTCGCAGGCGCTACAGGCATCGACCAGGCAGAAGTTGATGAGCTGATTGGAGAACTCGAGCGCCTGCGCATGAAAGCGCGGCAACGGATGAACGGATTGGACGCGATCGTTGGCCCGACCAGTGGCATTCAGAGTCCGCCGCTTGCCATGCTCGGTGAGGTTGGTTCTGCGGTGCAGTTCGTCGGTCGTTCGCTGGCGTTGAGTCGAGTGACGAATGTCCAGGATTACTGTGCAATCAGCCTGCCGATTGCCAGCGCGGATAACAGCCTGCCGGTCGGTTTCCAGATCGCTGCTGCGCCGTGGCATGACGCTCGGTTACTGGCCGTCGCCCGGTCCATCGAGGGGCAGTTCCAAGAACGGGGGCTTGAGTTTAGAGCGGGCATCTAGATACCCGTTCAGACATCCATAAGGGAGGAGCGGTTTGCGTTTACCATTCAACGGGCCAGCGGGTGGTCGTCTCAGCGGAGCGGCCGGTTCGCTGGTGGGGCGTTATCGAGCGATCCACCCGGGGCTTTTGATCTGTCTGCTCATCGCCTTCGCGACGACCTTTATCGCCGACCACTACGGCGGCCCGACGCTGCTTTATGCGCTTCTTTTTGGCATGTCGGTGCACTTTCTCAGCGAGAACGAGACCTGTCGCCCGGGGATCGAGTTTACGGCCCGCACGGTGCTTCGTGCCGGCGTTGCCCTTCTGGGGGTGCGCATTACTTACGAACAGGTCGAAGCACTGGGGCTCGGACCGGTGGTGCTGGTGTTCTTCTCGGTGCTTGTCGTGATCGTCGCCGGTGCCCTCATCGCCCGTTTGCTGGGGCTTCCACGTGATCTTGGCCTGCTGAGCGGCGGCGCCGTCGCGATCTGCGGCGCATCGGCGGCGCTGGCGCTATCGGCTGTGATGCCGCGCAATGAGACCCATGAGCGAAATACGATCCTCACTGTCGTGGGCGTGACGACCCTCTCAACGATGGCGATGGTGATCTATCCGCTGATTGTGGGAGCGCTCGGCTTGCCAGACGCTCAGGCGGGGGTCTTTCTCGGGGCGACAATCCACGATGTTGCCCAGGTGGTCGGGGCCGGGTACATGATCTCCGATGAAACCGGCGACGTCTCGACGTTAATCAAGCTTTTGCGTGTGGCCATGCTGGTGCCGGTCGTGCTCGGGTTCATGTGGTTTTTCCGCCATTCACGGGGCGAGGGCGAGCAGGGCAAGGCCGTGATTTTACCCGGGTTTCTGGTGGTGTTCATTCTGCTGGTCATCGTCAACAGTCTGGGGTGGATTCCGGAGGCAACCAGTGAGGGCCTGTCGGTCGTCTCGCGGTGGTGCCTTGTCGCGGCCATCGCGGCACTGGGTGTAAAAACGTCGTTCGAGAAGCTGGTGGTTGTTGGGTGGAGGCCGGTGGGGCTGATGCTCCTGGAGACCGGTTTGCTACTGGCACTGGTCCTTGGTGTCGTGATCTACGCGGGCATCGGCCTCTGAGCGGGGATCCGCGGGGGTGGGCGCTGGCACATTAAAAGGCCGCGTCCCTTCCGCAATCAAGCGCAGAGGGTGACGCGGCCGCAGTGGGTTCAGGCGCTTTCGAAAAGACGCGTCAACACGAACTCCCGATGGCCGAGTACTTCGGCCGCGGTATGCCGGCCGTTCGCGGTGCGCACGGTCATCTCCAGCAGTGAGTCACCGGCCTGATCCGGGTTGATCTCCCGCCGCAGCAATCCGGTCACATCCGTGTCGATGTGCTCGCCCATCGTCCGGACGGTTCGGGAATTGGCCGTGATCTTGATCACCGGGACGATCGGATTGCCGATGACGTTGCCCTGACCGGTGGGGAAGTAGTGAACGGCAAATCCTGCCGCGCCGCAGAGCGTGACCATCTCGGCCGCCGCGGATGAGGAGTCCATGAACCACAGACCCGAGCCGGTTGGCTGTTCGGCCTTGTCAAGAACCCCATCAACCAGGCATTCCTTGCCAATTTTCTGGATGTTGCCAAGTGCCTTTTCTTCGATGGTCGTGAGTCCGCCCTCGATATTGCCTTTGGTCGGTTGCGACTCGGAGAGATCGTTGGTTTTCCAGCGATTGATCATCTCGGTATACCGATCGAACATCGCCTGAAACTCCTTGCGAATCTCTGGGGTGCGGCAACGCTCGGCGACAAGATGCTCGCCGCCGGTCAGCTCAGAGGTCTCGCCGAACAGCAACGTATTGCCGTTGGCATAGAGCTTGTCGAAGGCATTACCGACGGTGGGGTTGGCGCCGCAGCCCGAGGTGGTGTCCGACTCGCCACACTTGGTCGATACCCACAGCTCTGAGAGCGCGCACGGTTCGCGTTGCAGCTCGGTGGCGTGATGGACGAATTCTTTCGCCCGCCGCGAGGCATTGGCGATGGTGTTGTGATCGCCGTTCTGTTCAATCCAGAAGCCCTCAACCGGCTTGCCGGTTGCCTCGATGCCCGAGACCACACGCTGCGTCCAGCCCGGCTCTATCCCGATGACGATGACAGCAGCGACATTGGGATTGCATCCGGTGCCAATGAGCGTGCGGAAATGCAGCTCCAGGTCTTCGCCGAACTGAAGCCGGCCATAGGGGTGGGGGAGCGCCAATGTGCCCTTGACGTTATTCGCGACTGCTTCTGCGGCGGCGTTGGAGATATCGTCAACCGGCAGGATGATCACGTGGTTGCGAACCCCGACACGACCGTTTTCCCGGCGATACCCCATGAATGTCTGGTCTTTAAGATCCATGCCTACCACCTCTTTGTCTTGGTGTTGTGGACGTGTAGGTGCTCGCCTTGGGCGATCGGCGAGATGGTGCGGCCAATATCAACGCTGTATTTGATCACCGTGCTGTCCGCTTCGATGTCCCGTATCGCCAGCTTGTGTCCGATCGGGATATCGTCTTTGACCGTGAAGTGAATCGTGCGGTCCTGATCCATGATCCAGCCCACCAGGTCCTGGCCGGCCTTGACGCCCTCAACGACGACAACACCAACCGAGTCACCTTCGTCGTGGACCACGAAATGGGGTGTCTCAGACATGCCCATCCTCCTTTGTGTAATTTTGAACGGCTTCCTGGTATGTCCGTCGGCCCGGCCGGCGGGGAAGCTATCTGATATCTTATATATGAATTACTACTTGCGCAATGTAGGCGGGATGGGGTACACCTGATGCAGAGCTGTTGGTCTCGATGACCCGCAGGTCGATAGAAGCGAATACGAATCGCCAATTAATATCAGGAGGAGAAATCATGAAATCCCCTTTCATGACAGTGCTGGCCGGGGCGGTGACGTCGCTGGCCATGGGCACCGCGGTTGCCCAGAGTGATTTCCCCAGCAAAGATCTCAGCTACATCATCCCGTTCGGGCCGGGTGGCGAGTCGGACATCTCGGCGCGTCTCCAGCAGGAGTATTTCACCGATATCACCGGGCAAGAGGCCGTGATCGAGTACAAGCCCGGCGGCGGCGGTGCGGTCGCATGGTCGCAGTTCAATGACATGCCGGCGGATGGGCACACCATCATTGGAACCAACCTGCCGCATATCATCCTCCAGCCGTTGGCCAAGGATGTCGGCTTCGAAACCGATGACCTCAACAATTTCTACTTCTTCCATTACTCCCCGGATGCCATCCTGGTCCCGGCGGATAGCCCTTACCAGACTCTGGAAGACCTTGTCGAAGCGGCAGAGGAAGCCCCGGGGTCGATCACCTTCTCGGGCAGCGGCACCTACTCGGCCAACCACGTGGCGCAGACCCGTTTCGATGAGTTGGCGGGTATCACCACGACCTACATCCCCTACAAGGGCACGGGTGCGGCCGTCACTGCATTGAAATCCGGCGAGGTCAGTGCCGAGTGGGGGTATAGCACGGTGGCTGCCAACCATCAGGATGACACCCGCATGCTGGCGATCGCCTCGAGCGAGCGTCATCCGCTGTTCCCGGATGTGCCGACTTTCCAGGAGCTCGGCTATGACCTCGAGGGCGGCGCGTATCGCGGGATGGCGGTCCCACAGGGTGCGCCCGAAGAGGCCAAGCAGCGGCTATCGGAAATCTTCGGCGAGATCAACCAGGACCCTGAGTTCGTCCAGCGCATGCAGGAACTGGGCTTTTTCCTGGTGGATGTCCCCGCCGACGAGGTTGACGACTTTCTGGCAGAGCGCCGTGCCGAGTACGAAGAAGTGGCTCGTGCGTTCGACCTGATTGATTGATCAAAACGTTTTAACCTGACGCCCCCCGGCCGGTCGGCCGGGGGCTTTCAGCAGCATGGTTGGTCATCATGTCCTGGAGTTTCCTGCTCGCCGCATTCACGCCGTTTAACCTCATGCTGGCTTTTGTCGGCGTTGCTGCCGGCATCATTATCGGCGGGCTGCCAGGGCTGTCGGCGACCATGGCGGTTGCGGTGCTCGTACCGGTGACCTTTGGCATGGAGCCCGCTTCGGGGCTGATCATGCTGGGCGCCATCTACACCGGTGCGATCTACGGTGGCGCCTACTCAGCCATTCTTGTGAACACCCCGGGCACGCCATCGGCCATTGCCACTACCTTCGATGGCTATCCCATGGCCAAGCGGGGGGACGGTGACCTGGCGGTCACCCTGGCCACCCTGTCATCGGTGGTCGGTGGGCTCACCGGTGCCCTAGCGTTGCTCACTCTCGCGCCCATGCTGGCAACCATTGCGCTGCAGTTCGGGTCGGTGGAGTATTTCTGGCTGGCCGTGCTGGGCCTGACACTGATCTCGGCGCTCTCGGAGGGCGCGACCATCAAAGGATTCATTGGCGCGAGTCTGGGGTTGCTGCTCTCGACAGTCGGCGTGGCGGTTGTCGGCGGCGACGTGCGGTATACCTTTGGCTCGAGCCTGTTACTGGGTGGGGTCGAGATCATCTCGGCGCTGATCGGGCTGTACTGCATACCGGTATTGATCGATCTGGTGGCCACCCCCGATCCGCATCTGCGGGTCAGCGAAAAAGCCAGCGGATTCCGTCTCCGCGAAGCGCTGGGTTATGCATTGCGCAGCAAATTCAACATGATCCGTAGCGCCATAATTGGCACTATCGTCGCGATTCTTCCCGGTGCCGGCGGATCCATTGCAAGCCTTGTCTCCTACAGCGAGGCGAGGCGCAGCTCGAAGAACCGCGAGCGTTTCGGCCAGGGCGAACCGGACGGGATTCTTGCGACGGAGTCCGCCAACAACGCCACCGTTGGCGGTGGTTTTATCCCCACGTTGGTGCTCGGGATACCGGGGACCCCGCCGGATGCCATCATCCTGGGGGCGCTTTTGGTCCAAGGGGTTCGCACCGGCCCGGAGCTTTTCACCGAAAACGCGGATATTTCCTATACCTTCATTTACGGGCTTTTGATCGCGACCTTTCTGCTTTTGCCAATGGGGCTTGTGATC
Source organism: Spiribacter pallidus (assembly GCF_040838495.1). Classification (NCBI taxonomy): domain Bacteria; kingdom Pseudomonadati; phylum Pseudomonadota; class Gammaproteobacteria; order Chromatiales; family Ectothiorhodospiraceae; genus Spiribacter; species Spiribacter pallidus. The sequence continues at coordinate 35,490 of NZ_JBAKFM010000001.1, read as the reverse complement.
GGGCGGTATGCGTTCAAATCGATCATCTCGATCCCCAAGGCGATTCTCGCGCCCACGGTGGCGTTCATGACGGTGATTGGTACCTACGCCATTCGTAACAACGTCTGGGATGTGCTGATCATGCTGGTCCTTGGCGTGGTCGGGTGGTTTCTCAACCGCGCCGGATTCAAGCCATCACCGATTGTCCTGGGTCTGATTCTCGGGCCCATCGCTGAGCAGGGCTTTGTCCAGGCCGTGCTCATGGGGCAGGCACAGGGGGCCGTTCTGCCAATATTCTTCCGCGGACCGATCTCCTGGACGATCGTTGCCATAATCGTCATTGCAACGCTCTATCCGCTTTTTGCCATGGTGCGCAAGCACCGCCAGACCGCAGCGAAGGCAGGCAGTGATGAGTAATACACCAGTCAACGCCAGGGCAGGCCGACGCGATGTGCTCGGGATGGGGTATGCGGCAGTGTTCGTGGTCATTGGCGGTCTGGCGCTCTACTTCACCGAGGGCATGTCCACCCTGGGGGCTGTCTTTCCGCAGACCATCGCCACGGCACTGGTGATCTTCTCGCTTGCCTATATTGTGCAGAACCTGATCTCGCCGGGCAGCGTCAATCCACCATCGGGCGATGGCTCCTGGGTCCGTCGCGGGCTGCTGGTTGTGGTGATGCTGGGCTGGGTCCTGTCGTTGACATGGATCGGGTTTATCGCCGCCGGTGTGCTTGGCTTTGTGGGGATGATCCTTGTCGGCAATTACGACAGCTGGACGCCGCGGCGTGTGCTTGCCTATGCGCTCGTCTCTGCGGCGATCATCGGTGGGTTCTACACGCTGTTCGCCGTGGTGCTGAATGTCCCGCTGCCGCCGGGGCGGTGGTTCCAGGGGATGTGACAGCGGCTCCCGGGGGGTGGGGCGCGCTTTAGTCGAGAATGTTTTTGTAGTGAATCTGGTTGGTCTCGCAGCGACTGACACGCAGCTCCACTGGTTCGTCTTCTAGATCCAGCGCCACACGCTCGATCTCGAGTAGGGGGGTCGTTGGCTCGATGCCAAGCGATTCGGCATCGTTTTGATCCGCCTTCACCGCCCGGAGCTTTTCGATCGCCGTCTGGATGGTGACGCGATACTGCTTTTGATAAAGCGCGTAGAGGGTGTTCGGCAGCGCCTTGCCGTGACTCTCGATGCCGGGGAAGCGCTCGGCCGGTAGCGTGATCCGCTCGACGATGCGGGCGCGACTGTCAATGTAGCGACACCGACGGATGCGCACCACGGGGGCGCCGCGCCGCAGGTTGAGTTGCCGCGCCTCGCCGGCGCGTGCGGTGGTGCGAACGCACTCAAGCACCTTTGATGAGGGTATACGGCGGCTGCCGTCCTCGTCATACAGGTGCCAGAACTGAAAAAGCGAGCGCTCGCTGTCGTGTTTGGCCACCTCGGTGCCACGCCCCTGGTGTCGGACAACCAACCGTTCCGCCGCCATCGTGTCGAGGGCTTTGCGGATGGTGCCCTGGCTGACGCCATAGAGCTGTGCCAGCGCGGTCTCGCTGGGCAGCAGCTCGCCAGGGCTCCAGTCGCCGGAGGCAAGCCGATCGAGCAGCATGCGATAGACCTGCTGGTAGAGCGGCTGGTGCGTGGGTGACGGTTGTTCGTGCATGTCGGTCTCTGACGCTTTTCAGTCACAGGATATTGGATAGGCAACCTTTCTGTCACCCTGATACAATACATATATAAGACATATCAATTATTAGACGAAAACAGGTTCCGGGAGTGCCAAGATGCCCACCGTTGTCATCAGCGAATTCATTGATCCAGCCGCGCTCGAGCACTTCGTCGAGGACTACCAGATCCATAACGACCCCAATCTGGTTGACGCGGCCGAACGGCTGGCCGAAGTCTGTGGCTCGGCGGATGCACTCATCGTCCGGAACCGAACCCAGGTGACCCGCGAGCTGCTTGAGTCGGCACCGCATTTGAAGGTCATCGGCCGGCTCGGTGTGGGGCTGGATAATATCGATATGACCGCCTGTCAGGATCGTGGTGTTACGGTTTGTCCGGCCACCGGCGCCAATGACGTGGCGGTGGCGGAATATGTGGTCGCCGGCGCGCTTATGCTGCTTCGGGGCGCCTATCAGTCGAGCCATCGCGTCCTTTCCGGAGAATGGCCGCGTCAGGCCCTAACAGGGGGCGAGGTATCCGGTCGGGTGCTGGGCCTGGTGGGGTTCGGTGGCATTGCCCGGCAGACAGCTGAGCGGGCGGCGGCATTGGGCATGGAGGTGCTCGCCCACGACCCGTTTGTCGCCGCTGACGACCCGGCCTGGAGCGGCCTGGCCGAGCGGTGTGAGGCTTTATCGGCGCTGTTGATGCGCAGTGACGTTGTCAGTCTTCATGTGCCTTACACCGAAACGACTCACCACCTGATCGATGCGCAAGCCATGGCTTCGATGAAGCCAGGCGCAATGCTCATCAATGCCGCCCGGGGCGGGGTCGTTGACGAAGCCGCTCTGGCCCGGTCGCTTTGTGACAGACATCTCGGCGGGGCGATGCTGGATGTGTTCGAGAACGAACCACTGCCGGCGGGCAGTCCGTTGAGTGATGCCCCCAACCTGATCGTGACCCCCCATATCGCCGGGGTCACTGGCGAGTCGAACCGGCGGGTCAGCGACTTGACGGTCCGCAATGTGATCTCGGTGCTTAAAGGAACAGATCGTGACCACGACGTGTAGTGTCGAGCATGCCACCTCGCTGGCCACACGGGCCCTCGAGAATTCGGGGGTCAGCTCAGCCAATGCGAAGGCGGTCACCAACGCCCTGATTGCTGCAGAAATCGACGGTATCCCGTCTCATGGGCTGTCGCGGGTTGCCTACTACGCCGCGCAGGCGGCGAGTGGCAAGGTTGATGGCCAGGCGGTGGCGTCGCTGACAAGCAAGGGCAGCGTCATTAACGTGGATGCCGGGACCGGATTCGCTTTTGCGGCAATCCAAAAGGGACTTGGCCCGCTTGTGGAGCAGGCTCGAGCGTCGGGGCTGGCGGCGCTGTCGGTGGGAAATTCGCATCACTTTGGTGTGGCCGGACATCATGTCGAGGCCATCGCCGATCACGGACTGGTTGGCCTTGGTTTTGGAAACAGCCCAGCCGCAATCGCCCCGTGGGGTGGCAATCGACCGCTTTTTGGCACCGATCCCATCGCCTTTGCCTCACCCCGTGCGAACGGCCCGTCACTGGTGGTGGACTTATCGGTGAGCAAGATCGCGCGGGGCAAAATCATGATGGCCCACAACCGGGGCGAGGCGATCCCGGATGACTGGGCATTGGATGCCGAAGGGCAGCCCACCCGCGACGCCGGCGAGGCAATGAAAGGCAGTCTGCGCCCGATCGGAGATGCGAAAGGCTCGTCGCTCGCGTTGATGGTAGAGCTTTTGACAGCCGGGCTCAGCCACTCCGCCTTCGGGTATGAGGCGTCATCCTTGTTCTCGCCCGAGGGTGATCCACCCCGTCTAGGGCAGCTGTTTCTGGCGATCGATCCAGCCTTCTTTGGTGCCGGATCGGCATTCGTTGAACGCGTCGAGGCCCTGCTCGGGAAGATGGGCGAGCAGCAAGGCGTGCGACTGCCGGGGCAGAGAAGGCGCCTTTGCCGGCAGCGCTACCGCGGTAATGTGGAACTTGATGAATCTGTGTACGAATCGCTGACACGGTTGGCCAGCGATCACGGGTAGTCAGAAGCGGCGCCGGCAGAGCGATTATTTGGCGTGACTCTCGGCCCGCAGGGCCTGAGCGCGGCTGCGCATCTCCTTGACCATTGCCACAAAGCCATCCCGACGGTTGGGCGTGAGCTGCTGGGCGAGGCCGAGGCGGTTGAACAGATCCTCAATGTCCACCGCCAGAATCTCTTCCGGGGTCCGCCCGGAATACGCTTTGAGCAGGATGGCAACCAGACCCTTGACGATAAATGCATCGCTGTCGGCCTTGAAATCGAGTCGCGGCGGCTCGCCCTCGTTCACATCGCTCAGCAGCCAGACGTTGCTGACGCAGCCTTCGACCCGGTTTTCCTCGGTTTTTTTCGATTCGGGGAATTCCGGCAGGTCCTTGCCCAGGTCGATGAGCAGCCGATACCGATCTTCCCAGTTATCGAGAAACTCAAAGGTGTCCACTAGTCGTTGTAGTTCCATCGTGACCCCTCCGGCCATGCGTTTGGTAGACGGTAACATGCGCCCCGGGGTTGTGGCCGCTCGTCAACGCTCGGGGGTAATGCTCGCGCCAAACGACACGGCAAACGGTGCGGTAGAGCAAAGGCTTGCAACTTTCCTTTGGCAACGCCCGCCAATCCCGCTATACTTCTTGTCTTAACGACAGGCGCGTAGCTCAGTTGGTTAGAGCACCACCTTGACATGGTGGGGGTCGGTGGTTCGAGTCCACTCGCGCCTACCACATCGCTTCTTAAATATTGCATGTGGCCTCTGGTATGGGTCACCACTGTGGAGTCCTCGAATGCCCCAGATCACCCTCCCGGACGGCAGTCGGCGCGACTACGCCCAGCCCGTCTCCGTGCTGGATGTTGCCGCAGACATCGGCGCGGGCCTTGCAAAGGCGACACTGGCAGGCCGTGTCAATGGCGAGCTCATCGATGCCTGTGACCTCATCGATACCGATGCTTCGCTGCAGATCATCACCCCCAGGGATGACGAGGGCGTCGATATCATCCGCCACTCGTGCTGCCATCTGCTCGGCCAGGCCGTCAAACAGCTCTATCCCGAGGCACAGATGGCCATTGGCCCGGTGGTCGAGGGCGGGTTTTACTACGACATCCGCTTCGACGCCGGATTCCATCCGGAAGACCTGGAGCGCATCGAGCAGCGCATGGCCGAGCTCATCGACCAGGAATACGATGTCGTCAAAAAGATCACACCCCGCTACGAGGTGCTGCAGCGCTTCCGCGAGCGAGGCGAGGACTATAAGGTGCAGTTGGTCGAGGCCATGCCCGAAGTCGAGTCCATGGCGCTCTACCACCACCAGGAATACGTGGACATGTGTCTCGGGCCGCATGTCCCGAATACGCGCTTTCTCCAGGCTTTCAAGCTGACCAAGCTGGCCGGTGCCTACTGGCGCGGTGATGCCAACAACGAGATGCTCCAGCGCATCTACGGCACGGCCTTCGCCGATCGCAAAGCACTCAAGGCCCATCTGGCCTTTCTCGAAGAGGCGCAGAAGCGCGATCACCGCCGCATTGCTCGCGGACAGGATCTGTTCCACCTCCAGGACGAGGCGCCCGGGATGGTGTTCTGGCATCCCAACGGCTGGACGATCTACACCGTGCTGCAGGACTACCTGCGCAACCGGCTCAAGGCCCATGGCTATCAAGAGATTCGTACCCCGGAGCTTGTTGACCGCAGCCTCTGGGAGCGGTCCGGGCATTGGGAGAAGTTCCGCGAGGACATGTTCACCACCCACTCCGAGCATCGCGACTATGCGGTCAAGCCCATGAATTGTCCCTGCCACGTGCAGGTCTACAACCAGGGGCTTAAAAGCTACCGGGATCTTCCCGTTCGGTTCTCCGAGTTCGGCAACTGCCATCGCAACGAGCCCTCCGGGACGCTGCATGGTCTGATGCGTGTGCGCAACTTTGTCCAGGACGATGCGCACATCTTCTGCAGCGAGGATCAGCTCCAGGTTGAGGTGGCGGCGTTTCTGGATCTGGCGTTCAGCGTCTATCGCGACTTCGGGTTCGACGATGTACAGGTGGCATTGTCGACCCGGCCCGAAAAGCGAGTGGGCGAGGACGCCTTGTGGGATCGATCCGAGGAGGCGTTGCGCATTGCGCTTGAGCACAAGGGCATGCAGTGGACGACCAATCCGGGCGAGGGCGCGTTCTACGGGCCCAAGATCGAGCTGTCCATGCGCGACTGCCTCAACCGGGTCTGGCAGTGCGGCACCATGCAGGTCGACTTCTCCATGCCGGGGCGGCTCGGTGCGGAATACGTCACCGAATCCGGTGAGCGGGCGGTGCCGGTGATGCTGCACCGCGCGATTTTCGGCTCGTTCGAGCGCTTCATCGGTGTGCTGACCGAGCATTACGGCGGCGATTGGCCGGTGTGGCTGGCACCGCTGCAGGTGCAGGTGATGAATATCACCGATCGGCAGGCGGTTTATGCCGAGGATGTCCGTAAACAACTGTCACAACGAGGGTTACGGGCCGAATGCGACTTGAGGAACGAGAAGATCGGCTTTAAGATTCGCGAACATACGATTCGGCGGGTGCCGTATTTGATTGTTGTTGGAGACAAAGAGCGCGAGGCCGGCGCCGTTGCGGTGAGAACCCGCACCGGCGAGGACCTGGGCTCGATGTCGATGGAGTCATTCGTGGAACGCCTGGAGGCCGAATCGGCCAGACTGGGCCGGACACATCTGGAGGACTGAAGGATCGCTATACGCAGAAAGCCGGGGGCGCGCCGCCAGCAGCCCGGCGCCGGCGAAAACCGGCGCATCAACGAAGATATTCAGGTCCAACGGGTTCGCCTGATTGATGAAAACGGCGAACAGGTGGGGATTGTTGAGACGCAAGAAGCGGTTCAACGAGCCGGGCAGGCCAGCCTGGATCTGGTAGAGCTCGACCCCAACGCCGATCCGCCCGTCTGTCGGGTGATGGACTTCGGTAAATGGAAGTTCGAACAGGCCAAAAAGCAGCAGGCGGCTAAGAAAAAGCAAAAACAGATCCAGGTCAAAGAGGTCAAGTTCCGGCCCGGCACGGATGTGGGCGATTACGAGGTCAAGCTGCGCAACCTGAAAAAATTTCTCGAAGAAGGCGACAAGGTCAAAGTCACCTTACGGTTTCGCGGTCGCGAGATGGCGCACCAGGAGCTGGGCGCCGAGCTGCTCGAGCGGGTCGAGCAGGATCTTGAAGATTATGCGACCGTCGACCAGCGCCCCCGGATGGAGGGCCGGTTGATGGTCATGACGATGTCTCCCCGCAAGGGGAAGTAGACAGGGGTTATCCCCTAAAGGTGGGCTCCCGGTTCGGCCGGGAGTTCTTGTTTGTGGCAACGGAGAAGCGGTTCATGCCCAAGATCAAGACGAACCGTGGCGCTGCAAAGCGCTTTCGCAAGACCGCCAGCGGGCGGTTCAAGCGGGCGCATGCCTTTCACAATCACATCCTGACCAAAAAGGATGCGAAGCGGAAGGTGAAGCTGCGTGCCACCACGTTGGTAGCAGAGCAGGACACGCCAGCCATTCGGCGGCTACTGCCCTACGTATAGTGTTTGACGAATAAAAGAGGATTCGGAAGATGGCCAGAGTCAAGCGTGGCGTCATCGCGCGCCGCCGCCACAAGAAGGTCCTCGGCAAGGCGAAAGGTTACTACGGCGCACGTCGCAAGACGTTCAAGGTAGCCAACCAGGCGGTCATCAAGGCCGGCCAGTACGCCTACCGGGATCGCCGGGTACGCAAGCGCGAGTTCCGCGCGTTGTGGATTCAGCGGATCAACGCCGCTGCGCGTCAGAACGGGCTGTCCTACAGCCGGTTGATGAACGGGCTGAAGAAAGCCGAGATCGAGGTCGACCGCAAGGTGCTGGCCGATATGGCTGTCCACGACAGCACCGGCTTTGCCGCCGTTGCCGAACGGGCCAAAGCGGCACTGAGCTGAACCACCCCACGGGTGGCGGCCAGACGGGGGAAGGCCGGGGTCTTCCCCTTTTTTATGTCCGGGGACGGAAGTCAACATGCGCGATGATCTGGATGGATTGACCGAACAGGCTTTGAGCGCGGTCGCCGAGGCAGCCTCGCTGGCAGCGCTCGACGAGGTGCGGGTGAACTACCTTGGCAAAAAAGGTTGGCTCACCGAACAGCTCAAAGCGCTTGGTAAGTTGCCGGCCGAGGACCGACCGGCTGCGGGCCAGGCGATCAATCAGGCCAAACAGCGGGTCAACGAGCGGCTTGAGGCCCGCCGGGCCGAGCTCGAAAGGGCCGAGCTGGAAGCCGCCCTCAAGGCCGATCGGGTCGATGTCACACTGCCCGGCCGGGGAGAGCGGCCCGGCGGGCTGCACCCGGTAACCCGGACGCTGCAACGGATCGAGGCCATGTTCCAGGGCGTCGGGTTTCGGGTCGCTGAGGGCCCCGAAATCGAAGACGATTACCACAACTTCGAGGCCCTCAATATCCCGGCGGATCACCCGGCCCGGGCCATGCATGACACCTTCTACTTTGACGCCCGTCATCTACTTCGCACTCACACCTCGCCGGTGCAAATTCGCGTGATGGAGCAGGATGGGGCACCGGTTCGGGTCATTGCCCCGGGGCGGGTCTACCGTTGCGATTCGGATGTCACCCACACCCCCATGTTCCACCAGGTCGAGGGGCTTTTGGTGGATGAGGATGTGACGTTCGGTGACTTGAAGGCGGTGCTTGATGATTTTGTCAAAGGATTTTTCGAGGCGGATCTGGCCGTCCGCTTTCGCCCCTCGTATTTCCCATTCACCGAGCCGTCCGCGGAAGTCGATGTGGAGTGCATGTTCTGCCACGGCGAGGGGTGTCGCGTTTGCAGCGGCAGTGGCTGGCTCGAGATCCTGGGCTGCGGGATGGTCCACCCGGCCGTGTTCGAGGCCGTGGGCATTGATGCCGAGCACTACACCGGGTATGCGTTTGGCATGGGCGTCGAGCGGCTTGCCATGTTGCGGTATGGCGTGGATGACCTGCGTATCTTTTTCGAAAACGATCTGCGCTTTCTGCGCCAGTTCCGGTAGGAGCGCTGCATGCGAATCAGTACACGCTGGTTGAACGAATGGGTGGCTTTGCCCGATGACACCGAGACGCTGGCCGAGCGTCTGACCATGGCGGGGCTCGAGGTGGATGGTGTCGAGCCGGCCGCCCCCGCGTTTGATGGGGTGGTTGTGGGGGAGATCATCGGCTGCGACCCCCATCCGGATGCGGAACGCCTCAAGGTCTGCCAGGTCGATGATGGCAGTGGCGAGCCAAAAACCGTGGTCTGCGGCGCGCCCAACGCCCGTCAGGGACTGAAAGCGCCCTTTGCCCAGGTCGGCGCCCGGCTGCCGGGGGATATGAAAATCAAGGCTGCTAAACTTCGCGGGGTGAAATCCTTTGGCATGCTTTGCGCCGCCCGGGAGCTGGGGCTCGCCGAAGACAGCGAGGGTTTGATGGCGCTCCCCGCGGATGCGCCGGTTGGCATTGGGCTGCGGGACTGGCTGGATCTTGACGATGTGGTGATCGAAGTCGAGCTCACGCCCAACCGCAGTGACTGCTTGAGCATGGCCGGTGTCGCGCGCGAGGTGGGTGTGCTTGAGAAGACACCGGTCAATCCACCGCAATGGCAGCCCACGCCGGCGGTCATCGAGGATGAGATCCCGGTCCAGCTCGCCGCACCGGCGGATTGTCCCCGCTATTGCGGCCGAGTCATCCGTGATGTCGATGTCACAGCCGCCACCCCGATGTGGCTGCAAGAGCGGCTGAGGCGCGCAGGCGTCCGACCACTGGGCGTGGTGGTTGATATCACCAACTATCTCATGCTCGAGCTGGGACAGCCCATGCATGCCTTTGATGCGGCAACGCTCAAGGGCGGGGTGACCGTCCGCAAAGCCCGCAACGGCGAGACGCTCGAGCTACTCAGCGGCGAGACCGTCAAACTGGACGCGCAAACACTGGTGATTGCCGATGACCAGATTCCGGTGGCCATGGCCGGTGTCATGGGGGGCGCACCGACGGCGGTATCCGATCAGACCGTGGATGTGTTTTTGGAGTCGGCGTTTTTTGCCCCGGGTGCGATCGCCGGACGGGCCCGTGCGTATGGCCTGCATACCGACTCGTCACACCGATTCGAACGGGGCGTGGACCCCCAGGGATGCCGAGACGCGCTCGAGCGGGCGACGGGGCTTTTAATCGAGTTGGCGGGTGGACGGCCCGGGCCGATCACCGAGGCGGTCGCCGAGGCCGACATGCCCCCAACCCGATCGGTGACGCTGCGGCCGGATCGGGTCAATCGACTGTTGGGCACCCGGATCGAGCAGCCCGAGATGGTCGAGACATTGTCCCGGCTGGGCATGGGCCTTGTGGAGGGTGCCCAGGGCTGGGACGTGCAGGTGCCGAGTTGGCGATTCGATATCACTCGTGAGGTCGATCTCATCGAGGAGGTCGCCCGGATTCATGGCTACGATCGGTTGCCGACCCGACGCAGTGCCGCCCCCGCCGCGCTGACCGGCGCGAGCGAATCGAAGCTGTCCCTGGATCGGGCCCGGGCGTTGCTGGTCGATCGGGGGTATCAAGAGGCGGTGACCTACAGCTTCGTCGACCCCGAGCTGCAGCGCCGGCTCGATCCGGATGAAGCGCCCGTGGCACTGGCCAATCCCCTCTCGGCGGATCTTGCGGTGATGCGCACGACATTGTGGACCGGATTGGTGCGCGCGCTCAGCCACAACCAGAACCGGCAGATGAACCGGGTGCGGCTCTTCGAGACCGGGCTTAGTTTTCGGGGCGAGCCGGGTGCGCTCGCTCAGACTCCCGTGGTGGCCGGTCTGATAGCCGGGCCGGCGTCGGCGATGCACTGGGGTGAGCGGCCACGCGACGCCGATTTCTTTGACATCAAAGGCGATGTCGAGGCGCTTTTCGAAATGGCGGGGATCGCTCATCAACTCGACATCGCAGCGGCCGAGCATCCGGCACTCCACCCGGGACAATCGGCGGCCATCCGCAAAGACGGTCAGACCGTGGGGTGGCTCGGCGCGTTGCACCCGGCGGTGATCCGCGACCTGGATCTGAACGGGCCGGTCCTGGTGTTCGAGTTCGCGCAGTCATTGCTCGGGCAAAAGGCCTTGCCCGACTACCAACCCATACCGCGGTATCCATCGATCCGTCGGGATCTGGCGGTGATCGTTGACGAGACGATCGCGGCGACGGCGGTGGAGCAATGCATCCGTGAGGCCGCCGGTGAGGTGTTGAAAACGGTCTCCGTGTTCGATGTCTACCAGGGCAAAGGTGTCAGTGAAGGCTGCAAAAGCCTCGCCATGGGATTGATATTGCAGGATTCTTCCCGCACCCTTACCGACGACGAGGTGGAGACCGTCCAACGTCGGGTGATCGAAAAACTGCGCCAGGACCTGGGCGCAGAGTTGAGGGAGTAGGGCACGAATGGCGCTGACCAAGGCGGATATGGCCGAGCGGCTCTTCGAAGAGGTCGGCCTCAACAAGCGTGAGGCCAAAGACCTTGTCGAGGGGTTTTTCGAGGAAATCCGGCATGCCCTTGAGTGCGGCACGGCGGTCAAGCTCTCCGGATTCGGAAACTTCGATCTGCGCGATAAAAACCAGCGCCCCGGTCGCAACCCCAAAACCGGTGAGGAAATCCCCATCTCGGCGCGACGGGTTGTCACCTTTCGGCCAGGGCAGAAGCTGAAAACCCGGGTAGAGAGCTATGCTGGACGCGAGCAGTAACGACGAGCTGCCGCCGATTCCGGCCAAACGCTACTTCACCATTGGTGAGGTCAGCGAGCTTTGCTCGGTCAAGCCCCATGTCCTACGGTACTGGGAACAGGAGTTCCCGCAGCTCAATCCGGTCAAACGCCGTGGCAATCGACGCTATTACCAGCGCCAGGACGTCATCCTGATCCGTCAGATCCGGGCGCTGCTCTACAACCAGGGCTTTACCATTGGCGGTGCGCGACAGCAGCTCTCGGGCGAGGTCGCGCGCGAAGACGCCAACCAACGCCAGCAGATCCTGCGTCAAATCCGCAGCGAGCTCGAGGAGATCCTGGCCGGCCTGCGCCGTTAGTCGGCGGGGTGTCCCGGAAGGGCGAGGGTGATTGGCGTCAAGGCGCTGCTGTTGTATCCTCACGTCCTTAGTTCGGGGTGTAGCGCAGCCTGGTAGCGCACCTGCATGGGGTGCAGGTGGTCGGAGGTTCGAATCCTCTCACCCCGACCAATTTCCCCTTACCTTCAGATGTTTACGTTGCTTCTGTCTCCGGCGAAAGGCGGCGTGGGAAAATTTTGGGAAAACGCCTTAGCGCGCAAAGCGTTCAGTGCGCTCGGTATGGCTCTCGTCGATATCCTTTCAAAGGCTTTTTAAGTGGTTCGTCGCAGGCGGCGTAATGTGCCAACGCTCTTGCTGATGATGATCGGATAGATACCCCTCAGTCGTCTTTTCATCCTCATGCCCAAGTAGATCTGCGATCTGTGCGGTTGTCCAATCGGGTTCTACCCCGTTGCTTCGGACACATCTGAAAAGCTTCATCATGGGAAGCAGGAGGTGTCCGATGGCACAGAAAAGACGACAGTTCAGTCGAGAGTTCAAAGAGGAAGCGGTCGAGCTCGCGAGCCGGCCTGACGTGACGATCAAAGACGTTGCGCATGACTTGGGTATTCATCGCTCGGTTCTGGAGCGTTGGTGCCGGGCATCCAACACCGGTGGCAAGGGGGCTTTCCCCGGCAAGGGCCAGCCACGAGACGAAGAGGTCGCCCGACTACGGCGAGAGCTTGCTCGGGTGAAAAAGGAACGGGATTTTTTGCGCGATGCGGCAGCGTTCTTCGCCAGGGAGTCACCCGGCGGTACCAGGTGATCCAGCGCTGTCGCGGTGAATATCCCATTCGACTGATGTGCCGCTGTCTGGGGGTCTCGCCAAGCGGTTTCTATGCTTGGCTTACACGACCGGTAAGCCAGCGCGCTGCTGAGAACCAGCGGCTGCGCCGGCGTATGCGGGATCTTCACGAAGACCATCACGGTGTTCTTGGAGCCCCCCGTATGCATGAGGAGCTCTTCTATGAGGGTGAGTCTGTCAGCCTCAATCGAGTGGCCCGGCTGATGGCCGCCGAGGGGTTGCAGGGCATCCCGCAACGTCGGGCGTGGCCGCGCAAACGCTCCGGCTGCCGGCCGATGGCAGTGAGTAATCATCTCGAGCGCGACTTCACCGCGGCAGCGCCCAACGAGCGGTGGGTGACCGACATCACCTACATCCGCACCGGCGAGGGTTGGCTGTTTCTGGCCGCGGTTATCGATCTTTACAACAACGTAGTCATCGGCTGGTCGATGGGTGCAAGGCAAGACCGACAACTGGTACTCAAAGCGGTCCTGATGGCGATCTGGCAAAGAGAGAAAAACAGCCCGGTGATCCTGCACTCTGACCGCGGGACGCAGTTCACCAGTGGTGAATACCAGGCTTTTCTGCGCGACCATAACGTCATCTGCAGCATGAGCGCGGTTGGCCATTGTGGCGATAACGCCGCGGCAGAGGGGTTCTTCGGTCTCCTCAAGCGTGACCGGGTCCGCCGTCGTCGCTATTTAACGCTGGCCGAAGCGCGAAGTGATGTCGTTGATTATATTGAGCGATTCCACAACCCGAGAATGCGTCGGCGGGTTGAGCAACCGATGGATCAGAAACGACGCTTAACGAAACCCTCCGCAGTGGTGGGGTAGAACCCGATGAGGTCGCAGCGAGGACATGGCTCTTGCGGGGAGGCCTTCTCAAGGAGAACGAGGAGTTGAGTAACGCCGACTGGCCTATTGTCATTTCACATCTAATTGGTGATTACGAAGGGTCATTTATCGGAGACGACATGGTCCAGTTCGAGACTTCGATCGCTATTGCTGATTAAGTGGTTGCTCCGGAAGAGTCGACTATGTGGCCGGCGGCAAGAGATTGAGGCGGCTTTCCGGCCCGCTCTTGATTGAACAGCCGGAGCGCGATGGGAGGTGGGCAGCGCAGGAATCATCGCTTGCAGATGACGGGGCCCGCTTTGACCAGTACCAAGCCTATGGCGTTAGCCTGCCAGCTCTGGAGGAAACTGACCGGCGATCAATCACGGACAGTACTTGATTGAATCAATTCCGTCGGGCGGCATAACGCTCAGTAACCCTGTTATCGGGCGCACCAGTCACTCGCAGAATTGGTGGGATATCGCTGCTGGGGCCCATGTTCGCGAGGCCGAGAATACTCTCAACTTTACCTACCTGCGAATCGACGATTGGATTAATCAGTGGTTCAAAGGGGTTCGGGGACTCTGGTAGTCCACGCCAAAGCTCGAGGGTGTCCCGCCAGTGGCTTCCAGGCTCGTCACCGTTTTTGAACGAGACAAATCCCTCAAAGAGGCGGATATCCCAGCCGTCTAATGCTGTTGCGAGCTCCTGTAAAAGTCTAATACTGCCAATCATCAGACCAGAGGCTGGTTGCGTGTACCAAAGCCGCCGCTGGACCTGAGCCCTACCATAAGCGTCGATGCCCTCGAGCTGATCCGGGATTCGTGCAATCGGGTTACCCTGGTGTGCTCCCCGGAGCCTGTCACCGGACGCACTGCGCTTTGCAAAGGCCATCGACAGTGGTGCTTCGATCATCAGGTTGATAGCGCCGGGCTTTTCCGGGCTGTAACGCGTGCTGAGCCACTCTACGATGGCCGGGCAGAGCATTCCGTAATGCTTGTCTCCGGGAGTTTTCGCTGTGCTGCTGCTGGACCGATACCCCTCTAGAGGATCCGGTATCCTGCTCCCATTGATCGTGATCCCACAGCTTCTGCTACTCCCTGAAAACCCCAGATCAATAATGACCCATGGCGGGCTATCGGGGTTCGTCGTGTCTCGGCCGGGTTTGATGAGCTCCTCAATGCCTCCTGCTCTGACATTGCTTGTCATGACTGCCTTCCTGGTTGGCATCAGGTGTGAAACAGACTGTACTCTCGGATCTGAAGAGATTGCTAGGGATTGGTTATGACAGAATCGGTGGTGGAAGGAGTGGCAGGGCTGGTGCCAAGCACGGTGGAGCCGATTGAGGAACGGCTCGTGGTGGCTATCGCCTCGAGCGCGTTGTTCGACCTGAGAGAATCCGATGAGGTGTTCCGCGAACGGGGCGGGCGGGCCTATCGAGAATTCCAGCAGGCCCATCTGCACACTCCGCTCGGCAAGGGGATCGCGTTCCCCTTCATTCGACGGTTTCTCGCTTTCAACCAGCGTTTCCCGGTAGAGCGGCCGGTCGAGGTAGTCCTGCTGTCGCGCAACTCGGTCGAGACCGGGCAGCGAGTCTTTGAATCCATCAACCACCATGGCCTCGACATTCGACGGGCTGCGTTTCTGGAGGGGAACTCGCCTTATCCCTACATCGGGGCGTTTCAGGCAGCGCTTTTCCTCACCGCGAACGAGTCGGATGTGCTTAGCGCTACCGATGAGGGGTATCCCGCGGGCCTTGTCATGCACTCTGAGGTTGCGGATGACCTAGACGATGGTGCGCTGCGCGTCGCTTTTGACTTTGATGGCGTGATCGCCGATGACGAGTCCGAGTCGATGTTTCCGCAGGGGTTGGAAGCATTCGAGCAGTACGAGGTTGAGCGAGTGCACGAACCCCATCAGCCGGGGCCGCTGGCAGCATTATTTCGCAAGCTTGCGATGCTGCAGCAACTTGAGGCCCGGGCTGAAGCGGAGGATCCTAACTACCAACCTATGCTGCGCACGGCGATCGTCACCGCCCGCGGCGCGCCAACGCATAATCGCCTAGTCACGACGATGAAGAGTTGGGGAGTGAGCGCCAACGAAACCTTCCTCCTGGGCGGTATCGAAAAACACCGCGTACTCGAGACGCTGCGGCCGCATATCTTCTTTGATGACAATAGGCGTCACCTGCACTCGCCGGCCGGAAATCTCCCGATGGTGCATGTCCCGTTCGGCGTGGCTAACGGATCAGCACGATCCTCTCAGTGAGGCTGTCAACGTCAACCGCGTCTTCTCGGCTGGGAGCGCATCAATGCCCAAGTACCTGACAAAAGCCCGGTTTGCGCTTGGCTTACAGTGCCCTCGCAAGCTGTTCTATGCGGTCCGACCGGGCGTATACGTCGATCAGCGACGAGACAACACGATGCTCGAGGGGCTTGCAGAAGGTGGTCATCAGATAGGCGCTATGGCCCAAAACCTTTTCATGCAGGCCGACGGTGACCTTGCACGCGAGATCACGGATCGCGATCTAGACGAGCAGATAGACCGGACCACCCGAGCACTCGCCCAAGACTCGGTGACCCTCTTTGAGCCAACGATTGCATACGGTGATTACCTGGTTCGTGTGGATATCCTGCGAAAGCAGGGAAATCGGATAGAGCTGGTTGAGGTCAAATCGAAATCTTTCGACTCTCGCTCTGACGAGCCGAGGGATAACCCGACGTCATGGACTCGGGCCGGCGGTATCCACGCTGGCTTCCTCAGCTACGTGCGTGACCTGGCGTTCCAGTATTGGGTTGTGCGCCAAGCTTATCCGGAATGGGAGATTCATTGTTATCTAATGATGCCGGATAAGGCAGTCCCAGCGCGGGAGGACGTTCTGCATCAGCGGTTTCCGGTTTACTTCGATGAGCTAGGGGGAGGTAGTGGTCACTTTCGTGCGCGGGTTGATCCTGTCGCGGGGCTGGCTGCTGAGCAGCTCGATGAGTCCTTTCTCAGCCGTATACTGATGGACCGTCAGGTGGACCACGTTTTGGATGCCTTGCTTGAAATCCCGGGGATCACGGATGACTTCTCAGGCGTTGCAGAGAGGCTTGCGCGTATCCAAGCGGCCGAGACGCCCATAACGCCAGCACCTGTTGGGTCTCACTGCTCGGATTGTGAGTTCTATGCCCCCGTGCCCTCAGCGACGGGTAAGAGCGGGTTCCATGAGTGCTGGGCTGAATGGTCCGGACAAAGCCATGGCTTCGATCGGGGGGACACCATTTTTGGACTCTACGGGCGTGCAGCCGCCGGCGTAACCAGCTCGCAAGGGTTGCTGGAGGCCGGGTACCAGTGGCTGACCGACATCGACCCTGATGAAATCAGCCTTCCTGATCGGTTGACAGGAGCGCTCGGCAGGGGCGATCGGCAGCGGATGCAGTTGACGGGTGATTGGCCTGGCGGCGGAGATCACTACTTCGACAGCGTGGGGTTTGCCAGTGCTTTAGAGAGCTGCGACTGGCCACTCTACTTCCTGGATTTCGAGGCGGCGCGTAGCGCCTTGCCGTTTCGCGCCGGACGGCGGCCCCAGGATATTCAGATTTTCCAATACTCGGTGCATGTCATGGAGCGCGATGGCAGTGTTCGGCATGCCGATGAGTTCCTAGACCTGTCTGTCGATGGGGATGTAAACAGTCGCATGCTGCGGCATCTGAAAGAGGCTCTCGGGTCAATCGGTACTGTCCTTCGTTGGACGAGCTACGAGAATACAGTCCTCAATAATGTCCGCGCCCAGTTGCTGGAGATGGATGCACCACCTGACGACCGCGATGAGCTGGTGGCCTTCATTGAATCTCTCACTCATGAGAGAAACGGCAATGAAATCGCACGGCGAGGCGAGCGGGATATGGTAGATCAGGCCCGCTGGGCGGCGGACTTCTACTTCCACCCTCAAACTCGCGGCAGCAGTAGCATCAAGCCGCTATTGCCCGCCGTCATGAAGAACTCGGAGCAGCTTCGCGCGCTCTATTCAGAGCCGGTGTATGGCACTGGACGAATGCCCAGCAGGAACTTCTCGAACAAACGCTGGTGGGTGGGCGTGCCAGATAGCGATGAGACGCCGGAGGATCCTTACAAGCTACTCGAGAGTACTTTTAGCCACGAGCTGCTCGGCGGTAGCCCGGAAGTCCGTTACTACCAACGCTTTGAGTCCATCAGTAATGGTGCCGGGGCGATGATGGCCTACACGCGCGCACAGTCCGGCACGATGAACACCTCGATAAGGGGTGCCATCGAGGCGAGTCTGAAGCAGTACTGCGAGCTCGATACTCTTGCCATGGTGATGATCATGCAAGCCTGGCGGGCTGAGGCCGGCATCTAGCTTCAATTCGCGCGCAAAGCGACCGACTGATCCCGCGATTGGTTTGCTCGCTCACCTCGCGCATCAACTGGAAGGCTGTCATATCAACATCGGTGTCATCGAGTAGCTCGATACCGGGCTCATAGTTCTCCAACTCCCCGAAGGGGTTGTGCTTGCGGTACAGCGTTGTAAGAGAACTATGGTTGGGGCGACGGCCGACGGTGATCGCCTGTAGCAACGCTCGTGTAATGCGCGAATGCGGCAAGGTTTGTCGGACAAAGGCGGGAGCATGCATTACGTTAAGCGTCCACGGCAGAGGTCGAAGTCGCTATGTCATCCATCCAATGGTCTGACACCCTGACAAATCAAACGCGCCAGGCGCTCGAGAGCCATGGACTGGATATGCCGGTCCCAGCGATGGAACACGTCAGTTTCAAAAATTCCGATGGCGGCTACGGACTGATGCCGATTAACGAGCTGCTCATGGGCCGGTTCGTGATCACCCGGCGCGAAACAGACACTGCGGAGTCCTTCGATACGGCGGATGCGGTCATCGAAGCAGGTTGGGTGCTCGACTGATGGCGGATCATGAGCTCAAACGCATTGCCGTGATCGGCTCCCGGGATTTTGATGACTATGCACGGCTTGAGTCCGTTCTGGCGCCCCATCTGCCCGCGGTGCTTGTCTCTGGCGGTGCAAAGGGCGCCGATGCACTCGCCGAGCGCCTGGCCCAGGAGCGCGGGCTGACCATCGACGTCATCCGCGCCGACTGGAATCGCTACGGCCGGGGAGCCGGCCCCATTCGCAATAAACAGATCGTCGAGTCGGCGGATCTCGTCATTGCTTTCTGGGATGGCAAGTCCCGCGGTACGCGTTCGGCGCTGGCGTATGCGGACAAGGTGGGTGTGCCGATGGAGGTTCACCACCCCGACGGAACGGTGACCTATTGATGCTGACCCCGGCCCACTGGATCGCACCGGATGGCGAGTGCCTTGACGTTCGCACCTCGCACATCGCGGCCGTCATTGCGGACTCGGATCGCTTTGGCGTCACCGAGTCGTGGTTACGAGCTGTCTATGCCGAGCACGGCGAGGCCGAGCGTTTCGGCTGCGAGGGCCGCGCGCGGGCCGCCGTTATTCGGCATCTGGTCACGACGGGCTGGATTCGGATCCGACGGTGCATTCGGCCGGCCACCTACTGGAGCGTGACGATCTACGATCTGGGTCCCGGGACACGCCAACGACTCCAGGACTGGGTGGACACCGGGCTGGCGGCCGACTGGCTGAAAGCCGCCAGCGAACTGCGCATTTATCTCGTCTCGGATAAAAAGACTTTAATCATGGAGGCCGCCGAACTGAAGGCATGGAGATAGCCGATGGAAAGAGCTGCGCGAATGAGCCCATGTGCGGCCTACCGCTACGACCTATGGCGCCGCTGGGAACTGAGGGGGCCAGTCTTGTTATGGATTCTCCTCAATCCGTCGACCGCGGATGCCGATCGGGACGATGCAACCACGGTCCGCTGCATTCGCTTTGCTGCGCGGTGGGGTTATGGGGCGATACGCGTGGTTAACCTGTTCGGAATGAGAGCAACCGATCCGCGCCATCTTTATAAGGTTCAGCACCCTACTGGACGGCAAAATGACGAAACCATTCGAGAGGCGCTCCAGACAGCGGATGGACTGGTTTGCGCGTGGGGGAACAACGGGCGGCTAAATGGCCGTGGTTTGACAGTGCGAGATATGTTGCGCCGAAATCGGTGCGAGCCACATATCTTCGGTCTGACCCGTCTCGGCGAACCGACGCATCCGCTCTATGTTGGATACTCAGCAGTGACACACTTGTGGCGCATAAATGCGTCTGCGGATACATCTGACACGAATTAAACGGGGCTTTAGGCTGGTGACGTTACCGACCTTCGGTGTCTTTATGCCGGGGATGTCGCCGGAATCGGATGGATTCGCCGGACACACCGACAAGGTGTAACCCCTCTTGCCGGAACGCGTCCAAGATCCAAGGGTTTTGAGTCATATGCCGGAATACCATACCGAGGGCGGGACTCTCAGGATCGAAGGAGACCTCGGGCAAACTCGCTGGCCTTCGCCGACGAAGAATCGCGAGCAGAACGCCGAGCAATCGGCCAAGCGCCATGACGCTAGCCCGAGTGCTGTAGCGACTGTCGATGTAATGACCCGCTTTCCTTGATTCGTCGCAGTGGGCGAGGAAAGACACTCGTCCATCCGATGCAATCGCGATGCACCATGGCACCCCGTCCAGGCGCGAATAGGTGACCCACCGCCCCACCTCCTCCTTTGCGCTCAGGTCGTCCATGGCGTGGTTCGTGCCGTACGCCTTCTGCCGTATGGGCTTCGCGTGCTCGCTGCGGCAAAAATCTCTAAACGACCAGATTTCACGGGTCTCAGTCACGATCAACATGCTCATAGCGACAGCCTAGACAGGACCTGCGACCCCTGCTGTCGGAGTGTCCGTTTAACGTCGGTAATTCAATAGAGCGGGTGCAGCTTGGGGTGGCGGTTGAGGTCAACCATTAGTACCGTGACAGTGGAGGAAGGCCAGGGAGCAGGTCATGTACGACATCATTGGCGACATTCATGGACATGCCAATCGCCTTGAACAGTTGCTCGAGCGCATGGGCTACGAGCGGGACGCTGACGGATGGCAGCATCCGGATCGCCAGGCTATCTTCGTTGGCGACTTCATCGACCGCGGCCCGGAGCAGATCGAGACGTACCGCCTGGTGCGCTCGATGATCGACCGTGGCACCTCACTTGCCGTAATGGGCAATCACGAATTCAACGCCGTCGCCTTTAAGACGCCGCACCCGGAACAACCCGGGAAGCGGCTGCGACCCCACACCGAAAAAAACCGCAACCAGCACGCGGCCTTCCTTGAGCAGGTTGGCGAGGACAGCGCCCTGCATGAAGAGATGGTTGCCTGGTTCAAGACGCTGCCGCTCTACCTCGACCTCGAGGGTCTGCGTGTGATCCATGCCTGCTGGCATGATGCGTCTCTCAAGACGCTGACCCCCATGCTGGATCACCGACAGTGCCTGCATGCGGACGCCTGGTCGGATGCCGCACGTAAGGGCAGCGATGCCTACAACGCCGCGGAGACCCTGTTGAAGGGCCTTGAAATTCCATTGCCGCCAGGTGAGCTTTTTCTGGATAAAGACGGCCACGAGCGCCGGCATATTCGAACCCGTTGGTGGAGTGAGGGCGCAGGCACCTATCGCTCGGTTGCCATGCTGGACGATGCGACACGCGAAACGCTCCCGAACGAGGCTGTTCCTAGTGACGTGCTACCCGGCTACACCGACGAAAAACCTGTCTTCGTCGGTCACTACTGGCTGGGCGGGACCCCCGAGCCCATGAGTGACCGTGTGGCCTGTCTGGATTACACCGTTACCGAGCCGGCGCCAGAAGGGAAGTTAACGGCGTACCGCTGGGACGGGGAGGCGTTGATCGATTGGGATGGGTTTGTGTGGGTGTAGCTGAGCCGTTTATTTAGCGTTAGGTGTTCCCTTCGATGGACTAAAATGCGAAGGGTTTGATTTGGCTTTGCGTGTCCGTTATTGCTCAAGCGGCTAGCTTGCGGCTGACCTCAAACCGTTCAGTGGGGTCATGCAGAGGATTCATGATGACGGATAACGGGCACTGTTAGTCGTGATGTCGAACTCGTCGGCTTTTCTCACATGGATAGACCTGACCGCCCCTGACCGTGACAAGGTAATGCAGGTCGTCGATAGTCTCCGCGGGCAGGGGACAGTTGACGAGCTAGGGCTCGGGACGTTGCGGGATTTCCTGTCCGACACCTTGTTCCCGGGCACATCCGTGTTGCATACGCGGATTCGCTATGTCCTGTTCATCCCCTGGATCTACCGGGCGATGGAGCGCGATTGTCAGCGAATCACAGATGTCTCCGCCGAGGCTCGGGCTCGAGAGATCGCTTTGATCGAAGCGCTCAAAGCTGGCGACGCCGGTACCGGTGTCATCGGGTCTGAGGCCGGACAAGCCCTCTCCAGGTTGCCGAGCTCTGTCTACTGGGCTGCGTTGGTGCGCTGGGGGGTGTTCGCGCCACGCCGAAGTCAGAGTTGGTATCACCGGCATTTCCAGAGTCTCACATGCTCGGAACCGGTGGTCCGTGCGGATGACCCGGGAGTGATGTGGGTGGGGGAGCCCACCTGGCATCCCCGTTTGCCTGATGCACCGATGGATCTCCTTGACTCGGTGGACTTTCAGTTATCCCGCGACGAAGCTCAATTCCTGCAAGGCCGTATCCGGGAAAACGTGAGCGGCAGTTTGCTCGCGTGGCTCGCAGGAGAGGGTAATGCGGGGCTGAACTCCGACGATGCGATTTGGGATGAAGCAAAGGTATGGCAAGCGCCGCCGGCTATCACTGAGGTTGTAGACCTCGCTCAGCGCTTTTCTCTTTATATGGAGGGAGCGCCGCTCCTCTATAATCTGTTGCTGGCAGAGATGCGGCGGGAATGGAAGTGGATGCCGTCGGGGACGGACCTTCACCAAACCGAGGATTATTACCGCGATTGTCTCGCCGAGTGGGCAAACCGCGTCAAGGACACTCAGTTCGAGCCGAACGCTCTCTGGGCTTTGGCGGCCCGGCGTGAGTTTGCGGTCAAACCGTGCCACAAGCGATTCGTTGAGGCGTGGTGCACGGGGATCGCTCAACATGGTGCGCTCAGCGTCGCCGACAATAACGAGCTTCGTGTGTTGATCGAAAAACGCGAACGCGCGTTAAAGGGAAGTCGCGCTCGGACGTGCAATTACAGCCGTCTGGAGGACTGGCGCGGCAACGTCGGGATCGGCCGGATGAACTTTCGCTGGCCCCAAGTACGACAGATGCTGATAGATCTCCATCAGGGACTCGCGAACTGATGCTTGCACCCGACACACGTCAGGTCGCCACCGATATCCTGCGGCCTCCTCCCGGCTACACACTGGATCGCGCGGTGATGACCACCTATAGCTTGGATCTCGAGGTGTTGCTGGCACTGCCGCTCGCGGTGCTGGCGCATTCAGACGAGGCTGTGGATACGCTGCTCGAGCAGCCGCTGTTGCTCCTGCAGGCGCTTCGCGAAGAAACGGATCGAGTCCATGTTTTCGTTGATGAGACAGGGATCTCGGTTCCGCGCTTGGCCAGGGAACTCTACTCGGCCTTGGAACCGAGTGTTCATCCCGTGCGTGCCCCGGGGGGCGGGGCATTCCATCCTAAGGTCTGGGTGGTGCGGTTCGCCTCGGATGCTGGAGGATCTGTGATCCGTGTATCGATCGCGTCACGAAATCTTACCTTTGACCGCTCCTGGGACGTCGCTCTGGTCAGCGAGGGGCGCCCGAGCGAGTCAGAGGCGGTGCCGAGCTCGGCACCCCTCGCGGATCTGGTCCGCCGCTTGCCGACGTTAGCAACAGAGTCGCTACAGCCCGAACTCGGCGCGGAGCTGCAACACCTGAGTGATGAGCTGGATCACACGCGCTTTCCGGCGCCAGAGGGATTCGACAGCGGGCTCACTTTTCACACGCTGGGGCTTGGGGATGGGCTTACCAACCGTGTGTGGCAACCGATGGATAGGGCGAGGCGGGTGCTTGCAATTGCACCATTCGTTGGTTCTGAGGGCCTCCAGGCGTTGAGTGCGAGCGGTGCGAAGGAACGGATGCTGGTTAGCCGCGCCGAGACACTCGATGCATTACCCGAGAGTGTGCATCGGCAGTGGCGTGACCTGCAGGTGATGCGGGAAGCTGAGCCGGAGGAGGCCGAGGACGAGACCGCCGGGCGGCCGGCAGGCCTGCATGCGAAGGCCGTTATTATGGAGCACGGACATCGTGCGTACTGGTTCGTTGGGTCCGCCAACCTGACTTGGTCCGCCCTTGCCGGGCGCAACGTCGAGGTCATGGCGGAGGTCAGTGGTAGCAAAGTCTACAGCGAGGGCAAGGGCGTCGGCATTGACCGGTTCCTGGAGGCGGGGTTTGCGGAGCTATGCGCGCCCTACGCAGCCCGAAAGGTCGAGCCGGCCGATGCAATCTGCGTCGAAGCCGAAAAGGCGTTGCAGCAGCTTCGTGACAAGCTTTTGGATAGCGACCTGGGCATCTTTTGCGCACCGGGCGAGGAAGATTGGCGCTGGGAACTGGTGGGATCCCTACCGGAGGCCAACGCCGTGCAATTGGATTACTGGCCTGTGACCCTCAATCGGGAGCAGGCCAGGAGCCCGGAGCAAGGGCTGTTATGGCAGTTGCCATTGGAGCGATTGACCACATTTGTTGCGTTTCGGCTTCGCGCAACGACAGCAGACGTGGCTGATCTGACCTTGGTCTTGAAACTGCCCACCGAGGGCATGCCGGATGGACGCTCTGATCGCGTTCTGCGCATGGTTATTAGCACCCCTGAGCGGTTCCTTCAGTTCCTACGCGCCCTGTTGGGTGGCCTTGAAGGGTTAGTTGAGTGGTCAGGTGTCGGGGGCGATTCGGGCGGGCAGAACCAGGATCGGGGTGGCGGATTCGATGCGGATACCCTGCTGGAGGACATTCTGCGTGCAGCATCTCGTGACCCCGAGCGGGTTGAGGTTGTGCGCAGCGTGATCGAGGATCTCGCCGATGCCCCCGGTGATGCGCAGGTGGTTCCAGAGGATCTGGAAGACATCTTGCAGGCGGTGACTCAGGCGCTGGAAGGGAGGGCGCAGCGGTGAAGCGTCCGGACGTCGAGGCGATTCTACGTCCACTGAAGCCCTTTCAGCGGCGCACTGTGGATCATGCATTCCGGCGTTTGTTCACCGCGCGTGATAGCACCTGCCGTTTTCTGGTCGCCGACGAGGTTGGGCTCGGCAAGACCCTGGTTGCTCGGGGGGTGATCGCGCGCGCGATTGATTACTTGTGGGATCGAAGTGATCGCATCGATGTAGTTTACGTCTGCAGCAATCAGAGCATTGCCCGGTCCAACCTGCCCAAACTACGGGTACAGGCCGACGCCGATCAGTCCGTTGCGCTGGCGACTCGCCTGACCTTGCTCGTAACCGAGCTGGCACAACGAGAGGGCGGGGGAGGACTCGGCGAGGGGCGTGTGAACTTCATCAGTTTCACCCCGAACACCTCGTTCAACATGGGACACTCCGGCGGAATGGAGAAAGAGCGGCGTGTGCTTTACTGGCTCCTTGCTGATGTAGTCTCGCGCCAGGATGGGCTGGCGAACCTGCTTCAGGGGCAAGTCGGACGCGAACGCTGGAACGAGCTGTTAGATACGCCTCTCCCTCTGGAGCCCGGAATTCGGCGGCGGTTTCAGGCGGCGATAGTTAATGATTGTGCGCTCTTCGAACGACTCGAAACGGTGATCGACCGTTGGTTTCTCACGCCGTTGGAGAAATATGGCGCCGAGGCCCGTCAAGCCAGAAATCAGCTTATCAAGGAGCTTCGGCAACGCCTCGCAAAAATCTGCGTCGAAGCCCTGCAGCCAGATCTGGTCATTCTGGATGAGTTCCAGCGATTCAAGGCATTGATCAATCAAGACACTGACTACGACGATCCAGCCACGGAACTCGCAAGCCATCTGTTCACGGCCACTAACCAGCAGAACGAGCCGGTGCGCACGCTGCTTCTCTCCGCGACCCCCTATAAGCTCTATACGACAGATGCAGAGCTGGATTCAGATGATCACTACGAGGATTTCCGTGCGACGACGGATTTTTTGCTTCGCTTCGATGAGGAGCGGATGGGGACACTGGACAGTCAGCTCGCGCGATTTAATCAGCAGTTAAAGCTTGCGTTCGCCGGGGGCCATGCGGAGGTGCGGGCTGCGAAAGACGCCGTGGAGAATAGCCTGCGTACCGTCATGGCCCGTACTGAGCGGGTAGCCGCCAGCGAGGATCAAGACGGCATGATGCGAGAGATCTCTGCCTCACTTCGTCTCCATCCGGCGGACGTGCGGCAGTATCTTGCCAACGACGCCTGGTTTCGGGCGGTGGGTGCCAGAGATCCGATGGTCTATTGGAAAGCGGGCCCGTATCTGGCGCATTTCATGCGCGGGTACCGCGTCAACGAGTATGTAGAGACGACAGCACTCAACGAGCCCGAGAAACTGACCACGGTCCAGCGCAGCTACCCGGAAGCATTTCTTGAACGCGCTGAACTATACCGGTGGCGGGAAATGGAGCCGGGTAATCCGAAATTGCGTGCCCTTATCTCAGAGCTTCTGGATACGGGGCTGTGGCGATTGCTTTGGATGCCGCCGTCGTTTCCGTACTGGGAGCTGGGTGGCCCGTTCGAGGGGCAGGAGGACCGCACGAAGAGTCTGCTCTTCTCGGCCTGGAACTTCGTCCCCGATGTGGTTAGTGGCGTGCTCAGCTACGAGGCGGAGCGGCGCATGGTGGGGGGTGCGCTTGCGAAATATTCGGAGCTGGGCGAGCGCCGGCGCTTGCGCCTCACCGATCAAGAGGGTGCTGCGCGGTCCCGGCACCGGCTGCTTCTGCTACTGACACCGTCCCTACGATTTGCCGATGAAGTTCATCCGCTGGCTAGCCCCGAGGGTGTCGATGTCCGGTCGTGGGCGCGTGGACGTATTGAGGCCATGCTGGCGGAGGCGGCGGAATCCGCGAGCGAAGAGCCGGAGGATTCGCGCTGGGAGTATATGGCACTTGTCGTTCTGGAACCGGAGCTCAGAGACTTTTTCCAATACTGGGCACAAGCGTCCGCTCAGGACACCGGGAAACCAGAGCCCGAGGTCCTTCCGCATTACCTGGAAGACTTGGCTAACTTGGATCCCGGTGAGTTGGGCCGTCCGCCGGCAGGGCTTGTGGATTTTTTGGTCGACGTGGCGCTAGGGGCGCCAGGTGTGCTGGCGGTGAGAACGCTTGCCACTGTGGGGCTTGGAGAACGACACCGACGGGCCCGTGCGACTCAGATCGCGCACGCGTTTTGGAAGCTCTTCAATCGGCCGGCGGTGACCTGCCTGCTGGACCAACTCTATGGAGACTACCGACAGTCCACGAAAAACGCGTACTGGCGGCGCGTCTTACGCTATACCGTCGACGGCAATCTACAAGCTGTTTTGGATGAAGCGTGGCACCTCTACTGGGAGCAATTCGGCTGGTCCGAAAGTGAGCCGCCTGAGGAGGTGACGAGGCGCTGTGTCGAGGAGCTGGTGGCGACCATAGAGCCGCAGCGATCGCACGTGGACGCGCGGTTCTATGAGGCGGACCATCAGGGACGCCTGGCAGGCGAGACGCTGCAAATCCGTACGACCTTCGCGCAACGCTTCGCTGATATCCGAACCGAACAGGGCGTGATCAAGCAGGATGCGGTGCGTAGCGCCTTCAACAGTCCATTTCGGCCATTTGTTCTCACAAGCACCTCAGTGGGCCAGGAAGGGCTGGATTTCCATCCTTGGTGTCACCGCGTGATCCACTGGAATCTACCCGGTAACCCAGTTGATCTCGAACAACGCGAGGGACGCGTTCATCGGTACAAGGGACATGCGGTTCGGCGGAACGTCGCTCGCGGCTACGCAGACGCAGCCCGCACTCTATGGAAACCGGGTACAGATCTATGGGGACTGGTGTTCACGACGGCAGACCGTGCGGCTCGCGAAGCGGGCCATGATGACCTGGTCCCATACTGGGTTGCGCCTGGCCAGAGCAAAGTCGAGCGCCATGTTCCAACACTTCCTTACACTACAGAGGTCGAGGCCTTCCGTCAGTTACGGCGTCAACTTGCAGCCTATCGTGTGGTTTTCGGGCAGCCCCGGCAGGAAGAACTGCTGAAGATGCTCAACAAGGCCGAAATTCCAGATGGGCAGCTCAGCGAGTGGATGATCCGGCTTGCACCAGAAGAAGGGCCCTGACCCATAGCTTCAGGCACATCTGGAAAGGTTCGCCATAGGATGCAGGAGGTATTCGTTGCGGTGCCAGTTACCGGCCCTCTATCCGTTGATTAAAGTCTTGGCCAAGGGGCCATATTTATTTACAGCGTGTGGTAAGCCGGATACGGTTGATGCGGCATCAAACGGGACGGGAAAGGAGGGCTAGGATGGCGCGCCGGTGGTTGGATCATGCTTTGTTTGAGCCGAGGACCCGCGGGCAGTGGATCGTCTATTGGCTCATCATCGCCGCGATCCTGTCGACCACCGTTGAACTGGCTGTGTTGTCCCAATACTCCGACACGTATGCGGACAACCAGTGGTTTTTCCGGGCAAGTAACGTTTTCCTGATTACGTTTTTCACCCTAGAGCTACTTTTGCGCCTTATCTGCCGCCCGCGCCCGAGGGAGTATCTATTTACATGGCAAGGCATCATCGACCTGGTCGTTCTAATCCCCGCATGGGCAAGCCTGATATTCCCTATATCTTTGGTGAGTCTTCTATGGGTGCGAGTTCTCAGGCTTCTGCGGCTGGTGAAGGCCGCAGCGCTGCTAAAGCATGCGAAGCGCGGGAATCGAGAGCATCTGGCAGTCCTCAGCCGTCTAGCGCCCCTATTCGCGAGCGCAATCGCGCTCAAGACGGGAATGCTGTTCCTTGAGGGGATAGGATATTGGCCGCGCATCACTGGCTTAGAGACGATTATAACTGTTGTAGGCTTCGCAATCGGCATCCTCCTTTCTAGTCGTCTAGCGACAGTCCATAGCCGGATTTACGGGTTTGACCAAGCAATCCAGTCACTGACGGGTTCCGTAGAGGCGGCCCGCGCCTACGCCGATTCCCGTCTTCTGCTTAAATGGCTAAAGGAAATCCATGAGATCATTGTTAGCGGAGGCGAGGACCAGGGCTTCAGCCACTGGAATAAGGAACTCCGTGAAGAGGCGGGTGGGGTGATCCCCGCACCGATTTACAATGCGATGCAGAGAGATGCCTTGTATGTCTTGCATCGAGTGCGAACACGCACACCAAGGGTATACACAACCCTTTTAGTACGCTTGTCGGGAATTTACATTTTTGTCCTTATGGCAACGATGCCTGGTGTCACAGGCCTCATCGCAACGATCCTCGCCATTTACGCCATCGGGGGCATGTCTATTATCGTCAACGCAATGGATAAGCCCTATGAGGTCTCGGAAGACAGTTTTGTGAATGCCGATCTCTCTGGCTTAGAGCGCTATCTACGGGAAGAAGGCGGCTATAGTTTGCAGGAGTTATCCCATCATCATGCCGGATGAGGTGAAACGCCTTCTCTTTTAGGCCCCCGAGCCAATGATGGGGTATCTTCTTGTTGGCGTTTCGATGTCCCAGGCTACATGGCTTAACTCTGACCGGAGGTGGTTAGGTGGATGTGGAAGCGCTAGCTATTGACGCTGCCACCCTGTGGATTTGAGCCGCGGCTAGATCTGTCTTACTACAACTCTGAGCTCGGTATCCTCTTGCTCCGGGCCAGTAATCCAGTCCGTTGAAATATTGATCTCTTGCCACTCGTCCTCTTCGGTGTCGATGCACTCGCCCCAGACACGATCGGCAACTTGGTGGCATAGGGCCGTTGCGGCATCGACTACAGCCTGGTGTTCGTCGCTAGGAGACCCGCTTCGATAGGCCGCGATTGCCCGCGAGAGCAGGAGCACGGTAACCGCACTATCCAATTCGTCCGAGGCGAAAGCGCTCAAGTCTTCGCCATCGATAATTATCTTGTTTCGAGGATCTTTGCGGTTCTCAGCAACCAGCTTGTCCACAATATCGTCTTGGTCCATTCGGTGTTTCCCCGCTAATCATGATCCGATAGGTGGCTCCTGTTAGCTATCAATGCACTCGGATCTAGCTGAATAAAATATACTGCTAGTTGTACTCCTGGTCCTCCCACTCCGCTATGAGCTCGGAAAAACCGACAACCAATACACTGTATGGGTTGAGTCGGTTCTCGGAGAAGTCCCTTATTTCTTCAATTTGTTCGCTTGTTAAATCAGCTACGACGTCCTTGCCGTAATAGGATAATACCTGCTCTTTAACAATGTCCCTGATTTCGTTTTCGAAGTTCTCTTCGTACTTGTGTATCTTGGGCCATTCGAATGCCATCTTGTCATGCTCCTTGATGAGATAATCTATCAGGGTTTTCGTAAGACCAACCGCAGGCTCCATCGGTTCTCGGGGCTGTATAGGACTGGACTTCGGTACCCTTGGATTCGGTTGACGCTGCTTGGATCAAGGATGTCTTAGTTTGTCGCAATATGTGCAATTACAGCGATCCGATAGGTCACGCCATGTATAAAGTGCCGCTACCTAGTCGTATACCCCCACTGCCTCGCGCACAAGGAAAAAGCCGTTGTCATCAATAAACTTATCCGTCGCTAATATCCTCGCTATATCTTTTGCGACTTGATCCTCGCGATCTCGAACTACCCAGCCAGCGACTACTCGGTCTTGCCAGTCCGATGATTCAGCCAGCTCCCTCAGCTTTGCTTCGGATAGCGGTTGGGTTTGGAGAGCGGTAGCAAGAAACTCGGCGGCACGCACAATGACTTCATACGGGGTGGCACCGGCGAGGTTGTCACACTTGAGCCAGTGGTCGTTCACCCTTTCGAGGAGGTCGCTTGATTCAGACAGATGCCGTTCGGCCGTTTCTAGGGCTGATTCGATGAGGTAGTCTGCTTCAATAGAATGGCGGGAGGCGGCCGCCTCAATTTCTGTCACGTTCGCATACAAAAGTGTCTTGGCCGCGTCTGCTACGTCTTTATCTTCTCTGATCTGCTGTATTGCGTCGTCTAGCGACATCGCGAGCTCTCCCTTTCTCTGCGCCCTTCGCCAACGGTTGTAAGGTGATCCCTGCTCGCGCTGCAGTCAAGTCTCAGGGTCTGGGGTGACGGGTTGCATCTGGCGCGGGGCGGTTCTGCGATGATTGGCTATTCCCACGCAGCCGCTGGAGTTAAAGAAGGTGAGTGTCGAGGTTACCTAGGCGTGATCTCTCAATAGTTTGTCCACCGGCGAGCTCTTAGGGATGCTGAGTTTGCGGACTTGGCAACCCAATGAAGGAGACTCCCATGGATAGTCACCACATTGCCGCGCTGACGCCTAGAGGTCGAGCCCGGAGATGGTTCGTGCCGTCATCGACCAAGGGCTGAGCTATCGCAAGGCAGCAGCGCTCTTCCATGTTGACGCAAAGACGGTTCAGCGCTGGACGCAACGCTACCGCCGGTACGGTCACAATGGGCTATACCAAAGATCTTCACGCCCGAAGTGTCAGCCACGCCGGGCATCGAAGCGGATTGTTCGACAGGTCATTGCGAGGCGCCGGCGGCGCTGGACCATGGATCGCATCGCCATGAATATGGGCATCTCCCGGGCAACCGTGTGCAGGATCCTTCAGCGCAATGGACTCAATCGCCTGAATGCACTGGAGGTCAAACCACCGCCGCAGCGCTGTCAACATGAGAACCCCGGCGACCTGCTCCATCTGGACATCAAAAAGCTCGGCCGCTTTGAGCATGTAGGCCACCGCATCACTGGACGCCGCGTCGGCACATCCCGCGGCGCTGGCTGGGAGTATGTGCACGTGGCGATCGATGACTGCTCGCGCATTGCCCACAGCAAGATCCAGGACTCAGAGACCGCCGATGCCGCAGTCGACCACCTATTGGCGGCCGTGCGCTATTACCGATCGCTCGGCGTCACGATCCGGCGCATGCTGACCGACAACGGCTCTTGCTACCGCTCGAAGAAGTTTGCCGCGATGTGCCGCTGCCTGGGCATCCGGCACCGGTCTACTCGGCCTTACACGCCGCGCACCAACGGAAAAGCCGAACGCTTCATCCAGACGGCGCTGCGCGAATGGACCTATGCCTTCGCCTGTACAAACTTTACCGAGCGAGGGCAGCACCTGCCGCGTTAGATACATGACTACAACTGGTATCGCCAGCACGGTAGTCTCAACCTCAAGATACCGATCAGCACCCTCGGACTATCCGGGGACAACCTCGTGAGACTGGACATCTAGTCACCGGTCATCTGTGGCAACAGCCCGATCGCTAGAGCAGGGCGTGATCTGTGGGAAAACCCATGTGTAAGTGATTGATTTTTAATGCACCCGTTTGTAACGAAGATACGTACGGAAATTTTTAATAAAGTAATAAAATCAGGAACATATGATTTTTTCGTGGGGAAATGGGGTGCAGGTGGTCGGAGGTTCGAATCCTCTCACCCCGACCAAATTCCCTCTCCGATCAATTCCCTCTTTCATCATGGCTTATAGCCGCCTCAAAAGCTGTAAGGGGTTTTAAGGATCAGGCGTCCAAGTCCGTCATACTAAAAAGCTCAAGGGCGATTGGCCGGTGGTTGTACGTGACAAGCAAGACGCAACGTCTCCTGCTGGGTTGCTGTTTATCGGTTGCGGGCGGCGTTAGTGGGAGTGCGAACGCCGGAACGGCCAGCAGTGATCTTGCTGTAGTGGCTGGCCTCAAGCAGGCGCTCACGCTGACGTGCGATACCGCATTGTTTTTTGGCGTGGTGGCCGTGGACGTACAAAGCTTTGATGGCGGTTCGGTTGTGGTGGGGCCAGACGGCAGTGTGGCCACGGATTCAGGCGCGCTGGTCGCGAATGGTTCCGCCCCTGGCCAGTGCACGGTATCCGGGACCCATGTGTTTGATGGAAACAGGTCTGTCATCCTTGATTTCGCCGCGGACAGCGTGACCCTCGAAGGTGCAGCTGTAGACGGCTTATCAACACCCCTTTATGGCGGAGCGGCCCTGACGGTCAATGATCTTGAGGGGGAGGCAGAACTAACAGAAACGGTGGTAGAGACCACCATAGTAGGGACTGATGATGGAGGAAAAAAATTCACCATTCAGATCGGTGGGAGGCTGGATATTCCAGGAGACATTAATGCGAAGTCAATGGGTGGCTATTCAGGCACCATCGAGGTCCAAGTCATGGATACGGCTAATTACAACGATCCGGACACCTAATCATCTAATCAGTCCGGCATCATTCCACCGGGGTATCGGCGCTCTAGAGAAGATATCCGGGGTGCGCCCACCGACGTAATGTTTTGACAGGTTCCGCGGTCGGGCCATGCCATGCTGTGCATGGATATGTCTTATGTCAGTCTTGCGATGCCCCGATTTCGTCCAGCTATCAGTGGCGTGTGTCTCTGGCTCGCGTGCTTTGCGATGGCCGCTTCGGCCGTCGCGCAACAGGATGGTGGCAGCATCCTGCGCGAGCTCGACCGACCCCGCCCGCTGGATGAGCGTCTGCCGGCACCCGAGCAACGGCAAAAGCGCGAGGACGACCGGCGGATCGCCCGCCAGCCCGTGCGTGTCAGGGCCATCGAGATTGCCGGCAACACGCTTTTCAGTGACGGCGTACTCACCGAGCTTCTGGACCCCCAGCTCGATGACCCACTGACGCTCGCCGATATTCAGGGCATGGTGGCCCGGATACGGGATTTTTATCGCCGCAATGGCTATCTCGTCCGGGTCTTTCTGCCGGAGCAGACCGTGGATGATGGGGCGCTTCTCATCCGTGTCATTGAAGGCCAACCGGGTGAGCGCACCATTGAGATCCTCCCAGCGCCGGGTTCAAGCCGTATAACACCTGATCTGCCGAGGGAGTTCATCGATCGCGCATTCGCCCGGGAGCGGTTTTTCCGCATCGACCGGTTGGAGCGTAGTGAACGGCTTTTGAACGATCTGCCGGGCATTGAAGCGGATGTCCGCCTATCCCCGGGGGACGATACCGGCCTCACCGATGTCACCGTGTCCGTTGCATCAACGCCCGTGTTCAGTGGTCGGCTCACGACCGACAATGCGGGCAGCGACAGTACCGGTGAGGCGCGAGCGGTTGTCAGAACCGGCCTTGATTCGCCGCTCGGGCGCGGCGATCAATGGTCATTGACGGGATTGGGAAGCGAAGGTACCGGCTACCTCCGACTCCAGGGGGCGATCCCCGTGGGTTATAACGGTATGCGCCTGCAGTTGGCCGGTTCCCGGCTTGATTATGAGCTCGTCGATGCATTCTCCGCCCTCGGTGTCGAGGGGGATGTAAGCCGCGCCGAGGCCGGCCTGCGTTATCCGGTGTTGCGCGGTGCGAGTGGCAGTCTCTACCTGGACGCCTCGATCGCACGGTCGCGTTATGAAGACCGGGCGCAGGCAGCGATCCAGGAACGCCGCGACATTGACAGCTTCAGCATCGCTGTCGAGGCGGATCGACGTGACACACTGCTGGGAGGTGGCATCACCTATGGCCGACTTGCGCTGCGTGGCGGTCGTGTCGATTTTGACATCGGCTCGCCCGAGCGTCGCGCATTGACCGGTGGCGGGTTCGAGTTGGCGCGTTGGTCGCTGCTGAGGGTCCAGCGTCGGGCCGGTATGCTGGGGCAGGGTGCGAGCCTGCGGATTTCGCTCGATGGCCAGTTCAGCCCCTCTAATCTGCCTTCAGCCGAGAACTACAGCCTCGGTGGGGTTGGTTCCGTGCGGGCCTTTCCGGTCTCCGAGGTAAGCGGTGACGACGGCCTGACGCTGTCACTGGAGTGGCGCGAACGGCTCAATGCACTCGTCAACCTTTATGGGTTCTATGACCACGGCTGGGTGCGCGCTCCAGCCGATGCGGAGCCGGCGGAGCAAACCACCGATCTTGCCGGCGTCGGGCTTGGCGGTATTGTTCGCATCAGTCAGCGGGTAACGCTCGATGGCAGCATTGCCCGTCGCGTCACCGGTGGCCAGGACCGGGACGCATGGCAGGGCTGGGTCTCGGCGGAGGCCAGGTTTTGAAATATCAACGAGCCAATCGTGGCCTGGCGGCGCGGGTATCTCCCTTACTCGGCGCGCTTGCCATTGCCGCAGCGCTGGATGCCCGTGCCTTGCCTGAGGGCATGAGTGTGAGGGCCGGCGAAGTCACGGCGAACCGGACCGCGAGCGAGCTTCGGATTCGTCAGGGTTCAGACCGGGCGATTATTGATTGGCAGTCCTTTTCCATCGATGCCAATGGGCGGGTCCGGTTTGATCAGTCGAGTGTTGACGCCGTTGCGCTCAACCGGGTGACAGGCTCCAGCCTCAGCGAGATTCATGGCTCGCTACGGGCCAATGGCAAGGTGTTTCTGGTCAATCCGTCGGGGATCTATTTTGGCGCCGGAAGCCGGGTGGACGTGGGTGGACTGGTGGCCTCAACGCTATCGATCAGTGACACCGATTTCCTCGCCGGCGAGTACCGCTTCGTCGGCGACGGGGGTCCGGTAGTCAACCACGGCCGGATCGAGGCATCCAACGTCGCATTACTGGGGCGCCGGGTTGCTAACCATGGGCGTATCAAGGCGCGTGCCGGCACGGTGGCATTGGCCGCGGGCGATCAGATGACGCTGTCCTTCGACGATGGTCTATCGGTGATGATCGATGACGAGACGCTGGAGGCAATGGAGGCGGATAATCAGGCGATTCGCGCGGGCAACGGCGAAGTCGTTATGACCGCCGCTACAGCTCGGGCGCTTGAGAGTCGTATGGTTGCTGGGGGCGAAGCCGGGGCGGATGAACTGGAGGTCTCCGCGGATGGCGCATTCCGTTTGCTGGCAGGCGGCGAGATGGAGGCCCGCGAGATCGCCCTCGATGCCGGCCCGCACGGTAAAGCCTCGGTAACCGGGCGACTGGATGTCTCCTCGGCCCATGGGGCTGGAGGACGTGTCACCGTTCAAGGCCGCCATATCGCGCTCGCCCATACCGCAAGGATCGATGCCACCGGCGCCACCGGTGGTGGTGATGTGCTCATTGGCGGTGACTGGCAGGGGGGTGATCACGCGGAGTACCGGGTGTTCAACGACCCGGAGGCGCTGCGCGAGGCGGTGAGTGTGGACATGG
>NZ_JBAKFM010000011.1:0-802 GCF_040838495.1 Spiribacter pallidus | reverse complement strand
CCTCGCTGCTGTCTTTCGAGCCGCTGTCGGACTCCTCCTTGGTATCGCCTTCGGATTTCTCCTCGGTGTCTTTCTCTTCGGAGGCTTCCTCCTCGCTATCGTCCTCGGCGTCGTTGCCCGCCGCGCGGAACCGCGTGTAGCCACCGTTGGTGATAAAGCTCACCCCCGAGGCAATGTCAATGCGCCCATCCGCATCCAGCACCACATTGAGCGCACCCGAAGCGCTCTCAATCTTCGCACCAGACTCAAAAATGATATCCCCGGCATCCGTGGTGCGCAGCGTCAGCGTGGCATCCCCGCCCGACGACTTCGTCAGCACCACACCGCTCGCCCAGACCATGTCCCCCGCCACCAGATTGGTGACATTGGTGCCCGTGTTCAGCGTATCGGCAAACCCATCCGCCACACTCTGGGTGATCAGCGAGAACTCCGGGTCAAGCAACCACAAACCCGCCTCACCCAGCGGAGCATCCGCGCGCACCACCGCACCCTCGGTGAAAAGCTCATGCCCCGAGGTCTCGATGAGCCCACCATCACCCCCTGACGACCCGCCGCGGGCCAGGATAGTGCCACGCACATCAGTCACCGAGGACGGATTCTTGATATCACTCCACAACACCACCGTGCCGCCATCACCGCGCTCGGTGGCGCTGGCGTCAATCCGCGCCCCCGCGGCCATGTCCACACTCACCGCCTCGCGCAGCGCCTCCGGGTCGTTGAACACCCGGTACTCCGCGTGATCACCCCCCTGCCAGTCACCGCCAATGAGCACATCACCACCACCGGTGGCGCCGGTGGCATC
>NZ_JBAKFM010000010.1:0-1018 GCF_040838495.1 Spiribacter pallidus | reverse complement strand
TGTTGGCACCGTCCGCTAGAGTCCCCAAAACACCGGTTTGAGATGTCCCCTCGGACCAACGATCCTCGGTCTTGCAAGTTTAGCCGCTTGGAGACTGGGGATGATGACCCGAGAGGACTATTTAATGATAACCGAGAGATACAGACAGGGCGTATACGTTAAAGACATTGCCGCCGAGCTTGGGGTGACGCCCAAGACCGTGAGTCGGGCACTTAAGCGCGGCAGTGAACCACCCAAGCGCCCGAAGCGACGGCCGCGGAAGTTGGACCCGTTCACCGATCAGATCGACGGGATGCTCCGTGATGGGATCTGGAACGCTGCGGTGATCCTGCGCGAGATACGCAAGGCTGGTTATACCGGAGGCATCACGCAGTTGCGCGACTACATCCACCCCAAGCGTGCATTACGCCCGGACGCCGGTGTGGTCCGCTACGAGACACCGCCTGGTCAGCAGATGCAGCATGACTGGTGCGAGCGATGGCTGCTGATCGGCGATGTGCGCCAAAAGGTCTACATCGCGGTGAACGTGTTGGGTTACTCCCGCCATCTCCATGCCATGGGAATGCCCTCACTGGATGCTAACCATACCTACGAGGTGATCGTCGCTGCGCTCGAGGCCTTCGGCGGTGTCCCGGGTAGCGTGTTGGTCGATAACCAGGCCTCAGCCGTACTCGACTGGCAGGATGGCCGGCCGCGCTTTAACCCACGCTTTAGGCAGCTCGCAGCGCACTATGGGTTCACACCGCGGGCCTGCCGGCCGCGACGGGCAAAGACCAAGGGCAAGGTCGAGCGGATGGTGCGCTACATCAGCGACAACGCCCTTGCCGGTGAGCCGGCGTTCGACAGCTTCGATGACCTCAACGCCTACCTCACCACCTGGTGCCAGACGGTGGCAAACCAGCGCACGCTAAGGGAGCTTGGCGAGTC
This sequence comes from Spiribacter pallidus, assembly GCF_040838495.1. Classification (NCBI taxonomy): domain Bacteria; kingdom Pseudomonadati; phylum Pseudomonadota; class Gammaproteobacteria; order Chromatiales; family Ectothiorhodospiraceae; genus Spiribacter; species Spiribacter pallidus. The sequence goes on along the minus strand of NZ_JBAKFM010000010.1, from coordinate 91 downwards.
CGTCTCGGCCCGCTTCGCGCACGAGCGCGAGTTGCTCGGGCCGTTGCCGCGCAGCCGCTACGACACGGCCTACCACTCCACCCGCGCGGTG